>USMC01000006.1 GCA_900555715.1 uncultured Porphyromonadaceae bacterium | reverse complement strand
GCCCAAAGCCAAACCGTCGACAAGCGGTCTTTGACATTCTGAATATTTTTGCTTATCTTCGCATCGTAAAACTAAAACGAAAGATATGAAACCTTCTCCTATCATCTCTTCGGCACTTGTTGCCGTTGCCATCGTCATCCTTGGCTTCTCGCTCAAGAGCGCCATCGACAACTTCACCAACCGCGACCGCATTGTCACCGTCCGCGGTCTGTGCGAGAAAGAAGTACAGGCAAACAAAGTGACATGGCCTATCGTCACCAAGGAAGTCGGCAACGACCTTCCTACGATATACAACAAAATCGAGGCAAGCAACAATGCCATACTCAGTTTCCTCAAAGACAACGGAATCGACGAAAACGAGATTTCCGTCAACGCTCCGCAGGTCTTCGATCAGGCAGCCGAACGATATGCCAATCCCGATATACGCTACCGCTATAATGTGACAAATGTCGTTGTCGTCACTTCGTCGAAGGTCGACAAGGTGCGCGAACTGATAAAGAAGCAGACCGAACTGTTGCGCAACGGCATCGCAATTGTTGCCGGCGACTACAACTACCAGACATATTACGAGTACACCGACCTCAACAGCATCAAGCCCGAGATGATAGCCGAAGCCACCGCCAACGCGCGTCAGGCAGCAGACAAATTCGCCGAAGACTCCCACAGCGAACTCAGCAAAATAAAAACCGCATCGCAGGGACAGTTCTCCATCGAAGACCGCGACCAGTACACGCCTTTCATCAAGACCGTACGCGTCGTCACCTACATCACCTATTATCTCGAAGACTGAGAGTGGAGCCCGCGCAATTCGCAGCGGAGGTGCTTCTCGAACTTCCTTACAGCGCCAACGAACAGCAGAAAGCTGTCGTCGGCGCTTTGTCGCGTTTTTGCCTGAACGAGTCGCCTGAATATTGCGCATTCATCCTCAACGGCTATGCAGGTACGGGCAAGACGTCGCTCACGGGAGCTCTCGTCCGCGTGCTCGAACGTCATAAAAGACATGTGATGCTGCTTGCACCCACCGGACGCGCGGCAAAAGTATTCTGCGCCAACTCGCAGGGACATCCGGTCTTCACCATACACCGCAAGATATATAAGCACAGCCCCGACGCCTTTACCGGCGGCTACAGCGAGCCCGCACCTGCCGAAAACAAGCTCCGCAACGCCGTCTTCATCGTCGACGAGGCGTCGATGATAGGCACTGCCGACGAGCATGGCTGCAATCTGCTCGACGACCTTGTGACCTACGTCTTCTCCGGCGATAACTGCCGGCTCATACTCATCGGCGACACAGCCCAGCTGCCGCCAGTCGGTGCCGAGCGTTCTCCGGCGATGAACGCCGAGGTGCTCCGGGCAATGGGACTGAAGGTTACGACGGCGACACTCACCGAAACGGCGCGTCAGGCCGCCGACTCCGGCATCCTCCTCAATGCCACACGCCTGCGCAAAGTGATGGCGGCGATTGCCCGCGGCGCCGCCGGCGACACCATGCCAGTTCCCCATCTGAGCATGAGCGACGATGTCACCGTCGTCGAAGGTCCCGACCTGCCCGATGTGATAATGTCGGCATACGACAGAGCCGAGAACGGTCCTGCCGACACCATACTCATCACGCGCAGCAACCGGCGTGCGGCGGAATACAACGCCGCCATCCGCTCTCAGGTGCTTTACCGCGAAGAAGAGCTGGCGCGCGGCGACATGCTCATCGTTTCAAAAAACTATTATTTCCCCAAACGAACACAGGGCGTCGACTTCATCGCCAACGGCGACATTGTCACTGTCGAAAAGGTCTATGGCACGGAAGTTTTTCTCGGCCACCGCTTCGCCGACGTATGCATCAGTCTGCCGTCACCCGACGACCCTTCGCAGACTGTCTCTTTCGACATGAAGATACTCCTCGACACCCTCGCCTCGCCCGATGCGCAGCAGAACCCCGCGGAGCGAAATGCCTTCTACCATGCCCTGATGTCCGACAACGGTCCGTATGCCTCGCTGCCGCAGCAGTCGCGCGCATGGGCAGTGCGCTCCAATCCGTACTGGACGGCGCTCAATGTCAAATACGCATACGCCGTCACTTGCCACAAGGCGCAGGGCGGGCAGTGGCATAATGTGTTCGTCGACCTTGCCTATATCCCGGACGACGCCTTCGGGCTCGCACTCTACCGCTGGCTCTACACCGCCGTGACGCGTGCGCGCACACGCCTCTTTCTCATTGCTCCTCCGCAGCAGTTTATCAGTTGATGAAGTACACCGCAGAACAGCGTCATGCCGACATCGGCACAGCAGAGTATATCTCGCGTTTCAGGGATGTGCCGCGTTTTCTGGCGCTGTGCCGCCAGTGTCCTGCCTATGGCAAGTCGTGGGGCTGCCCGCCCTTCGGCGAAGACGCCGACACGTGGCTGAGCCGATATGCTCGGGTACGCATTTTCGCCATCACTGTCACACCGGCGGAAAAAGACATACCCATCAACCGGGCTCAGGAACTTATCCTGCCCGAACGCATGCGCATAGAGCACGAACTGCTGGAAATGGAGCGCCGCTACAACGGCAGAGCTATGTCGTATGTCGGGAAGTGCCTCTACTGCCCGGACGGAAAATGCAACCGTCAGGATGGCAAACCGTGCCTGCACCCCGAGAAAGTGCGTCCGTCGCTGGAAGCATACGGCTTCGATGTAGGCAAGACACTTAAGGAACTATTCGGCATCGACCTGCAGTGGTCGTCCGACGGCATGCTTCCCCCGCAGCTCACAATAGTGACCGCCCTGTTCCATAACGGCAGTCTCTGACAGCATAACAAAAGAGGCTGCACCTGTGAAGTACCGGTACAACCTCCTTGTATGATGCTAATTATGATTGTTATTCTTCGTCGTCGGCGTCTTCCTCGCGCATATTGTGGAAGACATTCTGCACGTCTTCGTCCTCTTCGAGTTTCTCAAGAAGCTTGTTGAGGCTCTCGCGCTGCTCGGGTGTCACGTCCTTGACGTCGTTCGGAATACGGACAAATTCTGAGCTGATGATTTCGAAACCGTTCTCTTCGAGATATTTCTGAATCTGCGAATATGCTTCGAATTCGCCGTAGAGAACAATCTGTTCGTTTCCTTCCTCGTCCTCGTCGTGTCCGAGCTCGTCCACGCCATAGTCGATAAGCTCAAGTTCGAGGTCGTCGAGGCTCACGCCGTCCTTGGGTTTGATCTTGAAGACGCTCTTGTGGTCGAAAAGGAAAGAGAGCGAACCCTGTGTTCCGAGGGTGCCGCCGTGCTTGGTGAAATATGAACGCACATTGGCAACGGTGCGGGTATTGTTGTCTGTAGCTGCTTCTACGAAGATGGCGATTCCGTAAGGTCCGTATCCTTCGTATGTGATTTCCTTGTAGTCGCGGGCGTCTTTATCGGTGGCTTTCTTGATGGCGCGCTCTACGGTGTCCTTGGGCATGTTTGCAGCTTTGGCGTTCTGCATAAGTGCGCGCAGACGCGGATTGGTGTCGGGGTCGGGACCGCCGGCTTTTGCTGCGATAGTGATTTCCTTGCCTATGCGCGTAAATGTGCGCGACATGTTGCCCCAGCGTTTGAGCTTGCGGGCTTTTCGGTATTCAAATGCTCTTCCCATTGGTGTATGTTATTTTTTGTTATCTTAATTCTGCTCCGAGACGGTTTTTGAGCGTCTCGATGACCTTGGTCATAATTTTGTCGATGAATTTGTCCTGAAGCGTCTTCTCGGGGTCCTGGATGGTGATTGAGATGGCGTATGACTTCTTTCCCTGAGGCAGTTTGTCGCCCTCGTACACGTCGAAAAGTCCGACGGAGGTGATGAGGCGTTTTTCTGCCTGGCGCACGGCTGCCTCTATGTCTGCCATAGTCACCTTACTGTCGATCAGCAGCGAGAGGTCACGCTTGACGGGCTGTGTCTTGGGCAGTGGGGTGTAGAGCGCGTTGCGTTTTTCGGCTGTCGATGCGATGGCATCCCAATCGAGCTCGGCGAAGAAGACTGTTCCCTTGAAGTCGGCTTTGCGGCACAGGGGCTGCGCCACAACACCCAGGCGTCCGAGTTCGCGACCTTTGGCGGTGCTGACGGCGAGAGCCTGCGCGAAGACAGAGCCTTCGGCGCATTCAGCAACGCTGAAGACGGCATCGACTATACCGGCGCGGCGCAGGATGCCTGCGACAGTGGCTTTGAGATCGTAGAATGTGGCTTCTTCGGTCGGACGCAGCCAGTTGCCCTGGCGCGAGGCGCCTGCCATCCAGAGCCCGAGGCGCGATTTCTCGGTGTATGGTGCCAGCGGTGCTTCGGCGGTGCCTTCTTTTTCGGGATTGAGGAAATAAACATTGCCGAACTCATAGAAGGCGCAGTCGGGATTGCGGCGGTTGGTGTTGTGCGCCACTGTCTCGAGACCGCCGAACAGAAGTGTCTGGCGCAGTACGTTGAGGTCCTGGCTCAGCGGGTTGAGAAGCTTGACACAATGGTCAGCGGGATATTCGGAGAGACCTTCGAAGTAGCTTTCCGCAGTGAGGGAATTGTTGAGTATTTCCATCCATCCCGCTCCGGTAAGCTGTTCGGCGACAGTGCGTCGCAGATCGTCGGCAGCGTCGACGGATGTCTTGTAGGAAAGACTGGCATGAAGCTCGGTCTTCATCGGAATCTTATTGTAGCCGTAGATGCGGAGGAAGTCCTCGATGACGTCGCAGGGACGGCGCACATCGACGCGGTATGTCGGAACGGCGAGACTGAGACCGCCGTCGGCAGTGTGTTCTATTCCTATTTCAAGCGCAGCGAGGATGCGGTCGACAGTGTCATGGCTGAACTCATATCCGATGAGTGCGTCGAAATCGCTGTATCTCATTTCGACTGGATACGGAGCTACAGGCTCGGGATAGTAGTCGAGCGCCTTTCCTACGGTCTTGCCGCCGGCAAGCTCGCGGATGAGCATGGCTGCGAGTGAGAGGGCTTCCATACAGCCGTTGGGGTCGACGCCGCGCTCAAAGCGGAACGAAGAGTCGGTGCTGATGCCGTGGCGGCGTGCCGTACGGCGCACGGAGGTGGCGTTGAAACATGCGCTTTCAAGAAATACGGTCGTCGTCGCATCCTTGATACCGGAATTGAGTCCGCCGAAAACGCCGGCTATGCAGCGTTCTTCTTCAGCGTCGCATATCATCAGGTCGGCGCCGTCGAGAGTGTGCTCAACTTCGTCGAGGGTGACAAACTTTGTGCCTGCTTTGGCGCGGCGCACCACCACTTTTCCGCCTTTGAGAGTTGAGGCATCGAAGGCATGCAGAGGCTGACCGACGGCATGAAGAACGAAGTTGGTGATGTCGACGATGTTGTTTATCGGATGCAGACCGATGGTGCGCATCTTGTTGGCGAGCCATTCGGGGCTGGGCGCCACAGTAACGTTCTCGATAGTTATGCCGCAATAGCGTACCACGCCGTCTGCTGCTTCGACTTCAACCTGTATGCCATTCTTGCCGGGCTGGTCGAGGACAAGCTCTGCTGCGGGCTTGCGGGCAGTGGTGGGCTTTATTTCGCGTCCGGTGAGCGCTGCGGCGATGTCGCGCGCCACGCCGTAGTGCGATGCGGCGTCGATGCGGTTGGGCGTGAGGTCGACTTCAAGAACATAGTCGTCCTCGATACCGAAGTACTCTGCGGCGGGATGTCCTACGATTTCTTCGGCAGCAGCGGGAAGGACAATGATTCCGTCGTGCGATGTGCCGACGCCGATTTCATCTTCTGCGCATATCATGCCGAAGGACTCGACACCGCGGATTTTCGATTTCTTGATTTTGAATTCCGAGCCGTCCGGAGCATAGAGAGTGGTGCCGACAGTAGCGACGACGACACACTGCCCTGCCGCTACATTGGGAGCGCCGCACACAATCTGCGTCGGATTGCCGTTGCCTTCGAGGTCGACAGTGGTGATGTGCAGGTGGTCGCTGTCGGGATGAGCCTCGCATGTGAGCACTTTGCCGATGACGATGCCTGCCAGACCGCCTTTGATGGTCTCTACTTTTTCTATAGTACCCGTCTCCAGACCGATGGATGTGAGGAGGTCGCCGAGTGCCTCGGGAGTGAGGTCGAAATCGACGTATTCTTTAAGCCATTTATAGGATATATTCATCGCGATGTTTTTGAATGTGCAAAGTTAATGATTTTACGCTAATTCACAAAACCAGAGTGTCCGGTTGCAAGAGCTTTACACTCCTTCGACCGGACGCACGTCGGACTCCATGCGATAATCACGAGATCATTCCTATATAATTAAAAAACCAAATTCTGTTAATATAATTTATCTATCGTATCTCTGTAATACTGAACGATTCAGTCACAGCTATATCCGCAGCAGCTTGAGCTATGCGCACTTGCTCGGAATTAAGAATCCCCGGCACATAACTGTTGCCCAGAACAGGTTCGCCGAACAGCACAGCGTACCAGGTGCATGATGCGATATAACGTCCTTCGTCACGGCTTAAATGATAACCGTCTGCTGTAAGATTACGACCGAGAGCCGACGTCCGTGCGTTCTGGATTGCCGTTCCACAAGGGATAATGCCTTTTATCTCCGGATTCTCCGCAAGCACACGCCTGACACAGCCGACGATGGATTCGTACATCTTCATCTGGTCGTTGCCATAGTTTTTAAACTCGCCGTGGGTAGAGTCCGGAGAATATGCCCATGTCATATGCCACAGGAACACAGGATGTGGTCCCACAGTCTTGCGTACCATCGATATAAGTTCGGGAAGTTTCGCATAACTGTCATATATACCAGAGACGCCGCTTGCCTGCTGGAATGTGATATAATCCCACTTTTCATCGAGCAGAGCCCTGGACAGAGGACAGTCGGGTATCGTATCGACACGTCCGTCAATACCTATCTTGCGATAGCTATAGGCATGACGGTCGTTTTTCATATTATTATAGTGTTTTTCAACAGGGCATCCTGGAATATAGAGATTCCCTATGACTATTTGCTTGCCGCCCGCAACAGCAAGAGGGTACATTTCCTGTTCAAGAGCATCAACTGAAAAACTATTGCCTATCGCAAGCACCCGCAGCGGTTCCGATGCAAAAGATCCGGCAAACACAAGCAAAACGAGCAGAATAAAGGAGCAAAATCTTTTTTTCATATCATGTAATCTATAAAAATGTGATGAAAGGTAGTGTTTCACTGAGTGTGTCTGAAGCGAGTTCACTCAAGCCTGTAGGCCTCAGATACGTTCGCAAATTTAATGATTTTATCTCATAATATCGCTTATGACGAAAAATTAGTTTTGCATGAAATGCGGGGTTTTGCTACCTTTGCAGCAACGCTTAATTATACCTATATGAAACACAGAATCAGCAAAGTCATAGCTGCAGTGATTGCCGCACTGTCGATGCTACCCGCCGCAGCGGAAAAACCGGCAGCTAATCCTCTTGTTTTCGGCAACAACCGCCTGTCGGTCATCACGCCTACCCTGCTGCGCCTCGAATATGCCAGGGACGGCAAGTTTGTCGACGATCCGACAATGTTCGCCTACGACCGCACGAGCATGCTGCCTGCCGACAGCCTCGACATCAGGTGCGCCGACGACGGATGGTATGAAATCACCACTCCCGCCCTGCGCATCCGATATAATGCCGACGGATTCCCGTTCTCGACATCGAATCTGAACGTGTTCTATACCCTCAACGGAAAAGAGAAGAAATTTACAAACCGCTTCATCACCAAGAACAATCTCGGCGGTCCCGTAGAGACTCTCGACCGCGTCACCAAGGAAATACCGATGGATGAAGGACTGCTCAGCAAAGACGGATGGTACATAATAGACGACGGACGTGCCGACGTCATAACTGACGGCTGGATCCGCCCGCGAGACACCGGCACAAGTCTTCAGGACGAATACTGCTTCATCTACGGCAACGACTACAAGGCAGCGCTCGCCAGCCTCGGAGCAATAAGCGGGAAGGTGCCTATGACGAGAAAATATATCCACGGCGTGTGGTACTGCCGCTACTGGGACTACACCTCCGACGAGTTTCTCGACATTGTCCGCGGATATGACGAGAACGATTTCCCGCTCGACAACCTTGTGATGGATATGGGCTGGCACACCAACGATGCCACAGTGGGCACCGGTCATAACGGGCACCTCAACTGGAACGGCTACACATGGAACAAGAAACTCATTCCCGACCCGAAGGCGCTCATCGACTCTGTTCACGCCCGTGGTCTGACGGTATCGCTCAACGACCATCCTCACGACGGCATCCGTCCTCACGAATATAACTATGCCGAATTTGCCGCAGCCCTCGGCTCCGACGGCAGCACCGTGCCGCTTTTCGATCTCTCCGACCGCAACTATATGGAGAAATTCTTCGAATATGCCCACCGACCCCATGAGAAAATGGGTGTCGATTTCTGGTGGCTCGACTGGCAGCAGAACTATCTTTATCCCTATGTCCACGGATGTAACACACGCAGTCTGTCGTGGATAAACCATCTGTACTATCGCGACACCGAGCGCAACGGCAAACGCGGTGTAGGATACAGCCGCTGGGCCGGCTGGGGCGATCATCGCCATCCCGTGCAGTTCTCCGGCGACTCGCAGGCAAACTGGGAGATGCTTGCCTTCGAGGTGAAACTCACCGCCGCCAGCGGTAATGGCGGATGCTATTACTGGATTCACGACACCGGAGGCTTCCGAGGCGAACCCAACCCTGAACTCACTGTCCGCTGGACACAGTTCAGCGCTCTCTCTGCCGCGCTACGTGTCCACTCCACAAAAGATGCGCGCCTCGACCGCCGTCCATGGATAAGCGGAGATGACGAAACCGACGCCATGCGCCGTATGTATCATTTCCGCTCTGAGCTGATGCCTTACGTCTATTCGAGCGTATGGCAGGTGCACTCCACGATGATTCCGCTCAACCGACCCATGTATATCGACTACGGAAACCAGAAGAAATCGTTCGACCAGCCGCAGCAGTTTACTTTCGGCGACTTGCTTCTCGCCGCCCCCATCTCCACACCCGGCAAAGGCGACAGGAAGATGGCGTCGCAGAAGGTGTGGTTCCCTGCCGGAGAAGTGTGGTACGACTACTTCTGCCACGACAGATATGACGGCGGTCAGACACTCGACATAGAAAAACCGCTCGACGAATTTCCACTCTTTGTGCGCGGCGGCTGGGTTCTTCCCATGCAGCCCTACACTCCCCGCCCCGCTTCCACCGACCTCACGAACCTTGTGATGCGTGTCTATCCTGCCGCCGCCGATGCCGACAACACCTATACCCTCTATGAGGATGACGGTATCAGCGACGACTACACCCGCGGCGGTTTCGCCACCACGGCACTGCAATATACTCAGAAAGACGGACGTCAGTGCGTAACCGTCTATCCGGCACAAGGCACATACAACGGTCAGGTGAACAAACGCGCATACACCCTCCAGCTCCCCGCCCTCGCCGACGGAGCGACTGTGAAGGTGAACGGCAAGAAAGCGAAAGTAAAAGTCGGAGCAGACGGCATAAAAACCGTCTCCGTCTCTCCGGTATCCATTGCCAAGAAAATAGTCTTCGAATTCTGACACTCAGGCTTTCGGGCAATCGGAGTTAAGTCTGTTTTTCAGGAATGAAGAAAATCATTCTTGCCTTTGATTCCTTCAAAGGGTCGGCATCGTCGGAGGAGCTGGCAGAAGCCGCTACCGCCGGCATCGCCGATGCCTGTCCCCACTGCGAGACGGTGCGGTTCACGCTTGCCGACGGCGGCGAAGGCACTACGGCGGCACTCGCCGCAGCCTTCGCCGCCACACCCGTATCCGCCGCCACATTCGGTCCGCTCGGAGACTGCATTACAGCGCAATATGCCATTACCGGAAACACCGCCATAATAGAGACCGCCGCCGCTTCCGGGCTGACGCTTGTGCCGGAAGGGCGGCGCAACCCTATGAAGACAAGCAACTACGGCACCGGAGTGCTAATCGCCGACGCGATCAGGCGGGGATGCCGGAAAATCATCCTCGGACTCGGCGGCAGCGCCACCAACGATGCCGCCACAGGTATACTCGCCGCCCTCGGCTACCGCTTTCTCGACAGCGACGGGCACGAGCTGTATCCCTGCGGCGAAAACCTGACAAAAATAACCGCAATAGACGCCTCTGACACAGATCCGCGTCTTGCCCGGACGGAGTTCGTGCTTGCCTGCGACGTCGACAATCCTTTCTGCGGCAAGAATGGTGCTGCGGCGGTATATGCCCCTCAAAAAGGGGCTACACCTGAGCAGGTAAGAGCGCTCGACGACGGCATGAGACATTATGCCTCACTTCTCCTGTCACTCACAGGGACAGACATAAGCGACATTCCGGGCGCCGGCGCCGCAGGAGGAATAGCCGGCGGACTGCTGCCTTTTGTCAATGCCCGGATACGTTCAGGCATAGACACGGTGCTCGATACTCTCGGATTCGACGACGCGCTCGACGGCGCCGACCTTGTCCTGACCGGCGAGGGGCGTATCGACGCACAGTCGGCAATGGGCAAGGCAATAAGCGGAATCGTGCGCCGCGCCGCACGCAACAACGTCCCGGTGATAGCCCTCGCCGGCGAGGTCGCCGACGCCAGTGCACTTATAGACTCCGGACTGACAGCCGCCTTCTCCATACAGACCGCACCCACCGACCTCTCCACAGCCATGCAGAAAGACAACACCCTCCACAACGTACGCCGGACGACTTCACAGCTCATTGCCGCCCTCGCACGCTTCTCCCGCTGACATATTAGCAAGGACAATGCCGTTGCACTTCTTATTGGAATCTTTCGCGCCAATTATTCCGTCCAAAATTCTTATAAATATTTTATATTAAAAAAATATTTTTTAAATTTGCGGAGTACATACTGAACAGTTCCTTCCTGCAAGTCTATTCCTTCGCAGTGCTTCTTCCCACTTGATTTCATAGCAAATCAAGAATCTTGTTTTTCATTTTCATAGACGCTAATTAAATGGCAGAACATGAAACAAATTCTATTTTTAACCTTAATCGCTCTGTGTATATTGCCGACAGTCAACTCACAGAATGTCGCGACAGACAAAGCACTGCCGCACTCATTACCCATCAATAGCGTATCTTTTGATACTGACGGGAAATACACCTACTCTATGCTTGCTGCCTTGGTACCTGCTCAAGAATTTCCGGATACAATAATTGTTGACTATCCTCTGGAGATATTAGAATACTCTTTTCGTGGTGAGATTGAACTTTCAGAAGATGCTTCGGTTGCAGTGTATCATGGAACCGATGTCGTTGCCTCTGCGACCCTTTCAGTATCTTCCTGGACAATGGGTGGTCCTATCTATGGTTTTTTGAATGCCTATTTTGATAAACCCACACTACTTGATCTGGGAGAAAAATACGTCCTATGTCTAAAAGAAGGTTCCATTCATCAGAAAGGCGACGCCTCTATCACCAATTATGAGATATCGCAGCGGCTTATTATCCCCAGAGACCTCGGCGAAGCTTATCCATCAATAAAGAACGGCGACACCATCGTGTCACTTAATAATCTCAATTTTTCATTTTGCCATGAGACAGAGGAAGGAAAAAGTGGCATTGTTGACTTATATCGCGAGAATGATTTAATCAACTCGTTCACAGGAACATCTAGTTGGGATTGGAATCTCGGAACAGTATATTTCAATTTCGATAGTAAAATAACATTCGACAAAGACGTCCAATACACATTTGTACTCCGTGCCGGAACTGTTCACGGTCTTTATCGCAGCGATCTTGTTAACCGGGAGACAACCGTAAGCTTCAAAGGCGGCTACACCGGAAACAGTGGCGTTGAGGATATTGCAGGCAAAGAAGTGCAGATTAACGTTAATAGCGGCGAGCTCCATGTTTACGGAGCTACCGCAGGGACTGCTGTAAGCGTTCACACTGCTGACGGGCGGTTGCTTTTAACAACCGTAGCCGACATCGAAGGAAATGCCTCTGCAACGCTTGGGCGCGGCATATACATTGTCGCTGTCGACGGCGAATGCCACAAAATCATTGCAAAATAAGAAGCGCAACAGACGGACAGACAAAATACCAGAATAAGCGAACATAAGCGAACGATAGCGAACGATCGCTCCGACTGTTCGCTTATTCGGGTTATTTTTCGTAACTTTGTGCTCCCGAACCGTGCCACGACGGCACAATCATTTCCGGTTCGGCTATAAACAATGAAAGGAGAAACAACACGCGTCCCTGCCGGGCGCGGCTTGCTTGCGCTGTCACCGATGGCAGTCTTTCTACTGCTATATGTGGCAGTATCCATAGCCATCGGCGATTTTTACAAGATGCCCATATCTGTGGCGCTGGTGATATCGTCGGCATGGGCTGTCATTTCCTATCGCGGAAAATCAGTCGCCGACCGTATAGAGACATTCTCGCGTGCCGCCGGCAACAGCAACATCCTCTATATGGTGTGGATCTTCGTCCTCGCCGGCGCTTTTGCCGCCCTGGCAAAAGAGATAGGCGCCGTAGATGCCACGGTGGGTCTGGCGCTCCGTTTCTGCCCGCCAGACTTTGTAGTGCCGACGCTTTTCCTGGCGGCATGTTTCATTTCTCTTGCCGTCGGCACATCCGTAGGTACCATCGTAGCTCTTGCGCCTCTGGCACAGGAGATAGCAGTAATGTCGAACGGCAATGTGGCGTTTTATGTCGCTGTCGTTCTCGGCGGCGCTTTCTTCGGCGACAACCTATCGTTCATCTCCGACACCACCATCGCCGCCACGCGTTCGCAAGGATGCGATATGGCAGACAAATTCAAAGCTAACCTGTGTATTGCCCTTCCGGCTGCTTTCATCACCCTTATCATATACGTGCTCACGAGCTCAGGAAGCCAGCCCGTGACAGTCAGCCACGACTGCAACTACTGGCTCATCATACCTTACATCGTTGTAATAGCCACCGCTGTGGCAGGCATCAATGTTACCGTTGTCCTCACTCTCGGCATCCTGTCTGCCGTAGTCATCGGGCTTTCCACGGGAACGGCGCTTATCGATATGGCAGCGTTCGCCGGCTCGGGCATAGCGGGCATGGGCGATCTAATCGTCATCACGCTTCTCGCCTCGGGAATGCTCGGCATCATCAAAGCTGCCGGCGGTATCGACTATATGCTTCAGTGCCTCTCGGCACACATATCGGGTCTCCGCGGCGCACAGGCGGTGCTCGTTCTGCTTGTAGGCGCCGTAAACCTGTGCACAGCCAACAACACCGTCGCCATCATCACCGTCGGCGACATATCACGCGACATATCAAAACGCTACGGCATCGACCCGCGCAAGAGCGCATCGCTGCTCGACTCCACCTCTTGCGTCGTCCAATGCCTCATTCCATACGGTGCACAGACACTCTTGGCAACATCTCTCGCCGGACTGTCGCCCGCCGCTCCCTTCATCTACCTGTACTATCCCTGGGCGCTCGCACTGATGACCGTTCTCTCTATCATCTTCCTCTTTCCGCGTCGCCTCAACAACCGCAGATGAAAATTTACGGCAGTGTTTGCAGCAGAGAGAAATATTCGGTAATTTTGCGACATGTATAAGTCGATACGGTATATGCGCATTGTGATAGCGCTGCTGGCTATGGGTGTACCCACATGGGCATTGCTGGCAGGCTACGACAGCGTGTTTGTGCGGATGCAGATTCTAACAGCTCTGCTTTCAGGCGCCTCTGTATGCCTTATCTTCTGGCTGGTAGTGACGCTTATCTACGGCAGAATCTACTGTTCCGCCATCTGCCCGCTGGGAACACTGACCGACTGCGCGGCGGCAGCGGCACGCGCTGTGCGGCGCAAAGGCAAGAGCTATGTATACGCACCGCCGTCGACACGCACACGCATTATTTTCCTCATTATCGCCGTAGCCTCGATAGTCGTCGGCACAGGCATCATCCCTACCGTCTTCGACCCTTACAGCGCCTATGCGCGTATGGTCGACGAACTTGTCGCACGCCCCCTTGGGCTCAACCCTGATGCGGTGAACTTCACCTTGTCATCACTCTCCGTGGCGGCTCTCACAGCCGTCGCTGTCGTAGCGACGTCGTGGCGCCACGGACGCATAATATGCAACACCGCCTGTCCCGTAGGCTCCATACTTGCGTTCACATCATCGCGTCCGTACTTCCATTTCGAAATCGACCCTGACCGATGCATCAACTGCGGCGAGTGCGAGCGCGTGTGCAAGGCGCAGTGCATCAAGCTCCCGGAAAAGACAATCAACAGCTCGCGCTGCGTGGTGTGCTTCGACTGTGCCGCCGTCTGTCCCAACGGAGCGATGACATACCGCACAGGGTCATTCCGGATCGACATGCCCATGATGCAGCCCACAGCACAGAGCGACGGCGCGGCACCCTCGCAGATGGGCAATGGCAGCAGAATAAAGATTGAAAAGATAAAAGATGAAACAATACATTGACCTTCTCCGCCATATCCTCGAACATGGCACTGTCAAGAGCGACCGCACGGGCACGGGCACCATCTCGGTGTTCGGCTATCAGATGCGCTTCAACCTTGCCGACGGCTTTCCTTTAGTAACGACAAAGAAACTGCATCTGAAATCCATCATCCACGAACTGCTCTGGTTTCTCAGCGGCGACACCAATGTACACTACCTGCAGGAAAACGGAGTGAGGATATGGAACGAATGGGCTGATGCCGACGGCAGCCTCGGACACATCTACGGCTACCAGTGGCGGTCGTGGCCCGACTACGACGGAGGTGCTATCGACCAGATAGCGCAGGCGGTCGATGACATCAGGCACAACCCTGACTCGCGGCGTATAATAGTCAGCGCCTGGAATGTCGCCGACCTCAAGAACATGAATCTGCCGCCATGCCATGCTTTCTTCCAGTTCTACGTAGCCGACGGCAAGCTGAGCCTGCAGCTCTACCAGCGCAGCGCCGACTGTTTCCTCGGCGTGCCGTTCAACATCGCATCCTATGCCCTGCTGCTGCAGATGATGGCTCAGGTATGCGGTCTGGAAGCCGGCGACTTCGTCCACACGCTCGGCGACGCACATCTCTACCTCAACCACATAGAGCAGGCAAAGCTCCAGATTTCACGCGAGCCGCGCCCGCTGCCGAAGATGATTATCAATCCGGAAGTCAAAGACATCTTCGGATTCAAATACGAGGATTTCACCCTCGAAGGCTACGACCCGCATCCTCACATCAAAGCAGAAGTATCGGTATGATTACGATAATAGTTGCCGTCGACCTCAACAACGCCATCGGACGCGGCGGCGATACGCTCTATCACCTCGGCGCCGACCTGCGACGCTTCAAGGCGCTCACCATGGGGCACACGCTCATCATGGGAAGAAAGACTTTCGATTCACTCCCTAAAGGCGCTTTGCCGGGACGAAGGAACATAGTAGTGAGCCGCAATACCGCCTTCAGCGCTCCTGGCGCCGAACGTGCCTCATCGCTCGAAGAGGCGATAGCAATGGCTGGCAATGCGGAAATTTTCATCATTGGAGGCGGACAGATCTATGCTCAGGCGCTGCCGCTGGCAGATACCATCGAGCTCACCGTCATATCCGACCGCGCGGAAAGCGCCGACACATTCTTTCCGGCTATTCCGGAAGAAGAATTCGAGCGCGTGTCGAGCGTCGAAGCCGGCACTGTTCCGGCTGCCGAATTTGTGACGCTGCGGCGCCGTATCACTCCGGCAGAAGGCGGAAAGTGAGCCTGTGCAGCGGGCACGGACCATGCTCGGCAATGGCTGCGCGATGATCGGCTGTAGGATAGCCCTTGTTGCGGTTCCACCCGTAAGCAGGATATTGCTCATGCGCGCGGAGCATAAATAAATCGCGTTCGGTCTTGGCAAGAATCGAAGCGGCGGCAATGTTGGCGAAACGCCCGTCGCCCTTGACAAAAGTCTGCCATGGTATGTCGCCGAACGGACGGAAACGGTTGCCGTCGACAATAATCTCGCCCGGCTTCACCGTCAGCGCCGCCAATGCACGGTGCATTGCCTCGATTGACGCCTGGAGAATATTTATCCTGTCTATTTCGGCGGCATCGACGCTCGCGATAGCCCACGCGACGGCATCCCGCATGATTTCCTCCCGAAGAATCATCCTCCGGCGCTCGCTGAGCTGCTTGGAGTCGTTGATCCATGCGTTCGAATAGTCGTCGGGCAGAATAACGGCGGCTGCAAAGACCGGACCGGCAAGGCAGCCGCGCCCGGCTTCATCGGTACCGGCTTCAAGAACGCCGGCGTGGAAGCAAGGCGGTAAGGGATTATGAGAGGAAATCATGGTTTATGACATTTTCGACAAGATAGAGCGCCTCGATTTCGTCGCGGCGTATCTCGATGTCGTCGTAGTCCGGATTGGCGCTGTGAAGAGTCACTAATTCGGGATTTGCATTGCGGCGCACATATTTGACAAGCCGGAAATCCGGAAGCACGACAACATATATGCTTCCCCATGCTATCGGCGCGCTTAGCTCGATAGGGCGGATGGAAATATAGCAGCCGGGATTGAGGCGGGGCTGCATGGAATTGCCGCTCACCCGCACTATCGGTAGCTCGGGATTAAGTCCGGGAAGCTTCATAAAACCTACAATGCGTTCGTCGGTGAACATGCGGCTCAGCGGCATTGTGCCTGCGGTGACATCGATGTCGTAGACAGGCGCTCCACTGTCGGAGGTCAGTCTATGAGCGGGTCCACCGTGCGATTCGCGGGGAAACGGGACATCCGAACCGTTGCACAGCCATTCCTTCGACACGTTGAGATTCACGACAATACGGTTGATGAAACCTTCCGACGGTCCCGACTTCCCGCTGAGGACACGCGAAAGGCTTGCCGGATCGACTCCTATCAGTGAGGCAAAGCTCGCCTGCGTGTTACGCGACAGGCTGATGAGGTATTTTATCCGGTCGACGACCGATGCGCCGGCTTCAGGCATTCCCGGCTCTTTGAATGTCTTGTCGATTTCCATTGTCAAATATTTTGCTGCAAAAATACAATTATAATTGCATATATACAAACTTCCATCAATACTTTATCCCCCTCCGGCAAAAAATTTGTGGGATAAAGAAAAAGTGCTTAAATTTGCCGGAGCAATGCCCGAATGGCGGAATCGGTAGACGCGACGGTCTCAAACACCGTTGGAGTAATCCGTCCCGGTTCGACCCCGGGTTCGGGTACATAACCGAGGAGAAGAGTAATCTTCCCCTCGGTTTTCCTTTTTTACCGCCACACAACTCATTAGGTTGCATATAGATAAATCAAGCACTTTGTTGTAAGAATTGGTTCTATGTTTGCTTAATTCAAATATTATTTCTATCTTTGCTCTATGACAAAAAACGAATTTATATTGAAATTGCGAGATGCAGTAAGGTCCTTTACTCCGTTTGTTTCTACAAAAGATGGTCAATGGGTAGTAAAGGGGTTTATTGATGTATATAAACATATATATACCATTTCAACTGATACGAAAGTTGTATCAAAAATAATTGAACTTTATATCTTTCCCCTTTTGTTCAAATTTGCTCAAGACAACGGACTACGATTAGAACTTACAAAAGAACAAAATTTTTATCCAGACATTACGTTTATTGACAGCGAAAACAATCTCTTTGCGGTAGACCTCAAAAGTAGTTACCGCAAGACTTCAGAAAGGATTAACGGAATGACACTTGGTGCATTCACTGGATATTTCCGTAATCGCCAAAGTACTAAAAATGTCACATATCCATATTCATCATATAAAGCTCATATTGTTTTAGGCATTATCTATAGTGAGAATGATGAAGCTATCGATGAGCGTAAATTGTATACTCTTGATAATCTTGACGATATTATATCTGTAGTAAAAGATATAACTTTTTTTGTTCAAGAAAAATGGAAAATAGCTATAGATAGACCTGGTAGCGGAAATACCAAGAATATAGGCTCTGTGTCGTTGATTGATGATTTAATCAATGGCAATGGTTCATTTGCGAAGTTGGGAGAAGAAGTATTTGATGATTATTGGATAAACTATCTTACGCCAGATATGGCAAAAAAGGCAGAACTCGTAGCTCCATATTACAATAACATTGTAAGTTATAAGAAATTCAGAAAGATAAAATAAATGCGACAGCCATCCTTATTTTCTGAATTTGATATTCAGTACAAGAATAAATTTCCATCAACAAGATATCAAGGCAGCAAAGCCAAATTTGTCGATTGGATTTGGTATGAAATTTCACATATTCCATTTCATACGGTTTTGGATGCCTTCGGAGGTACTGGCAGTGTCGCGTATAAGCTCAAGGATAATGGGAAGGATGTTACCTATAACGATATTTTGCCATTCAACGCAATTATTGGGAAGGCAATCATTGAAAATAATTCTGTGATGCTCGATGAATCAGATATTAATTTCATTTTAGAGGAACAACCCAATATTAAATATCCGACATTTATAGTTGATAACTTTAAAGATATATACTATACCGATGAAGAGAATCATTGGCTTGATGTTGTAAGATATAACATTTCTACAATAAAGAATGAATATAAAAGGGCTATTGCTTGGTTTGCCCTCTTTCAATCATGCATTATAAAGAGACCTTATAATCTCTTTCATAGAAAAAACTTGTATGTGCGCTTAATGGACGTTAAACGTTCATTTGGTAATAAAAAGACATGGGATACCCCCTTTGATATTCATTTCAAGACTTTCGTTGATGAGGCAAATCATGCTGTGTTCGATAATGGAACAAATTGCCATGTTTTGAACCAAGATGCGCTGAATATTGAAAATAAATATGATTTAGTCTATATTGACACACCGTACATAAACGATAAAGGTATTGGTGTAGACTATGCTGATTTTTATCATTTCCTTAATGGTCTTCTCTATTATGATAATTGGAGAAATCTAATTGATTATAATAGTAAACACCATCGGTTAAAACGTAAGTATAACATTTGGACTGATAAAGACAATATAATATCTGGATTTAATCAATTGATTGAACGTTTTAAAAGTAGCATACTGGTTTTTTCATATCGTTCAAATGGAATACCATCCATAGATTCCTTAATCGGTTTGCTTGAAATGTATGGAAGACATAATGAACTTCACTATTCACGCGAAATTAAATACGCTTTGAGTGATACAAATTCAAAGGAAGTACTTATTGTATCTTATCCACATTAAGAAAGATCAGTTTCCTATGCTCAGGAATTCAATACCGAAGCTTCCAAATGCGGTCAAGGTCGGTCAAGACAGGTTCTGATACGGCATAGTGGGGGGGGTACATAAATCGACTAAGCAGCTGAAATATCAGCGCTTAGCCGATTTTTATTTATCCATAGCAATCATGCATCCGAAAGGGGCGCCGGATAAAATCACCCCGTATGTGCGCCGGAACTTGTTTTAACAACTATTTTTTCGTATCTTTGCGCGATTTAACGAAGAAAAAATAAATATCATTATGAATCCCATCAAGAAAACCATCGAATTGCCTGACGGTCGAAAAATCACCATCGAGACCGGCAAACTTGCAAAACAGGCCGATGGAGCGGTTGAAGTACGCATGGGCAACACGATGCTTCTGGCAACTGTGGTTTCTGCGAAAGAAGCCGGCGAAGGCGTCGATTTCATGCCTCTTCAGGTAGAGTACAAAGAAAAATTCTCCGCTGCGGGTCGTTTCCCCGGCGGCTTCCTCAAGCGCGAAGGACGCGCCAGCGACTATGAAATTCTCACAGCACGTCTGGTCGACCGTGTTCTGCGTCCCCTCTTCCCCGACAATTATCACGCCGACACATTTGTCAATATCATCATGTTCTCCGCCGACGGCGTCGACGCTCCCGACTGTCTCGCAGGTCTTGCAGCATCGGCAGCGATAGCAGTCAGCGATATCCCTTTCAACGGTCCCATCTCCGAAGTGCGCGTGGCACGCATCGACGGCAAGTTCGTCATCGACCCCACCTTCGACCAGCTCAAGAACGCCGACATGGAACTCATGGTAGGCGCCACCTACGACAACATCATGATGGTCGAGGGCGAAATGAACGAAGTTAGTGAAGCCGACCTCCTCGCAGCACTCCGCGCAGCGCACGGCGCCATAAAGGTGCAGTGCAAAGTCCAGATGGAACTCGCCGAGGAAGTTGGAAAAATCAAGCGCGAATACTGCCACGAAGTCAACGACGAAGACCTCCGCAAGGACGTACACGACAAGTGCTACGACAAAGCATACGCCATCGCCAAGGCAGGCAGCGCCGACAAGCACTGGCGTCAGGACAGCTTCGACGCCATCTGCGACGAATACATCGAATCGCTTCCCGAAGAAGAGCGTGAGGAAAAAGCACCGCTGGTAAAACGCTACTACCACGACGTAGAAAAAGAAGCCGTGCGCCGCTGCATCCTCGACGAAGGCATACGCCTCGACGGCAGAAAGACAACCGACATCCGTCCCATCTGGTGCGAGGTCGACTACCTTCCCGGACCTCACGGAAGCGCTGTCTTCACCCGCGGAGAGACGCAGAGCCTCTCGACCTGCACACTCGGCACAAAACTCGACGAGAAGATGATCGACGAAGTCCTCAATCAGGGCAACGAACGTTTCCTTCTCCACTACAACTTCCCGCCCTTCTCAACCGGCGAAGCAAAAGCACAGCGCGGAGTAGGACGTCGCGAAATCGGTCACGGCAACCTTGCACACCGCGCCCTCAAACGCATGATACCGGACAACTTCCCCTATGTAGTGCGTCTGGTGAGCGACATCCTCGAAAGCAACGGCTCATCGTCGATGGCAACAGTATGCGCAGGCACACTCGCGCTGCTCGACGCCGGCGTCAAGATGAAGAAACCCGTCAGCGGCATCGCAATGGGTCTCATCACCGACACAGAAAGCCCCAAATACGCCATCCTCTCCGATATCCTCGGTGATGAAGACCACCTCGGAGACATGGACTTCAAAGTGACAGGCACACGCGACGGCATCACTGCCACACAGATGGATATCAAGTGCGACGGTCTGAGCTACGAAATCCTCGAACGCGCGCTCAACCAGGCACGCGAAGGCCGCATGCACATCCTCGACAAGATCGAAGAGACAATCCCGGCACCGCGCGAGGACTACAAGCCTCACGTTCCGCGCATCGTCACCATGATAATACCCAAAGAACTCATCGGCGCCGTAATCGGCCCGGGCGGAAAGATCATCCAGGGAATTCAGGAAGAAAGTGGTGCCACTGTAAGCATCGACGAAATCGAAGAAGGCGGATACATCGAAGTGGCAGCAGCCAACAAGGACTCCATCGACAAGGCGCTTGCCATGATCAACGCCATCGTCGAACTGCCCGAAGAAGGCAAGGTCTACGACGGCACAGTGCGCTCAATCATGGACTTCGGCGCATTCGTAGAGTTCATGCCGCACCGCGACGGTCTGCTCCACATCAGCGAAATAGCATGGGAGCGACTCGAAAACATGGAGGCTTCCGGACTCAAGGAAGGCGACAAGGTTCAGGTCAAGCTCATCGAAATCGACAAGAAGACAGGCAAATACCGCCTCTCCATGCGCGCACTTCTTCCCAAGCCCGAAGGCTGGGTAGAGCCGCAGCGCGCACCGCGCGGCGAACGCGGTCCTCGTCGTGAAGGCGACCGTCCCCGCCGCGAAGGTGACCGTCCGCGCCGTGAAGGACGCGACCGCGGTCCGCGCAAAGAGTAAGCACTCTCACACAAAACAGGAATCATAAGCGAAACTGACGGCATCCTCTGTACGGGGATGCCGTCATTGTTCATTTAGGTGGTATGGGAGTGTGAGAGTCGAGTGTCTTGAAATGAAGATTGTTCATTTCCATAGGGGTAAGAACCCGGGCGTCAGGGATTTCCGGAAAGGGCATCCTTTTAATTTTTGTTTTCATCTTTCGAGAACACAGAGCTTGCATTGAGAATGAACAGAACAATAACGTATGCCGAACAGATTATGAAAAACGGCAGAGAAAGAGGAAACGCCTGCCTGAACCAACCGCCGCCGATATAGCAGAACAGCGACAGCCAGAGACATGCCTGAGTGATCAGACAAAGCGTGCACCACGCCTTAGCACGATACTTCTGGTACCAGACGCTCCACACCGAAAAAGGACAGCAGCAGGCATTGATAAGAGCCAGACAGCCGGTATATTCGGGAAACAGAAGAAGAACAAGAAGGCTTACACTGAAATATGCCACGCCGACCTCGCTCCAGCTGAAAATCCCGAAAAACGTCGACGCGTTTGTCTTCAGCACCGTCGAACACCCCGTACGGTCGATTATGCCGCATATACGGTCGCCTGTATCGGAATGGACGTTGCGCGATTTCAGAAGAAGATGATAGGTGACGAAAAGTCCCGCCACATCGATAGCGGCAAGCAGGATCGTGCTGACCTTTCCGCATATACCGTTGAGAAAAAAGAGAGTGAAGAAGAAAAAAAGCCATCGCCACTCCTAAAATCCATCTTTTTGCAACCGCGGCATAATCGTAGAAACGGTGCTTGCCAAGATCGGGCTCATGCGCATGTTCATGCGGCGACAGAAGAAGAACTGTGCCTGTCCAGCGGTCGAGAAAAGTTGCGAGCGGCATTTTCTCAGCACCCGTCGGAAGACTCAGATCGACGGTCTCGCCGTCAATGCCATATACTATTGCAAAACCATCGGTCGACGCTGCGAGAAACGGCATCGTCAGCAGTTTCAGATCGGCTTTCTTGTCGCCGAGCGCCAGAGCCCTGCTCTCGACGCCATATTCTTCAAGAACCTTCGACAGTCCGAAAAGCGACTTGAAAGTCATCTGCCGGAAACGCATGTCGGAATATGCCCGCGTATGAGGCACGCCGAGGGCTTCCAGCAGATCTGACAGAAGAGTCGGGCGTTCCATCGTCAGTTCATAAAGCTCTGAAGCTTCTGCAGAAGAACATTTCCGTCGATTTCTCCGGCATAGCGCCATACAGCCTTACCGCTTCGGTAGATGATGAACGTCGGCGTTGCATCTACACCTTCCTGTTCCGAGAGTTCTTCATTCCTGTCCACATCGAGCTGATAGATCTGCGCATCAGAGCCGACAAGTTCGCGCAACTGTGCGATGACAGGCATCATCTGCTGGCAATGAGGGCACCATGTCGCATAAAATTCCACCATGACAAGAGGTGCCGAATTGATGAGAGTGTTGTAATCGTTCATAGTCTTGATAGGTTATGAGAGTTTTTGTGTATAACGCTTTCGCTTCCTGAGCGGTTCTTGCCGCCCGCAACAATTTCAAATGAAAGCGCCGTACAATAAGACTGACATAAATTTTGCTATACGATTATTATTTAGTAAGTTTGCACATCATAAAAAACAGGAATCATGTTTTCAGGAATAGTTGAAGAAGCCGCAAAGATTGTGGCTGTCGAAAATATAGAGTCGAATGTCAACCTCACCGTCAGCTGCTCCTTCGCCGGAGAGCTGCACATCGACCAGTCTGTGTCGCACAACGGCGTATGCCTCACCGTCGTCACCATAAATCCAGACGGCACCTACGTAGTCACCGCCATCAGGGAAACTCTCGAGCGCTCCAACCTCAGACTTCTGCGTCCCGGCGACCTCGTAAACCTCGAACGCTCCATGCTTATGAACGGCAGGCTCGACGGACACATCGTCCAGGGACATGTCGACACAACGGCACGATGCACCGACATCGAAGACGCCGACGGAAGCCGCTATTTCAAATTTGAATACAACGTCAGCAAAGAAATGGCAGAAAAAGGCTACATGACCGTCGAGAAAGGATCGGTGACCGTCAACGGCGTAAGTCTGACAGTATGCGACAGCACACTGAACTCGTTCCGTGTCGCCATCATCCCGTACACTCTCGAACATACCAACTTCCGCGACATCAGAATAGGATCGGTCGTAAACCTCGAATTCGACATCATCGGCAAATACCTCGCACGCCTCGCCGAAATACGGCAGGACTGACACCCCGCTGCCATGGAAAAGGTGATGCAGCACATCTGGGGGCACCGTCTATGGACTCCGGCACGTCTCGTCACGGTTGACGGACGCGAGATAGAAGTGCTCGATCCCGGCATCCAGAACAAAGATGCCGGACCCGATTTCTTCAATGCCAAAGTGCGCATCGACGGCAAAACATGGGCGGGAAACGTGGAGATACACGTTAAGGCTTCCGACTGGAAACGGCACGGACACGACGGTGACACGGCATACGGCAATGTCATCCTGCATGTCGTCGGCAAAGACGACATGCGCATCAGGCGCCGCGACGGTGTCGAAATTCCTCAGGTTGTGATGGCGTGCGCAGAGCAGTACAAAGACGAGCTCGATCACCTCACCGACCGTCCCGACTATGAACTTGCCTGTTTCAGGCAGATGCAGTCGGTGCCGCAGATCTACCGCACCGACTGGCTGACGGCACTCGCCTTCGAAAGAATGCAGGAAAAAGCAAACCGGTTCATCGACATAATGCGACGAACCGGTCAGAAATGGAACGAAACCCTCTACATCGTGCTTGCGCGTGCGCTCGGATTCGGAGTAAACAGCGAACCGTTCGAACGGCTCGCGGCAGCTACGCCTCTTTCCGTCCTTCTCCACTATCAGTACAACACCCAGACAATCGAAAGCATCCTCTTCGGACAGGCAGGACTCCTCGACGCCGTTGCGGAAGGAAGCGCCGAAGCGCAATATCTCGACGCTCTGCGGCGCGACTACGACTTTTTCAGCCGCAAGCATTCTTTGCACCGACCGTCAGAACTCGGATGGAAACTCGCGAGAATGCGCCCGCAGAATTTCCCCCACCGCCGCATAGCATGGCTGGCGTCGCTCATCAGCCGCGGATTCCTCATCGCCAACGAAATCTCCACCATCGACAGCGCGGAAGCCGCCCGACGGCTTTTCGAGAATAGCCTCAGCTCTTTCTGGGCGTCGCATTTCACCTTCGCACCTTCATCGGGTCATATCAGCCCACACCTCAGCCGCACCGCCTCCGACGTCCTCATCGTCAACGTCGTCGTACCCGCCATGCTCGCATATTCCAAGCTCTTCGGCGGCGACTGCACACTGGAAACATGTACTCAGATTCTCCAGAGCCTTCCGCCGGAAAACAACCGTATTGTCCGGCTGTTCGGGCAGGCGGGAGTCGAATGCCCCGACGCTTTCGCCTCGCAGGCGCTCATTCAGCTACGTAGATCCTACTGCGAGCCCCGCAAATGTCTCGACTGCCGTTTCGGGCACCGATTCATCGCCCAGGCTGTCAGATGCCGGAAGTGACAGCCTTCTCGTTGCGTGCGTTGAGAAACGACACAAAAGTCTCGAAAATATCGCCCAGCGGGATAGTGGCATTGCGCACCTGGCTTTCATAGAGCTCTGCGCCACGCGCGCCCGACGCACCGCGTCCGCTCAGCGAATCGCTCACTCCGGAAATATCCTCAAAAAGCTTCATCTGCAGCTGCAGGAACTGATAGGCGCCCGAATTGCCCGGGTTGCTCATCACCTGCTGCGGCAGATGCTCGCCGCGACCCGATATGGGAATCACACCGTCGGCCTGCGCCCAACGCTGGCACACATCCTGCCATGTCATTCCCTTCGTCATCTGTTCGACCGGAAACAGAAGCACGCCCTTGGCTGAAGTGGATATCATGCGGTCGATGAGAACGAGCATACGGTTGATGGAGCGCTGCTGCTCGATGACATCCTCCACAAAAGAGTGTACCTCTCCGTCGGTAAGAGGATAGAACTTGACTGCGAAAGGATGACCGCCGTGTGAATAGGGTGAGTCATATTCGGCGAGTACAGTGCCGTCCGGTGCCAGCCACCGGCAGTGCCACCTGAACCGTATGGCAATGTCATCGCCGGCTACGATACTGCGCGAGTCGAGTGTCCACACCTCCACTACACGGCATCGGCTGCGGTCGGCGGGGAGGAAGAAATCGCCGTCGCTGCCCGCAATGCCTATGATGCCGGGTAATGGAGAGGCGCCGGAATATAGTTCCTTCAACACCGCCGCACGTCTGCGCGAGCCGCGCCCGAAACGCCGGACAAGCTCCGGATAAGTCATGTCGTGGAGCATACCGACAAGATCTATGTCACTTCCGCGCGGATCACTGAATTTATTGACGAAGAAACGCCGGATATCGACATTGTCCACCCACAGGCGTTCGCGCTCCATACGCTCCTCCCGCGCTATCCGCTGGACGGCACAGCCCGAAATGAGAAATTCTTCTAAAAGACGGCTGTCAAGTTCAGGCAGGCAATTCAGACGTGCGACATCTTTCATAGCCCCCTCGTATATATGCCGGTGGCTCTCGTCGGAGCGGAAACGCCCGACAATGGTCTTGACAAGCTGACGGATCAGATTGTTGATTATCGGGCGACCGCCGGTCTGTTCTATGAAATCTCGCTCTACATGAAGCTTGCCGCTGCTGTCGCTGACAATGTCGCTCCACTGGTCGCCGTAGGTATAGCGCTTATAGCGCAGGCGACGGCTTCGCAGAGCCGACGCACTGCTCCAGGCTTCGTAGGCCTGCGTAAGAATATTATCCATAGAATATGTTATGAAATTGGTTTAAGGCAGCATCGTCGAAGGCATAGCGGGCAGGTCCGTAGTCGGCGACGCAGCTCAGCGTCGTCACCGCCTCACCGCCGGGAAATACGAGCACGGAATGCGGGTCGTCGCCGTTCATCACAGCCACCGGAGATTCTGCCGTCGCAGCTGTGAACGGATTTTTCTGCCTGCGGACAATGATGTCCTTCAATTCAGGACCTTGGACAGGAACCGCTTTCCGCCATCCCGACACGCAGATATCGAATACTCTGACACATACTGCCGGAAGGACGACTCTCGTGCCGCCGGGAGAATAGACAGGCAGCGACGAACATTCATCGGCAAGATCATCCTCGGCGAGAAGAGCGCGCGGAGCTGTGCGCAGCAGGTCGAGATACCGTGCCCTTATTTTTTGCTCCAGGACCGCATTGACGTCTATGCCGTCGGTATACTCCACCGAGCAATCGGCCCGCAGGGGCTCAAGCCCCTGCATAAGCCTGACATAGGCGAGCATCTCGTCCTTTGTCTTTGTCACTCTCATTGCCGTGTGCCGATCACTTTCATGTGTGCCATAGGATAGCGCAGGACAAGACAGGAAGCCTCGGTAAGGACTACTGCATCGGTATTGCGCTGACCGGAGCTGCGGAGGTCAAGCTGCTCGGCACGGAAAGGCACATGAACATATTTTGTCATATAGTTGGGATCTATCACAAAACCGTCGTCGCGATGACCGCACTGGTCGAAAATCTCGGAATGGAGCACATAGAGAGTGCCGAAGTTCGACACGAGTTCCTTGAACTCGACGCCCCATTTCACACGCGTCTCGCTGCCGCGGACAATGCGGCTCACCTGCATTTTGCTTATCGCTTCAAGCAGACCTGTGCCCGCGATGAGGATTTTGCGCTTGGAACCGTTGTTGCCGGTGAATGCTTTGCTGAAAAGCTCGATGAGGCGTTCTTCGGTAAGATTGTCGGGATCGACGCTGAAAGTGTTCGGCGTCTGATTCCAGATGCCGCCGGTGAGATAGAGATATTCGTTCTTGCGGGTGTCGAAAATCTTCGTGCGGCATCCGAAAAGGAAGCTCTTCTCCATTCCGAGACGCATGTCAATGATAGCGGCTTCTTCCTGGTCGTTGAAATTCCAGCCTATCTCCTTATCGGCGATTTTGGCAAACGTGCTCTGTTCTACCTGCATTTTGAAAATCTGGCAGTTGTTGCTTGCCTTCTGAGGTATTGCCGAAAATTGAGCCGTCTGAACATCCAGCTCCGAGGCGGCGCGACCCATGCGGACAAGACGCGTGCCCTCGTTCAGACGGGGCAGCTGAGGACCGGAGCCGTCAGCCTCCATCGGAATGTTGACAGGCGCCACAGTGATGCTTCCGTCATTGTCCTTAGCTGTACAGTAGAGCACAAGCGGCTGATCGCCCGACACTTTTATTTCGGGTACAAGAATCGTTTCCGACACATCGAAGATGCTCGGATCGGCAGGACGGAGAACGTAGGTATACAGATCTTCCGAATATTTGTTGCCTGTACCGCCGCTGTTCGACTTGCGCAGGGTTGTCTCGGTAGGTTTCGTATCCACCGAATAATACTCTACCGTCATCCCGCCGGCATGGCGGCTCCCCGCACAGCGCGAAAGCTGGTCGACAGGAGTCGACATAGGGCGGATTTTTACAAGACGTTCATCAATTGCATTCCGGAGAAGACCGGGCGCCTTTTCATTAATTCCTTCTGTTGTCACAGGTGTTGACGAAATGTGTGCTGACATGTTTATTAAAGTTTGGTTTATAATTTGTTAAGTAGATTCAGAAATCCCAGAAATCCGGAGCGGCAGAGCTAAGAAAGACAGTGCTGCCCACCGGAATGCTCTCCACGGCTTTCGAAGGCAACAGACTGGCAAGGACATCCTCGGGCGCCGCACCGGAAGCTATTGCCGCAAGAGCATGTGCGGTCTCCGGATTACGGCTGATAGCCTTGAGAAGTTCCGCATCTCCGCTTCCGTCCACCGCCGCCGACATCACGGGCGGAGTCGGGTCTGCTTTAATTTGATTAGATTCGTTTTGCATATCACGTGTTTTTTGTTGACTCTGCAAAGTTAGCCCCTCCGATCCGCCCCCACCCTCAATTTTCTCCTGCTCACCAAAATTAATATACTCGGCAACTGCACTTTCCTATATATCCACAGACCGGAAGTAGAAATATTTTGCAGTCAGAAATTTAATGTATACATTTGCATATCAGTTAAAGAATAAACCTTAATCATATCATAATGCAAAACAAACTACTTTCCAAAACAGTGATTCTCGCCGGAGCGGCTGCCTTGGTCCTCTCCGCCGAATCGTTCACAGTGCGCTTCTTCACAGAAAGTGCCGCACAACCTGTCGTATCGCTCGACAATACAGCAAAAGTGAGCTTCGCCGCTGACAAAACTACTGTCACCGACAAAGACGGCAAAACTACCGATGTGGACAACGCCACATTCGGATACATACTCCTCGACACTACCTCCGGCGTCGACGAAATCGACGCTGCGTCGGAAATAGGACTTAGTTTCGACGGCACAGCAATCCGCACTGCCGGCGATGTCGACGCTATAGAAGTCACCGCTATAAGCGGCATCGTAGTGGCACGCGCTGCCGGCAGCAACATTTGCAGCCTCGACGGTGTCGCACCCGGTGTTTATGTAGTCCGCGCCATCAAAGGCGCACAGACCGATGTTTTGCGTATCTTCAAAAAATTCTGAACCATGAAAGGAGTAGCTTTAACACTCGCCCTTGCCATGGGTGCTGCAACGACAGCAGCTGCGGCAAATCTTTACTTCTACGACCACGCCGACAGACTTATCTTCCACGCCGACGAATCTCTCATCGGGAAGATAGCTTATGAAGACAACGGAACCGCAGTAACTGTCTACGACGTCAACGGCAACCAGCTCCTCAGCAAAAACCTCACCGACATTGCATACGTCACCGACGAATACACCGCGCCCCAGGGCACAATCCTCGACATCGCTTTCAACGACAACGGCAGCGCTACCGACCTGTCGCAAATGAACATGAAGGTTCAGAAATACGGACAGCCGCAGGTCAGATACAGCGAGATTTTCAAACGCAACATCGTTTCGTTCGACGCCGCCTGGGCAAGCACGCCGACAAACTACTATAAAATCGACTACGCCGGTAACGATGCTTTCGAGAATGCGCTCAAAGAAGGACATACGCTCGAAGCCGTTGTGATGGCAAACTATACCACGCTCCCCGACGCCGAATGCAAATATTTCGCTTCCCACCAGGGAGGAGGAACAGGACTCATGGTCTGCACGAAGGCGAATGGTAAGAATAAACTCAACGAACTCGTGTTCCTTCCCAATGTAAGCACCAACGGAAACAGCAAATGGTGCTGGGCAAGCTCCGGAATCACCCCCGAGAAACAGATCTACTACCACGTTGTCGGAGTTTGGGACAAAAAGGCCGGCAAATCGCTCTGCTACATCAACGGCGAACTCGTCGGAGAAGGTGCTGCTGTAGGCAACTATAACGCTCCCTCAAACGGCTCACACTGGTTCTGTGTCGGCGGCGACGCCGCACCCGGCGCCCCTACTAACGGATGGAAAGGCGACGTTGTCCTCGCAAGAGCATACGACCACGCTCTCACAGCCGAGGAAGCAAAAGGACTCTGGGCACAGGTTGCCGACGCCTGCGCCGCTGCTTCCGAACACCTCGTTGAAGGAGTCAGCCTGCTCTCGCTCGACGCTAAACCCGGCATCAGATACCCCATCTGCGGCACAGGATTCGAAAACGGCGATAAGGTGATGATGAAAAACGCCGACGCTGAATATCTGCTCGACACCGAGATAAAAGACAAGTATGTCACCGTCATGCTGCCCGCCGAATTCAAAACCGGAAAATACAACTTCACACTCGTCCGAGGAAACAAAATTCAAGAACTCGGAGCCGCTACGCTCACCCTTGTCAGCCAGTTCGTCAAACCTGCCGACGTTATCGCACACCGCGGATACTGGAACCTGCCCGGAGCTGCCCAGAACTCGCGCGCCTCTCTGAAGAACGCACAGGCGATTAACGCATACGGCTCGGAAACCGACATCTGGATCACTACCGACGGACACCTGATGGCGAACCACAACAGAGACTTCAACAATGTCGTCATCGAAACTTCGACATACGACCAGGTGAAGAATCTGACACTCTCCAACGGAGAAAAAATGCCCGAGCTACAGGACTTCCTCGAAATCATCAGGAACTCCGACACACGCACCAAGCTCATCATCGAAATCAAGACACACTCCAACGCCGCCAACAGCGCCCGCTGCTCCAAAGCGGCCGTTCAGGCTGTCAAGGACGCCGGAGTGCAGGACAAAGTTGAATACATCGCATTCAGTGCCGCCGACCTCGCAGCTGTTCTCGAAGCCGATCCCGACGCTATCTGCGCATACCTCGGCAGCAACTACACTCCCCAGTACTGCCACGGCCAGGGACACAAAGGCATTGATTTCAACGTCGGCACATACCGCAGCAACCCCTCATACATCAACGAGGCACACAATCTCGGAATGACAGTCAACGCCTGGACTGTCTCTTCTATACCGGAACTCATCGAAACACACAAGATGGGTATAGAATACATCACATCCGACGCACCCGAAGAAGCGCTCCTTCTCAGCGAATACTTCGCACAGTAATATACGGATATTACGCATAAAACACATCAGGAGGCTGTGTCGTAATGACACAGCCTCCTGTTATTTACGGTTCAGTGCGCGAGGCACTGCCGGAGAGGATTACTTGCGGATGTATTCCTTGGTTACCTTGTTGCCGCGACGGACAATGTAGATGCCGTTGTCGGGATTGGCAACCTGAACGCCCTGGAGGTTGAAGTAAACCGGTTCTGCATCGGCACCCTCTTCAACTTCTTCGGCATTGATGTCCTCAATGCCGGTCACGGGAGAGTCAAATTCGTCGGCGTAGATCCACGATTTGACGCGACGTCCGAGGAGTGTAGCGTCAGCTTCGTCAGTACCGAGGTCAGTGAATTTGATTTCCTTGATAGCGTAAGTGACGCAACCGATGTTCATGCTCAGCTGGACGCTTGTCGTGCGGACAGAGGGATTGTCAATGTAAGTGTCGAATTCATAAACTCTGTAACGGTCGGGGTTCATGAGATAAGCCTTTGCGTGAGCATTGGCATGGACGTTGTCCAGCGGGTCAGCTTCTTCGTCAGTCGGGACATATACTTCGGGATTTTCGGGGATAGAAGCGCTGCTGTTGCCTTCGTCGACCCATTTAGCAAAGTCAATGCCTGTGTCGCTGACACGGTCGCCGAGGAGGTTGTCCTGAGCGGGTATCACGTAGTTGTTCTCATGAGTAGAGTAGATGCTTGCCAAGGGTTTTACAGCATTATTGTTGACGTCACTAAGGTGGTGGCAACCACGACGGAGGAGGTTGTAGACGATTTTGACGCGGACATAATGGCGCTGGGTTGTCTTCTGAGTGATAGCGTCGCTGTTGATGTAGAAGTTAAGCTGAGGCGCACCGCCGGAGGCGTAGTTCGGGAAGTAATTGTCGAACTGGCTGAAGCCATAGGGCGACCAACCCTGGTTGAGCACGAGGACTTTGCCTGATTTGGGAGTGAGTTTGTGGACGGTGTAAGCCGGCGAAACCTTGGTTTCAACAGTTTCGGTAGAGTTGCGGGCTGCATCGGTTCCACGGTCAACGAATACGGTAAGGTGTCCGTCTTTGTCAAATGCGTCCGGGTGGGAAATGTGGTACATACCGGCGGGAGCGGTCCACAGAATACCTGTCGGGTTGACTGCCGTCAGTTTGAATTCGTCGCCTTCTTCATATTGGTCGAAGTCATAACCTTTTGAAGAGATGTCGACGGGTTCGTCGGGAGTGAATTCGCCGACAGAGAAGCGCAGGATAGCGCCGGCGATACAACCGGGTTTGGGAGATCCTGTACAGTTGTAAACGTAGATGTTTACGTTCTGCTCGTCCATCTTGCGGGCTGTGATGGTGTTGAAGCCTGCGTTAGAAACGTAGTCGGGGTTGTTCCAGTCTGCTACGCACGTACCGTCTTCGTCCATAACGACGATGTGCTGACCGCTCTTGTTATTGGCGTCATATTCTTCTTTAGTAGCATAAGCTACGACGAAGTAGCGGCGACCTTCGAGAGTGAAGGTGTCGAAACCGCTGAGAGCAGAGTAGTTGCCCCATTTGCGGGCATAGTTAGCCGATGCGCCGTTGAAGAGGTTTACATTTTCAGGGATTCCTTCACCCTGAATAGAGTAATTGTAGAATGCATTGGCGATAGGCACATTCTTCGTTTCTTCGACAGTTTCATATTTAGGCTGGCAGATACCGGTTGTGTTGTTGAGATTGCTCATGTAAATTGCGACAGAGGGGTCGACTGTGGCAACGACATTCTCAAGAGCATTGGTCTTTGCCTTTGTGGTATCGGCGAAGTGGATGATGTTGACGTGCTGAGAGTCGAGATTGCCTGTACCTTTAGGCGAAACGAATACATAAGCCTCGTTGAGGAGGTTACCGACTACACGACCGACGTTGTCGACGCGGAGCGAGCTTGCGTTTGTGGGAAGGTCGAAGTGTTTGCCTTTGCCGGTCTTCGGGTCATAGACAGTCCAGACGTTTGTCTTTTCTTTTGTGAAATAGTGACCTACAAGGAAGTGACCGTAATCGTCGGCAGTAATAGCGACACCATAGTAGTCAGGGATATCATTTACAACCCGGCCTTCAAGCGAGGGCAGTTTGTAAAGGGGCTTGAGGTCGCCTTTTTCGTCGATTTCAGCGATAGACATTGTCATCATGTCGACGGTATAGAAGCGGCCGTTGAAGCCGGTTGCGAAGCGAGGACAGATTTTAGCCTTGATGGAGTCGGGTTTAGCCCAGTTGGGAGCGGTGCCGTCCCATCCGTCGTTGTACTTGTCATTGACGAAATGCCACTTTTCGGTCAGGTAGACAGGTTCTTTGTCGATGCCCATGGGCTCGTCGGAAACGTAAGGAGCTTTAATCATATACGGAGCTTCTTCGTCACTTGAGCTGACGAATTGACCGCCGCCGTTGGTCGAGAGGTCGAAAGCGGCCTTGAGTCCGTTGTAAGTGACAACGGCTTTTGTGCTTGCGGCAGCGCTGCCTGCTTTGATTGCAGTACCGTCGACAGTGCCGAGCTCGGGAGCGACAGTCAGAGTGAAGCCGTTGACATTGCCGTCGACAAGAACGCCATATTGGTTGTAACCGAAGACTGTCGGAGTGTAGACAGAGTCGACGGCGATGTCGACTTTCTTATTACGGACTTCAATCATAGCGATTTCGTTGTCGACCGGAGTAGTATCGACAGCGAAGATGCCGTTTGCGACGGGACGTTCATAGGTGCCGCCGTAGGGAACGTTGCGGCAACCGATTTCCTTGTTGTAGAGATTCGAAGAACCGCCGCCGTCGAAGGCCATAGCCGTGTAGCAACCGAGGTTGACCATAAGCTGAGCCATGCGGTACATGAAGAAGCCGTTAGATTTCTTACCCCAGCTGATTTTTTCCGCATTTGTAACACCATCCTCAAGCTTGCTGTACTTGTCAGCAACGAGCATGACGAGTTTTGAACGGTCTTTGTTGTAACCGATAGCTGTACGAGCCTGACTCGAGGGGAAGTGGTCGACAACCGAGCTTGCGAAATATTCGTCGGGGGCAGATTTACCGTCGATGACAATCATCGAGCAGCCGCCGATAGCCTGATTAATTTCGCCTGCGACATCAACACCGTTGTATGTCATAGACGATGAAGTGGTGAGTCGGTCGCCGACGGCAAGATTACCAACCAGAGTTCCTGTAGAGCCGTGGCCGGAAAGAACGAAGCCATCGGAGGGAACAGGAGTGTTGTTACCGGTTTTGGCTTCAGTAACTTCGTAGACAGCACCGGATTTGCCTACTTCGCCTGAAACGAGTTTGATTTTACATTCCTGACCCCAGGGGTTTGTGTTTGTGCTAATGCTGTCGGGAGTGTAAATGACGAGGCCATTTTCTCCACGGCCACCGTTAACCTGATAATAAACGGTCTGTTTCCCGGGGAAAATCATCGTGTTGCCTGCTTTGAAGTTCTGACCGATGACAAGGTCTTTTTTGCCTTTGACCATGACATGAGTAGCCCATTTACCCCAAGAGCCATTAGAAGCGCTGCCTGCACCATAGACTACACCGTCGACGACATCAGCGCTAAGAGTCATGGTCGGCTTTCCGCTAAGGTTGAAGAAGTCACCGTTGACACCGGCGATGTACTGTCCGTTGCCCTGAGCGGTTTTGCGTTTAGCCATTGACCTGACAGTTTCCTTACCTCCGAATTTGTCCTGAGGCTGGACGCCGCGGATTTCAAGATTGGGGTTGGTAAGGTCGACTTCGGTGTAATGCACGTTAGTCGAATAAACACCGTCACTGGTCCAAGAAAGCTTGAGACCTGTGGTTGTCATGCCCGGACCGGCTGTGTACTGGTAGAGGGTGTCGACCTCGAATGGCGTCGTGCCCATCATCCATTGAGTACCGGCGTTAGCGCTGAACAGGGCAGCGCAAGCGGCAAGTGAAAGAAATAGTTTTTTCATGAAAGTATTAATATAATTGGTATTTATTAAAAATAGTGTTAGTCAGAACCGGTATTTAGATTTAAACTTAGATTAAGGTTGATAATGAAATTGCAATTTCGACACTAAAGTAATATAAATTTGTAAAACATCGCAATGATTTAACAATATTTATCAAATAACTACGATTAAGGTAACTATATCAAGGATTCGTTTACGACTTCTTCATATCGGGCAACGGATCTTTTCTGTATCGCTCAAATAAGAAAAAAATGAGTAATTTTGCAGTATGGACAAGAACCTTCATGACTCATGGGACCGCGACCATCTGTGGCATCCCTACACCTCGACCATCGACCCGCTGCCCACCTACATGGTAGACTCCGCGCACGGAGCACTACTGCGTCTCGCTGACGGTACAGAACTCATCGACGGCATGTCGTCGTGGTGGTGCGCGATACATGGCTACAATAACCCGCAGATAAATGAGGCTGCACGACGACAGCTCGACAAGATGAGCCACGTCATGTTCGGAGGACTCACACACCGACCTGCCGTCGAACTTGGAAAAGCGCTCCTCGAAGTGGCGCCCCCGAACATGAACCATATCTTCTATGCCGACTCCGGATCTGTCGCCGTAGAAGTAGCTATGAAAATGGCGATACAGGCTGCCATATCAAAGACCGGCTCGCATAGAAAAAGCAACTTCGCTACCATACGCAGCGGATACCACGGCGACACATGGAACGCTATGAGCGTTTGCGACCCCGTCACCGGAATGCACTCGGCTTTCGGAACAGCGCTCCCGGTGCGCTACTTCGTGCCGCAACCGCAGTCGCGCTTCGACGGTGAGTGGAACAGCAACGACATCGAACCGCTGCGCGACCTCTTCGAAAAACACGCCGGTGAAATAGCCGCGCTCATTCTCGAACCCATCGTACAGGGTGCCGGCGGAATGTGGTTCTATAATCCCGAATACCTTCGCCAGGCACGACAGCTGTGCGACAGCTACGGGATCATACTCATATTCGACGAAATAGCGACAGGATTCTGGCGCACAGGACGCTTCTTCGCATGGGAACACGCCGGAGTAATGCCCGACATAATGTGCATCGGAAAAGGACTCACTGCCGGATACCTCACCATGAGCGCCGTTCTCGCCACTGCCGACATTGCACGCTATATCTCGGAAGGAGAGGCGGGCGTGCTCATGCACGGGCCCACATTCATGGGCAATCCGCTCAGCTGCGCCATCGGAGCCGAATCGCTCCGGCTGCTCCGCTCGCAGGACATGCCGGCGGCAATAGGAGCAATCGAAGGCATTATGAAAGAAGAGCTTACGCCGGCGCGAGTCTTGCCGGGCGTCACCGACGTACGCATTCTCGGATCTATCGGAGTCGTCGAGGTTGGAAAGACAGTCGACGTCGGAAAATTCCAGAAAGCATGCGTCGCCGCCGGAGTGTGGATACGTCCCTTCGGACACAACATCTACATCATGCCTCCCTACGTCATCACACATGAGCAGCTGCGCCGTCTGTGCCGCTGTCTCGTAGAACTCGTCAGCGATGATAGAAACTATTGACGCCGCGCTCGCGAAGCTCGAAGCAGAAGGCAACATGCGGAGCATACCTTCCGACGGCACTGCCTCCGGAAGCGTCGACTTCACGTCCAACGACTACCTCGGCATTGCCGCCCGTGCCGACCTGCAGGAAGAATTCTTCGCCTCCGCCGAGCCCGCGGCATTGCACATGTCCGCCTCCGCATCGCGCCTGCTGGCGCGACGGCAGAAAGCTTTCACTGCATTCGAAAAAGACCTCTCCGAGGCATACGGAGGACGCGCCGCGCTGATTTTCAACAGCGGCTATCACGCCAACACCGGACTCGTCAGCGCACTGTCGGCAAAAGGGACGGTCATACTCGCCGACAAACTCGTGCACGCTTCGATAATCGACGGAATACGACTCGGGGGAGCACCCTTCGAGCGCTTCCGCCACAACGACATCGCACATCTCAGCCGGCTCGCGCAAAAAGCTGTCGCCGAAGGGCTCCGACCGCTCATCATCGCAGAAAGCATATACAGCATGGACGGCGACAGAGCCGACATCGACGGACTCGCCGAGGTTAAACGCTCATGTCCCGGAGCGATGCTCTACATCGACGAGGCACATGCCGTCGGAGTCGCAGGCGATGCCGGCAGAGGGCTCTGCTTCTCGTCACAATCCTTCGCCGACATCGACATTATCATCGGCACACTCGGAAAAGCCCTCGCATCGACAGGAGCTTTCGCAATAATGAACGAGAACGTCCGGCGATACGCCGTCAACCGGGCAAGAAGCCTCATATTCTCCACAGCGCTCCCGCCGATATGCGTCGAATGGTCACGTTTCATATTCGGCAAGGCACTCGGAATGGACAGCGAAAGAAAACACCTCACCGGCATATCGCAGCGTATGGCAACAATACTGAGCGGATACGGCGTCCACGCTGAGCCGAGCCACATTCTGCCCTACCTCGTCGGGAATCCACGTAAGGCGGTCGAACTGTCTGCCCGTTTCGCAGAAGAAGGCATCGACGTACTCCCCATACGCACCCCCACGGTCCCGCCGGGAACCGACCGGCTCCGGCTGAGTCTGTCCGCCGCGATGACCGACAAAGATATCGACCGCTTCGAAAACGCATGTAAAAAAATACTGACACATGCCCAATAAATCACGATACCGACGCTCTGCCCGACACAGAAGAAACCGCTTCGGACGTCCGCAGCTCGCAATGCTGCTCCTCGTAGTCGCCATTGCGGCAGTAGTCGCCGAACGCTTCTCGGCATGCGGACACCCGACTGCCGGCGGCATCGACATCGACACCGCATGTCTCACAAAAGCAGTCATTCCCGACGGGCAGCCCGAAGTAATCGTACCATACACAGGTTTCACGGTCTCCTTCAACCCCGAACAGCATATACCCAACTACGTTGCCTGGGAACTGACAGCAACCGAGGCAGAAGGAAGCCAGCCACGCGAATCAAAATTCTTTCAGGACACCGACGTACCCGGATGCCCATCAACCGACGACTACAGACGCTCGGGATTCGACCGCGGACACATGGCACCCGCCGCCGACATGAAATGGAACGCGCAGGCTATGCACGACTCACATTCGCTTGCCAACATCTGCCCGCAGGACCACTCGCTCAACAGCGGACGATGGTCAACTCTCGAAAAAACATGCCGCCAGTGGGCTAAACGCGACAGCGCGATAATCATAATATGCGGACCTGTGATGACCGACGCTATGCCGCAGACCATCGGACAGGCGCAGGTACGCGTACCGCGGCGTTTCTTCAAAGTCATACTCGCACCATACGCCGACCCCGTCCGCGCGATAGGATTCATAATGCCTAACTCATACACCGACGAAGGACTCGAAGAACTCGCCTGTTCAGTCGACAACATAGAAGCCGCGACAGGCTACGACTTCTTCGCATGTCTGCCCGACAGCATCGAAGCACAGATCGAAAGCCGCCCCGACTTCCGCGCATGGACAAAAGGCAAAACAAAAAGAAAATGAACACAGAACTGTACTATAACCCCGACGACACAATCTGCGCCATCTCCACACCTCCCGGAACAGGAGGCGTCGCAATAGCTCGCGTAAGCGGAAAAGACACATTCACAATCGTCAGCAGAATCTGGAAAGGGAAAGATATAAGCCGCATGGAGTCGCACACCGCGCACCTCGGCGAAATCACCGACCCCGGCGACAGCACAGTTCTCGATCAGGCTGTCCTGACAGTCTTTCGCGCACCACGGTCCTTCACCGGCGAAGACGTTGCCGAAATAAGCATACACGGCTCACGATGGATACAGCGCCGCCTCATCCAGGCACTCACCGCCGCCGGCGCACGGCTTGCACTCCCTGGCGAGTTCACCCGCCGCGCATTCGCCGCCGGAAAGATGGACCTCGCCGAAGCAGAAGCCGTAGCCGACCTCATAGCATCATCATCAGCCGCCGCACACCGTCACGCACTCAGCCAGATGCGCGGCAGATTCTCGCAAAAAATAGAAGAGATACGCAGCAAGCTCCTCGAACTCGCATCACTCCTCGAACTCGAACTCGACTTCAGCGAAGAAGACGTCGAATTCGCTTCCCGCCAGCGGCTGCGCGCGCTGTCGGTCGACGCCGCCGCCACACTGCAGAAGCTCGCCGACAGCTTCACCGCCGGAGCAGCCATAAAAGACGGCATACCCGTAGCAATCATCGGAAAGACTAACGTCGGAAAATCATCGCTCCTCAACGCCATCCTCGCCGACGACCGCGCAATAGTCAGCGACATACACGGCACCACACGCGACATCATAGAAGACACCTCCGAAATAGGACCCTACCTCGTCCGCTTCAAAGACACCGCCGGAATACGTCTCAGCGACGACCCCGTCGAAAACCTCGGCATAGAACGCTCCCGACGCGCCGCCGCCTCCGCACAGCTCGTCCTCCTCGTCGTCGACGCCACAGACCCGCAGTACGACAGCACGACCATCGGGCAACTCGACAGCGGACACACAATCATCGTCATCAACAAAACCGACATCTGCCCCGCGCCCGACATCTCCGCACTCACAGAAGCACTGCCCCAGGCAACGACAATCGAAGTATCAGCCCTCAACGACACCGGCATCGACCGCCTGCGCCGCCTCATCGTCGAAAAACTCAACGACACTCTCGGAGAAAACGCCGGAGCCGACATCATCGTCACGAACCAACGTCACGCCCACGCCTTCAGCGAAGCCGCACGCCTCCTTCGCGCCGTCACCGACGGACTCGACACCGCCCTTCCCCCCGACCTCATCGCCCAGGACCTCCGCGAAGCCATCCACAACCTCTCCTCCGTCACCGGCGCCATCACCACCCCCGAAATCCTCCAATCCATCTTCACCCACTTCTGCATCGGCAAGTAGCCTATTGGTTATAACTGGTACCATCTGGTGTAAAACATTGAAAAGTCGCTCGTTATCGGGCGGCTTTTTTCTTGCTCATACCTCTTTATAACCGCTTTTCATCCCTTTTTACCTGTGTTTTTGTACCCGATTTGTAGCAAATCGGTCAATCCCGTCAATGCGTGCCGCAAGGTCGTGGACGATGTTTACGTAGGTTTACGTCAGTTTACGCCCATGAACACTTTTGGCGAAATAAACGGCGAAATAAACACTAACACAGAATAAAAATGAGTAGCAACATTGAAATCAAAAAGAAGTGCCGTTGGTGCGGAGCTGGGTTCATCGCTCGTAAGACAACAACGGAGTATTGCAGCCACCGATGTTCGGGGCTCGCATACAAGGAAAGAAAGCGTCAGGCAAAGCTGGATTCATACCAACGAGAATATGAATATCAGCAATCAGGTCAAAAAGAAGTAGCCAAACAGGAATTCTTGACTCCAACACAAGCAGCCACCCTGCTTGGTGTGTGTCATGTTACAATCTACAATTATATCAACCGAGGCGTCATCAAGGTCTGGAAGTTGAAACGAAAGACCCTCATTAGACGAGCTGACGTAGATGCCTTATTCTCAACTCTTGAAACCCAAGAGTCCTCAGCCACGAGGCAACAATCGCCCATAACCGAGTTCTACACTTCAAAGGAGGTGCAGGAGATATACGGCGTGTCCAATTCGGGAATGTATAAGATTGCCGAGCGCGAGGGCTGGCCGAAGACTCAGAGCCGAGGCAAAACGCTCTGGAGCCGCAGCCATGTTGACCGCTATTTTGCGAGTCAACAGCCGAAGGAGGAAATATCCGAATGGTACACAGTGGCGGATATTCAAGCCAAATACGGCATGACCCTATCTGCCATATATACACTCGTGTCGAAGGAAGGTATTCCGAAGAAGAAACAGGGAAACTATGTGATGTACTCCAAATATCATTTCGATTTGGCGAAAGGTCAAACGGCACCAAAGGAGCCGGAGTATTACACCTATCCCGAAGCGATGGCGAAATATAGCCTGACACGCGACCAGCTCCACCACTATCTGAAATACCACAACATCACCCGTGCGAAGAAAGGCAAATATACTCTGATTCTCCGCTCGGAGCTTGATTCCCTGCTTGGTTCGCCGGAGATATAACCGACGGATACAGTTTGGAGAAGCGTTGGAGCGGCCGGAGACGGTATTGTTCCCCTTTGTTTCTCCCGCTACTTTTGCAACTGATTATCAACCATCAAACCCATAAACGCAATGACAAACACCTGCACCAAAGTGTTCCTCCGTCGTCGCCCGTATGTCGGAGGAAAAGTATCGCTCTACCTCGATTATTATCCGGCGATACGCAATCCTCACACCAACAAGATGACGCGTCGTGAGACTCTCGGCATAGTCATCTATGCGGAACCCGCCAACGAAATGCAACGCCGTTTCAATCAAGAAATGGAAGAGAAAGCCGAAGCAATCCGCTGTATCCGTTATCAGAGCCTTATCAACGAGCAGTTCGGCTTCCTTGACAAGGCAAAACTGAAGATGGACTTCCTCGCCTACTTCGAGAAGAAAGCGAAGAGCAAATACGACAAATGGATGTGCGTCTATCTCCATTTCAAGAAATTCTGCGGCGGCAGCTGCACATTCGGCGATGTTACCGCCAGCCTGTGCGAAGACTTCCGTGAATATCTGCTTTATGCTCACAACCTCAGACACCCGGATAAGAAAATACCACTCTCCAACAACTCGGCAGCGGGCTATTGGTCAACATTCCGTTGCCTGCTGAAAATGGCATACAAGGAGAAATACATCACCGAGAACGTCAATGACTTCCTTGAAGGCATTAAGTGGCAGGAGGTGAAGAAGGAGTATCTGACGCTCGACGAGATGAAGATTCTCGATGCAGCCGAATGTGAGGTGCCAGTTCTCAAACGAGCATCAATGTTCGGACTGTTTACCGGACTGCGTCTTAGCGACTTGTTGCAACTACGTTGGGAAAATATCGAACGCAGTCCCGACGGCGGCTATTGCATCCGACTCTGCACTGAGAAGACCGACACAGAAGCCACTCTCCCCGTCAGCGATGAAGCACTCAAATACTGCGGCGAACGAGGCGAAGGTCTAATCTTCAAAGGTTTTCGTCGCTCTATGGCGCAACAGCCATTCAAGAAATGGATCAAGGCAGCAGGCATCGAGAAGAAACTCTCCTTTCACTGCTTGCGTCATACTTCGCAAACCTCTACGAATACGCTTGCAACTAATTGTATATCAGTATAGTCCAAAATAGCATAAATTTGCGACTAACACAGAGGTAACATATTCGCCAAAAATAATTAGTCCGATTTATAATTGAGCGTCTATCGCGAACTCGTGTTATTTATCGTTTCATTGGAGATAATTTTTTGCCTTCAAAGAAAAAAACAAGGCCAAATCTTCATGTTCTCCAACTTCAATTATTCCAATTCCCCTCTTTGTTGCACCTGCCCCTGTTCACATATGCATGAACAGGTCAATATATATGTCAGTCAGTTCATGTATATATAAGTACATGACTTCCGACCTGTTTCCTTTTCCGACTGCATCCCGGCTCTTCATATTCACAGAGCCGTTTCTGTTCCGGTCAAAATATTAGTCAGTCAGTCCGTGTATATATAACACGACTTCTGACTTGTTTCGTTACAGACCTTTTTTCTTTTTTTTAGAAGGCCTCCTTTTATTATTTGCCATTTGCTGCATCTTGGTTATCCAGATACCTACGGTATTCTTTGCCCCTTTGTATCGGATCCAATCCCTCATTTGCGATTTCCGCGAAAGTCTGTTTTCGTGTGCAAAGTTACGGAGTAAGGACACTGCACAAGAAGCGTCTCACTATCTTCGGTGAATTTTGACGAAAACTTTCCGAAATCACAGATTACGGCATTTCACAAAATTTCATCCTTGATTTCTTGTTTGTTGTCCTTTCATTCTCCGTTTGAAATGGCACATAAAAACAATCCTTTCCAGCGAACTCGAAAGACTTTGAATAAAGGGAAATAGTAACAACAAAAAAACATAAGACAATGAACAAGTACGATTTTATCAAGAATGGCAACCTCCTTTATTGGAACGACCCCGACAACGGTATATCCAGTGGCGACTATAAAGTGATTTCTGCACCTGAAGAAGTATATGAGGACAGCATCATCTTAATTGCAAGCGACCATTCTGAAGCAGAGGTATTGGCTTCGGAACTATCCCCGATACCTCCAACGAGAAGCTATAAAGAGGAGTTTCAGAAGTGGAGAGAGAAACATGAGGCTGAAGGCTCGGTTTTTTACAACAGGCTTTCAGAAGTTATTGCCACAGACAACGATTTGGAAGTTGGCGACATGGTGGCGTTCACAAATGATTACGGCGTGGTATTCGGTCCGTGTGAGATACTGGCTTTCGAGAAACCTTGGAACGGCGGCAGATGTGTTTACCTTGACAGTGATGCTTATTGGCTTGCAGACCGCTCCAGCCAACTCACTCTGATGAACAAAAGAACTCAAAAATAACAGTCGAAGCATAGACCATCCGCTATCCACAGCGGGTGGCTTTGCCCTTGTAGGTGGCTGCCCTTTTATAGTCCCATTTTAGTTTGTACCTGTTTTATTCAAGCAATACCCTTTTGTAGAAAGACGCAATGCTTGCACGACATGCGCCACGGGTTGTTTTCGCGTGCAAAGTTACGGTGGACGAACGCCGTTCAAGTACCGCCGTGGCTACCTCCAATGAAATTTGACGGAAACTTTCCGAAATCACAGATTACGGCATTTCATAAAAATTCATTCTCGGTTCCTTGCCCTCTGTTCTTGCCTCCCCGTTTGAACCGCACGTAAAACAATCCCTTCAGGCGAAGTCGAAAAGGCTTCAAGGGCAGGGAAAATAAAAATTTGAAAATATGAAAGTAATATGTACAAAATGCGGCGGTATGCACGTGGCTTGCGAAGCCATGATTAACCCCAATGACAAATCTTTCCGTAACTATACGGATGAAGCCTTTATTTACGGATGGTGTGATGACTGTGGCAATGGTGTTGTCCTCTCCGATGTTGATGAAGTGAAAGAGGATATTGACAAACTCTATGCTGTTTTTTGTGCCGAACATAGAAAAGAACCGCTTTATGCGTTGTGTGAAATCGTATGGAAAGATGAAAGTTTCGTAGAGCCACAGCCTGTAACAATAAAGCTATCTACAGATGTGGACGATGCCACCGATGAAAAGATATTCTTCTATTGCAACAGCATTGAAGACCTTAAATCGCTTGCTGAATTTGAAGGTGGGGATTTTGTCCTTACAGGCTGTAATTGTTTAACCAATGAATTATAACAAGATGAACAGGTACAACTGGAAAGGCTATGATTTTATAGGTACAGTACCCGAATTTGCAGAAAAGTTCGGGTACTGCAAGACCCCCACCTTTGTCAATGCCATCAAGCGTGTTCCCCGACACCGATACAACTGCATGGACGCTATGGAGCAAAGGATTTATGAGGAAAAACGGAAACGGGCGAAGCGAGCCTACTGCATCTATATGAATGAGGATATGACCGAGAGCTACATCATCACCAAAGAAGAATATCTGGCAACAAATCTCCCTGTCAGGGAGAAGCACCATGAGCCGTTCCTGCTTTCGTATAGCAACAGGGTGTTGCCTTATAACTTCATCGGAAACAGCCATGATGAAATCCCTGTCAAATCCGCCATGAAGAAATACTCTGCCGAAGCTGTGAAATTCGCCGAACAGCTTTTGCTTGCCGCAGGATATTTCAATGGCAACCGCCCTGTGGAAAAGCCGTCGGTAACGGTAAACTACACCTCACTGTACCTGACCTACGGCAACGGCATCAGCATTACTTTTGACTCTGAACGGAGCCGTGACGGGGTGGACAACTGCCGTCTGACGGTTATCGACCTTGACGGAGAAAGGATTTACAACGGCTGGCGGAGATTAGACAGCGTTGATGAAATCCTGCACTATACAGTTGTGAACAAGGACTGCAAGGATGCCTCTTGTTATTTAGTCTGACTATGACGGACAGGCGGGGCTTTGCCCTGCCTGCACCTTCATAGGGTGTGGCGCGAATATCCACAGCCATGCCTTTTGCTTCACGGTGTCCGCCTTGAGACGCCCTCGCTCTCCCTCTTGTAAATTCCCATTCTAATCCTTTTATATTCCTGTCAGGAATATGAAAGCACAACCATTTCTATACGGAGTTATCAATCCCTGTTTGCCGGTCGGGATGGCAGAATATTACGGTGCAAAGGTAGAAGCCGCTGTCAGAGCGTCAAGGTCAGACACGCCGTGTTTGTCACTGCAAGATGGAGGCTCCGCCCAATCTTTCCCTCCAAAACCATGCCTTGTCTGCCAGCGTCACCTTTACAGGCACTGTAATATTCAAATCCCCGACGCCCAGCGGAAAGAAAGGGATAAAAACCAATAACTTCTTAACACAGACAAAACCATGTATGAGACAAAAGAAACATCAGACATCATCGGCGCATACTGCACATTACTTGAAGATTGCCAAGGCATCTGTGACGGACAGATTGTTGGAGACTACGGCACAGAGGTCGTTGTAAGGCTTCCAAATGGCGAAGAGATAGCAGCCCATCGGGACGAGGTGATTGTTTTCGATTGATGCGCCAAAGTACGGTAACGGCAGTCCGGGCAATACGCCCGGACTGCACTGTCCCGGTATTCCTGTTTTATTTCTTTTTTGAAGGTCTCCTTTTATCATTCCATAGGCTCCGCCGTTTTTATCCGGCAAATCCATTTTTATGGCATTCCGTTTCGCCAATGCAGGCAAGCTGTGCCGTCCTTGAAGGCGGATCTGACCGTGCATCGCCTTTTTTGTTCATGCTTTTCCCCTTTTCCTGTCGGATATATTCTGTCAGCGTTCGCCGGATGCGATAAAGAGTGCGGTGTATTCTCCGTCATTCTTTCAATCATCCATTCTGCCGCATGGCCGTCAACCATAGGATAGCCTTTCCTGAGCAGCGGTCTATGCATCCACGGACAGCCGCACACGCATACATAGTCCCGGACGGACATCCGCTTCACCGTCAGTATCACGTCATGACAGAGGGAGGCGTGCAATGCCCAGCTTACGAATTTATACGGGATTGCTTCAACGTACAGCCATCTGGGACAGTATGGTGTCGTCAAGCTGCCACAACAGTATTACGGCGAGTCATACACAATTATTTTTCCTGATGCGAAGTTATGATCATGGCGGAGACTTATGCTCCTACGGGACGGTTGCCACCTTTGACCAACGGCTTTCAACAAATCTTCCTTTTTCTTTTCGCAGGCTTGACAAAAAGAGTATTTGCCGAACCTTCCGCTGGTGCTGCCCTATGCCCATGTCATCTTTTTGCATCGTAAAAATTAAATGTTTAACTCTTTAATACTTAAAGTTATGGCAACTTCAACAAACAACACCAATTCGTTCAACCTCAGTGGCTATGTAGCCGTCAACGCAAACATCCGCAACTTCGAGAAAAGCTCGGTTGCCCGTTTTCCCCTCTCAGTCAGCCGCACCGAGACCAACGGTGACGAAACCATCCGCAGGTCGGCTCTTGTAAACTGCGAGTGCTGGCGCAAGTCCGAAGAGGCATCGACCTTCGAGCTTCTCAAGAAAGGCAAGCTCGTCCAGGTTTCAGGATTCATCCGCCCGGAAGAATGGACATCGGAGGACGGAACCAAGCACAACCGCATCGTCTTCGTTGCCACATCCGTCAGCGAACTGTCCATCGAGAAGAAAACCGACGGGAAAAAGCCGGCGAAAGGCAAGGCTTCCAAAAAGAGAGCGGCATGACGCTCCCATCCCGCTATCATCAAAAGACGGCTACGGCCGTCTTTTCTTTTGCTCACGGGCTGCGTTCATCCTTTTATAGTCCTGCGATTCCGTTTATATGTCATACACATCCCTTTGTACGCACACGACAACCGTTTATACCACATTGTATTCATCCGGCAGTCGCCCGTCCGTTTCCTGCGGCGAATTTGGAGGTGGCAGGGCAAACATCAAGGCACACTCCGTTCGAAGGCCTTGCCTAATTCCCCTTATGGCCACCATCCTCCGATGCCGCAAGAAAACAGGAGCGGCCGACCCGCAAGCCCGGTTAAGGCAGGGAAAAGCCACTCCATAAGTCTAACATTCAAACTTAAAAGAAAATGGAAAAGGACATTGAGAAAATTCCTACTTACGCATTGCCTTATCTGGTGAACGGTGATGCAAGCAACCTGACAGAGGACGAAATCAAGCTGATTGACGAAATCTGCCGCGAACAGGGCATCGAGCTTGTTGTGCCCATCGGTGACAGCGTGGAAGGCGGAACCGAGCCGTATTTCAGCAGCACCCCATTATTCGGCAAACCGACAGAGGTGGAAGACTGTATCATCATTCATCGGAAAAAGGATTAGAGCCATGGACATGACAGTACATAAAGACATTTCAGGCAGAAGCAGCCTTGAAGTCATGGATGAAATCAGGCAGGACGGCGAGACCGTCCTGTCAAGCAGTGACGGCATTTCGATTCCGATGATATTCCGCAATCTCAGCGGCAAGAACTTGTCGGGGATAAAATCACACCGCAGCCGAAAGACCGGGGCAAACGTGCGTACACCGACACCGTGGCATGGCGGACAGCTGGTCGCTGAAGCAAAATTGGGAAAAAAACGACTGACAGATAACGGCAAGACAATGGAAAAAGAAAAACTGACTGTCAATGACGAGGATCTGATAGAACTCGCATACTCTATCTCTTACCGAAGCTGCATCCGCATCATGATACAGGAAGCGGACACGGAGCGATGCCGCGTAATACTGCGAGACATAATGAATGATGCCAGCGTAGATTGGGAAGATTGAGCGTGACAAGGGGACTGCTGACATCCGGCAGTCCCTTTTCATGCGGAAAAACATTTGCGGCAGGCATTGTTCCTTTTATAGGTTTTCATCGACGCCGGCGCACCACAGGACACCCGCGAAGCCCGGCACGCCGACACCCTGTGCTCCGTTCAAGTCCGGGCGGCCTCCGACGCAGGGCGAGCGTGGGTCGGCAGAGTGTGTCATGCTTCCACACACAACCTGTCGGAAACACCCACGGTTCGCTCTTCGCCCCGACTTCCCCTCCACTCCGGGCTGCCGTGCCTGTGCTGCGGCCAGTCCTGCGACTTCCACCGCTGCCTTTTATAATGCGATATTCCCATTTATAACGAAGATCGTCCGGCCTGGCCGATTCACCTTTTACTGTTTTCATCAACGCGGCGAGCCGCAGGACACCAGCGATGCCAGGCATACCTGCACCCTGTGTTCCGTTACAGTCCGGGCGGCCTCCGGCGCAGGGCGAGCGTGGGCCGGCAGAGTGTGTCATGCTTCCACACACAGCCTGTCGGTGACACCCACGGTTCGCTCTTCGCCCCGACTTCCCCTCCACTCCGGGCTGCCGTACCAGTGCTGTGGCCAGTCCCGCGACTTCCGCCGCTGCCTCTTGTAATCAGACCTTTTATAGAAATTCTCCGCCACTTATAGAAAAATCTTTTTCTGTCCGGAACCGTCACTCCCAGTGGTTATCGGCGCGAAGTTCGGCATCCAGGCTTATAAGCCAAGGTTGTACGGAGTTTCTGCGAGATTTTACGGACAGGCGGTAAAATCATCTTGAAAACCTTGTCCCTAAAGCCTCTTAGATGCCCCTGTGTTGCGCAGATAACCACCTCGCGGACGGCTCCGAAAGGAGCAGGAAGAGAGGGAAGAAATAAATCTTCAACATTAAGGTCAGATATGAGATACAACAAGAAAAAGGCATTAGCCGACAACGTAAACGCCATAGAGACAGCTTTGGCGGTACACGGTCAGGGCAGACAGGCCACTGACAGCGAGAAAAAGACATTAGCCCTTTATTCGGGGTTCGGAGGCATCAAAGAGGTGCTGAACATCGGCACGGACAAGCCCATGCCCGACGGCATGGCAGAGCCTATGAAGCGGCTACAGGACATCCTGCTTGCTTTTGCAAAGTCCGACATTACGGAATACAAAGCCCTCATTGACAGCATAAAGTCATCCGTGCTGACGGCGTTCTATACTCCGCAGTTCATCATCGACACCGTGGCGGCACAGATACACGCCACTTTCAAGGACAACGGTATGCAGATGCGCACTTTCCTTGAGCCGAGCGCAGGGATTGGCGGCTTTCTGAAAACCGCCATGCAGGGAACAAGGGCATACGCTTTTGAGAAGGACACCATCACAGGGCTTATCCTCTCGCTTCTCCATGACAACGCCACCACGATAAGTGCAGGATATGAGACCATCGGGGAACAAGACCTGCAGGACAAGGGATTTGACGTCATAGCCTCAAACATCCCGTTTGGCAACTTCCGTGTGTTCGATGCGGATATGTGGAAAAAGGGCGGCATTTACGAGCAGTCCACCAAGACCATACACAACTACTTTTTCATAAAGTCCATGGATTTGCTCAACGAGGGCGGCATACTCGCTTTTGTGACCTCAAGGGGTATCGCCGACACTCCCGGCAACAAGTTCGTGCGCGAGTACCTTGTGAACCATGCAGACCTCATAACCGCATTACGGCTCCCCGACAACATCTTCATGGAGACCGGCGGCATTGAGGTAGGCACAGACCTGTTGGTGTTCCAAAAGCACACACGGAAAACGACCCTGTCACACCGTGAGCAGTTGTTCATGCAGGTAGGCAAGGAAAACGGCACGGACGGTATCGTGACGGAATATGCCAACAAACTTTTCATGCAGCCCAAGACGGCTCTTGCCACCGACAGCCGTATTTCCATGAACCAGTTTGGCAAGTATGTAAGGAAATACCAGTGGCAGGGCGAGGAAGCGATGATGCGGCAATACTTCTCCGCATTGCTCAAAATGGACTTCAGCCGTTTCTTCCGCAAGAGCCTTTTCACGGGTGACGGACAGGACACCATGCAGGGGCAGATGTCGCTCTTTGACCTTTTCGGGGATGAAATAACCGCCAAGCCCAAGGATATGGGCAAACGTGCATATACCGACAAAGTGGCATGGTGGATGAAAGACGGCGCAATGGTGATGTTCGAGGGGCAGCTCGGCAACCTCAAGATGCGCAAGTCAAGCCGTTATGCCGATGTAGCAGTGGATTTCGTGCCTATGGCTGATATAGAAGCGGCGAAAGAAAGGGCAAACGACTATTTCCCTATCCGTGAGACCTATCTTGAGCTGTCAAGCAAGGAGCGTGAGGAAGAACAGGAACACTCTGAATTGAGGGAAAGTCTTAATGCGCTATATGACAAGTTCGTAGCCAAGTGGGGATATTTCCATGACAACGACAACAAGGAGTTTATCATGCTTGACAGCCTCGGTGTCGAGGTGTTCACCATTGAAATGCAGTCGGGCGATACAATAGGCAAGGCTGACATCATGCGTGAGCCGGTGGCGTTCAAGAAGATAGACACCATGACCGTGCTTTCCCCCATGGAGGCACTGGCGACAAGCCTCAATTTTTACGGCAAGGTGGATATGCCGTTTATCGCCCGAAGCTCGGACAGGAGCGAGACGGAAGCCATAGACGACCTAAAGGACGAGATATTCTACAACCCCATATCGGGAGAATGGGAGAACAGAGGTAAATTCATTGCCGGAAATGTGATTGCGAAGCACAAGGAAATCATGTCGCTGCTACAGGAACTTGACGGCAGCGAAAAGGATTATACAGAAGCCTCGCTGAAAGCATTGGAAGAAGCGACACCCGAAGCAATCCCTTATGAGGAGCTTGACATCAATTTTGGTGAGCGATGGATTGACTCAAGCCTGTACGCCGCTTTTGCTACAGAACTTTTCGAGACCGGGACATCGGTCATGTATTTTGATGTAAACGACACCTATGTTGTTTCCTTGCAGGGATATTCGGCAGTGGCATATCATACTTATTCAGTCCGCAACTACAACGGCGAGGACTTGTTTGTTCACGCCCTGCAGGACACCGTGCCCGAAATCACCAAAGAGGTGTACCGTAACGGCGACAAGGTGCGTGTGCCGGACGAGGAAGCCATACAGGAAGCGGCGACCAAGATACAGGAAATCCGCAGCAAGTTCAATGCATGGCTTGACAGCCAGCCCATAGAGGTACGCGACGAGCTTGTGAGAGCCTACAACGAGCGTTTCAACTGCTATGTCCGTCCGCATTATGACGGCTCGGCGCAGACATTCCCCGGACTGTCCTTTGAGCAGTTCCCCTACGAAGAACTCTATCCGTCACAAAAGGATGCCATTTGGATGATTAAGCAGAACGGCGGCGGCATCTGTTGGCATGAGGTAGGCACAGGCAAGACCATGATAATGTGCGTGGCTGCTTACGAAATGAAGCGTCTCGGACTTGTGCGCAAGCCTATGATTATCGGGTTGAAAGCCAACGTGCATGAGATAGCCGACACTTTCAGAAAGGCTTATCCGTCAGCAAAGATACTCTATCCCGGCAAGGAGGATTTCACACCTGCCAACCGCAAAGAGGTATTTTCCAAAATCCAAAACAACAACTGGGACTGTATCATTCTGACACACGACCAGTTCGCAAAAATCCCGCAGTCCGATGAAACGATGTTTGAGATTTTCTCGGAAGAGCTGCAGGATGTGGAGCGTAGTCTTGAGGTGCTGGAGGAAAGCACCATGCGTTACCGCAGCGGCAGGATGCAGAGCGGCCTTGAGAAACGGCAGGAAAACCTGCAGGCGAAGCTCGCCAACCTGCGCATGAGCATCAACAGCCGCAAGGATGACACGGTGGATTTTCACTCAATGGGAATAGACCATATTTTCGTTGACGAATGCCACATTTTCAAGAACTTAATGTTTCAGACACGCCACACGAGGGTTGCGGGTATCGGCAACACGAAAGGCTCACAAAGGGCTGCAAACCTGCTTTTCGCAATCCGTGACATTCAGAAGCGGACAGGGCGCGATTTGGGCGCAACATTCCTGTCGGGCACTGTCGTTGTCAATGCCCTTACGGAGCTTTATGTGATGTTCAAATATATGCGCCCTGCTGAACTGAAACGGCAACGGATAAACTGTTTTGATGCGTGGGCGGCGATATTCACCAAGAAATGCGCCGACTATGAGCTTAATGTGACAGGAAGCATCAAGCGCAAAGAACGCTTCCGCACATATATCAAAGTGCCGGAACTCGCCGCTTTCCTGCGTGAGATTACGGACTACCGCACCGCCGACATGATTAACCTCGATGTGCCGGAAAAGAACGTGCGCTTCCTTTCCCATGCGCCGACAATCGCACAGGAGGAAATGATAGGACGGCTTGTGTCATTCGCCAATTCCGGGAACTGGGAGGATTTGGGTCTTGACACGCCCGAACCTGACAATCTCGACAAGGCGAAGATGCTCATTGCCACAAACGTAGCCCGGAAAATGGCTCTCGACATGAGGCTGCTCGGCGACAAGTTCCTTGACGATGAAAACAACAAGGCTTCCATCTGCGCAAGGACGGTCTATGACTATTATGTGCGCTCAAACGCAAACCGTGGCACACAGTTCGTGTTCAGCGACCTTTCCACCTACAAGCCTAACGAATGGAACATCTACAGCGACATAAAGGAGAAACTTGTACGGCTCGGCATCCCTGCTAACGAGATACAGTTTATCCAGTGCGCCACCACGGAGAGGGCGAGGAAGAAGCTGTTTGCCGACATGAACGCAGGACGGGTGCGTGTGCTTTTCGGCTCGACATCCATGTTGGGCACAGGCGTTAACGCCCAACAAAGGGCTGTGGCGGTGCATCACCTTGAGATACCGTGGCGACCTGCCGACATGGAGCAGCGCAACGGTCGGGCTGTCCGCAAGGGCAATACCGTGAAGCTGTGGGGCAACAACACCGTGGATGTGGTAATCTATGCCACAGAAAAGACACTTGACGCTTACAAGTTCAACCTCTTAAAGAACAAGCAAATGTTTATCAATCAGATAAACAACGGCACAATCGCCGTGCGACGCATCGACGAGGACAGCATGGACGAGGACAACGGAATGAACTTCGCCGAGTTCGTGGCAATCCTTTCGGGAAACACCGACCTGCTGAACAAGGCGAAGCTCGATAATAAAATCATGCAGCTTGAAAAGGAACTTGTCATATTCAAGAAAGAGCGAGGACGTGCGGAGCGCAAGATTGCGCAGAACGGACAGGACATCGAAAAGGCGGCAGCCTTTATCCGGCGAGTGGAAGATGACCTTGAGTATGCGGCATCATATACAGGCGAAAAGGTCGTTTCCCTGCTTTCCATTGGCGAGGACACGGCGGAAAAGACCGGGCGCGAACTTCACAGGATAGCCAAGACTTACCGATGCTGTGCATATTCCGCCATTGGCTCCTATATGGGGCTTGACCTCTTGGTAAAGAGCGAATGTAACCTTGACGGCTCATTTGACCGCAACACTTTCTTTGTCGAGGGAAAAAGCGGTCTGAAATACCGTTACGGAATTTCCGGCGCACTGCCGCTGGGATTTGCAGACACGGCACTCTATCCGCAGGCCACGCTTGACAAACTGCCCTCTATCATCAAGCAGCAGCGTGAGCGTATGGCGAAACTCGAAAGCGAGGTTCCCACGTTACAGTCCATCGTCAGCCGCACATGGGGCAGACAGGACGAACTGGACGCACTGAAAAAGGAATGTGACGAGCTGAAAAAGCGGATTGACGAGAGCCTTAAGGAGAACAGGCCGGAACAGGAAGAAACGGCGACTGAAACGGACACCACGCCGATACCCGGCAGGAGGGCGACCGATTACGCTGCCTGATTTATACAATATCTGACCTTTCCCCCTGCTTGGTTGTGACAACCGGGCAGGGGGATTTCATTTTCATATGATACGGACGGCATCCCACGCACCGGCATCCTGTTTTATGTGTTCATCTGCCGGGAACCTGCCATTTCCCTTTTATACCTCATACCGCCGGTACTCCTTTTATACAGTAAAGAATACACCGGAGATTTTCCCTTCGGTCAAAAATGCCTGTTGTATGTCGAAATGCCTGTTATACCAGTCTTATCATAGTTCTTTCTCAAGACCACCCGGCCGGGGTTTACGGCGCGAAGTTTGGCATCCGGGAGCGACGGGAAAGGTCATGCGCTGTTTCTGCGAGATTTTGCGACATGGGCGAAAATCATCTTGAAAACCTTGCCTTTCGCCCCTTGACGATGCCCCTGTAATGCGCAGATAAACCTCTTGCGGATGGCTTCGGAAAGAAGGATCCAAGATAGGGAAATAAAAATTAAAACAGATTTCAGATATGCGTACAAAAAGAATGACAGCAGAACAAGGCAGGAGATGTGGCATCAGCCGCTTCCCCAATTTCCACAGGACAGGCTCGATAAGGGGCATGAAGAAACTCTATTACGGCAATGACGCCCTTCTCGTAAGATGCGGACAATACATCTATAATGTGACAAGTGAACCGTCAATATACAATCAGGCAACTATATAACACAATACGGACATGAAACAGATAATATGGACAAGCGACTATCTTTTTGATGACAAGGCAAGAGAAGATTATGTGAACGCGAAACGTGATATACTCGATGATGAAGACTACACTGTCAGCGATGCGGATTGGGCAGAGGTCATCGACAACTATCTTTCGGACGAACGCATGAACCTTGACAGGCAGATTGACGGCGTTGTCATGGCATTTGCCGACCTCGGTCTCTGGAACGGCAGACGGCAGGGCTACAAGATACTCGGACATAACATCAACGGCATCTTCAACGTGTCGGAAGATGATAACGAATGGTACGGTGACGGCTTCAATATCCGTGGTAGCCTCACGCACCATGACGGCACACATTATGTGCTTTACCGTGTGGCGAAAGACATGGACGAGGCAGAACGCATAGGTGAAATGATTTACAACCGTGAAATAGACGAAGCCGGCTTCCGCAAAAAGACCCGTTCACTCTATCCGTATGTGGCTAAGATTTACGGATGGAAAACAGGGCGGTTCGGAGCGGCTTTCAATAAAGCGGTGTGACCGGTGGCAGGCTCCGATATGGGGTCTGTCCACAGGCTATGTTTTTTCCATGGGGGACTTCGCAATCCCTCATGGAAGCCGTGTGCCGCATCCTCCTTTTATAGCCAGTCCCCATCCATTTATACGAAATAACTCCTTTTATGCCATAGGCTTCCCCTCCCGGTAAAAGCGGAATGTCTGCAATATTTCCAGCCATAAAACATCAGGAGCGAGGGCCGAATAACCGGCATCACGCTTCTTTTTGTTTTTTCGCAGGAAATCTTGTTGACAAAACATGACACTTGCCGTATCTGCCATCCGGCAGACGACAAAAGTCATTTTCTTTTTGTCTGACAGACCATTGTTTACCCGCCCAAGCCTATACCTTTCGCTTTCCAGTTTTCCATCGGTTGCACTTGAAAACAATGCGTACTGCTCAATCCTCAATAACCAACAGTGGTACACTTTTTTATTATTATCCAGTCCCTTTTTAGATTTACCCCTTCTATATCATCACCGCTATAATTCTTTTATAATGTTCATTTTTTATTCGGTTTAACGTCCTCACCGGAATTATTTTACCGCGAAGTTAAGTCCGGCCTGCAACCGTCAAGGCATACCTGCCGGTGCCATCCGAAAATCTTCCTCCTGCGGAGAGTATTTTCGTGTCAGCCTTGTCTTTATGCCAGCCGTCTGCTTCGTGTTTGCAGTAAAATAAATCCCAGGAGGCCGGAACACACCGGAAGAAAGGGAAAAGTATAAACTTAACATCATCAGTTATGGACAACAGACCCAACAAGGAACAGGAACTTGCAAAACAGGTGGAAACGGCTCTCAACTCCTACAGCTTCAACCCCAAGCTGTTCGCAGCAGCCATCCCCACAATGCACCGCACGCTGCAGCAGTCGCTGTGGCGGCTCATAAAGGAGTGTGTCAAGGTTATCGCCGACGAGAAGACAGGACACGATGACCGCAACATGGCTTCACACATGGAAGCAAAGGAAATGCTTGAATACCTAAACAAACACGGACGGCACATACCGTTTGTATAAAACCCTATGAATATGGAACAGAAATTTTATCTGCTTGCGACACTGATTGAAATGCAGGACAGCGTTTCTGACGGACACACCCTGTATCGTTCGCTCGATGATGCGATGAAAGCATTTGAACAGGAGATTGCCGACTGTCAGGAAAACTTCAACGTGCGGTACGGCAGCACCCTGACAGACTTGCCACGGTGCAAGGAGTGGAGAACGGAAGACGGTCACGGCTATACGGTGACTATCGAAGAAATGATACCGCTATGAAAAAGCCAAGATACAACTACATCCAAAAACTGATTGACCGGATAACCAAGTCCGGTCAGTCAAACAATGACTGCTTTACCTATTACGGGCATCTTGTGGAACTACAAAGCGGCACCAGCGGCTATGTTTCAGTGACACTGTACAAGACCGATGACAGATACGGCGGAGAACTCGCGGATTTCAGTTTCGACTATTGGACGCTTGAACTGCACTTTGTCAGCACGGTAGGAAAGGTTTTGACGGAAATAATCATCAGTGCTTTCAGATATTTCTACGCTCCCCGAAAAATCTGTGTCTCTTACGACAAAAACGAGTATGAGGACGAGGACACGACCTATGAGTATGACGAGACGGATTGGGAGAAGCCGCCCATAAAAAAGCTGAACAAGTAATAACCAATAAACAAAAGGATTATGACATTCGATTACAACAAGGAAGACAAGACACCCATGTCATTGGTGCTTGAGAACGGCATTACAGCCGAAGGCGAGTTTATTGACCTCAGAATAACCGTGGAGACCCTGCCGAAAGGGAAGCAATGGTATCAAATACGCCACTGTGACGATGACGGTTCGGAGCCTGCATCGCTGAAAAGGGGATGCGTGGCGGTAAACTTCTTCGGCCCGTTCATCTGCGACCCGATAGACGGCATGAAAGACGGTGACGAACTGGAAACTGAATGGGGATTTGATGAATGACAGCCCTTGTCTATAACTTAAAATCAAGGATATATGAAGATAAAGAATTTTGCGACATTCGGGCTTTTCGTTGACGGTGATATGATAGACAGCGGAAGCATACACGCCATGGAGAACGAGGCGACACGGAAAATATTAAGCGGACAGGCTGAAGCCGCACACATATCCGTATTTGACTTTGAAGGCGACAAGGTCATAGAGAAAACGCCAGTCTTATCCCTCCGCAGGAACAATAATGACATCTTCATCGCCAATATGCTGTTGCCTGACAATTCCGAAAATGTAAGGAAAAACCGCACTCTGATTGAGATAAAGGATATTGTCGATGAAATCATGGAGTGCGACAGTCTGGTTGACCGTACCGAGTTTGACACGGTACGGTGCAATATCGGCAGCGGAATACTCTGGCTCTGCGACCTTGAGAAACTGCAAAGGCATTTCGACATGAAGGGCGTTATCGCCGAGGGTGACAACATCGCCCTGCTTATCCGAAATTACCAACTTTGAACATTCTCCCTTTGCCTTCCCGACCGGGCAAAGGGAGTTTTCTTTTTTACAACGTAAGGACATAATCCCTTTATAGCGCGTCGCGGCCATTCCCTGTTTAATTCCGTCAGTTTATCCACCTGTTTTATCTGTCGAACCTGACTGTTATAGTTCTCTGCCATGATTTCACTCATGCCGCCTTGCCTCTACGGATTATTTCTGCAAAGGTAGCGGCAGACCCCGCCAAACGGAAAATCCCGGACGGCAGAACCTTATGGAGAATCTTCCTCCATGTGCATGGAGCGTATTCCCCATCCTTGATTTGCCTTATTGCAGCCATGCCCCTTTGCCGGCAGAAAAATCCCTTGTGGCAAGCCGAAATGCTTCCGAACAGAGGGAACAATAAAATTAAAACATATCATACTATGGCAAAGGTAATTGACGAGAAAATCAAAAGGCAGCTGGAGAAAAAGACAACATTTTTTCTTAAATACTTCCCCGTGCGTATAAAGAACGTGGGCGAGGACGCTGTGGAAGCACGCAAACTTGTATGGGCTTTCAAGGATGCGGAGGACAGAGCATGTGAAAAAGTGGCACGGATGACAGCCGAACACATCAGCAAGGAGTATGGAGATAGAGCCAAAGACATCGTGTTTGTCTGTGTCCCTGCAAGCACGCAGGAACAGAACGAGAGCCGTTACAGACGGTTCTGTGAGAGGGTCAACGAACTGACAGGCATTCGCAACGGCTTTCCGCACCTGAGAATATCGTGTGACAGGCTCGCAGTACATGAACACCGCCACGACAAAACTGTCCGCACGGCACAAGTGATAGAGTTTGATGTTGACTATTTTTACGGAAAGGATATCGTGGTCATGGATGACATCATCACCACCGGCATGAGCTACGCATTGTTCGCCAATCAGCTTGAAGCGTTCGGGGCAAACGTGCTGGGCGGCATATTCCTTGGACGCACACATTACCGCTATGGAAAATAATGCTAATCTTACAGCCGTCAGCAGGCGGTGTTCCGCAGCCTTTACGGGACACCGCTCACTACCCTATGGTGGAACGGCAGACATAAAGAAAGCATTGACGGAACTGATAAGGGAATGGCACGGAGAGGGTGTCACCAATTATCTGTGCGGCATGGCGCTGGGCTTCGACCTTATGGCGGCAGAATGTGTGCTACAGGCAAAAAGGGATTTTAACGACATCACACTCACAGCCGTCATACCATTCCGCGACCAATGCGGAATGTGGAACTTTAAAGACCGCCAACGCTACCATGCCGTCTTGCGGCAGGCGGATTTCCGCATATTGCTGAGCGAAAGGTATTACAAAGGCTGTCTGCTTGTGCGCAACGACTTCATGCTCAGCTATGCGAGCCGGATTGTGGCCTATTATGACGGGCGGCGGCGTGGCGGCACATTCTACACCTGCAACAGGGCAAGGGCGATGAACATTCCTGTCATTAACCTGTATGACCGCTTGGAGGAATAGTGCGTAAGTCCCGCATATCCTTGACAATCCGTGGAAATAATCTGTCCGGGGAGAGGGAAATTCCCTTTTCACGGACAGTGCAAGGTTGCCCTTTTATATCCTGCGGTCATCTCGGCCGGTATAACCTGTTTTACCCCATACTCACCTTTTTGCAACCTTACGGTGTCTTCCCGTTTATACCATTCCGCAACCCAGGTCTTTCCAGGTCTCTTTCTCGTTGTCACCGGTTTGGTTTTATCAGATGCGAAGTTCGGCAGTCCCGCTTGATCCGACGGCTTGAAGTGCATTTCTTGCAAAATCTTCCTCCTGCGGAGAGTATTTGGCAAGAAAAACCGCCGTATGAAGCTGTACGGACAACCGTGTGTTGCATCTGTAAAACCCCAAAACGGTTCCGGGAAAAAGGAACTGAAGAAAGGGAAAAAACAAACATTCAATAACTCATTAAAACCATACGAAAATGGAAGCAACACTCAATCAGACAGCTGTAAAGGAAATCACAATGGTAGCAATCTCCGCAATCCGTCCTAATGGTTTCAATCCACGCAAGCACTTTGACGAGGCGAGTTTGAACGAACTCGCAGACAGCATCCGTCAGCAGGGAATGCTACAGCCTGTCACCGTGCGCCCCACGGCAGACAACGGCTATGAGCTTGTTTTCGGTGAGCGCAGATACCGTGCAGCAACGATTGTCGGCATGCAGGAAATCCCTGCCATAATCTCCGACCTTTCCGATGAAGAAGCCGAGGAAATCGCCATCACCGAGAACCTACAGCGCAAAGATGTGACACCCATGGAAGAAGCCAATGCCTACCAACGGCTCATGGAGAGCGGACGGCACGATTTATCCTCTCTCTCCGTGCAGTTCGGCAAGAGCGAGGCATATATCCGTACACGGCTAAAATTCGCATCGCTTATCCCCGAAATCGCCTCTCTGCTTGAGACGGACGAAATAACGGTCAGCGTGGCGAGTGAAATCTGCCGTTACGGTGAGGACATACAGCGTGAGGTGTACGAACAGCACTTGAAAGAAGATGTGACATACAGCAGTTGGCAAGGACAGAAAGCCTCCGAAATCGCAAGAAACATTGAACGGCAATACACCACAGACCTTGACCGTTATTCTTTTGACAAGACCCTGTGTCTGTCATGCCCCCACAACACCAACAACATGTCGCTTTTTTGCGAGGGCTGCGGAAAATGCGCAAACCGCACCTGCCTTGCCGAAATGAACGCATCGCACCTTGTGGAGAAAGCCCTACAGGTATTGGCTGATAACCCCACCGCAACGCTCGGACACGATACATACAATTACAACCTTAACGCCGTGGAGCGTCTTATGGCTATGGGGCATGAGGTAGTGGGTGACATACCATACGGCACGGCTTATCCCCGAAAACCCGATGCACCCGAAAAAGAGGACTACGACAATGGGGAAGCCTACGAAGCCGCATGCAGTGATTACGAGCAGGAACAGAGCGACTACGAGGAAAAATGTGGTGAAATACACCGTCAAAGCGAAAACGGCGAAATATCGCTCTATGTGAAGATAGGGAGCAATGACATAACGCTGTGTTATGTGAAGAAGAACGACAACGCAGACGATACGGCACAAGGACAGCCATTTTCTCCTGTGGAAAAGCTGGAGAAACAGGACAGGCGCAACAAGGAAATCGCCATTGAAAAGACTATCGAGGACACCAAGAAGCAAATCCTCAACATCGATGTGGCGGAAGCCAAGTTCGGGGCTGACGAGGACAGGATGGTTTATTTCTTCCTGCTGTCAAGCCTGCGGAGAGAGAATTATCCCCTGCTGGGCATTTCCGAGGAACATACACGATACCTCAATGACGAGGACAAGATGAACATCATCGCCAATCTGACGGCAAAGACAAAGGCTGTCATCCGCAGGGATTATCTGATAGCGCAGTTCAAGGACGCATACAGGAACAATGCCACGGCAGACCTCATGCTTGACTTCGCACGAAAGCACATGCCGGACGAACTTGCCAAGATTGAAAACGGATATAACCAAATCTACGAGAAGCGACACCAACGCATTGAAGAACGGAAAGCGGCAATCATGACAAAGGAAAAGGTTACGGAAGAAATGGACGGCACGGCAGAGGCTTCCCCCGAAGATGTGAAGCCGGAAGAAGCAGCCGCATAATGAAAATTCAGCCAAGCGACAGGCAGGGTGGAAAAATCCGTCCTGCCTGTCTTCATGGCATATTCTTACCATACGGCAGACAGCGAGACACCTGTTATACCGCAGATTTAATGACCGTTTTACCCCTTTATAAAACGACTTAGTTTTCCTCCATTTATACGCGATGCCACACATCCTGCCATCCGGCCGGCCGGATCTGCTTTTTCCCTTGCAAAATTACTGCGAGGGAAAACCGGCTCAAGTACCGCCATGCTATCCCGGCATTATTTTACAGCAGCCTTCCGCGATTTGTCGCCAAATCGGGTATTCCGTAAAATAACGGCAGGATTCCTTGTGCTTGTTCCCCGTCATTCGCAGTGATGGCCGCAAGTAAAAAACAAATTCCGACCGGACGGGACAATGGTCCTGATGATAGGGAAAACAATATCTAAACAATATACAGCACAATGGAAAAAGAGTATGTGATGAATGTCGCAAAGACGGCAAGAGAGCAGTTGTTCGGTATGACACCAACCATGGTGACTATGTCCTGGGGCGTAAGCGGCATGTATGCCACGGTATTCAAGGATATGCCGGCACTTATGCTCAAGGTCAACGGCAGGCTGTTCAAGGGCATTGTCGTAATTGCCCTGAACGGAAATGACTATTACGAGGTTTATCTGAACAACGAAAATGAGACACGGCTTGTCAGCGATGAAGTATGTTTTGACGAACTTGGCGAGCTTATAGACCGCCACATCGAGCGAGGAGACAACAAGAAAGAATATGACGAGTTTTGCAAAAGCCAACTGACGAAACTCGTGACAGGATAATGCCTTATGGCAGATACCAAGGTGACGGGATGTCCGAGGATGTCCCGCACCTTTGCCTTCTGCGGCAGGAATCCGCTTATAGCCGCGCCCGACAACACCGGTTGCCGGGCGAACTGTGTCCGGGCATTCCCGGACATGGCTGCAGCCCTTTTATACCGGTTTTCATTCCTCCTTTTTCTTTCGGGGGCCAAGCGGTCCTTTCCAGCGTCCTCGGTCAAGCTCTACGTTGGCTTCGTTCAGGATGCGGAACACGCTGCTTCGGCTGCGGAAGCCCGACTTCTTGAAAATCTCGTCGATGGGGAATCCTTCAAGATACATATTGACCACACGCTTGTTGCGCTCGGCACGGCACATCGCCTTGTCGCTGATGCTCTCGATATGTTTCTTGATCCGGCTTTTATGACGCGAGGACTTGCGGATGGCGTTGGCCTCCTTCGGGAGCAGGGCGATGGCTGTAAGCACGTCGCTGGTCCGCGTTTCCGAGAACAGCTCGTTACCCGAATCTATCCGGTCATGTATGGATACCAGCCTTATGTTCATCAGTCGGCAGAACTCCAAAAAGAAGACGAGCTGCCTCGCACCCCGCAACGCATTTGACAGTTTGGGGATGACGACCGTATCTCCGAACTGGATACGCGCCATGAGACTGTCCCACTGTGTCCTTGCCTTATCCCCCGACAACAGTTCCTCACGCACAATCTCCACACATCCGAAGTTCTCCATCCATCCGCTGTCGGCCGAGAAGTCTTCATAACCGGGAGCCGTCATTATATATCCTATTTTTGCCATCGTATGAAAGAGTATGATTCAGAGTGCAAAATTAATCAAATCATCCGACAATCAATCAAACTCTCCGCAAAAACAGCCGTTACCGCACCATTTTTATGATTATTTACCTAATCAGGTTTTTTCGGGATAAATTTTATGTCAGTCACAGAAGATTATCTGACTGCCCCGGCAGATTTTCTACAGCAAAAGCACAGTATGATTTATGTGTCTTTCCAGTTTGTCTTTCAGTGTCTTTACTTTGCAACATCAAGAGTTGCAGATGTTTGTAAAAATTATATTCAGAGTATGATATTTCAAATAAATATAAATATAATTCAGATTGTACTTTCGTGTCAGAATTATACTCTAATTTCGCGGCGTCAAACAATCGCTCATGCGAGAAAAACAGATATTGATATGAATGATTATCCGTCAAAGAAGACAATGTTGCGGCAGATTGCCGCCCTGTTACCGGCATTGCTGCTGGCGTTGTCACTTTCCGCCTGCAAGGACGGAGGTTCCGGGACAAGAAGTTTTCCCGGTGCCGATGCCGCGCTGGAAGATTACAAATCCTTCCTGCGCTCTGTCTCCCAACGGAAGGCTCTCTCGACTTCGGAGCTTGTTTCCTCCGTACTGGAGTGGAAGGCCCTTGACGATTCGGTGAGCGCCGCCATGTTCCGTGACAGCGTACATACGGACCGTGCGGCTGTCGATTCGACATACTTCTCCCTGCGTGATTCCATCACGGACAGACTGGCATCGCTCGTTGACGGTCGCAAACGCTCGTTCCAGGACTATCTTGACTTCGCGCTGGCGGTCAACAGGCCGGGACTCGACTCGCTCTCAAGGCAGTTCATGATGTCGGCGCACCGGTTCTATGCCTCGATGGATTCCGTACCCGTCTTTGGACTGGACAATGTTTCCACCATCCGCAGGTACGAGGACATCCTCGACGATGCCGCACGGCGTGGATTCCGGGACAAGCGTGACCTGTTCACGTTCCTGCGCAACGAGGACAGGGCTTTCCGCTCGTTCCTCGGCCACCTGCCGACACTCGGCGACATCCCTCTCGCCAAAGTCCGTGACGGCTCGTCCGCACTGATGAAGGAGATGATCGGGCTGTGCCAGGGCAATAACCCTCCGTTCACGACCTCGGAAGTCGTGATACTGCTGACGATGCGCAACAACCGGCGTCTGCTGCAGAATGCTCTGCAATGCATGAACGACATCAACAACCGCAAGGTCAAGGGCGGCGACCAGTCGGCAGCCTATCTGTGGATGCTGCTCCAACCCTGGGTATCATTCGACGGCTTCGCCCTCTCGCTGATGAGCGACGCGCAGACAGGCACGTTGCGGACACTGGCCGCGGAAACACCGAAATGTATCTTCAGGCTCGGCAAGCCGCAGTTCCCCATTGACACGGACGAGCTTCCCTCGCTGCTTATCAAGACCACAATTACCAATCTATGACCGACATAAAAACAAGATACGACTATGCTGAAACATAAAATTGAAAGGTTCCTCACTTATATCTCCATGCAGATGCCGGCACTCATGTCACGCTCCAATTATGCCGGTGCCGAAATCTTCGACGGCATGGCCGTCCTTGAGTTCAAGCTACCCAAGCCGTGCAATGTGGGCGACCTGCTCGACGAGTTCGATGATCAGATGGAGTTGACAATCCTTTACCACGTCATCCCGTCAGAGGCGACGGTCATGGGGCACCAGTGCTGCGCCTATTCCAATCCGTCATTCGACTACCTGTACAAGGTCAACGGCATCAGCGATGACAACGGCATCTGCGACACCGTATATGCCTCGCTTTACGATTCGCTTGAGAGTTTCGGGCTTGACCTGCAGGCGGAGCTTAACGACCAGACATCGAAAAGCAAGGTCGTCTTTGCACGCAAGGAGGAAGACCTGCTGCGCGACTTCATGAAATAACACACCGACAGTCTGAACGATGAAAGAGACCGCATACGACAGGATTGTCAAGACCATCCGGGCAAGGCACACATGGATAACCGTGCTTCAAGCCGACAGGGAACGCAACCTGATGGTTCAGGTCGGCCGTGAGCTGCATGAGGTGCGCTGCCGTGTGCTGACGCTGGTGGCTCTGCGCCAGTACGGGCTGTACCGGAAAGGCCATGTATGGGACATCCCCGAATACAACCTTGACAAGGCCGTGCGCTCGCTCAAGCGCGATGTACGTTTCAGGGAACGGTGGAACAAGGATGCCGCGACCGCCGACGACATCAGCGAGATCATAAACCGTGCGTCCTACGGGTTCATCCGGCTTGAACTTTCCGATTTATAACCGACAACTCAAATTCAAACAACATTTACCATGCTTATAAAAATTCTCTACTCGCTTCTGCTCCCGACTTTCCTCGTCGTACCGTTCCTCTACAAGAACAAGCGTCCTGCCATGCTCGACTTCTACTGCAACATGGCGATGAGCTTCGCCTTCAGGAAAGTGTACACGCGGATGCTGCTGCTTTTCCTGCTGGCATTCCATTTCTACCATCTGACAATCTTCCGAAACCACTATGACCTTATCCCGTCATCGGTGTTGTGCTTCGCGATGTTCTCCCATCCACTTTGCGAGAGGTGCATCTATTTCCTTCAGGAGCGTCGCATCCTGTGGGCCGGCATGGTTCTCTCGCTGGCGTGCCTCTTCATCCCTCACTTCATGCCTCTCGGCGTCTCTATCGGAGTGCTGCTCTGCGGAACGGCGTTCTATCCGTCCCGTCTGCTCAGGAACATACTGCTCCTGCCTGAATGGGATGACCGCCCGGACTGCCATGACGACATGGTGGAGATTTCCGAATTGTATTTCGATTGGAATGAGTCAGGGAACTATGCGTTGCGCGAAAAGCCTGCACGCAGACAGATGCACCTGCTCAATGACGAAATCGAGGATGCCGAATTTGTGGAGATTGAGCAGGGACAGGATGACAGACAATCATAAACCGGACAATATGGAATCAAAGAATATTTTTTATCTCACCGCAAACATGGAACTGTTCCGCTGTCTTCAGGAAGACAGACCGGAGGATGGCGGACGACTGTCCCGTTACAGCGCGTTTGTCTATCTGCTGGAACACATGAACAGGCAACCCGGCACGGTGACGGCTTCCGGACAGGAGATTTTTCTTTCCGCCGGACAGCTTGTGACCTCGTACAGCGAGCTTGCCTCAGTATGGAAGTGGTCGCGCGACAATGTGCGCAACTTTTTCCTTGCTTTGGAAAAGACGGGAACCGTTTCGTTGGAACGCCGGGGAAAGGCTACGGTCATATCCCTTCCGGCCGGCATGACTGACGCTCCTGTACCGGCACGGCTGCCGACCCGTGATGAACGCGACCGCCTGCGCTTCATCTTCGGCGCGATGTCCCTGGAGGAAATGGCAGAGATGCTGGAGTCCGTCATGTCGGGAACCGAGCGGGACATCGACAAGTTGAAATCCGAAAACTCCAATGACATCGGTATCGGACGACGGCTGCTCCGGCTGGTCAACCACCTCGTCCTGCATCCGTCCGGTTTCTTTCCCAAGGACGACCGTGTGGCCGATGCGTTGCGCAGCCTCTTTATTGATGACTGCGGCTCCGACCTCGCAAGGTTCTTCACCCTGCTCACTATCGGTGGACTCAAGCTGGTCGATGACCGCTGCGACAACACGGAGTTCCCCCTGTCGTTGCCGGACAAGACAATGCGTCTGCTTGCCGTGGTCCTCGAATACTATTCTCCTTTTATAAGGCACGGTGTCCTCTCCAATCCCGCAGCCTTCGGCAAGCCGGAACGGGCTGCGCCCAAAGCCGGAAAGGACATGGCTCCGCATACGGAATAACGCGGCGGCTTGCCGCCCCATTATCGGACGGGCTGCGCCCAAAAAGGCCGCTTCGCGGCTGTTGGGAAGCATAATACCCCGGATTTTCAGCAGAAAACCGGGACGGACCGCAAAAAGCGGCAGCAAGCTGTGAGATTATGGAAGAATTTTCTTCGCAAAATTCAGAAACAACGGTGCTGGAAGGCTCAAAAAAGCCTCCGGCAAATCGAAAAAACAACGAAAAAAATCATGGCAAATTCACAAAAACAAGTCATGGATCTGAAAGTCGCAAAGGGCTTCACCGAAGCCCAGAGCGATGAGCACAAACGCAACTGGGACGATAAGAAATGGGGGCGTGCATCGGGTTACGGAACGTATGACCGCACGCGCGACAGCCTTAATTTCGAGATTGTGAACGGCAAAATTGTTCCTATCGACAAGAAGAAATCCATCCCGGAACGCATCCGTGAGATTCTGTCGGCACGTGGCATCAAAGACCCTAACGAGGGATTGCCGGAGCCGAAATTCCGCACGGTGGTGAATTTCATTTTCGGAGGTTCACGTGCGAGGATGCACGAGCTGGCTTTCGGGGAACAGACGGTCAATCTCAATAAAGATGCCGACAATTCGCATATAAAACGATGCCGTGATATCGAGAAATGGGCACTGGACGTGTACCGTTTTGTCGCTGATAAATGGGGCGAGGAAAACATCGCCGGCTTTGTCGTACACCTTGACGAGACGAATCCGCATTGCCATTGCACGCTGCTTCCCATAAGGGACGGACGCTTCGCTTTCAAGAAAATATTCGGTGGGAAAGACCTGTATGACTACAAGGACTATATGCGCTCGCTGCACGATGAATTTGCAAAAGTGAATGAGAAATGGGGATTGTCTCGCGGCTCCGACATATCAAAAACCGGGGCAAGAAACATTCCTCCGCAGGAATACAAGCGTATGCTGAGCCGGGAATGTGCAGACCTTGAATCACAGATAGAATCGGACAAATCCCTGTTGCAACAGTTGAAACTTGAGGTCTCCCACGCCGAAAGGAGGGTGAAAGGACTGACCACGATGATAGCCAATCTCGAAAGCCGCAAGACCGAACTGGAGCAGGAAATGGTACAACTTTCAACCGATCTTCAGGCTGGGAAAGGTGACGCTGACGAGTTGCAGAAGAACATTGACAGGCTTGGGAAAGACTACCAAAAGGTGCTCGACGCCCTCACGGACAAGCGTCAGAAACTCGCCGAAGCCAGCCGCAAACTGTCCGAATATAGGGAGCTGGAGGAAGAATCCAGGGAGAAAACCAACGAATACCGGCAGCAGGCGGAGGACTATAAAAGGAGTATCCGCGAAGCATCGGGCGACCTTGCCGGACAGATACGTTTCCGTATCGCAGACGCTTTTGTGAATGATGTCATCAGCAGCCTCAGAAGCACCATGCCGAAACTCGGCGATGCCGGTTCCGCGTTTGACGGAACGCTGCTCGAAGACCTTGCGGAACGTGGCGAGGACATACTGAAATGTGCCGGGATGTTGTTCGCGGGATATGTGGACGGAGCCACGACTTTCGCCGAGGGACACGGAGGCGGCGGAGGCGGAAACGACCTGTCTTGGGGACGGAAAGATGATGAGGACGACCTGCTTTGGGCGCGGCGTTGCCTCTTCCGTGCGGCGAAAATGATGCGTCCGGCAGGCGGAAAATCTGTAAAACGCAAATGATGTAACACCAATTAAACAAATTCAAACGATGAAGAAAATCTTATTTTCAATGCTCATGACCTTTGCGGCACTGCTTGACGCGGATGCCCATGCGGTCAGCCACGCAGAGATGAAACTGAAAGAAATCGAAGCCGGACAAAAGGAAATCTCGCTCCGCAAGAAGCCTGCCTACCTCTCCGGCGCAATCATCCCGTCATGGAAGGACAACTGGTTTGTCAGCGTTTCGGGAGGCGCGTCCTCGTTCATCGGATCGCCGCTTGGATGCGACGATTTGTTCGGTCGCATAAAGCCCGCCCTCCAGATTTCATTGGGCAAGTGGCATACGCCTTCGGTGGGAAACCGTCTCGTTTTTCAAGGTTTCGAGTGGAAAAGCGGTGCCTTGTCGAACCAGAAGTATCGCCATTATCATGCCGACCTGCTTGTGAACCTGATGCCGTCCCTGGCTATGGGCGACAAGGAGTGCCGATGGGATATCATTCCTTTTGTCGGTCTGGGAGTGATTGACAACCGTGATGCTGACAGTAATCCCTTTGCCTTCAATTATGGAATACAGGGACGTTTCCGACTTGCAGACTGCCTGCACATCACAGCCGAAATAGGCAATGTGACCACATTCAAGGATGCCGATGGTCTTGGCCCTGCAAGGAGAATCGGCGACCATCTGCTGACGCTCTCCGCTGGTGTATCGTGGACTTTCGGCAAGAACAGAGGTTGGAAAAAGGTCTTGGACGCAGGGCCGTATATCATCAGCAATGAGCGGCTGGAAGTCTTGGCATACGCACAGGAAAGAGAAAACGAGAGACTTGCCAAAGAAAACGAGGCGAACCTCAGACTGATTGCAGAACTCCGCAAGATTCTGGAAATAGAGGGACTGCTGGACAGGTATGCCGGATATTTTGACCACACTGACGACAACGGCAGTGCTTCGGCCGGAGGCTACGCCATGAATGACTACAGCGGACTTAACTCGCTTAGGAAACGCCTCCGTGAAGGTGAAAACGGCAACGCTGCGACAGACAGCAAATCCGGCAAATCACAGTCCGGCAATAGGAACGGTAACGCGACAGACGGTGACAGCAGCGGTGGAGTGTACGGATATCCGGGTGATACCGCAGACGGGAACGCACCTCTCGGCGCACCGATTTATTTCTTCTTTGAACTCGGCACCGACAATCTTGTGGAAGAATCACAGATGGTGAACATCGACGAGATTGCACGTGTCGCAAAGAAATACGGTCTTGGAATTGAAATCACTGGAGCGGCAGACAAAGCCACCGGAACGGAAATGATAAACTCCAATCTCGGTTCTCTCAGGGCTTCTTTCATCGCCGGATGCCTCAAGGAAAGAGGCATTGAAAAAAAACTGATCAAGACTTTCTCAAAGGGCGGTATTGATGACTATACACCTAGCAAAGCGAACAGGAATGCCATCGTAAGGCTGTTTCTGCCATGAGATAAACGAACAATCATAAACTGACTTTTTCATTTTTTTGCTAACGAGGTTGTATTGTAATTCAAGGATACTACCTCACAGAGTGTGTCTGAGATAGAATCGCTGTATATAAAATTTAAACACAAGGCCTATAAAGAAGTCGTATTATACCCTGTTTTGAGTAATAATACGACTCCTCTTTTTGTCTTAAATATGTTCAAGTATCATATAAAAATCTCACTTTAACTAAGATTAAATAAAAGACTGTAACCCCCGTCAACAATCTCTCTTTTCCTCATCATATACATTCCAAAAGAGATCGGGGAATCGTCTTCCCAGTGTTGTCCTCGTTTCATTGTCCATACAGAAATTTTCAATATCATATAAAGAGTCTGATAATGTACATATTATCTGTTCAATACTCTTGTCTATATAATCACTGTTAATTTTGAATCGCTCGATGGCCAAGTCAAATTGTATAGTGTCATTCTTCAAGTCATCATCCAAATAGAACATTCTGGAAATCATTTCTTTGTATGCCCTTCCCTCTCGATGTGTACCAAGGGCACTTCTGTATGACTTTACAGCTAATTCTCCCGAATAATTCGTCAATGTATATTGTATATTCGGTTTCGTAATGGTTTGGAGTACACTGTCAAAGAATCGGTCCGAAATATTATGACACCTCCACACTTTCCTATATATAGACGATAATTCCTTTATCTCGTTCTGCGTAAATAAGGAATCCAAAACAATTTTGTCCATTTCAAATTTATTACCTTTAACGCTACACGATGTTCTATAATTAGGACATTCGCTTTGCCAAGCCAAAATTGACTTCATTCCTGTTCCATAATATTTTGCAGACTCTGCATTAGAGTATTTACTACAATTAACTCTACATGAATGATGGCAGACTTCCATTGTCTCATAATCGTAGCGGGCAAAATAACGTTCTAACTCAATACTGTTATTTTCACTCAATGTTGGCAGTGGACTTGCCAGGTCAAAGTATCTGTAATAATGGAATAGAGCATTAAAGAGGTAGTTCCATTGGTTCAGTGTCTGATAAATGCCACCTATAAAAGAATGTGTAAACAGAGTTGTTGAGGTATAGGGCGACAATGTTTCTAGGATTTTAGTCATACAATACATGGAATCTTTGATGAGAAACTCCAACGTCTTCAATCTATCTGAAATCTGATTATACTTTGGGTCTAGTGTTTTACTGAATGTCACATCAGGAAAGTATTTCTTCCATTCCGCATCACTCTGTATAGTATCCATATGTTTATTTGTCAACGCTTTTTTAAAAGCCATAAATATCTTAGGATTATTGTTCACCATGTATTGCCCATCTTTCAGTTCTGGGATGATAAGACCAAGTATGTGCTGGTTCAGCAATGCTTTCATCCGTAACGAAAGGATACGTTCATATCTTGTATTCTCGTGACGTAGTGAGGTCAACGAGATATTGTTGTATATTCCTATTAATCTCTCATTGAAATCCTTGTTCCTTTCTTCTATTGAGTTCCATGTGTATGAGATTCTGCTAAGATGATCTCTTGAATACGCTACGATTAGCTTTCGAGTATCCCTTAGATAATCAATGGTTTTATCAATATTTGTGTCATCTATGATACAGAGTTTTAGTAGTTCATAATATATCAACATGATTTCTTCCACGTCTGGAAACAAAGTCAGACGGCTCATAGATATGTTTTCATACATTTGTGTATAGAATACCCATTTCAGACGCTGTATCTCTACCATGTTGATATAGTTATAGTGAGAGAAAAGGCAAAGAAGACATTGCTTTACAATTCTGTTCTTTATCTCATTCAGAAACTCTCCAATCACAACTTTTGCCTCTATCGCTTTATCATGTTCCTCCACTTTTACGGCCACACGTAAATAGTTCTGAATCACGCGCAGTATTTTCTTCATACTTCCAGCTGCTTTTTTCTGCTCTTTCCCATATCGGAAACATACTGAGGCTTCCCAATAATAGAGAATACAGGTTTCAAGTTTGGTTAATTTGTCCATCGGATAGCGCAGTAGCATAAAGTCATTCTCGCTTTTAGACTTGTCCAACTTGTCGTTCACCTCATGAACATCGTGAAGGAACTTGCTAAGAAACTCTTTCGTTATTTGATCATTCTCTAATACTGAACAGCTCAATGTAGTGTTGCCAAGGCAGTCCAGAACCTCCGCCAACTGAATCATATAGTTCTGACGCATTGACTTCGCACTACCGCCCATAACTATTTGCCGCAGGACATTGATAGTCTTGCTCTCTGTTTTTTCTCCATTACACACGCCTTCTGTATCTACCCCGAACAGGTTGTGCATGGTGATTCTCAGGCTTCTATTATAATACTTGCAGGCATAGCAAGGAAGAGTCTTATTCCTTTTCCACATGACTTTTCGCTTCTCATTACATTCCTTGATATCCTTTAATGGAAGCCTGTTAAGCCTCTTTACTCTTGTTTCCTCTTCCCAAAACTTTTTGAAAAGGTCTATGATTACTTTGTTCTTTTCCCCAGATGTTGGCTGTGTCGTTTTGTCTGCGAATTTGTTGTGTTTTTGTAGTTCTTGAATATGAGAATAATCAATCTCCTTACAATATTTATACAGCATAGGAAAATGCTCATAGCATCCATTCTTTCCACAGAAATCTTGTAGTTCAGTCTTCAAGTTGAAAGCCCAATAATATAAACTGTCAATAAGTTTTTCATTTAAATCCTTGTTACTATTTCCTTTATTTCCCTCACTTCGTTCATAATTAAAACCAATCAAACCGTTTTTGTAGAACATAATATCACCTAATCTTCTAAAAAAATCAGATGAAATGAGAAATTTCTCTTTTTCGTTAGTCGTCAGACTTATATATTGATACTCCCCCTCAATAACATCCAAATTTGACCTTGTGATACCACCAAGTTCTATTTTCTCATTGATGAATAACTTTGCCAATAATGCTTGATATACAATACGAGTATCTTCAAGCATTGCTAGGCGTTGTATTACACTATGTTTATTAGGGGTTATCTTATGTGCAAAATCAGAAATCAGGTATTTGCCTTTAGTACGGTATTTCAAATTTACATAATTCTGTGAATTGTAATAATTGGGCAACACTTTTCTCGAATCATTACTATAATAGCGATTCTTATAGTATAGTATTGGTTCTGAATAAGGCCAATGTTTTTTAGGCTTTTCTTCATACTCTAATCCAAAGTCCAGTTCATTAAACTCTCTAAATCTTATTATTCTAGCAATAATCTCGTTATAAGTATTATAAGCGGAATCAAAGGTCCTCCTCTTTTCAAATGCAGTACCCAATTTCAACATATTTCTTATATAAGCAAGCGTAAAGGTCGCCTTGTGAGGATCATTGTTGTCTGCATCTTCAGTTTTAAGTACTTTCAATGCCGTTTGGTATTCACATATGGCTTGATTATACTCTTCATCTGCCATATACAAATCTGCAAGGATATGATGTACGCCTGCTTCCGCATGAGGTGGGACAATTTGATTGTCCTTATGCAGTTGTTGATATTTGGACACCATCTCCAAATAATGTCGTTTCACAGCTTGCGATTCATCTAATGTGAAGTTGAATATAGCGGATATTTCTTCAGAGACCTTGGATGCAAGAGATATTTCTTCAGAGATTTGCTTTCTAAACTTGAACTGATAAAGGCCGCAAGGTATCTGAATGATGTGTGTCTGTATCAAATAACTAAGGATGGAATTTATGAAACCTCTGAACTCCGGTATCTTATATACCTCTAGCAATTCTGGTGTTTGTTCAATATTTCTCCAAGAAAAACCTCCACTATGATACTTATACAGATGGTTAATCAAGAAACTGGCTGCAACAAGGAGTTTATCGCCAAATTGATTGGCATCAGTAATAATCTGGTTCACTGGAAATGAAATGTAGTGAATAAAACCTATTACTCGTTGCTCCTTCTCTCCAAAAGAGAGAAGATACTTGCACTTTTCAGGTATGTAAATGTCTAAGTCATCACCATCCAACGGTTTATGTTTGTCCCATTCACGATTAAACCGGAACTCTTTGCGATTTCTGATTGGACGAACAAGATTCTCAAAGGTTAATCGCATCTTCTTGGGAGAACCGTTACTTACATGGTAGAGATATACAGTAAAATGATACAACAATCCAATAGTCTTGTCTATACATGTTCTCGCATCACGTAATAAGAGGTTTTTATCTTCCTGTGGCATATCCAACCTCATGATATTTTTTGTGTATGCAGTAGTAAGATATTCATAATAGAGCTTTAGATTGATGTCCATATTCGTGTAATCTACACCCGTAATCTTACACTCTATATATCTACTCATTATCCTTTCTTCAATATATTTTCGCGGTATTATTTGTCTAGCAATAAATGTTTCTGCATTATACATCACATCCTTTTCGCTTTTCTCGTTCTTACAGAAACTTTCCACATAAATAATACCATTGAACAAACTTGAAATTGCAGACTCCCTATCTGTTAGATCAGCGAGATAGCCGTCATACATTTCTCGACCTGCGATAAAAATAAATTTAGCCTTGGCTGTGTTTGTAAAGTATTTCATGTTGGCCAACAGATGCATCACCATGAACTTCCTTTTTCTTGATGTTCCGCCAGAATTTAAATATTTTTCATTACTGAATTCCGGCATTTCATCATCAAGTTTCAATGGGCTTTCTATTTTGTCCAATTCGTCAAAAACGAAATAAAAAGTAGGATGCACAGGAGAACGATGCACTCTGTCCAAAATATGGATAAGTCGTGATTCTATATCACGAATATTAGCAATCGGATAGTTAAACTCCAAATTACCTCCTAATGTCGCTTGCTGGTATTTTACACCTATACCTTGTGAAGATTTTAGTTCTGCATCAATTCTTTTTCTAAGTGTAGATAATGAACACAATATGCCAATCTGACGCCAAGAAAGAAGAATGAACAGAATAACAAGAATGCCTATTTTCAATACTGCATTAATATTAAAGAATTCCAATATTGTTTCCAATGCTTCAGGTAATACTTTTTCACAATGTGGGAAAAACCAAAAAGAAGCAAACGAAATCACCAGAATATTAACCGCCCACATCTCCACATTGGCTATTGGTGATAACACATACGACTTGTATTTATTATACAACTCAGATGTCAACACGCATAGTATGCTGCGTTCATCCAATATTTCCTGCCCTAGATTGACACGCACACAGATATGTGAATAACGCTTATTTTTCTCGTTGGCTCCATATATTAAATGGTCTATTCTGTCCCATTCTTTAGAGGTTAATCCACACCACATCTGCTTCATTGCCTTTACCATACCCAAGGGCGTAATATTTTTGTCGAGGACTATATATTTTATACCTGCATGTATGCGATACATGGTTTTAACAAAGACCTCTTTCAGATAATATTGTTTGCATAAAATGAGTAGAAATAGGCCGCAGCCGCAACCGCCAATTATATATCTTATACCCGTCTCGTTGGTAAATTTTGACATGCAAAATACAATACCAATAAAAAGAATCAGTCCCAATATATTACACCATATACTCGGTTCTCCGACTAGTTCATACAAAACCCTATCTACAAAACTCGTCTTTCCCATACCACGATATCCTGTAATAAGATACGAGCCACCATATGTTTTCTCTTTTACTAGCCAATTTTTCAATTTTTCAATAATCCTATCCCTGCCTATCATAAAACCAGCTGTAGGAGAACCGAAATGGTCTGAAAACAAAGATTTATGCACGTATTCAAAGGAGGGCACAGGAATATTTATCCTCTTCACCTTCGAACTGTATTTTCCAAATATATTACCTTCTCTTTGCATCGTAGTTCTTTTTTCTAATGACTATTTACGAGTTTTTCTGACACTTTCTTTTGCTCTCATGAATTTTTGAATATTATTCTCTTCAGCATTCTTCTCGTCCCTCTTCTTATCCTTCTCGTTTTTACTATCAATCATAGTATCAAGGCATTCCGATAATAGTTTTACGCATTTATCAATTTGCAAATTGCAAATATCTCCTAAGCTTTTTTGGCAAATCTGTAGGCACAATAGTGCTTTATGAAATGTTAACATCTCGTGTTTTTTTTGTACTGCACTTACACCATCCTTGTAATAATTTGTAATAGCAGCATTCATTATTTCCAGTAATCCTTCAATATATATCAACACAAACTCATCCGAAATATCAGGTGTTTTCATCGCATTCAAGTTACTAATAGTTCTGTTTATTTCACTTAACTTTTCGAAACACTCCACTTCATTTACATGCCTAATTTTTGTAATATGCAGTTTTACTTTAACCCATTTTGTTGCCCATGTCAACAAAATAAACAAAATAATTGTAAGAAAGATAAATAACAGTAAACTTGCAGATACGCATAAGAACTTTCCTAAATAGCACAGACAATCTTCTAGAAAATCTAAAAAGCGAGTACTTTCACATGCAAAATTCTTGCAACATTTCGCGTAGCATTGGAAAAGATAAGAATGAATCATAATCGTTATTTTGTTTGGTTTGTATTTGGCACAGAAATTTCATATTGAATTAAAGATGTAATTACAAATGTATTATGAATTCCTGAAATTACATTATAAAAATATAAATATTATTGGTTTTTATAACAAAAATTTGCAGTAATAAATTATAGTAAGAAAAAAGTGATTAATAAACAAGAGATTATAATATATGATTATGTTTTCAGAAAACAAGGCTAAAGTTAATAGATATAAAACAAAACCACCGGAACAGAATGACAAACTCAAATACTGACTCTCGCATGGCTTTTCTTATCACCGGATGCCTGAAAGATAGAGGAAATAAGGGGAACATGATTAAGACTTTATCCAAGGGAGGCATTGATGATTATACACCGGTTAAAGCGAACAGAAACGCCATTGTGAGGCTTTTCTTGCCATGATATAGACGAGAGCTTAAAAGCTAACTTTTTCATTTTTTTGCAGGCAGCCCCGACCGTAATGGCCAGGGCTGCCTTTCGTTTTCTGTCATTACTCCACCAGAGTTTAGTCCGTTTTCTGCCGCACATCATAAACCGCATTCCGTATTCTGCCGGGATAAAAACCGAAAAGTAATCGTTTTTTAAGAAAGAGAGGTAAGGGAAAAAATGGACAAAGGGGCTGAGACAGTTGGTTACAGCAGGATATTTATGCTGCATTCAGCATATTTTCCCGGCAGATTATTCGTTGCTTTTGACTAAAATAATCTGCTAACAACTTGCGTATGTGAGAATTATTTTGTACCTTTAGTATAGAAATTACCAATCAAAAAGTAACAGAATATGGATATTATACTTCTCCTATTGGCCGGATGGTGGCTGTCGGGAGTCCTGGGCTTCCGGGAGCGCAGGAAACCGCGTCGCAGACGCAAACGCTCGTTCTGGAAGCCGGATATGGATGAATACGACTGGGAAGAGTTCAACAAACGCAACGGTCGTTAATGCCTTATGCTCATAAAAACAACCCGCCGAAGACAGTGCCCCGGCGGATTGCAATAAGATGTACAGTACCTGTTCAGCGGCTGCGGTGCGTCCCCTGGAACGGCACTTCCTCGTCCTCCTGCATCATGTCGAAAGGCCTGTCCTCGATATGGACGACCTCCGTAGTATTGCCGTCATTGTCTATGTCATAGACATCGGGATACTCGGTCGTGTGTCCGGGAATGGCCTGATAACTGTCTATCTCTCCCTGGACAAGGTCTATGCGGTGGCTTATCATGGAGGTGGCGCGACGCACGTCCTGAAGGGTCGTCTTGATAAATTCGGGGGATTCCTTGAGGCTGTCGAGCCATGACTTGAGGTAAGCCGCTGATTCATCCTTTACATTCTTCACGATGCCGTAGCGCGAGGCGATAAGGGCACTGCCCAGTTCAGCCACAAGTTCCTCACGGGCATAATCATCCGAGCCGAACGATGTGGGCTTCAGCCTGTCAAGACGACCTTCGGAGCCGGTCGAATGGGTCATCTCGTGAAATGCCGTACCATAGAAAGCCTCCCCGCTCATGAACTGCGATTTCTCCGGCAGCACTATCTCATCCTTCGATATGGAATAGTATGCCTGGTCCTGATGCGTCGGCTTGATGGGACACAACCAAAGGCCGTGCTTTATGATTTCGTCCATCGCCGGGAAGGAGAATTTCTCCCCGTCAAGGGATGCCGGCCTCTTAAGTCTGTTCTGCTCCTCCAGCTTTGCGTACAGTTCCGGGCGTGCCTGTTCCAGATTGGTCTGGGCTACGTTAAACACATTATATACATTCAGCTTCGGATAGACATTATACGCCTTTTTCTCTTCCTCGGAGAGGTTCTTATAATCCTCGTATTTGATTTTCTCCTTGGTCTCGCGGTTCACCACCGTGAAACTGGTGAGGAAGATGGGAAAGGACTTCTCACCCTTGTTTACCGTAACCGTCGGGAGTTTCTCGCCGTTGTCATCCACCAGCGGCTTGCGGCTGCCGTCCTTACCGACGGAATAATTCAGCCCGGTCACACGGTTGAAAGTGCAGAATACCGGAAGCCGGTAATCGTTTTTCTCACACAGAAGCATTAGCATAACGGCATTCATGCCGTTATACTCCCTGCCGTTCAGGTTCTTGGGCCATTTCAGGCTGCCCTCGGTGAACCATGGTTTCTGCCAGTCGGACTGCAGACTCTTGATTTTTTCGATCATGAGGTCTGCGAACCTGTCGAGGGCGCGGTCTTCGGCACTCTGGCCGTCACCGTTGCCGTTGAATTTCCTGTATGCCATATCAGAACGGTGGGTTTTCGTTGTCCTTTGACGGTGTGAAAGGCTGGCGTTCCCACGGCTTGACCTCCTCCAGACGGCAGTCCAGGTCGATACGGCCGTTGTATGCCGATACTGTCAGCTTGCCGGTGGCGTGTATCTTCGCCTTCGGCTCAAGGAAAGCATCCTTGACATAATCGAACTTGATGAAGCGCACCCATGTGAACTGCAGGGTATCCCCGGACTTCTCCGTGGAATATGCCGAGAATGACACATATTTGCCGCCTTTTTTGTCGGTCTTCTCATCGACACCCTTGCCGACGGTTCCCTTGAACTCCAGCGTGCCCTCGATGGCATCCTTGTTCGATTCGGGACTGAGGTTTACCGTGTCGGCATGGAAATTGAAATAGAGGTTGTCGCCGGTCTTTCTGAAGGTGAGCATTCCGGTTGCCTCTATGCGTGTCCCCGCTGCAAAAGCGGTCAGTTCCGATTCGTCCCCTTCCTTGCTTACGGAGACGGTCAGTTCCTTGCCCGGCATGTTGTTTCTCGAACCGGGGACTGTGAGCTTCACGGGGAAGCCGATGAACTTTTTGCCGTCACCGGCTGTACGGACTGTAGCCGATTTGCTGATGACGCCGTTGATTGTTGCCTGTACTTTTATCATACTGTTTTGTTTTAATGGTTTGTTATTATCTGATTGAAATATTCTCTGACGGTGTATGCTGTGACATTCCCTGACGGTAATCCTGCGACAGCTGCGCGTTAAGCACGATGTTGCCGACAATGCCCGAAATGCGTTCTTTCTTTTCCTCACCGGTCAGGGTGCTGTCCGATAGGACAAGGTTCATGCGGTTCATGTCCGCCGCCGTCAGCTGTGCAGAAAAACGGTTTGTACCGGTGTCCACGGACAGTGCCGGTGTCTCACCCTCCTTCACCATGAGCGTACACTCCCTCATTCCCTTCACGAGCGGCGTAAGGTCGATGCGTCTGTCCGTTGCGGCGGCTGTTGCCGCAGCCATCTGTTCCTCTTCCGTCCTGTTGTCTATCTGCACGGCCAATGCCATCAGGGAGGTGAATAGCGTCATCGCCATTTCCATTACCGGGTCTTGACCGTAACCACCCATACCGATACCGCTGTCCTCGGAGGACAGGAGCTTCTTCATCCAGTCCTCCGGGGAGAGTGACGTGTCGATAACCGGGCTGTCAGGATTTTCACTCCTGTACTTCGCCAGCAGGTTCTGTCCGTCGTGCATGGCGGTGAGACGGATATTCCCTTTCTCGGCTATCTCCGCAAGATAGGCGGCAGGATCCATGTCACGCCCGGTTCCGTCAGACGCAATCTGCTTAACACCTAAATGTAGATGCGACCCTGTGGTACGGGTTCCCGTATTGCCCGAAACGCCTATCTGCTGCCCGGCATTCACCGTGTCGCCTACCTTGACGGATATGGAACTCAGGTGCAGGTAGCTGACCTGTACCTTGGCTCCGCCTTCACGCGCGTACTCGACGGTGACGGATTTTCCTCCGGGAGTATTGGCATTGTCATTCACCGCCACCACCTTGCCGTCCTTTTCCGTGGCCAGCACTGCCTCGTTGTCACAGCGTATGTCCATACCCTTGTGCATCTGCTTTTTTGACGGGTCGGTCGGGTCGGTGCGCATACCGAACGGCGATGTGACGAACAGGAACTCCTCACGTTTCAACGGAAAGGAATAGTCCTGCTCCGTACCGTTGACATTGGTCGGTTGAATCTGCGGGGTGCCTTGCCCCGGCTTTAGCCCCTTGGCGTTCATCTCTTCCATTACCATGCGGTCATACCGCTGGAGGTTGTTGCTCTCGATGATGGATATGAGTGCCGGCGCGTATTTTCCCGCCGTGGCATATCCGGCTTTGTCAAGCCCCTGCGCCCAGCCCCTGTAATCGTCCGCATCAAGTTTGAAGCACGATGCGTACCGTGAGTTTTCTTTCAGAAATCTGGAATGGTGGGCATACGAATCACCCACGCTGTCGTAGCTGCAGAATTTCTCGTTCGGCTTGTCATCGGTATAGAGTCCGTATCTGCCACCGCCCGCTATCCATGACTGTGTTGCCTTGATGCCGAAGTGGTTGTTCTCGTTCTGCGCAAGACGGCTCTGGCCGCTTGCGCTCTCAAGGATGCCCTGTGCCAGCGTCACCGAGGCCGGTATGCCGTACAGACGCATCTGCTCCATCGCATATTCCGCGTATCTTTCCGCGTATGCCTGATTTTTTCCTGCCATAGCCCTACATTCTTAATCCGGTGTGACGTTCCATGTTTTCCGCTCCAGTGACCGCATTGTGGGGAAGCGACATGCCGGCTTTCCTGTCCATGGACTTGTTCTCCAAAGCATCGCAGACAGCCACCCTTGCTCCCGACCGCACGAGCTTCGGCAGGTAGGTGTCCAGCATATCCGCCGGGAAAGAAACTTTTACGGCAGAAGCCCCTTCTTTTTTGCCTCCGTATTCTGTCTTTGCAAGCCCCAATGTCTTTTCCATTGTCGGCACATCATCCTGATACGCCTCGTAATTGTCACCGTTACGGAAGAGGAGCAGGACATCGGGATGTTTTTCCTTCACCTCAGCGTACTGTTGCAGTTCAGGACGCACGGCCGCCATATCGGGACGGACAACCGCAGTGTCCTCGTCCTGCTGTTTCTCCACGGCCTTTTCCTCCGATTTCTGCATCAACAGGTCGGCGAACAGGTTTGCGGCGAGGCTGATTTTATACTGCGCCACATCCTCTGCCACCCACATCCTCTGCCATTGCTGGCGGCTCACTTCACGGGGCTGCACCTTGTCGATGCCATCTATGACGGGGACGCACAGTATCTTGTCATCCTTGCTCTTGAACACGTTGACACGCTTGATGCGCAGCGGATCGATGCCCTCCGGCACGGAACCGAACAGGTCAACCTTCAGGTCGGGGTTTGTCTGTGCGAGGGCATAGTATTTCTGTGCCAGCTCGTTGCGGACAGCTCCCGCCGCCACGCGGTCATCCTGCTTGACGGTGGAGAAGAAGCGGTTGATGTCGTTCTTGTCCGGGCGTATGCTGAACGACGGCCCGTTTTCCGGCTTGAGGTACAACGCCCAGCCGCCCGCATCGTCACGGAGCATCTGGATCCGATCGAACTGCACTTCCGTGGCACGGCTGACTGCCTCGCTGACATCGAAGTCAGATACTTTTCGGATTTCCTTTCCGTCCAGTTTCGCCGAATACACCTGTTTGTCCGCAAAGTAGGAATCGTTGGGGTGATAGCGCAGTTGACCGTCCTTGTTGAAGAACCTGACATAAGAAGCACCCTGCGCCGCCAACGCCGCCACTATCTTCTCCTTGTTGAAGCCGGGAATGGTGTGCGACACCACTCTCGCACCGGCCTCCCTGCGCTCGTCGGCCGTCATCACCTCGTCAGGGGACAGCCAGTAGTTGCGGCGGTCGCCGTTGGGCATCACGACATCGCCGCCTGACCGCGCGGAGGTGGGAAGAACCACATCGGCTATGCCTGTGTTCCTGTCAAGAACCACGACAAACTCACGGCTCCGTTTGTCTGGAACAGCGTTGATGTCATCTGCAATGACGTGTGCGCCCTTTTCCTCCCAGTCCTGAGGCATCCATTCGGAGCAGAGCCTGTGGATGCGTGCGGCGGCATCGGAAGCCTGGGTGTAGGCGATATTGACAAGTTCCGGGTCATCATGCTGCAGGCGTGCATTCGTAAGCGCGTCCTGCGTCAGCCGGTCGTAATGCCCAAGCCCTTCAAAACGGGCAAGGAAGTCGCGCTTGTCGTCCTGGCCTCCCGGAAAGTTGCGGTCGCTGATTTCCATGCCTCCCTTGCGGAGAATGTCCTGCAGCACCAGCGCGTCAGCCGCCGATACCTGCGGACGCCCTTCCTTCTGTTCCCGAAGTTCCTCGGTCTGCTGCCTGTTGCGGTCATGGGCCGACTCCATGCGTTCCCCCTGTTCCGCCTTTCGGATGACATTGAGCGCGTTGTTCACGTCGCTCTCCACGGCGTCTATCAGGCAGGGGTTCTCTTTCAGCTCCTCCGTCCAGTATTCCACCATGCCCCGGCTTTCGGGTGACAGTTTCGCTGGTAGCCCGAACTCCGCCATCTTCAGGCCGGAGGCTATCTCGGCGATAAGGCACTCGTAGCGCAGTGCGTCACCCGAAGGTGCCTTGCCGCCGTTCATCACCATGCCTTCCCTCGACATCCGTTCACGGTGTCCGGTGGCACTCACCACCTGACGCACCAGTTCCTGCACATATTCCATGTAGTTCCCGAAATGCTTCTGGTCGGGGATATAGACGGCATCCTTGCCGGTGTCGTATGTGGCCGTCCCTGTGGTCGATTTCCTTATGGGCACGAGGTTCTGTGAAATCTGCTCACGGAACCTGTTTACCGCAGAGCGTGTCTGCCGTTCCTCGGCGAGTATGTTGCCACGGTCGGTAATGCCGCCGAACTGCTGGCGCAGTCTCTCGAACTCCCTTTCATCCACATGGGGAAGCGTGGTCTGCTCCACGTTGAAGAGCGCGTGTATCTCACGCTTGCGCACGGCCTTGTACTGCTCCTGCTGCACGGGAGGCAGGCTGCGGTAGTCATCACGCGAAATAATGTCTTTTTCGTCATGCTTATTGACATAGGAGTCCCACCTGTACCAGTTCATCGGCACGGAACGTTCGTCCTTCAGCACGGATTCGTTCCGTTTTCTCGCCTCTGAAAACGTGGTGTACAATGCCGTGGAATAGCCGTGGCTGTCAGCGTCGAGTATCAGCGTAAGGCTGTTGAACGGGCTGAGCGTGGCTCCCTTGGGATAGATTCTCGGAGAGAGGCGTCCCGACACGTTCAGCCAGTACCCCTCCGTCGATGCCCCGTTGAGGGCGTTGGACAGCAGCTCCACCTGTCTGGCGGCCGCCGTCTGTTCCTGTGGTGTCTTTTCTTTCATCGCTATATTTGATATATTGTTTTTTATCTGAGGACTATGCCGCGTTCCTGATTCTGCTCCCGTTGTCTTTCCTGCTCGATCTCCATACTGCGGTAGTTGTCTTCCGCCATCGCCCTCATGCGGTCGTGGCGGGCAAGTACCGCGTTGGCAAGCGTGTTCAGGGGCAATGCGCCGGCAACGTATGCCTGCGCCGCGTTGTCTGGAAGCTTCACCGAGCAGGGCACGTTGTCGATAGTGGCTATCAGCGTGTTGCCACGTATGACAGCACCGGTTATGCGCGGGTTCAGCTCTTCATCGGCATACTGCCTGTAACGGACAGCAGACCGGTTGTTTTCGGACTTACGGTCTATTGCTTCATGACCCATCTTGTTGACAAGGTTGGCACCTCCCATGCCTATCAGCACCATCTTCAGCAGTGGGTTCCTGACGAACATCCCTACCAGTATGGAGGCTAAGGGCATCATGCCGCTTCGGAGGTTCACGGAGGTTGTCTTGCCGGTGAACAGTCCAACGAGCATATCCGGCAGCATGGCTATCACGTATGGGAGGTTACGCCCTATGTCGCCGATGCCGTCCAGACCGACCGACTGGAGAAGATTCGACCAGCCGTCGCTGTTGTCCTGTTTCTGTGTTTCTTTTTCCCTTTCTTCACCGTTGTTTTCACCGTCCGGAGTGTTGCCGACAGCCGTTTCCGGCTCACGGGTTTCCTTATTTTCTTCTGCGGCCTGTGGCGGCTGTTGCTTTTTCTGTGCCTGCTCCCTGTCATTCTGCGCTTTCCAATCAAGGTATTCCTGTTCATGGCCGGGGGCGATGACGGACGGCACATTGGAGAAGTTCTTGCCCCGGTCAACTGTCTTGGGCTTGGTAAAGGACATCGCATCGAATTTGAGAGGGATAAAACCTTTCCCCTGATTCTGGAAAGGGGTTTGCAGATTGCCCAGACTCCAGTCCGTTTCCCATGCCGGCTTTTCTTTCAATATGGGCATCTTTTTCGACAGGGTACCGTTGACCGACTGGATGTATTCGCTTTCGTAGGTCTTGATGCGCCAGCTGTCCTTGCGTATATCCGACAACGTGCTGCCGTTTCCGAACAGTCCCGTACTGACGCACTGCTCGACGGTCAGCCCCTTTTTCTGCTGTTTTTTGTCAAGCACGGACTCAAGTCCGGCAAATACGACCTCCGCACTGGCTAACCTGGCAAGCGCACCCCACGAGTACACGCCTCCGAAGGCCACCACATCCGATGCGAAACCCACGCCCTTTGCCGCGCCTTTCTCTGTCTTTGACGGCTTGTATATGGCTTCGCCCCGTTCCTCTATCTCGCGCTGCAGCGGGGACTTCATCAGTTCCTGCGACAGACCGAAAAGGCTGCCGGACGCACCCTTGCGGAGGATATAGTCGAAAGAGCCTTTGGGCATCTGGTCGCGCACCATGCGGTCAACCATCATCTGCTCGATGCGGTGGTCCACGTAGGCGAGTGCCAGATCTGTTCCGAGTTTGGAGGAAAGCTCGTCGTAACGCTTGCGACCCACTTCCGCTACCACCGCGTTGCGCCATTCTCCGGCAAGGCGTTGGAGGTCGGCCACGAAATCCTTGTTGCCGAAGATGCTGTCCTTGCACATCCCCACATAGTCCTCAGCGGTCTTGGAGCATTCTTTCCCAGTGAGCCGGAGGTACTGCATGGTGTCGTCAGGACCCGGTATGCCTGCGGAGGAAGAGGACTGCGCGAGGGTGCGCATGATGCCGGCAAACGAATTGGAATAGTCAGCCACCTCTTTGGCCTGTGCCGTCTGAAGCACCGACTTCTCATGGTTCATGACCGGTATGAAATAGGTGTTGAAATAGCAGCCGAGGCAGTATTCCACCTCCGACAGCCTTTTTGTATTACGGGGTTGTGCCATTATGATATGTTAAGTTGTTTCAATAAGTTTTCCTTGGTTTGCTCAATGGCGCTGTGGTAAACCTCCATCTGTTTGGGATAATACTCCTCAAGCATCCGTTCCTTGTCTATCCGGTCAAGCAGGAACTGTATCGCGCATTCGCGCTCGATCTCCACGGCTGCCTCGCCGTCTTCCGAACCGTTGAACCAGGCCTTCGTCCACCACCGTATGCCGGAACGGTCGGGATAGACGGTGACAAGCCGCTGTATGTCGAAACTGCGCACGTCGATGTCCAGGTCGGCCAGCGGGTCTATGATTCCGGCGGTGGCGACGGCTTCGTCATAGCTTTTTTTTTACTCGCTTCATCCATGACCGACAGGAATATCCGGTGCCGCAGGGCGAGGTAGTTCAGAAAATCCCCAATAAGCAGGTTCTGTACCTTGGCGGCTATGGGCACCGACCGTTCCGTCAGTCCGAGCGGATTGGCCATCGACGGTATGGCGTCATAGAAATAGCTCCGTGCCGCCGACAGGGAGAAGATGTTGCGCAGCGACTGTTCGGTCTTGTCAGGCACGGTGTA
>USMC01000005.1 GCA_900555715.1 uncultured Porphyromonadaceae bacterium | reverse complement strand
ATTTTTAGCCTGTGGAGAGGACAATTTGAAAAGTCAATACTTTTTCAGTGCCCTCCTAATAACGCTTGGTTTTACAATCTGTCACGGCACGCCGATACCCGGGCATCTGTCGAAACAGATGCCGCAAAGACAAACGTCAACAGGCAGACAAAAATCCTGATAAACGGTCTCTACATATCAGCATGCGATCAGGTCTCTTATAGTTCGATTTCTGTCAGTTTGGTCCACTCCACCACTTTTACTTTCGAACCATACGTATTGTTCAGCCGGAACGATGATGCACATTCGGACGGAATGAGGAGTTTTCCTACATTTGTGCATGTAAGGCTGAAGTTATATTCGCACATGCGGGCAAGCGGACGACCGTCAAACGGAGTCCAGGACAGATCGCCGATTTTGCAATTCAACAGATTGACGCGGTTACTGGCCGTTATCGAAAGTGACGATAATTTCACATCGACAAGAGACATATTGGTATAATACTCACCTTCATTGACAATGGACCTGAGTTTCACTTTCTCCGGTACAGAAATGGTTATAGCATCTATTATGCCATCTGCCGGATTCCATCCGCTGCGCGGGCTGAGAAATTTGCAGTCGACAGTAACCGTCAGCACACCACCCTCGACCTTTGTCTTTATATAGTCTGAACATATCTGATTATACGAAACGCTGCCCCACGAATTCTCCGACTGAACGATAGTTATTCCCGGATATCCCCACATCGAGCGTGAATAATCTGATGAGATACCTATTATTCTGATCTCTGAAAATTCCGAAACTGGCATTGTAATGATAGTATGCCCATTATCTGCATTTGCCGAAAAGGAAAATGCAGACACAGCAGCAATGAGCGCTAATGAAATTTTGAGAAGCTTGTACTTCATAGTGATTGTGATTTTTAAGTTTATATGAATGTATAATATTTCATCGTTTTAAAAGTGTTTCGGGAAAAGGACTGTTCCAAAATCTGCAAGATTGACAGCACCTTCCAGATACACCACTTTGTATGAGCCTGATTTCGAACCTTTGGCATGATAATTGTTGACAGTACCTTGTCTCGGCAATGAGCCGCTTTGCTTTACAAGGATTATCAGAATTTTGCTGACAAATTCCGGTTCTTTGGAAAACTGCACATAAACCTCATATCTCGAACCTTCATTTTTAGATGTCACAAGAAGCTCCATCGAATTATCGTCAATAATCCTTTTCGTAATACTGTCGATCCCTTTAAAAATCTCCGAATCGGTCAGCTTAACCATTTCCAGCATCCTGACTTCATCAGCGCTGAGCATCGCAGTCCTCCCTGATTCACCACTGCTGAACTTGATTTCGCCTTTTGTCTTCATCATCTGAGGAGAGATATAGGAGTATTCAACACCATCCATGTTTGCGTATTCCTTGAAATACCTGACAGGACCGGATGCATATGCTGCGACAGACAGTGTAAGCGCGACAATTAACAATAGTGTTTTCAATTTCATGTCTATCATATTTAGATTACTATATAACAATTTCAAATTCGTCATCAGCCGCCGTATAATATATCCGGCCACAATCATTGTCCGTGTCCTCAAATCCCAATGACACAACGTCTATCGGCATAGGAGGCACAGGTAGCTCGACTTCAAGAATCTGGCTTTCTGCCATCATGGCATGCATGTCATTGTCATGAGCACGGTATTCCCATGGCTTATTCAAGACAAAAACGAGACAGGTTACCGCAACGATAAGGACTGCCGCGACAGAACGCCATACACGCACTAAAACAGTCCGTCTTTCCAACTTTGCAAGTCTGCCGATATGCCCTTCAAGTCTTTTCTCAAACTCAGGAGACACTTCGGAAGCGTATTTGTGAAGACAAGCATTCGAATACTCGCCGAGTGAACGTACAAGCCTTAGGTCGTCGAGCAGTCCGCTGTCGGCAATATACGTCTCGTCATCTTTCTCGGCAAAGCTCTGCAAGGCACTAATATCAGTGCTTGTCGCCGTTCCGTCGAAATATTTGCCAAGTAATGTCCTGATTGATATATCGTTCATAATTCATCAAATAGTTCTTTAAGTTTTTTTCGGCCTCTTGAGAGCAGCACACGCACATTTCCGCCGGAAATTCCTGTTGCTTCGGTTATCTCGTCCTGCGAAAGACCGGCAATGCTTGTGAGGACTATTACACGTCGCTGATTTGCGGGAAGTTTCTCGAGCAAGGCTTCTATCCGGCTCAGACTGTCTTTCGCTTCAAGCATATGATCGGGCGGTGCACCGCCGAAAGGCAAATCGTCGCGTAAGGCATCTGCTCTGCACGACGAAAACATCGATACTGCGACGTTTCTGACCGTCGACATGGCGTAAGCCTTAGGATTGTCTATCTTATCGAGCGTATGGCGCTTCTCCCACAGACGTGTAACTGCTTCCTGAACGCAATCCTGCGCGTCGCTTTCTTGTCTGACTATAGCAAACGCACACGCATACATCATGCGATAATGAGTAAGAATCTGTTCTCTGAATTGCCGTTCAGTCATCTGCCTTATGGTCTGTTGTTAAATAGACTGTTTCGCCGCCGATTTGTTACACCGCCACCGCAAAATTAACCATATATTTTCAGTTTAACTGCATGCGCGCCCGAAAATCAATCTGTGTAGATTCAACAAAAATCTAACATTTGGCAGATTAGAAATAAATTGCTAACTTTGCAGCCGATATCGTAATCTCTGGCAGGACATGCAGCCTGCGTATATTGCGAATAATGTTAACATTATAAATCAAAGTACAATGGATTTGATTAAAGTTGCCGAAGAGGCTTTCGCCACCGGCAAGCAGCATCCCTCATTTGAACCCGGCGATACAATCACTGTTGCCTACCGCATCAAGGAAGGTAACAAAGAGCGTATCCAGCAGTACCGTGGTGTAGTTATCCGCATCTCCGGCGAAGGCGTCAAGAAACGCTTCACCGTCCGCAAGATGAGCGACAACATCGGCGTTGAACGTATCTTCCCCATCGAATCACCGTTCATCGACTCGATCACCGTCAACAAGTACGGTAAAGTTCGCCGCGCAAAACTCTACTACCTCCGCGCCCTCACCGGCAAGAAGGCACGTATCAAAGAGCGCCGCAACTACACCACCAAATAATCTATATTTGGATGCTAAGCAAACAGTCTCGGACTCCCGGGGCTGTTTTTTGCACCTTCGACATTCAGGACGCAACAAAGCTCCTAAGCATATACATGAGCAGCGTACTGCATACGTCAAGAACCACGCATTGAACAACACGGCGCAACAACAGTACACATTATATATTATATATAACATTCCGCCGTAAACAAAAAAAGGACCCGCCGACGGCGGGTCCTGATATTTTTCTACGGAATCAACTGATTAGTTGAGAGCGCGGGTAAGGTCGTAGTTAGCGAATTCGAGGTCGTTCTTAGCCTTGTTTGCGAGGCTTGCGTCGAGACGGACAGCCTGGCGGAGGTTGGTGTCGAGCATCGATTCGTTGTTGGTGCGGGCGCCAAGGATAGCGGTGAGGTAATAGGTAGTTGCATCAGGTTTCTCGATACCGGCAAGAGTTGCTTTAGCCTTGCTGTAGTCCTTTGCAAGGATCTGTGCAAGAGCGGCATTGTTGTTCTTGTCGTTGCCGAAAGCCTTGACAGCATTCTGAACGTCGCCCTGCTTGAGGTAGTATGTGCCGAGAGCGCTGCCGCTTTCGGGAACACCGGTTGCCTTTCCAAAGTTCTTGAGAGCAGCGCTCTTGTCGCCGTCGAGAAGCTGGATAAGACCGAGGTTCATAGCAGGTTCGCCGTTCTGGGTGAGCGAAGCAGCCTTGGTGAAAGATTTCTTGGCAGCACCGTAGTTACCTGCAACATACTGCTGGAGACCGAGGTTGTTCCAGGTGCGGTAGTCGTTAGGATAGAGTTCTGTAGCTTTCTTATAGATGGCTTCGCGCTGAGCGTCGTCGTCGGTAAGAGTAGCAGCGTAGAGAAGTTCCTCAACATTGAGCTTAGCGGGATCGTTAGCAGCGAGTTCCTTGATTTCGCTGTCGCTCTTGCCGATTACATCAACAGAAGCAGTGATGCGGCTGTAGCGGAGCTGGGGAAGGATTGTCTCGGCGAGCTGCTCGAAGATAGAAGAGAGGTTGCGGATCTCACGTTCGCGAGTCTCGGGGTCTTTGTACATCGAGAGGACGCTGAGGATAAGGTCTTTGTCCTGGATATTGCTCTGAGCGACGAGCTTCTGGAAGCCTTCCCAGTCCTGTGCGGTGAAGTGAGCTGTGAGTTCACCGAATTCGGTGATTTTGTCTTTCTTGAGCTGCTTCTCAACATATTTCTTGGTTTCTTTCTCACGGTTGCCGGCGAGGTTGTAGTTGAGCTCGTAGCCACCGTCAGGCGAAGCGTAAGACTGGATGTTGATTTCCTGGAGCACGCGGGAGTCATCACCCTTGGTAGCGTTGATCACGTTCTGCAGTTCGACCATTGCGTCGGTCTTGAGCTGGCTTGCACGGATGTTTGCCTGATAGATGAGGAACATGATGTCGGCGGCGTACTTCTCGTTGATGACGCGCTGGAAAGCGTCCTGACCGATAGCGGGAGTTACAGTAGCGGCGTTTGCGAGAGCTGCTGTAGCAACGACGCCGTTAGCAACTTTCACGCGGGGTACATCGTAGCTCTTTTTGCCCTGTGTAACGGCGAAATCAAGATAAAGTTCGCTCTTTGCCATTGCGGGCTGGTATACGAAGTTTACGGGGATGGTCTGCGTTCCGCCGAAATCGTAAGAAATGACGGGATTGTTGCCGCGAACCTTCTCGCCCTGGAAGGTGTAAGCCTGTGATTTGACTTCCTGACCGTCGAAAACGAGAACAGGAGTTACAGTCACTTCTGCATTCTTAACAAAGAATTTTTCGGGGATTTTTGCTGTTACTGTCGCAGGAACGTTCTCACCCACAACTTCAAGCGGATTAGGATTTACAGTGAAATAATCTTCACTGAACTGGCCGAGTTTTTTGCCGCAGCTTGTAAGCGAAAGTGCTGCGCCGATGCCGACCACATAAAAAAGTTTAGAATTCATAGAATGTGAATTAAGTTATTGTCCATTTCTGACTACAAAATTAAGACATAATTTTAACTTTACAAAAATTTTTTGCATAAATAGATGAATTTTGTCTGAACGTTGCAAAAATATTATGTCACTTACTGTTGCGGCGATATATTTCGATAAAATTCAGAAAGATAGACATGGTTCGCGACGATGAAATTTTGCAGATATAAATCCTTGTCGCTAACTTTGTCATAACAAATCATAAACCATGAAGAGATACATCACATCAGCACTCGCATTCCTTCTCGCATTCGCCATTGCCGAAGCACAGTACATTCCTACGGAAGAAAATCTCAGGTCTCGCCGGGAATTCGCCGACGCCGGCTTCGGAGTGTTCATCCACTGGGGCATCTACAGCATGTTCGCACAAGGCGAATGGTACCTCAACAGCGGCATCAGTGCCGAAGAATATGCCAAAGCGGCTTCCGCCTTTTATCCGGCGCGCTTCGACGCCGCCTCATGGGTAAAAGACATCAAGGATGCCGGCGCGAAATATATCACCATCACTTCGCGGCATCACGACGGCTTCTCTATGTTCGGCACACGGCAGTCGCCGTACAACATAGTGGATTCCACCCCCTTCGGACGTGACGTCATCAAGGAACTCGCCGACGAATGCCACAAACAGGGTCTCAGGCTCCATTTATATTATTCCCACATAGACTGGGGACGTCCCGACTACCCGAAAGGACGCACAGGGCTGAAAACAGGCTGCCGCAAAGAGGACGAGAACTGGGAGCATTACTACGATTTCATGAACAATCAGCTGACAGAACTTCTTACCAATTACGGAGAGATCGGAGCGATCTGGTTCGACGGCTACTGGGACCACGACAGCGACTCGGTGCCTTTCGACTGGCAGCTTGAGAAGCAGTATGCGATGATACACCGCCTCCAGCCCGGATGTCTCGTCGGCAACAACCACCACATAAAGCCTTTCGAAGGCGAGGACATACAGATTTTCGAGCGCGACATTCCGGGACAGAACGAGGCGGGGCTCTCGGGACAGGAAATATCACGTCTGCCGCTTGAGACTTGCCAGACAATGAACGGAATGTGGGGATATAAAATAGCCGACCAGAACTATAAGACGACAAAAGAGCTTGTACACCTGCTTGTCGGCACCGCAGGCATGGGCGCCAACCTGCTTCTCAACATCGGTCCGCAGCCGAACGGAGAGCTTCCCGCAACCGCACGCGAGCGACTCCGTGAACTCGGCGAATGGACACGCACCTACGGCGAAACCTTCTACGCTACTGAAGCAAGCGACTTCCCGGCACAGAAATGGGGAACATCGACCCGCAAAGGCAACAAACTCTATATCCATATCCTCGACACGCAGTCGGCTGACATCGAAGTTCCCGTCGGATGCAAGGTACGCAAAGCGACCGACTTCATCACAGGGCAGAAAGTCCGGTTCAGCAAGAAGAAAGACGGCGGCATCGTCCTGCATCTCGACGCCGTACCCACCGAATACGACCACGTAGTTGAACTTGAAACGATATGAGCCGCGGACGTCTTGAAATATGCTGCGGCGACATCGGCAGTGTCATCACAGCCATCGCCGGAGGCGCCGACCGCGTCGAACTATGCTCAGGACTCGATGCCGGCGGCCTCACGCCGAGCACAGGGCTTATCGAGGCTGCTGTCGCCGCACGCGGCAACGCAGCCGTACACGTCCTCATCCGTCCGCGAGAAGGCGACTTCCTCTATTCCGCCAAAGAAATCGCGATCATGGAATCCGACATCGCCGCTGCCCGGGCGGCAGGTGCGCAAGGAGTTGTCGTCGGAGCGCTCAACAGTGACGGCAGCGTCGACACAGCGACATGCAGGCGTCTTATCAATGCCGCCGGCGGACTATCAGTAACTTTCCACCGGGCATTCGACATGACATCCGACCCCGTCCGCGCACTCGAAGAAATCATCGCGCTCGGCTGCGACCGCATTCTCACATCAGGCTGCGCCCCGACAGCTGAAGAAGGAACGGAAATGCTCCGCCGCCTCAATGAAACCGCTGCCGGACGCATCATCATACTCGGCGGATGCGGCGTATCGCCCAGTAACGCCGCCACCATCATTGCCTCCACAGGTCTTACAGAACTCCATGCGTCAGCCCGCTCATCCGTGGAAAGCCTTATGTCATTCAGAAACAGCAATGTCGCCATGGGCGCTGCCGGCTCCGACGAATTCTCGCGCAAATCCACAGACATCAGCAAAGTACGACAGTTAGCCGAAATCCTCCATAAAATATGAAATCACGACTCATCACCGCACTGCTCGCCATCACGGCATTATGCGCCACTGCACAGGACCTTCGCCAGAAAAGTCTGGACATGCTATATATGTATATGCCGGCGTCGGACGCCGCGAACTACCCGCGCAGCTTCTTTGAGCACAATGTCGACATGTCGCTCCGGGCACGCAAAGAAATGCCTTGGGGCAAGACTGTGCCGGAACGCGAATTCCTTCATTTCGTCGTACCGGTACGGGTCAACAACGAAGCTCTCGACAATCACCGCGAGGTATTCTATAATGAACTGCGCGAAAGGGTCGGAAACATGTCGATGCGCGACGCAATACTCGAAATCAATCACTGGTGCCACGAGAAGGTGAGTTACCAGCCTTCCGACGGACGCACACACTCGCCGCTGCAGTCGGTAAGCTCCGCCATAGGACGCTGCGGTGAAGAATCGACATTCGGCGTAGCCGCCCTCCGCGCCATGGGCATACCAGCCCGACAGGTATATACGCCGCGCTGGGCACACACCGACGACAACCACGCATGGGTCGAAGCATGGGCGGACGGCGAATGGTATTTTCTCGGTGCCTGCGAACCCGAACCAGTGCTGAATCTCGGATGGTTCAACTCGCCAGCCTCGCGAGGAATGCTGATGCACGCACGCGCTTTCGGTCCGTATTCCGGAAAAGAAGAAATTCTGTCTACCGCCGATGGCATCACCGACATCAACGTCACCGACCACTATGCGCCCGTCGACACCCTGACTGTCGTCGCCCTCGGAGCCGACGGGAAACCTGCCGCCGGCGCAACAGTAGATTTCCGCATCTATAACTACGGTGAATTTTACCCCATCGCATCGAAAAAGACAGACAAAGAAGGACGTGCATCCCTTGTCACAGGACTCGGAGATATACTCGTATGGCTGTCGGACGGCAAAAGCTATGCTTTCCGCAAGGCTCGGACAGGTACGGACAGGCAGATCGTCGTCCAGCTCCCGCAGACAGGAACCGACGGATCGTTCGACCTTGACATAACCCCTCCGGCAGCATCAGCCTCCGCCGTGACAGTGAGCAAAGCAATGAAAGCAGCCAACGAAAAACGGCTGAACACCGAAGACTCCATCAGGAATGCATATATAGCGACATTCGTCATAGCCGGAGGCGACTCAGTCAGCGAACTGACGGCAAAAGCCCGCGGCAACCATGCAGTAATAAGCAAATTCCTGTCCGACAACAACTACAGTGCAAAAGCCTTTGCCCTGCTCCGCTCACTTTCCGAGAAAGACCTCACCGACGTAACCGCAGAGGTCCTTGCCGACAGCTATGTTGCTGACGACGACGGCTCGCCGCTCTTCGCGCGCTACGTGATGTCGCCCCGCATCGCCTCCGAAGCACTGACGCCTTTCAGAAGCTATTTCACAGAGGCAATTACAGATGACGACCGCGCCGACTATCGTGCCAACCCGAAAAAATGGGTGCGCCGCGTCGCTGCCGACATAGACGCCTCCGAAGTGTGGTTCCCGATCTCGGCTACAATGAATCCTGCGGAAGTTCACAAGCGCAGGAAAACATCGGCATTCTCGCGCGATATTTACTTTGTCGCCTCGGCACGCGCCATGGGCATTCCCGCACGCATCGACCCGGTGACAGGCAAAACGCAATGGGCTGATGCAGACGGCGTATGGCACGATGCTGTCTTCTCCGCCGAAGCCTCCACGGAGCAGCCGCGCAAACATCGGCTGACTCTAACATACACCCCAACCTCAACCGTTGCCGACCCGCTTTATTATGCCCATTTCACCATAAGCCGCATAGAAGACGGACGTCCGCATCTTCTCGAATTCGACGACTTCATGCCATGGAGCAAAGGTTTCTCCGAAGGCGTAGAGCTCGACGAAGGGAGATATATGATTGTCAGCGGACAACGCCTTGCCGACGGCGGCGTACTTTCGCACATGGATATTCTCGACCTCGCATCCGACACTACCGTGCCGCTCACCCTCCGCTCCGACAACAGCAAGGTGCAGGTCGTGGGCTCTTTCGACTCCGAATCGCGCTTCACTCCCCGCGGCTCCTCCGGCGAGCAGTCGGTGCTTGCCACTACCGGTCGCGGATATTTCGTCATCGGTGCTGTCAAAGGCGGCAACGAGCCATCCAATCACGTCCTGCGCGACATATCGGCACTACGCGACGAGCTTGAAAAAGAAGGTATTCCTATCGTACTGCTGACAAGCGACAGCGACGAAATGAGCCGCATCGACGGCAGCATCCTCGACTCTCTGCCCTCGACAGTGACTCTCGGCTACGACACCGGCGGCAACATTATCCCCGCACTCGCGGCAGCGGCAAAATCGGAAGAACTTCCTCTGATTCTGATCGCCGACACGTTCAACCGCGTTGTATTCATCTCCTCGGGCTACTCCATAGGCATGGGCACGCGCCTGCTCGACACCATCCGCCGCATAAAATAAGAATCTGTCGCAAAAATAGTTGTGCAAGTGTTTGGCTGAAAGAAAAAAAATCTCTACCTTTGTGGGCTGATTTTCCGCAATAGGCACGACAAAGCGCGAGTGTTTCAGACAACACACGCCGCCTCAGCGGGTTAACTATTATTATCATTAATCAATGTACGTAATCGTAGAAATCCAGGGACAGCAGTTCAAGGCCGAAAAAGACCGTTTCCTGTATGTGCACTACCTTGGTGAGAATGTAAAAGAAGGCGACAGCGTTGAATTCGACCGCGTTCTTCTTGCCGACCTCGACGGCACCGTTAAAGTAGGCGCTCCGCTCGTAGAAGGCGCAAAAGTAGTTTGCGAAGTCGAGAAATCGCTCGTCAAAGGCGACAAAGTAATCGTCTTCAAGAAAAAACGCCGCAAAGGTTACCGCCGCAAAAACGGTCACCGTCAGTATTTCACAAAGGTTGTCATCAAAGACATCGTAGCCTGATTGTTTCACCACCGCATCTGCGAATAAAAATCAAACAACACTATGGCACATAAAAAAGGCGTCGGTAGTTCAAAGAACGGCCGTGAATCAGAAAGCAAACGACTTGGCGTCAAGATTTTCGGCGGTCAGTTTGCAAAAGCAGGTAACATCCTCAAGCGTCAGCGCGGCACAGCTCACCACCCGGGTCAGAACGTTGGCATCGGCAAAGACCACACTCTCTATGCCCTCGTCAACGGCACAGTAAGCTTCACCGAAGGACGCAACGGACGCAAGTTCATCAACGTGATACCTGTGGCAGAAGCATAATCCGGCACATTCCTGAAACTTACAACAGCAGCGGATGCTGCGCCAAAGGCGCATCGTCGCTGCTGTTATTTTTTCAACCATTTCCAACCGATACTATGAAATCCATCAGAATCATCATTTCAGCCATCGCCGCATCGACAGCGCTATGCGCCTTCGCATGGGGACAGAAAGGGCACGACACCGTGGCATATATCGCCGAAAATCATTTCACACAGGCGACATCCGACTCTGTGTCGTCGCTGCTCGACGGCATGTCGCCCGTCTACTGGGCAAACTGGCTCGACAACGCATCGCACACTCCGCAGTATGCCTACACAAAGACATGGCACTACAAGAATATCGATGAAGGCGTGTCGTACGACGACGCACCGCTCAACAAGGACGGCGACGTAATCCGTGCCATCGGCGAGCAGATCTATATCCTGTCAGACTCAGTTTCGACGCGCGACCAGAAAGTACTCGCACTCAAAATACTGATCCACTGCGTCGGCGACATGCACCAGCCCATGCACATGGGACATCTCTCGGACCGTGGAGGCAACGACCACGACGTCCGCTTCTTCAACCGCGGCGCCAATCTCCACGGCATCTGGGACACAAACATCATGAACAGCGGACACGCATGGTCCTACACTGAATGGCAGCAGCAGCTCGACCGCCTTACACCCGAGCAGGAAGCAGAAGAAATCGCCGGCGCCCTCGACGACTGGGGACGCCAGACACACGAAATCGCCACACGTGTCTACGACCTCACTCCGGTAAGCTCCAATCTGTCGTACAACGAGGTAGCACAGTGGACTCCCGTCATCGAGCGACAGGTTCTCCGCGGCGGTCTGCGCCTCGCCCACATCCTCAACACCATCTACGACCGCAGCTACGGCAAATAAGTAGGCGCCCGTTTGGTGCTTTCTTTTATTCTGCTTATCTTTGTGGGAGATATGGAAAAGCGAGAAGTACTCATCAGCATCGTCGTGCCGGTCCGCAACAGAGCCGGCATAGTCGGTCGTACTCTCGAATCCATCTCCCGGCAATGCTACCGACCCTTCGAACTCATTATCGTCGACAACGCATCCACCGACGGCACCGGAGAGTTCCTTAAGTCATGGAGCGAAGCCAACGCCGGTTCCGGAATGGAAATAAGTGTCGCAGAATGCTCTGAACCGGGAGCACCGTCGGCTCGAAACACTGGTCTCGCCCTCGCCCGCGCGCCATGGGTGATGTTCTTCGATTCCGACGACACCATGTCGCCAACGCACTTGCTCGCCGTGGCACGCGCCATCGCCGACAACAGCACCGCCGACATCATCGGATGGGACACCACGCACATCTTTCTCGACGGCAAAAAGAAGACAGGACGTTTCTACGGCAGCGACATGCAGCATCACAACCTCTTCAACGGTGCCATGGCGACGCAACGGTGGTGCGCACGCACAGAATTCGTCAGGCGCGCCGGGGCTTGGGACAATGCCGTTACATACTGGAACGACATCGAACTCGGCTCGCGTATGCTCGCCCTCGACCCCGACATAGCATACATCGGCGCCGGCGGCGTGAATGTCTACGAGTCCTCCGACTCCATCACTGCCGGAGGCACCGCCGACCCGACGCGTATGGAGGCGGCACTGGCAAGGATAGAAAAGACCCTCGGAGCAAAAGGTCATGGCTGGTGCGGTATCAAGCGCGCCATCGAATATGCCCGCATAGCCCGGCTCGGAGCTGTCGACCGCCGTTCGATCATGCGCGCATGGCATCCGACGCTCCGTCAGCGCCTCGTTTTCGAGTACACCCTCCTCGGCGGACGCGGCGCGGCACGTCTGGCGGCAAGATAAAAGTAAAAACCACAAAACAAACCGATATGACTTTCACAGAAAACTGCTATAAGATATTCGAACAGTCGGTCGCCGACTATCACATCGACGACAACGTCGACGCTCCAAGCCGGCAGCCATACGCCGAAGGGACTATAGAAGCTGTACTCTATGCCAAGAACCGCATCGACGCTGTCCAGTGGCACCTCGAAGACATCATCCGCGACCCCGACATAGATCCTGTCGCCGCCCTTGCCTTCAAACGCCGCATCGACAAGTCGAATCAGGACCGTACCGACATGGTCGAAGAACTCGACTCATATTTCCGCAGCAAATACGCCGATGTCAAGGTGCTCGGCAACGCTACAATCAACACCGAAAGTCCCGCATGGGCTCTCGACCGCCTGTCGATTCTCGCGCTGAAAATCTACCACATGAAGGCAGAGACCGACCGCGCCGATGCCACGGAAGAACACCGCGCAAGATGCGCCGCCAAGCTTGCCGTGCTCGAAGAACAGCGTGCCGACCTCATCAGCGCTGTCGACACACTTCTGGACGATATTGCCGCCGGACGCAAGTACATGAAAGTCTACCGACAGATGAAGATGTACAACGACGTCGACACCAACCCCGTCCTTTATGCAGGCAAAAAGTAAAGCATCACCCCAAGGCAACTCCCGCGGACTCCGTTCCGTACTCCTGGCGCGATTCTCCGCGCTCGGCGACGTCGCAATGACCGTGCCTGTCATTTTCAGCGCCTGCCGCACATACCCTGACGTGCGTTTCGTTCTGGTTACACGTCCGTCGATGACCTCCATATTCCTCAACGCCCCGTCGAATCTGACCGTTGTCGGCGTCGACCTCCGTACACGCTACGACGGCATCGCCGGCATCCGCCGCCTCGTAGGCGAACTCGTCGACGAATACCGTCCCGACATGTTCATCGACCTGCACAATGTGCTGCGGACAAAGCTCATGGCAGCATTTCTCCGTCTGCGCGGCATTCCGTCGGAACGCATCTTCAAGCCCCGCGCCAAACGTCGCGCCCTCACCCGACGCAACAACAAGGTGATGCTGCCACTCATCTCGCAGCGCGCACGCTACCGGGAGGCTTTCTTCAAAGCCGGTCTCGCCGTGACCGACAGCTTCAGCGGTCTTTTCGGCGGCAGAGCCAAAGCTGATGCAGCCGATTTCTCCGCCATCACCGCCCCCAAGCCAGCCGGAGAGCGCTGGGTCGGCATAGCACCGTTCGCAGCGCACGACGGCAAAGTATATCCCCCGGAGATGATGGGCGAAGTCGTCGCCATGCTCGACCGTGAAAGCCGGCAGCTCCCCCTGAGGGTATTTCTCTTCGGGGGCGGCGCACACGAGGTTGAAATCCTCGGAGCATGGGCGGACAAATATGCGTCGGTGACATCACTGGCAGGCAAAAAATACGGCTTTCCCGCCGAACTTGCTCTTCTCAACCATCTCGACGTCCTCGTTTCGATGGATTCCGCGAACATGCACCTCGGCGCCATCGCCCAGGCACCGACAGTGAGTATATGGGGCGCCACACACCCCTACTGCGGCTTCAAAGGTTGGCGCCAGACCGACGCCGACACCATACAGCTGCCCATGAGCTGCCGTCCCTGCTCGGTCTTCGGCGACAAGCCGTGCTACCGCGGCGACAAACTGTGCCTCAGAGCCATAAAGCCGCAGATGATATTTGAAAAAATAAAAGAACACCTGCAATGACAGACGACGAACAGTTCGACATACGCAGTGCCGACGCACCCACAGGCTCAGAGGCAGAGATAGAGAAAGCTCTCCGTCCGGGCACATTCGAGTCGTTCAACGGACAGGATAAGATCATCGCCAATCTGCGAGTCTTCGTGCAGGCAGCGCGCCTGCGCCACGAAGCCCTCGACCACATCCTTCTTTTCGGTCCTCCCGGTCTGGGCAAGACGACCCTTGCCGGCATCGTTGCCAACGAGCTCGGAGTAGGATTCAAGATAACGTCGGGTCCTGTCCTCGACAAACCAGGCGACCTCGCAGGCGTGCTTACCTCGCTGGAAGAGAACGATGTGCTGTTCATAGATGAGATCCACCGCCTCAGTCCCGTTGTCGAGGAATATCTCTACTCGGCGATGGAAGACTACCGCATCGACATAATGATAGACAAAGGTCCGGGAGCGCGCAGCGTACAGCTCGCCCTGAACCCATTCACTCTTGTCGGCGCCACCACACGCAGCGGCATGCTCACCTCTCCGCTCCGCGCACGCTTCGGTATAAAATGCCATCTCGAATATTACGACCATGACGTCCTCAGCCGCATCCTCCGTCGCTCGGCATCGCTTCTCGACGTTCCCATCTGCGACGACGCAGCACTCGAGATAGCCCTGCGCAGCCGCGGCACACCGCGCATCGCCAATGCCCTGCTCCGCCGCGTGCGCGACTTCGCGCAGGTCAAAGGCACAGGAAAGATAGATCTGCCCATAGCCCGATATGCCCTTGAGGCCCTCAACATCGACCGGTACGGACTCGACGAAACCGACAACAAGATTCTCACAACGATCATCGCCAAGTTCAAAGGCGGTCCGGTCGGACTGTCGACAATAGCCACCGCCATAGGAGAGGACGCCGGCACGATCGAAGAAGTTTACGAACCATATCTTATCAAAGAAGGTTTTATCAAAAGAACACCGCGCGGACGCATGGTAACCGAACTCGCATACGAGCATCTCGGATTAGTGCGCGACGACCGCCTTCCGGGACTTTTTGAATAAGATGAACAAGCACGAGAAATCGCCCGAACTGCAGGAGAAAATCTCCTTCCTGCCCGATACTCCGGGCGTATACATGTACTTCGACAAAGACGGCAACGTCATATACGTCGGCAAGGCGAAGAACCTCAAACGGCGCGTTTCGTCGTATTTCAACCGCACTCACGATGTGATGCGCACCAACCTTCTGGTGCGCAACATCGCCGACATGAAGTATATCGTCGTGCCCACGGAACAGGATGCGCTCAATCTGGAAAACTCGATGATAAAGGAGTACAAGCCACGCTACAATGTGCTCCTCAAGGACGACAAATCGTACCCATGGATTGTCATCACCAACGAGATGTACCCCCGCGTGTTCCTCACCAGGCAGCACATACGCGACGGCTCCAAATACTACGGACCGTACACCAACGTCTCCGTGGCCCGCGCCGTGCTCGAACTCATAGCCGAGCTATACCCTATCCGCACATGCCGCCTGCCGCTCACGCCCGAATACATAGCCAAAGGAAAAGGACGGCTGTGCCTCAACTACCACATAAAGAAATGCCTCGGCTGCTGCACCGGACTCATCGACGAAAAGACATACGCCGGCTACATCGACAACGTACGCCGCATCCTCCGGGGCGAGACACAGGAACTGCTGCGCTATCTCCGCGAGGAGATGGAACGTCTCTGCGCCGACCTGCGTTTCGAAGAAGCTCAGGAACTCAAACAGAGTTACCGCCTCATAGAGAACTACCGCAGCCACAGTGTAATCGTCAGCCAGACAATAGACGAGATCGACGTCTTCGGCTTCGACGACGACAGCGGCAACGACGTCTATGTGAACTATATGCACGTGCGCCGCGGCGCCGTCGTGCGCAGCGTCACACTGCGCTACAGACGTTCGCTCGAAGAGTCGCAGGAGCAGCTCCTCGGATATGCGATGGAGGAAATAAAGAACGACCTCGGCGTTGTCTTCGACGAGGTAATCGTCGCCTCCATGCCCGAGACGGAGATGCCTGGCATAACGTTCACCATCCCCCAGCGCGGCGACAAAGCGAAACTCCTCGAAGTGAGCCAGCGCAACGCACGCCAGAGCCGTATCGACGACCTCAAGCATCTCGAACGCCACAATCCCGAAGAGCACGCGCAGAAGCTCATGGAACGCATGAAAGCCGATTTCCGCCTCAGCGAACTGCCGCTGCACATCGAGTGCTTCGACAACTCCAACATCCAGGGAACTAACCCTGTGGCGTCGTGCGTGGTGTTCCGCAACGGAAAGCCTGCCAAACGCGACTACCGGCATTTCAACATCCGCACAGTCGAAGGTCCCGACGATTTCGCGTCCATGAAAGAAGTGCTCACCCGGCGCTATACACGCCTTATGCAGGAAGGACAGGAGCTGCCGCAGCTGATTGTCGTCGACGGCGGCAAAGGACAGCTCAGCGCTGCCGTCGAGGCACTCGACGAAATAGGACTGCGAGGCAAAATCGCTGTTGTGGGCATTGCAAAACGGCTTGAAGAAATATATTTTCCCGGCGACAGCGTGCCGCTCTACATCGACAAGAATTCCGAGACCCTGCGGGTAGTTCAGCAGCTGCGCGACGAAGCGCACCGGTTCGGAATCACGCATCACCGCAACCGGCGCAGCAAGAGCGCGCTTGTCGGAGAACTCGACGGCATCAGAGGCATAGGCGAGAAAACCGCCGAGGCTCTTCTGAAACATTTCAAGAGCGTCAAGCGTCTGCGCGAAGCCGGAATAGAAGAAATAGCCGCCGTCGTCGGTCCTGCAAAAGCAAAAATCATCGTTCAGGGACTCGCCCCCGAAACAGCGGAAACGCAGGAATAGCTCCGTGCAACATCACAAAGTTCGATTTTGTGTCGAAAATCACACTTTTTCGAACTTTACGATGCAAAAGTCCTTATTTTTCACTCACTAAAGAAATTGCAGAAGGAAGCATCATGCAAAGTTTGTCTATCCATGCAGAAAGCGGCGACGGAGCGCTCAACAATCCACAGTTGAACTGCATGTTGCGCATCGAAAAGCGAATGCGGTAGCGAGGATTAAATTTTTTGGTGTAAACAGCCAGACTGTTACCGGCAATGTTGTCGGAAGCCTTCACCTCAACTGGTATGACATCTTCACCCCATTGCACAAGAAATTCCACTTCCGCCGTAGCTGCCGACGACCAATAGGCAGGCATATCATCGTCGAGCTCAGGAAGCATACTCTGCAGCACCACATTCTCAGCCATAGCTCCCTTGAATTCCGTATAGTTCGCTACCGGACTGAGCACTATATCAACAGGTAGACGGGCAAGACGGCGCAAAATGCCACAGTCGCAAGCATAGACCTTGAAAGCATCGGATTCTTCGTAGGCGGACAAAGGGATTCCCGGCTTGCTCACATTAAAAACTCTGTAAATCAGACCTGCATTTTCAAGCCACATAAGAGCATCCTCATAATCTTTCGATCTCGCTCCGGTACGGATTATCTTATATATAAACTTGCGGTTTTCCTTTGCCAGCTGTGCCGGCAATGACTTCCAGATGGCGTTTATTCGCGGAATTTCTTTCGTATCGGCATATTTGGAAAAGTCGAGCTCATACAGATCGATAATATCCTGAAGCCGCGCGTCGACCTCTGCCGTACCGCGGTTCTCAAGAAGAGCGGCGACAGCCTCGGGCATTCCCCCGCAAACCTGATAGCGCCGGTATTCGCTGTTTATCTTATCAAGAATGACAAGCGGAAGCGCACCTACCGTATCCAGAGATTCGATATAAGAAAAGGTCTTGGAATCGGAAGAGCAGAGAAACTCGCGGAATGTCATCGGGTACATTCTCAGAATCCTCAGTTTACCGACAGGGACCGACATGTGCTTGCGCTTGACAGCTACTCCGAGCAGAGAACCCGCTGCTATGATATGATACTGCGGAGCATCCTCGCAGAAATATTTAAGGCTGTTCAAAGCCTCTTCACACTCCTGTATCTCATCGAAAATCAGAAGTGTCTCACCGGGGAGGATAGGCACGTCGCAGTAGAGAGCAAGTTCTTTAATTATTCTTTCCGGTTCCTTAGTCATCCGGAACACAGATTTCAATTCGGGCTGACGGTCAAAGTCGAAACGCGCACAATATGTGAAGCACTGCCGCCCATACTCTTCCATAACCCAGCTCTTGCCAATCTGTCTGGCTCCCATAAGAAGAATCGGTTTGCGGTCGTCGGCATCCTTCAACCTTACTAATTTATCAAGAATTTCCCGATACAGTTTCATATAATAAGAATAAACAAAGATTTAAAAACAACACAAAGTTCGATTTTGTGTCGAAAATCACACTTTTTCGAACTTTACGATGCAAAAATAGATATTTCCAAGCATATTCCAATGAAAAAAGAACAGTTTTAACATCAAAAAATGCTCTTCGGAACACGTGCGCCATCACCTCTATCTGGGAATAAGCCGAAACTCAAAACTACGCATTTTTAACAAAAAAAATTTTGTCGCGGGTATTGCGATTATAAAAATAAGAGCGTAACTTTGCGGCTTAAAATTGCAGCGCAAATGGAACGCTTATCAAGAACCTCCCGGCGACACAGCCACATGGCGACGGTTTCCGTTGCCGATGGATTCTTCACCTCTCCATTCCGCAGCAACAACCACATACCGAGCCCGCTCGCGCCGATGCGCCGGCGGGCTTGTCTTTTATATAAACCGATATCCCAATAGTACAGCTATACATTATGTCCACAAGTTTGAGATTTAAAATGGTGGAAGAGGCTTTCAACCGCAAAGCCACTCCTGTAGTGATTCCCGACGAACGCCCTGAAACGTACTACGGCAAACTCGTCTTCAACCGTCAGAAGATGTTCCAGTACCTTCCCAAGAAGGTCTACGATCAGCTCATCGACGCCATTGAAAACAAGAAACCCCTCGGACGCGAACTCGCCGACGAGATAGCCGACGGCATGCGCCGCTGGGCTATCGACAACGGAGCACGACACTATTCACACTGGTTTGCACCCCTCACAGGCGGCACAGCAGAGAAACACGATGCATTCATCGAACACGATGGCAAGGGCGGTGTCGTTGAAGAATTCACAGGCAAGCTCCTCGTGCAGCAGGAACCCGACGCCTCGAGCTTCCCCAACGGCGGCATACGCAACACCTTCGAGGCGCGCGGCTACTCCGCGTGGGACATCTCCTCGCCGGCGTTCATCCTCGACCAGACTCTGTGCATCCCGACTATATTCATCTCTTACACCGGCGAATCGCTCGACTACAAGACTCCGCTGCTGCGCGCCCTCAACGCCGTCGACAAGGCTGCTACAGCAGTAGCGCGCTATTTCGATCCCGAGGTGAAGCATGTCATCTCCTATCTCGGATGGGAGCAGGAATATTTCCTCGTCGACGAATCGCTCTACAGCGCACGTCCCGACCTCGTTATGACCGGACGTACGCTCATGGGACACGAAAGCGCCAAGAACCAGCAGCTCGAGGACCACTATTTCGGTGCCATTCCCTCACGCGTCGAAGCTTTTATGCTCGACCTCGAAATACAGTGCCACAAGCTCGGCATACCCGTCAAGACACGACACAACGAAGTTGCGCCCAACCAGTTCGAATGTGCGCCGGTCTACGAGGAAACGAACCTCGCCAACGACCATAACCTGCTTCTTATGTCGGTGATGACCGAAACAGCACGCCGCCACAACTTCCGCGTCCTGCTGCATGAGAAGCCTTTCGCCGGCATCAACGGCTCCGGCAAACACAACAACTGGAGCCTCGGCACCGACCGCGGCACACAGCTTTTCGCTCCAGGCAAGACACCGCTCGACAACCTCCAGTTCATCACATTCATCGTCAACGTCATGGCTGCCGTACACCGTCATAACGGACTGCTCAAGGCATCCATCATGTCGGCTACGAACGCCCACCGTCTCGGCGCCAACGAGGCACCGCCAGCCATCATCTCCATCTTCACAGGCAGCCAGCTCGCCGGAATCCTCAACAGCATCAAGGAAAGCAAAGGCACCGATCTGAGCGACCTGCGCAAGAAGTCGGAATACTCCCTCGGTCTGTCGCAGATTCCCGAAATCATGCTCGACAACACCGACCGCAACCGCACATCACCTTTTGCCTTCACCGGCAACCGCTTCGAATTCCGTGCATTAGGCTCCAGTGCCAACTGCGCGTCGGCAATGCTCGTGCTCAACGCCGCCGTCGCCGAACAGCTCACCGATTTCAGCCAGAAAGTCGACAGCCGCGTCGCTGCCGGAGCAGAGCTCACATCAGCCATCATCGAAGAACTGCGCGAGCTCATCATACAGTCGGAAGCCATACACTTCGACGGCAACGGCTACAGCGAGGAATGGAAGGAAGAAGCAGCACGCCGCGGACTCGACTGCGAAACTTCCGCACCCCTCATCTTCGACGCTTATCTGCGTCCCGAGTCAGTAGAGATGTTCTCGTCGACCGGCGTACTGTCGAAAGTGGAGCTTGAGGCACGCAACGAAGTCAAGTGGGAAATGTACACCAAGAAAGTACAGATCGAAGCTCGTGTGCTCGGCGACCTCGCGCTCAACCATATAATCCCCGTCGCCACCCGCTACCAGTCGACACTCGTCGACAACCTCGTGAAAATGCGTCAGCTTCTCGGTCAGGAGCAGGCCGACAAACTCTGCTGCGGCGACCTCGACGCCATCCAGAAAATAGCACGCCACATCAATGCTATCCGCCGCGGCGTCACAGAAATGGTGGACGCCAGAAAGGTAGCTAACGCCATACCGCAGGAACGCGCCAAGGCGATAGCCTACCACGACACCGTCATACCGCCCATGGAGACCATACGCTATCATATCGACAAGCTCGAACTTCTCGTCGACAACGAAATGTGGCCTCTGCCCAAATACCGCGAACTCCTCTTCATCCGCTGATGGAAGCACTCAAGCATGAATGCGGAATAGCGATGATACGCATCCGCAAGCCGCTGAGCTACTTCAAGGAAAAATACGGCAGCGTGTCCTACCCGCTGGGGCGGCTCTATCTCCTGATGGAGAAGCAGCACAACCGCGGGCAGGAAGCTGCCGGCGTAGGCGTGGTAAAACTGCACAGCACGCCGGGAAAGGAATATGTCTTCCGCGAGAGAGCGCTCGGCACAGGTGCCATCGACGAGATATTCGCCGCCATAGGCAGCCGTATGCCGGCAGACCTCGCCACCATGGATGCCGGCACAGCAGCCGCCGACGTTCCGTTCATCGGCGACATATACATGGGACATCTGCGCTACAGCACCACCGGGCGCAGCGGACTGGAATTCACACATCCCTTCCTGAGACGCAACAACTGGCGTTCGCGCGCCCTGATGCTCTGCGGCAATTTCAACATGACGAATGTCGACAGCATCTTCGAAAGCATCGTCGCCGACGGTCAGTACCCGCGTCTCTACTCCGACACCGTGCTCCTTCTCGAGCAGATAGGCAACGCCCTCGACAAAGAGAATCACCGCATCTACCGCATGTACCGCGACCTCCTGCAGGGTCCGGAACTGGCGCGGCGCATCGAAGACGAAATCGAACCGGCGCGCGTGCTCCGCGAGTCGGCGCCGCTGTGGGACGGAGGATATGCCATCTGCGGAGCGACAGGCTCCGGCTCATCGTTCGTGCTGCGCGACCCCAACGGCATACGCCCGGCGTTCTACTATGTCGACGACGAGATGATCGTCGCCGCCTCGGAGCGTCCGGTCATACAGACAGTGTTCAATGTCGGCGCCGACGCCGTCAGGGAACTCCAGCCCGGATGCGCGCTCATCATCGACAACTACGGCAATCCCGCCGTAGAGCCCGTTCTGCCTCAGGGACGCAACGAACGCTGCTCTTTCGAGCGCGTCTACTTCTCGCGCGGCAGTGACAAAGACATCTACCGCGAGCGCAAGGCGCTTGGTGCCAATATAGTGCCGCGGCTCATCGACATGATAGGCGCGCACTTCGAGAGCACCGTCTTCTCATTCATTCCCAACACCGCCGAAGTCGCCTTCCTCGGCATGGTGGAGGCACTGAACGCCAACTTCGACCGCATCCGCAAAGAAGAGATTCTCGACCTGCAGAAAAAAGGGGAACTCGACGGCGACAGGCTCACAGCGATACTCCGCCGCAAAGTGCGCGTGGAAAAAGTCGCCATAAAGGACATAAAGCTGCGTACCTTCATTGCCGAAGGCAGCGCACGCGACGGACTGGCGGCGCACGTCTACGACGTAACCTACGGCAGCATTGTCGCCGGTCAGGACACACTTGTCATCATCGACGACAGCATAGTCCGCGGAACGACACTGCGGCAGTCGATACTCCGCATCCTCGACCGTCTCGGACCGATACGCATCATCGTTGTTTCATCCTCGCCGCAGGTGCGCTACCCCGACTACTACGGCATCGACATGCCGCGGCTCGAGGAGCTTGCCGCATTCCGCGCCGCCATCAGCCTGCTCGAAAAGACCGGACGCGGCGACGTGATCGAGGAAGTCTACAAAAAGTGCCTCAGCGGCGGCGACAGCGAGAATTTCGTCAAGGAAATCTACGCACCTTTCACCGACGAGGAAATCGCCGCCGAAATGACGCTCATGCTCACACCGCCCGACATCAGCGCACGCGTCGACACCGTTTTCCAGACGCTCGACGGCTTGCACAAGGCAATCCCCTCATGTCCCGGCGACTGGTACTTCTCCGGCAACTATCCCACACCCGGAGGCACACGCCTCGTCAACCGCGCCTTCGTCGACTTCTACAACCGCCGCCAGCAATAAGCTCACACGACATACGGACATAAAAAAAGCGGACAATCTGTCCGCTTTTCTTATATATGGAAGTTGGATTATTTCACCAGAACTTTCTTGGCAGTCTTGCCCTGACGTTTGATGTAGAGACCGTTTTCGGGGTTGGCTACGCGCACACCCTGGAGATTGTAGTACTCAACGGGAGCGTCATTGTCTTCAACAGTGATGTTGCTTACTGCGCTGTTCCAGTCCTCAGGAAGAGAAATATATGTGTTGAATTTGGGAAGGTTCCAAATTAGACTAAAACTCTTCCCATCCTTTGTAGCGCCCCAAAATACAGATCCCTGAGGGAAGGAAATTACATTGTCTTCATAAGTTATATTTGCGACAGGTACTTCGTACTCTTCTGTCAGCGTGGGGAATGCCTTAAGAGCACATTCAGTGCTCATGAAACATACCTCACCGTCTTCATCGGGAATACCGGTATACTGAAGTTCCCATACTACATTGGTCGGGTCTGTAAGGTCGAGATAGAGGGGGTCGGATGTGAATTCACCGCCTTTAATGAACTGCTTCATATATTCTCCGAAGGGGTTCATGATACGGATGTAATTGGGATCCTCATTGTTACGGTATACTGCCACGTTGGTAACGGGAACTCTATCTTCCGAACCCTCTGTGTCGCCCTTCGGACGATAGAGAGAATATATGATACCGTCACGGAACTCGGCATCGCCTACCGGAGTCCAGTATTCAAGATCATTGTACGGCTTGAATTCGTTGTAGGCATATAAAGCATACTGCATCTTCTGTGTGCCCGCTGCGGAAAGATCCGCTCCGGCAAGAGTCAGATAAACGCCCCAGCCCTGATTTTCAGGCATTGTGACGCGGTTGTCAGTGATTGTGATGGTAGATCCGTCTGATATCACAAACATATCTTCTATAGCCACCTCTGGATCATCATCGATATAGAAAGGCAGGACATAGACGTCAACATTGGTGGTTGCATCCAAAGGAAGGTTTTCTGCAATCTTGCAAGGTACGAAAGTAAGGGTGCCGGCCTCAAGGTCAGCCTTCGCCAAAGTCTGCCAGCCATCGAACTCAACGAGTGCAACACCTTCCTGCACTTCGCCCTGCACTTCATAAGAATCTACATAGAATGCCTGTTCTTCATATGTCTCACCCTTGCGGGCGTCAGTATAGCTCCATACATACATTCTATAGAAATTATCTGCACTGACGGCTTTGCGGGGTGTCCTGGCAGTGAGAGTTGCCATAGGTTTGACAAGACGCTCGGCGGTGTTTACGCCTTTGGGCATCAGTCTGAATCCTTCGTTGGGAGTTACTTGCTTGAGCGACAGAGCCGAAGCGCCGAGGGCGACGGCAGCAGCAAGAGCGAGTGTGTAAAGTTTCTTCATTATTATCAATATTAAATTAAACAAATCTTTCCAGGTTCGTCCGGCAGAAACTGCCGGGCAGAAGTTGCATGAACATGCAGAAAAGTGATACCATAGAAAATGTCCTATTGGTTCGGCAAAGTTAAAGACTCTTTTGCAATGTGCCAAATATTTTCTCGATTTTTTACTTTTTTGACACAAAAGAGCCGTTTTCATAAACAGTTTTGGCGTTTTCAGTCAGTCGGCAGGTCACAGATACGTATTGCGTATTTACAGATTGGGATTTTTTGACTAATTTTGCCAAAGCATCACAAACACATTCCTACTATGAACAAGATATTATCATGCGCGGCAGCAGCACTGCTGGCAGCAGGCGCACAAGGACAGACAGTGAAGGGTACTCTGACAGCAACGGGCGAAAGCACAGCTCTCAATCCGCTCTGCTACGGCATATTTTTCGATGACATCAACCGCGCCGCCGACGGCGGTCTTTACGGCGAACTGCTCCAGAACGGCGATTTTGAATATACGGCAGACGAAAGCGGCGAGCCTGGCCGGGGACCGGAATACGGCTGGGACACGGCGGGCGACAAGATTTCCATCTCCGTGCAGACAGAAACGCCTCTGAGCGAAAACAACCCGACCTATGCGCGCGTGGAGCTGCGCAATGTCATTGCGACAGTGCTCAACACCGGAGGCAGCGCCATTGTCAACAAAGGCTACGACGGCATAGCCGTCCGCAAGGAGCGCAACTACATTTTCTCGATGAAGGCTCGCGCGCCGAAAAACATGAATCTTGAAGTTGCGCTGTTCTCACCTGAAAACAAGAAAGTGGCAACAGGCAAGCTCGCCGTCAAGGCTTCGAAGGAATGGAAGGATTTCAGTCTCGTGCTGACGCCCGCCGAGGACTGTGCCGACGCATCGCTGAGGATAATGCCGCGCAGCACTGGCTCTTTCGACATCGACATGGCAAGTCTTTTCCCCGAAAAGACTTTCAAAGGTCATGCCGGCGGTATGCGCGACGACCTCGCGCAGCAGCTCGCCGACATGCATCCCGGTTTCGTGATGTTTCCCGGCGCAAGCCTGATGAAAAACGGATATGACTGGAAAGGAACCGTAGGAGCACCCGAGAACCGCCGTCCGCTGCCGAATCCTAACGGCGGACACCAGAGCCGCCGCCTCGGCTATCTTGAGTTCCTGCAGTTCTGCGAAGAAGCTGGCACGGAGGCTGTGCCTATGGCAGCGGCGGATGCACAGGACGCGCTCGATCTTATCCAGTTTGCCAACGGCGACATAAGCACAGAATGGGGTGCCCGGCGTGCCGAGACCGGACATGCCGGCAAATTCAACATTAAATATATAGGTGTTGCCGATGCCGCCGCATACGCCAAGGTAGCCGACGCCATAAAGACTGAACATCCGGAAATAACAGTTGTCATTGCAGATGCTCCGGCATACGTAGGACGCACGCTGTGCAATGTCACTGCCCTCGCTCAGGCACATCAGCTCATCGACCTCGCCAACAGCGGTGAAGCCATGGCACACCCGTCTACTCCGCTTCTCGCCGACAAAAAGCATGCTCAGATAGCCCCGGCGCTGATAAGCTTCGACAAAAACGGCGTATACCCCTCGACCGACGCCGAAGCCATGCGCCTTTTCGGCACCGGTACCGGCGACAGGCTGCTGCGGACTAAACTCAGCCTCGACGCACATAACGCCGAAAACGGCATAGGTGCCGTAGCCACGCAGGACAGCAACACCGGCGACGTGCTCCTGTGTATGGTAAACGCTATGGGCTCGGAAGCAACTCTCGACATAGACATGCGCCCCTACTTCCCGGAAGGACAAGGCTCCATCGCTGCCTTGCGCAATACTCTCAGCGGCGAGCCTTCGGCGACAGAGCCTAAAGTCGTCACCGACCGCGTTGCCGTGCCGTCGGCATTCTTCACCATCCCCCTCGCCCCGCACTCGCTCACAGTCATGCGCCTGAAGAAATAAAACCGCCTCAAGCGGAGACCTGGACGGGGATGCCTGTCGCGGAAGTGATGCGGGCGGCGATTGATTCGAGTTCCTCGCGCGGCACGCGCACGAGGGATTGCTCCGGCGTCTGACGGTCTATCGTATAGAGCATTATCTCGCCAGGACGTATCGCACGGTATGCCTCGATGAGCGCTTCCACCTCGGCATCGGTACTGTTGTCGACAGCGACGCCATCGTGCATGCCGCGCGTTATCATTGTCTGTACAATGCCTCCGGCGCCGAAAGACGCTATACGCTCTATGGTCTTTCCGAGGTCATAGCCGGGAGCCGGACGGTCGAGCAGACGGACAGTTGCGGGAACAGCGCTGTCGAGCTTCATGATATTATTGTCGACTTTGCGCAGCGCCGCCGCCACGCCCGCGTCGCCAAGACGCGTCGCGTTGGTGAGCACGCTTATCTTAACCCCGGGGAAATAGGTGTCGCGCAACGCAACGGTGTCGTCGATCACACCTTCGAAATCGGGATGCAGCGTAGGCTCGCCATTGCCGGAGAAAGTGATGACATCGAGTCGCTCGCCGTTTTCCTTCATTCCGGAGAGCTTGCTTTCGAGCTGCGTGCGGACAGATTCGCGTGGCGGAATGCCCGTCGTACCCGGTCCCTGCGCATTGAAGCCCGCCTCACAGTAGAGACAGTCGAAAGAACATATCTTGCCGTCGTTCGGCATGAGGTTCACGCCGAGGGATGTGCCGAGACGGCGCGAATGGATGGGACCGAAGATTGTGGAATGAAAAAGAACGCGTTGCATATCAGTTTATTTTGCGGGTGAACACCCTTGATATTTGAGAAATCAGAAAACCGGTGGCTACTACAGCGATGAACACCGCCGCCACATCGGTCCATTCAAGCCTTACGGGATAGGCATCGACAGAAAGCGCCGACGGATCGCCCTTGAGCTTTATGATGCCGAACAGCTCCTGCGCAAGCGAAAGACAGACACCGAGAACGATGCCTGCTATGCCGCCCAGCACTGTTATGAGCCAGCCGTCCCATATAAAAACGTTTCTCACAAGAGAAGCGGGCGCGCCGAGAGCACGCAGAGTCGACATGTTCGAGCGCTTCTCGATGACGAGCAAGCTCAGAGTGGATATGATGTTGAACGACGCCACGAGCAGGATGAATATCAGCATAAGGAAAGTCACCCATTTCTCGACGGAAATCATACGGAATGTCTCTGCCTGCTGTTTCTGCCGCGTGAGCACCTCTACGCCGTCGCCGAGCGTTTCGGCAATCTCCGCCGCAGCCTTGTCGGCATCGGCGCCACGGGCAAGCCGCAGCTCGACGGCTCCGGCAGCGACGGAATCATATTCAAGCATTTCCTGCACCTTCGCAAGAGGCAGTATCATAAAATCGGAGTCATATTCCGGCTGGTCGACACGGAACACGCCCGTGACGGCAAGCGGAGCCATGAGGTATGACGCTGCGGGATTTGCGGGATTGATGCGTCCCGTGCGCTTAGGCACATAAAGTTCTGCGGCGCGGTAGAGCGACGGACGCAGCCCCATGTCCATAGCCAGCCCCACAGAAATCTGAGTGCCTGTGACATGCCCTGGGATGTTGCTGCCGTCCTCATAGATGCCGTCGATGAGAAGGTTGTCGAAATCCATCACATACGGTGCTTTGTCCGGCTCTACGCCTCTGAAAAACACAGGTTTCTGTCTGCCGCTTGAGACAAGCAGCCCACGTTCGGTGAGCGAGAGCATGGCGGCGTCCACATCGGAGCGGCGCGCCACTACGTTCCTGATGCTGTCGGCGGCGGCGATGATCTTGCCCGACGACGGAACGATTTTTATATCCGGATCAATAAGCGACAGATGCGCTCCGGCGAGGTCGGTGAAACCGTTGAAGACTGACAGCACAACAACAATAGCCATCGTCGCCACGGCAACACCTGCCATGGAGATGACGGAGATTATGTTCACCGCACGATGCGATTTCGGGGCGAACAGATAGCGCAAGGCTATGCGGAGCGAAAGCATCGGCAGCCGGAGGCGACTACTGTTTGAGCAGGTTGTCGATGTTCTGGATATAATCCAGAGAATCATCGATATAGAACTGCAGTTCGGGCACCTTGCGCAACTGCTTTCCTACACGCTGCGCGAGTTCGTAGCGCACCGTCTTTGCCGAAGCCTCGATGTTTGTCAGTATCTCCGGTCCTTTCTCGGACGGGAAGATGGAAAGGTAGACTTTTGATACGGAGAGGTCGGGAGATGTGCGCACAGCACTCACCGACACGATGACACCATGTGTCTTCGCCGTCTGACGGCGGAAAATCTCGCCCAGCTCTTTCTGGAGCAGTCGTTCTATTTTTTCTTGACGGATAGATTCCATATAACGGATGTTTTAAAGGGTGTTCTGTCTTTTAACAACCCGGCGACGCGCATAGTTCGTCATTTAAACGCCTCGGCGGCCTCACGGATAGCGTAGAACATGCGTTCGTGGGCTGGAGTGAGCTCCACATGCCGGCGTGCCATCATGCGGCGCGCTATCTCGAAGAATTTTGTCATCGACACATCGGAAAATCCCGCCGTGGAACCTTCGCTGAACGACGGTACAAAGTTACGCGGGAAGCCTGCGCCGTGTATATTGACACCTACACCGAGGACAGTGGCGGTATTGAACATCGTGTTGATGCCCGCCTTGGAATGATCGCCCATGATGAGACCGCAGAACTGCAGCCCGGTGCGCAGGAAACGTCCCGACGGATAGTTCCACAGGCGGATGGGAGTATAGTCGTTTTTCAGATTCGACGCCACACATCCCGCGCCGAGGTTGCACCACTCGCCGATGACGGCGTTGCCGAGGAAACCGTCGTGGGCCTTGTTGGAATATGCCTGCATGACGACGTTGTTGAGCTCGCCGCCGACCTTGCACCACGGTCCGATGGTGGTGCCGGGATATATCTTCGTTCCCATGTTGACAACGGCGTGCCGGCACACGGCGACAGGTCCGCGGAGCATGCTTCCTTCCATCACTTCTGCGTCCGGACCGATATAGACCGGACCGGCTGTAGTGTTGAGGAACGATCCTTCTACCGTAGCTCCTTCGCTGACGAAAACGAGCGACGGATCGCCTATGACGGTATTTGTCGGGCTCAGCGGCAAGCTCTTCATACCTGCGGTGAGGATAGCGAAATCGTCGGCGAGCGCCTTGGCGTTGAGCTGGAATATGTCGTAGAGATGCTCAACAGTCACAACGTCACCGGCGTACGCGATTTTCTCCGCGGGCTCGCTTCCGCGCCATGCAATGATACGACCGTCGGCATCGACAAGAGCCTGCTTCACGGTGAGTGCCGCGATGGCGGCGGCTATGTCCTTACCGGCGACAACATGTCCGGCGATATGCAGCGTGGATTCGTCCTGTTCCGGAGAAGGGAAAATCTCCTGCAGATAATCTGCTGCAGGAGCCCAGCCGTAATCGCCTTCGATGAAGGGATGCCATTTCTCGGCAAGGGTGGTTATTCCCACGCGGATAGCGCCGACAGGGCGTGTATATGTGATCGGGAGAAGGTTGGCGCGGACGTCGGCGTCGTCGAAAAGAATGATCTTCTGCATCTGTCTTTATACGGTTAACCGAGGGCAACGCAAGCGCTGCCCACGGTTATATTGGATTATAAAAAAAATCAGTCTTTGTCAGTAGCCACGACATCCTGAGCTTCTGCGGCGAGCTCGGGGTCGATCATGATGCGTCCGCAGTATTCGCAGACAATGACTTTCTTGTGGCTCTTGATTTCGATCTGCTTCTGCGGCGGTATACGGTTGAAGCAGCCGCCGCAGGCGTTGCGGTCGACAACGACGATGCCGAGACCGTTGCGGGCATTCTTGCGGATGCGCTTGAAGGCGGTAAGGGTGCGTTCGTCGACAAGCGGCTCAAGGCTCTTGGAGCGCGCGATGAGGTTTTCCTCCTCGGTGCGTGTCTCGCCGACGATGGTGTCGAGGTCGGCTTTCTTTTCCTCAAGTATGTGTGTCTGGTCGGCAATCTGCTGCTCGGTGTTTTCAATGTCGAGCATACGGCTGTCGATAGTCTGCTCTATCTCACGGACGGTTTTCTCGCCAAGCTCGATTTCGAGTTTCTCGTATTCGATTTCTTTGGTAAGATTGTCGAATTCGTGATTGTTGCGCACATTGTCGAGCTGACCGGTATAGCGGTCGATGAGCATCTTTTTGTTCTCAATCTTGTTGAGTTCAGCGACGTGCTTTCCTTTGAGCTCTTCAATTTCAGCCTGATAGCGTGCCACACGCGTACGCAGACCTTCGAGAGCGTTTTCAAGGTCCTCCACTTCGTGAGGCAGCTCGCCACGGACATTGCGGATGCGGTCGATTTCAGTGAGGATGGTCTGAAGTTCGAAGAGTGTCTTGAGGCGTTCTTCTACAGGACGCGGAGCTTCTGTTTTCTTATCTGTTGCCATGTTCGAATTACAGGTATTTGACCGGATTGATTTCTGTTTCCGGGTAATAGACTGCAAAGTTAGGAATTTTTTTTGTAATAACGTGATATAAAATTGATTTTGCGCACGACTCGCTTTCGAAGTGCCCTATGTCGAAAACAGCACATGATGCATCGGCTATGTCGGCAAAATCGTGGTAGCGCACATCGGCGGTGACATAGGCGTCGACACCGGAGGCTATGGCTTTTCCTATGAATTCACCTCCCGAACCGCCGCAAAGAGCTATGCGACGTATTCTGGCATCGGGGCGGAAACCGGCGGACACACGCATAGCGCCGCATCCGAACACGGTTTTCAGCCGGGCTGCAAATTCCTCGCCGGAGATGCCCTGACCCGGCAGCACGGCATATACGCCGATGCCGACAGCATCGCCTGCGGGGGCGGGCACGGTGCTGAACGTCGTTCCTGCGGAGGACGGCAGACGGCGCACGGCAGCCATTACGGAGCCGAGACGGCTGTACGGAATCCGTGCCTCCACACGGCAGAACGGCGTGTGCACTATATTCAGCGCCGAGACTCCCGTCGGTGGTTCGAGCGACACTTTCTCGCAGTCGGCGCTTGAACATGCGGCATCGTCGGTGGCGCCTGTGTTTGCGGCGCACAGCGGCGCACCGGCACCATCGTCGAGCAGCAGGAGGCGCACATCGTCGGAGATTCGTCGCGGGCACAGAACCGTAAGACAGCATTCAAGACCCTCAGCAGGGCTCAGGACGCCTGTCACTTCCGCACCGAGCAGCTCTGCCATGGCATATGACACTCCGCCGGGGGTACTGTCGAGACTTGTGTGCGCCGAATAGACCGCAATGCCGGCGCGGATGGCGGCAAGGGCGGCGCGTTCCTGGAGCGTTGCGCCGGTAAGGCTTTTGAAACCTTTGAAAATCAAAGGATGGTGCGACACAACGAGATTGCATCCGCGGCGCTCTGCCTCGCGGATTATGCCTTCGGTAACGTCGAGACAGAGAAGCACGCCGGTGCATTCGCCGTCGCCCTCAGGAAGAGCGATCTGCAGCCCCGAGTTGTCCCATTTTTCCTGGAACGACCGGGGCGCATAGCTCTCTATCGCCTCTATTATGTGGCGAATATTCATTTTTTCGGTTCGAGGACTGCAAGGTTGAGTTCGTCGAGCTGCTTCTGGTCGAGTGCGGCAGGAGCGTCGAGCATGACATCACGACCGGAGTTGTTCTTCGGGAACGCTATGCAGTCGCGTATGCTGTCGAGACCGGCGAAGAGGCTAACCCAGCGGTCCAGACCATAGGCAAGACCTCCGTGAGGCGGTGCGCCGAACTTGAAGGCGTTCATCAGGAAGCCGAACTGCTCCTGAGCCTTTTCAGGCGTAAAGCCGAGAATTTCAAACATCTTCGCCTGCAGCGCGCTGTCGTGGATACGGATTGAACCGCCGCCGACTTCAACGCCGTTGATAACCATATCGTAGGCGTCGGCACGCACTGCCGCGGGATCTGTGTCGAGCATGGGGATGTCCTCGTCCTTGGGATGGGTGAAGGGATGATGCATAGCCATCAGACGCTGCTCTTCATCGCTCCACTCGAACATCGGGAAGTCGACAACCCACAGGCAGGCGAACTTATCCTTGTCGCGCAGACCGAGCTGGCGTCCCATTTCGAGACGGAGCTCGCAGAGCTGCTTGCGAGTGCGCATGGCGTCGTCGCCGCTCATTATGAGGATAAGGTCTCCCGGCTCGGCATTCATAGCCTTGCGGAGCTCCTGAAGCACTTCCTGGCTGTAGAACTTATCGACGCTCGACTTGACGGTGCCGTCTTCGCCGACGCGTGCGTAGACAAGACCTTTGGCACCGATCTGCGAACGCTTGACAAAGTCGGTGAGCTGGTCGAGCTGCTTGCGGGTATAGTGTGCGGCTCCTTTGGCATTGATGCCGCCTATATATGCTGCGTTATCGAACACGCTGAACCCATGTCCTTTAAGGACGTCCATCAGCTCGACAAAACGCATGTCAAAACGCATATCGGGTTTATCGCTGCCATAGTATTTCATGGCATCTGCCCATGTCATGCGCAGGAACGGCTCCTTGAGCTCGATACCGCGGATTTCCTTGAAGAGGAATTTTGCCATTCCCTCGAAAAGCTCGATGATGTCGTTCTGTTCGACAAAACTCATCTCACAGTCGATCTGCGTGAATTCCGGCTGACGGTCGGCGCGCAGGTCTTCGTCGCGGAAGCACTTAACAATCTGGAAGTAGCGGTCCATACCGCTGACCATAAGAAGCTGCTTGAGCGTCTGCGGCGACTGCGGCAGGGCGTAGAACTGTCCGGGATTCATTCGCGAAGGCACCACGAAATCGCGTGCTCCTTCGGGCGTAGAGCCGACGAGCATAGGAGTCTCGATTTCAAGGAAGCCCTTGCTGTCGAGGTAGCGGCGCACAGCCATTGTCATGCGGTGGCGCAGTTCGAGATTGCGGCGCACGGGCGTGCGGCGGAGGTCGAGATAGCGGTAGCGCATACGGATGTCGTCGCCGCCGTCGCTCTCGTCTTCAATGGTGAACGGAGGAACCTCGCTGGAGTTGAGGATATTGAGCTCGTCGGCGATGATTTCGATGTCGCCGGTGGGCATATTGGGATTCTTGGCAGTGCGTTCGGCGACGGTGCCTTTCACCTGTACGACGTACTCACGTCCGAGATGGTTTGCGGCGTCGTTAAGGGCGCTGTTGCGTTCGTTGTCGAACACTATTTGGGTGATTCCGTAGCGGTCGCGCAGGTCGAGGAAGGTCATGCCGCCCATCTTGCGCACGCGCTGAACCCATCCGGCGAGAGTGGTGCTCTTGCCGGCATCGGCGAGGCGAAGCTCACCGCAGGTATTTGTTCTGAACATTGCTATTATAGTGTTAGAAGCTGTATTAAATCAGTTTTTGGAAGGACCGTTGATGAATCCCACTTTGTCGAGCCCGCGGTTGCGCAGCAGGGCGTCTACCGACGGCTCATGACCGCGGAATTTGACATAGAGTTCCATCGGGTCGGCGCTGCCGCCCATTTCGAGTACATTCTCCTTGAATGCTTTGGCAGTTTCGGGGTCGAAGATGCCTTTTTCCTTGAACAGTTCGAAGCCGTCGCTGTCGAGCACTTCTGCCCATAGATATGTGTAGTAGCCAGAAGCATAGCCGTCGCTGCCGAAAATATGCTTGAAGTAGGGCGAACGGTAGCGGAATGTGAGTTCTGCCGGCATACCGAGTTCTTCTGCCACTTTCTTCTCGAAGGCGGCAACATCGACATCGCCTGTCGTGTTGAGTTTTCCATACTGCAGGTCGAGGAGCGCCGCACCTACGAGTTCTGCCGTCGTGAAGCCCTGATTATGGGTCGAGGATGCCTCAAGCTTCTTGACAAGAGCGTCGGGTATAACCTCGCCCGTCTTCCAGTTGTGGGCATATATCTTGAGAAGCTCGGGCTCGAATGCCCAGTGCTCGTGTATCTGCGAGGGAAGCTCTACGAAGTCGCGGTCGACATTGGTGCCTGCCTGGCTTTTGAGACGTGCCTTGGACAGCATTCCATGAAGTCCGTGACCGAACTCGTGGAACATTGTCTCAACTTCGTCGATGGTAAGGAGTGCGGGGACGTCGCCGCTGGGGCGCGAGAAATTGCCCACATTATAGATGACGGGGCGCGAGCTTGTGCCGTCTTCCTTGAGCCAAGAGCCCTTGAACTCGCTCATCCAGGCGCCCTGACGCTTGCTGTCGCGGGGGAAGTAATCGGTCATGAAGACTGCGATGTGCTCGCCGCTGCCGGCGTCGGTAACGTCATAAACAGTCACCTCAGGATAGTACTTGGGAGCGTCGGGCATCTCGGTGAATTTCACGCCATAGAGTTTTTCAGCCATGGTGAAGATGCCGTTGCGGACAGAGTCGAGGGCGAAATACTGACGCACCTCGTTCTCGTCGAGGTCATATTTGTCCTTGCGCACTTTTTCGGCGTAATAATAATAGTCCCACGGCTCGATTTTGATTCCGGCGCCTTCCTTGTCGGCAAGAGCCTGCATTTCGGCAACTTCCTGATGGACGCGTGACACAGCGGGACGCCATATCTGCATAAGGAGGTCTTCGGCATTTTTGACGGTCTTTGCCATAACGTTATCGGTCATGTAAGCGCCGAAATTCTCGAAGCCGAGAAGAGCTGCCTTCTTGGTGCGTGCCTGAAGAATCTTATTGATTACAGGCAGATTGTTGTATTCACCATCGGAAGCGAGGCTCGTATAGCCTTTATACATCTCCTCGCGAAGCGCGCGGTCCTGAGCAAACTGCAGCAGGGGCAGACGGCTGGGAGCATGAAGAGTGAATACCCATCCGTTCTTACCGCGGTTCTTCGCTTCGTCGGCAGCCTGGTCGATGCTTGACTGAGGCAGACCGGCAAGACGGGTGCTGTCCTCGACAACAATCTCGAAAGCGTTGGTTGCAGCAAGAAGATTCTTGTTAAACGTCAGATAGAGGTTGGCGAGCTCGGTGTTGACAGCTTTCAGTTCCTCTTTCTTCTGAGCGTCGAGAAGAGCGCCGTTGCGGGTGAAGTCTTTGTAATAGTTTTCTACGGCAAGCTTCTGGTCGGGGTCGAGCCCTTCGCGGTTGTCGTATACGTGCTTGATGCGCTGGAAAAGAGCATCGTTCATCGTCATCTCGTCGCCGAACTGCGAATAGCGCGGATAGAACTGCTCGGCAATCTCTACCATCTCAGGCGACGAATTGGACTCGTCGAGAGCGAAGAATACCATCGCAACCTTGTCGAGAATCTCTCCTGAACGCTCAAGAGGCATGATGGTGTTTTCGAAAGTTGCTTCGTCGGGATTGGCTACGATAGAGTCGATCTGAGCCTGCTGCTGCGCTATGCCTGCTTCGAGAGCGGGCAGATAGTGCTCATAGCTGATTTTGTCGAACGGAGGAATCTCGTAAGGGGTGTCGTACGCCGACAGGAACGGATTATCTTGCATGTCGGTTTTTTTAGAATTGCAGCCGACCAGCAGTGCGGCGGCGCAAAGTGCGATAATGCAGTGTTTCATATTTGGTTTATAATTTGTTGCATATTTAGCAAGCACAAAATTACAAATTTTTTCTCAAACACTGCATCACGCCCTGTTTTTTGTGTACACCAGCTTATAAAGACAAGGCTGCCGGGGTGCAGCTAAGAGCCCCGGCAGCCTTTATTGACGTCTGAATCAGTCCGGTTCGGACTATTTGTTCAGATTGTAATATTCCATATATTTCATGCCTAAATCGGGCATGTCGGTGGTGATGAAGTCCACGCCTTTGTTTATCCATTCACCCATGTCTTCGTTTGAACGGATAGTCCATACATTGACAGTGAGTCCGAGTTTATGGGCATCATCGATAAATGTCGGATTGGAGTTGAGCATATTGCCGTTATAGTCGATCGATATGCCGCCGTCGGCGTTGAGCTGGGCGGGAGTGCGCACCTGACCGGCATTGTCGCAGAGGAACTGCACCTTTATGCCGGGATATGTGGCGGCGAGCGCCTTGCATGTGGCATAGTCAAACGCGATATATTCAGCCTTGTCTTCAAGTCCTGCGGCTTTGACTGCCTCGACGGCGGCCTTTGCAGCCTCGATTGTGCGGGCTTCGGTCGAGTGTGTCTTGATTTCTACAATCAGTTTGCAGTGATCGCTGCCTTTGAGTATATCGAGATAATCAGAGAAGGTAGGGATTTTTTCACCGTTCGACAAAGTTTTGTCTTTGACATCGCTGTAATTGGCGTTCTGAATGGTGACACCGCCGATTGAGGGATCGTGGTTGATTACCAGAACATTGTCTTTTGTCAGCCATATATCGGTTTCCGAACCGTAGGCTTTCAGCTCAATGGCGTTGCTCAATGCCGCACGGGAATTCTGTGCTGCGCCTTCCTTTGCCCAGTAGCCGCGGTGAGCGACGATGCTGGCGCGGCTCTCGAAATTCTTAACGCGCAGGAAATGTACTGAGCCTAAAGACTGAAGATTTTCTCCACGTTTGAGCATAACATTGAAATTTCCGCTTTTCACATCTTCCGGAAGAGTGACGGTCACGCCTTCAGTGCCTTTGAGCGTGGCAGGAAGTTCCCAGCGGTATGTGCCGTTATCGAAGACGATCTTATCGCCATCTTTAAAGCCAGTGCCGTAGACAGGGTAAATAGCGCCGGCTTTCACCTGCAGGTCTGCCAGAAGGGTGATGTTTTCTACGGACGGTTTAGTTGCTGCTATGCCTTCTTCTACGTCTTTGTAGAGGAGTTGCGCCTGTTCGGCTGTCAGAGGATCGTTATAGATGCGGGCCAGCACGATGCGGCCGTTGATGCCGTTCTGTACACCGGTAGTCTTGTTGCCTCCCTGAACACATGCGTCGCCGCCGAGGCAGAAGTAGTGAGCACCGTCTTTTGCTAAAATGAAGTTTTCGCCTTCGATGCTGATTTCATTTTTCAGTTTTCCGTTGACATATATTCTTGCCTTCTTGGCTCCTTTGTCCCAGACGCCGACGATGTGGTAGTAGCTGTATGCTTCAGGCACTACGTCACTTTCGGCCCACTGCCATGAACTCCAGTTGCCTGTCGATACGTTCGGAAGGAAGGTGAGTCCGTTTTCGCGGATAAGACCGGATCCCTTTGTCTTTATCATGATGCCTGTGCCGCCTGCTTCGTGTGATGAGAAGACCTTGGCCTCGGCATCAGGAATAGAACCATTGTATTCAGGCATGAACAGAGCTTCGAGTGTGTGACCGTCGGCAAGACCGTCTTTAAACGCCTGATTGCCGTCGTAGTTGACACGGTAGAAATTATTGGTGACATCACCGTTGCCCCAGTTATTGCCTGTCAGTTTTGCGACATAGCGATTGAATGCAGCGCTCCATTCGGTTGTTGCGTCGCCGCCTCGCTCAACGGCGAACTTCATCGGCGATACGTCTGTGGCTGTGCCGTCTTCATTGAAGACAACGTCGAGCATATCGGCCTTCGGAAGCAGAGGCTTTTCGACGGGCTTGGCTGCCTCATAGAGATTCTTTGCGTCTTCGGCAGTCAGAGGATCGTCATAGATGCGGGCCAGCACGATGCGACCGTTGATACCGTTCTGTACGCCGGTGTTGGTGTCGCTCTTCGGACATGCGTCACCGCCGATGCAGAATGTGTGGGATCCGGCGCTTGCATGGATGAAGTTGCTGCCTTCGATGCTGATTTCGTTGTTCAGCTCGCCGTTGATATAGATGTCAGCCTTTTTAGTGTCTTTGTTCCATACGCCGATGACGTGGTAGTATGTTCCGGACTGCGGAACAACGTCGCTGGCTGCCCACTGCCATGAGCTGTTGGTGCCGGTCGAGACATTGGGAAGGAAGGTCAGAGAGTTGAGCTGGTTGGGACCGCTTCCGGTGGTTTTTATCATAATGCCTGTGCCACCGGCCTGATGTGAGGCAAAGATTTTGGCCTCGGCGTTGGGAAGCGTTTCGTATTCGGGCATGAAGAGCACTTCGAGAGTGTGACCGTCGGCAAGAGCGTCTTTGAATGCCTGATTATCGGTATAGTTGATGCGGTAGAAGTGGTCGGCGCGGCCGCCGTCACCCCATTTGTTGCCTACCAACTTTGCCTCATAGCGGTTGTATGCTTCGTTCCAGACGGTTGTGGCGTTGCCGCCGCGCTCTACGGAGAATTTCATCGGCGATACGTCTGTGGCTGTGCCGTCTTCATTGAACACCACATCGAGCAGGTCGGCCTTCGGCAGTGGAGCTGTGAAGGTGATGGAGTCGACATCTTCAGCTGCGAAAGTGTACAGCGCATTATTCGAAGCGTCGACAACGCTGAGTCTGCCGTCGTCTCCCTTCACTACCTGTTCGACACCCTCGGAGGGTATTCGCTGTATGACTTTGCCATCGTGATGGAAATACAGATAATCGGCCGCATAAAGCGATAATGCCGAAGCACAGATGGCAATCAATGATATGGTCTTGATATTTTTCATGGTTATCTTGCAATTTTATAGGTTCGGGTAATGCCGCCGGCTGTCACAAGCACAATGCTGACTCCGCGGGTGCCGATTTCCATTGTTGCCTCGTATGCTGCCGGTGAGCAATGTTCAGTCATTGTGCCGAACACGTTGTAAACACGGATTTCAGAAATCTCGGCGTTGCTTGCCACTGAAAGTATATCATTGTTCATAGTCAATGTTATATCTACATTTTCAGCGACAGATATACCACTAAGAACCAATGATTTGAATGAGAAGCGACCTAAGTCCGACAGTTCGATGTCTACATTTTCTCCTGTCTCGGGAACGAGCGTCATTTTGCCGTTGTCAAATACGATGCGTTTTACATTGGCTGTCATTCCCATATCCGCTCCTGTCGGGGAGTAGACATACACGTCCTTGGCAGATGATGTCATTGGAATCATCACACCGACTGCTGAGAAAATCAGAGGCAAAATTCTGTGTTTCATGATACTGATTGTTTAAATAATGATTTTGTATAATTTGGAGACTGATGCCCCGCTGACGGAAACCAGATAGACACCGGAAGAGAGATTGCCGGTGACTATACCCTTAGTCAGCCCGTTTTTTTGAGATACTACGGTCCCGGCGATATCTACTATTGTGACGTCGACAGGCTCGGGAGAATAGATCAATTCGACTTTGCTGTCGCCGTACGACAGCTTGAGCGCGTCATTACTGACCGTATCGACGCCTGCAGGCTTGATGTCAATACCTGGAGCCGCCTGAGGAACCGAAAGAAATTCCACGGTCATAGTCTCAGTTCTTGTATTGACAGAGATCCTGTATATGCCATCCTGTCCGATCGTCCATTTGGAGTCTTCGCCGGCGGTGGTTCTGATCGGAAGCGTGCCTCTGGCAGGTGTGTCAGCGATATAGGGATGATAGTTTTCTGAGTTCCAGTCTTTATCGGTGAGAATTTTGAATCTGTCAGGTTCGGGAGCCGTAGGAACCCATCCTATTCTGAGCTCACCTTCCCATATCAGTACATCCGGATTTTTGGGGTCGGGAGCGAAAGCGCAAAATTCATCATGAACGTAATCCCACGGATATGCGCAGCATCCTCCGGTGATATACAGTACTTTGCGTTGAACGTGCATGCGACCGATGTAAGTATTGTTTTTGCATGAGATATACAGGATATAATCACCGGGAACCGTAACGCTCCATCCACGGGCGTCGGCATCGGTTGTCACGCGCAGCTTTGAGTCATATCCTTTGCCGAATGAAATGTCAACATCTTCAAACACCGGTGTGAAGTATCGGGTGTTTTCACTTCTGACCGGAGTGTCCATAAGAATAATGTTGCCAGGTTTGCAGGCGAGAGGTTGCTTGAATTCGAAATTCTCAATTTTACTCATCTCAATCACCTGATTGTCGAGCGCCGAACCTGTGACATAATACTTATCGGGATAGGTCTGCGCCGGCAGCGGCTTCGAGAGGGTCAGGATCATGTTGCGCAAGTCGACAGTCATGACATATTCGCCGGTTTTTTCGACCATGAATTTGTTGTCGAGCGCGTCAGGCAGACCCCAGTTGGCATAGAAGTCAAGATGGTGGATTTCGCCTTCTTTGATCAGTTCGTCTTTCGACGTGGCGACTATATGTTTATGCCATCCGTCGTTGGAGTTCATAAATTTGAAATGTTCGTTGGCTTTCAACGTACCGGTCCATGTAAATACACCGTTGTCAATCCGGCTCATTGGTGTGGCATTGTAGTCCCAACCGCCGGCGACGGCCGATCCGACGATATACAGTTGGGTGTACTCAATAGAGTTTGACATGCCGGCGAATATCGGCAGACTGCAGAAAAACACAGCCAGAAATAATGCTATTTTTTTCATGGCATCAGATTATTTTGAGATTTTATCGATGATGACCTGATTGTCGGAGACAATCTTACAGATATACATATTTGATTCCGGAAGCATTCCTAACTTTTCCGAAAAGCCGGATATGTCCTGGTATTTACGGTTCAGACACTCTGTGCCTGCAAGATTGAACATGGCAAACTCAACATTTTGCCGGTTATGCCCGAGTTCTGCTGTCAGGGTGTCGGAAGCCTTGTCGTAGAACACACGAGCTTTGGGGAGGGCGAGGTCAGCCACCCCCGACACAGCTTCTTCAATCTCAACTGTTGCCGTCGACGCGCAAGAAGTGACGGGTACTTCAACAACGGTGCATTTGCTTTCAGCGTCGTAGGTGAAATCCTTGACGTTTTCACCATTTACTTTTATTGCCTTAGGCGTGGAGGTGTTGAAAACTCTCACGGTGTAGGAACGTGACGAGGGAAGTCCTGCGGCGTTGCCTTGACGCGGACTGATTGTCAGTGTCGTTTTGCCGCCGTTCCTGGTCTGAGTGAGGGCAGTTGAGGCGTAAACGGTGGCATAGTCAGGATTGTCGCCGTTGTCTTCATAGAGCGATGCTTCTCCGCTCTTGCCGGCAATGACATTCAGAATAAGGTGCTCGGGGTGTTCGGTGACGTTTTTCACACTTGCCGGGTTCAAGGGCACTATCGAACCTTCGCGATAGAAATAGGGGATATCGGTCTTGGAGAACTTCATTGTCATCGTGCACGGACCTTCGATAAGTTCGTTGGTCGCTGCGCTCCACCAGTTGCCTTCGGGGAACCAGATGGTTTTGGTGCTGACGCCGTCTTTGGCGGGCTCTACGATGGGAGATACAATGATGTCGTTGCCGAAGAAATATTCGTCTTCAAATTTATATGCCTCTTCATCATTGGGATATTCGTAGTAGAGAGGATGACAGAGGGAGATGCCGGTCTCATAGGTCTGGCGTGCCATTGTGTAAATGTAGGGGAACAGAGCATAGCGGAGATTGACAACTTCGCGCATATCGGGGAAGTTAGGGAATTTCCAAATCTGACGTTCGATGCGGGGGTCGTTGGTGGCGTGAGTTCTGAAGATTGGAGAGAAAGCGCCGAACTGGAGCCAGCGGAGCACAAGTTCCGGGTCATTGATTATCTTTTCGTCAGTGACGGCGTGACCGCCCAGGTCATGTCCCCAGTATCCGTAGCCTACATTTGAAGCAGTGGCTGTGAAGTAGGGCTGGAAAGCAAGAGTGGGGAAGTTGATGCAGGCGTCGCCGGAGAAGCCTATCTGATATCTGTGGCTGCCTATACCGCCCCAGCGGTGGAATATTAAAGGACGATGATCGGGACGGTTCCTGACCATATCGTTGAAGAACACATGGTTGCACCAGAAAGTCTGACCCATTCCGTTGGTGTAGGGACTGGTCAGATGCTGTTGCCAGTCAAGCCACCAGAAGTCAACGCCTTCCTTTTCATGCTCACGGATGATGGTGCTGAAGAAGGCTTCTGTGAAGTCGGGATAATCAAGATACCAGGGAATTGTCTTGTCGGAAGAGCCTTTCACGTCATATTTGCCACGGAGATACTCATTCATTGTCTCGAAAAACTCCGGAGACTCAGTACTGTTGATGCCGTCGGCGGGGTGAAGGTTGAGGGCTGTCTTGAGATTGTTGCCGTGAATTTCATCCAGCAGACCGACGGGATCGGGAATAAGGTTGGTATTCCATGACCAACCGGTCCAGCCGCCGCGACCTGCGGACATGCTGTAGTCGTTGCCGTTCCAGTGCCAGTCCATGTCAAGAATCAGCACGTCGGTGTGGATGTCGTTCGACTTCAGGCTGTTCATGATATTGCGGTAGTCATCAGCAGAATAAGAAGAATATTTGCTGTACCAGTATCCGAAAACATAGGACGGGGGCAGAGGAATTTTGCCGGCAACCTGTGTGAAGTCATACAATGCTTTTTTATAGTTATTGCCGTAGCCGAGGAAATAGAGATCCAATGCATGCGGGTCTTTGCGCTGTGCCCACCAGTCATAGCCAAGGGTCTCGTCAGGCTCTAATGCAAATGAGCGGCTGCCGTCGGGTCTGGCTGATGTCCAGGAGTCTTCAATAACAGCCCAGCCGGAACGCGAGATGAGACCGTTTTCAAGCTCCGATTTCTTGTTTGAGCCGTTGCTGCCGTCCAGTGTGCGGCATGTGCCCTTGAGGTTTACGGGGTCAGGCTTGCCCGGATACCAGAGCACTTCGCGACCGTTATGGTTCAGCGTGATCGACATATTGGTCGATGATGCTGGAAGAGTGACGGGATTTGTTCCCTTGCGGTATTTCAGACGCACTTTGTCGGTCTCTATATATAGGAAAGAGGCATCTTCCGACGTGGTGAATTGAGGCACGTCGAGTTTGCGGTTTAAGATTGAGAAGGTGGCACGGTCTTCAAAAACACCTTTGTCGCTGTATTCAATACGAATCATTTCCGGAGTCAGCACCGTGAATCGGGCGTTCCCGCTGATAACTTCTGCACGAGGATCCGCTTTAGGGTTGTAAGCGTTCTCAGCACGGAGCACTGTGGCGCCCGAAAGCATCAAGAACAGGAACGAAATTAATAAGAATCTTGATCTCATGATATATGAACGGTTTATAAGAATTAATTATACAAGATTATTAATTTAAGGTTGACAATTTAATGAGTTAACCAATGTAACAAAATTACACCTTAAAAACCGTTTAAAGAGCGAAAATGGTTAGATTAAATAAAAAAGTAGCGGTTTTGAAGCTTCTGAACAAGCTACTAAATTAATATATAGCACTATACGAAATATAGTGCTATCAAAAAAAGTAGGTGTTTTTTGAGTTCATTTACGGTAGTGGATGCCGTTCTGATTCAGCCAGGAAAGATGCCATGGCAAGCGGCGCCTGAAATTACTCCACTCGCGCCGGCTGCCCCACGCTACCTCCGCGAAAGCCTGCAGCGAGGGAAACACCTGCTGTCCGAACTTACGCTCGTTCGGAATAATCTCCGTAAAAACGCAAGCCTGATATCCGAGCATATTGCTGTCGACAATACCGGTGAACTGCGGTTCGCAGTTGAACTCATAGAGCGCACGGAGCTGCTCGTCGGAAGGTTTGGAATAGAAATAGAAATGCCCCCATTCCATGAACACGATCGGATAGCCCGCCTGCGTGATTTTGCCGGGGTTGTCCGCCTTCCAGTCGCGCCAGAAAGTGTAGATAAGATCCTGCGGATCACGCGCAATAAACGCATCGTCCCACGCCATCACCTTTCTGCCCTTGCTCTTGAGATAATCTGCCATTACACCGACAAAATAGTTCTGAAGTCCGTCGACATTGCCAAGATTATGTTCGCGTATCAGCGCCTGACAGCGATCGCACTTGCGCCAGTTGTCCTTCTCAACTTCGTCGGCGCCTATATGGACATATTCACCCGGAAAGATGTCAAGCACCTCATCGAGGATATCTGTGAAAAATCCATAGTTTTCAGTCTTGCCGGCGCACACAGGGAAGCTGAACTCACGTCCCCATCCTGCCTCGCCCGTGCACGACAGTTCCGGGAAAGTCCTTATAGCGGACATAAAATGACCGGGCATGTCGATTTCTGGGATTACATCGATGCCACGCTCTGCGGCGAATGCTGCGAAATCCCTGAGTTCTGCCTGAGTGTAATATCCACCGTACTCCGTGTTGTTTCTGACAAAACGGGGATCGATGAAATAGTCGGGATCCGACTTCAGACGGTTCAGGCAATCAATGTCGTACTCGTCGAATTCGCGCCAGCAGCCGATCTCCGTCAGCTGAGGATACTTCTTTATCTCAATCCTCCATCCCTGATCGTCGGTGAGATGAAGCTGGAGCTTGTTGATTTTATAAAACGACAGAACATCGACAATCTTTTTGAGATACTCCATGGTGAACATGTGGCGCGCCACATCGACATGAAATCCCCGCCACCCCTTTTTCGGACAGTCCTCCAGCGTAAGCGTCGGAATCTTGCCGGCAGGAGCCTGCAGGATAATCTGCCTCAATGTCTGAACACCCCATAAAAATCCTTTGTCTGAAGAACTGGCGATTTCGACACCGTCGGCTGAGATTTTAATCCTGTACGCTTCCTCCGCCATCGAGGCATCTTTTGTGGAGCGTATGAAAGCTTTTTCGTTCGGAACGCTTAGCACCTCAATGCCTCCGGCGCTGCTTTCCAGAGTTTTGCCAAGTAACTGCGCCGCCACGCCAGGCATGTCGTCGGTCAGTCCGACGACATCGGGAAGCGTGATATTGGTCTGCCCGTAGCTCAGCGATTCGGGTAACGGTATGAGCGACACTTCCGAAACAGGACCGGCGTCCACACCGTCCTCACGGTCGGAGCAAGCGATGACGGCGACAACAAGCGCCGCCATCGCTGCGAAAACTTTTAAGCGTGATTTCATTCTCCAATACGTTTGACAGTCAATGTGACAGCAGCGAGACCTGCCGAAGTGTCAAAGGTCAGCTGATAATAGCCCGGCACGAAGCCTTCGGCGCTTGTGATGCCGTTCGACTGCGATATAGCAATACCGGTCGTGTCGCCGAGCAACGAGCCTTCCGTAAGTTCTATGCCGTCGTCTTTGCCCCATTCGCGGTTGCTGTATATCTCAATCTCGAAAGATTCCCATTCGTGCGTGTTGCTGAGATAGATTGTCGTCTGGTAGATTCCCGGCGCCGTCTTCACGGCATAAGCCATGCGGAAGACGTCTTCGGTGTCCCAGCCTCCGAAGTTGTAGTCGTCATGCCATACCGGTGCCGCACAGAAACCGTGTCCTACAAGCCAGAAGGCATCCGGAGCGACATCATCCATCCGGACGAGCCACATATAATTGTACTTCGCGGAATAATATACTTCCCACGTTCCGCTCTCGCGGAGGAAAGTGAGATTTCCGCTCTCGGCATCATATTCGAAGAAATCGCGGTTGTATGCTCCTTCAAGGTTTTCGAAACCACTTACTTCCACCGCTGCGCCCTGCTCAAAATCGACAGACGCGGAATAGAATCCGGCGCCGAGAGTCAGATCCGTACCGTTGACCGTCAGAATCTGGCATGTGCCGACGACTCCGAGACTGAAGGTAAGAGTGTTGAAAGTTACTCTCTCGATCTGCCAGTCCTGATAGTTGAACGAGAATCCGGCTTCCGCCGCTCCGGCGAGCGCCGCTTCATTGACAGTCTCGGAATATCCCCATATCAGCTTCGACTCGCCGAGCGTCTCTGATGTCGATATTCTGCCGGTGAACTCCATCGGATAGTCGCCTTCGTCGGTGACATATTCGTAGGCGTTGTCCGCACTGCGGTGCATGGCGACAATTTCGCCGTCGTAGTGCAGATAGATTGTTTCGGGTATGTCGGGGCGGACAATGCGTATATTCTTCGTCACTGTTTTCTCGCTGCCTTCGACATTGATAGCCGTCAGGGTGAGCACGGCATCAGTATCTTCAGTACCGGCCGTAAACGGAAGAAAGATTCCATGATTATCAACATGAGCCTCATAACCTTTCGTCCTTATAGATTCGCTGTAGAGCACCTCGTCGCCCGCACTGACTGTCAGCTCCAGTGTCGAAAGCGGTGTCTGCCTGTCGGCAATATCCACCGAAAGAAAGAGAGAATCTCCCGCCACTGTCTGCTGCTCTGTCGACAATGTCAGCCCCGACAACTCCGGACAGGAATATGGATAGACAACACGTCCGGTCTCCTCTTCGCATCCTGTGAATGCCATGGCGCCCGCGCATAGCAAAACGCTTATATATCTGTTGAGTTTCATAATGTTATTCATTGTATGTTAATATCCCGGATTCTGTACCAGATTGGTGTTCTTGTCCATTTCCTCCTGCGGCACGGGCCACTTGGCACGGTAGTCCTGCAGTCCGGGGAATAAGAGTTTACCATCCTTGTCTTTGTGTGCGCGCATCACCGCTGTCATTCGGTCGTTGCGCAAAAGATCGTACCAGCGCTGTCCTTCCATATACAGCTCCAGCTGGCGCTCGTTCTCAACGGCGAGCCGCGCCTGTTCCTGCGGCATGTCGCGACGGAGCGTCGACGCGCCCAGTCCGGCGCGCTCGCGGATGGTGTTCACTATGTCTATCGCTTCATCAGACCTCCCGAGCTCGACAAGCGCCTCGGCTTTGAGAAGCAGAATGTCGGCAAGACGAATAAGGATGATGTCGGAATTCTTCTCGCGTATCTTGTACGACAGCGGATAGTCTTCCGCCGGCCAGAAAGTGCTGTAAGGTACACTCTTCCATATTATACTTGAAAGAAAGCGGACGTCCTTTTCTTTATCGAATTTTGCCACAAGTTCGTGAGTCGGCGTGCAGTAGCGGCGCCATGTCACAGAACCGTCGTCTTCTTTCAGGAGCGTCCAGTAGGCCCAGCTCGGCGACTCCGCTGTATAATACACCTCAAAAATACTTTCAGAGGTGAACTTGTTGTCCGGATCCCAGAGAGAATCGAAGTCGCCGACAAGACGGTAGCCTTCAGCGATGACTTTATCGCAGTAATCCACCACTTTAGAATAGTCGCGTCCGTTTCTGGCGCCCATAGTGGCATAGACCTTGGCAAGCAGAGCGTAGGCTGCTCCTTTTGTCGCCTGGAACGCTCCATTACTCTTTGAAGGAAGATTTGCGACAGTGGTTTCGCCAAGGTCGGAGAGTATCTGCTCATACACCTTATCCTCCGGTGTTCGTTCGGGATACATCACGGGATACCATGTGTCGAGATTATCTGCCGTGATTGTAGGTATGAGCCTCAGCACCATAGGCAGGTCGCCCCACAGACGCACCATGTCGAAAAACGCCCAGGCGCGTATGAAGCTGGCTTCGGCGATTATGCGTGCACGGTCGGCGTCGCTGATGGCATCGGGCTTCATAAGGCGCGTATTCTCTATCACCGTGGTGGCACTGCCTGCCATCGACTGATATTCCGTCCACACGATGCTCACCTTCGCATTTGTAGCCGTCATTGTCAGATTGTCCTCCGCTTCTTCGTTAGGACCGTCGCCGCCGACATAGCAGTTGTCCGACTGGACATCGCCTATCATATAGTTCTCAAGCTGGAATATGTCTGCCTTGAAGCTGTTGTAAGCTCCCTGAAGCTCAGCCTGCGCGTCGGAGACACTCAGATATTTCGACACCGAGTCTTCCGAGCCCGTACCTTCTGCCGTGAAGTCGGACTGAGGCTTCTCGTCCAGAAAATCATTGCATCCGCACGCTGCCGTCACCAGCAGAATGCCACATGCGCTTCTGATTATATTGTATGCTGTCATTGTTTCTTGTTTTTAAAATTCAACATTAAGACCGAAGATCACAGCCTTCGACTGCGGATAGGTGCCATAGTCGACGCCCTGCACGACGGCATTGCTTCCGAAAGCGTTCACCTCCGGATCGTAGCCGGAATACTTTGTGAGAGTGAGAAGATTCTGACCCGTCACATATACCTGCAGCTTCGACAAGCGCATCCTGCGAAGCAGACTCTTATTGAGATCGTAGGACAGAGTCACACTTTTAAGACGCAGATAAGACCCGTCTTCGACAAAGCGCGTCGAGTTGTGGACGTTTTCGACATTGCCTACTCGCGGAATGTCCGTAATCATGCCTGGACGTTTCCAGCGGTCGAGCACGGCTGTAGACTGATTGCGGAAATCGGTCATGCCTTCGGTGTCGATGCGTGTGGCGTTGAAAATATCGTTGCCCTGGCTTCCCTGAAGGAAGAATGAGAAACTGAGTCCTTTATAAGACAACGTGTTTGTCATGCCATAGATAAAATCAGGCTGAGCGCAGCCGATGACAATGCGGTCGCCGGGATCGGTAGTACCGTTGTTGTTGAGGTCGCGGTAGATAATATCTCCCGTTTCGGGGTCTACTCCGTCGGAAACATATCCGAAAAACGACCCCAAGGGAAGACCTTCTTTGAGCACGACCGCCATCTCGCGGGTCTCATACATCTCGCCGTAGTAGTAAATCTTGTTGAGACCGAGCTTTGTGAGCTTATTGCGGTTGAACGAGATATTGAAATCTGTTGTCCATGAGAAATCTCCGGTGAAGTTCTGCGTCGACAGATTGAATTCCAGACCTTTGTTCGTCATCTCGCCGTCGTTGCGCGTTATGCCTCCGGGAAGATTGACATTGCTCGGCAGGCTGACTGTGAGCAGCAGATCGGTGGTCTTCTTATAATATGCGTCAATCGAAAAATTCACACGCGTGCCGAACATGCTCAGGTCGATACCGGCGTTCCACTGGGTCGTTTTCTCCCATGTAAGTTCTTTGTTCGCCGCCGAATAGGGTGTTATCGCCATTCCGGGGAAGAGATTGTCGGAAGTGGGTGGGACCCTGCTGGCGCTCATAGTGGCGAGGTAGGGATAGTTGCCTATTCCGCCCTGGTTACCGTTCATGCCCCAGCCCACACGGATTTTCATGTCGTTGACAGCCGGACGGAGAGGTTCCATAAAACTCTCGTCAGAAATGCGCCAGCCAGCGGATACTGAGGGGAAATAACCCCAGCGGTGTCCGGGAGCAAACCTCGACGAGCCGTCAGCACGGAAGTTGGCGGAAAGAAGATAGCGGCTTTCGTAGTTATACGCCACACGCCCGAGGAACGACGCAAGCGACCACGCCGAAGCGCCTGAGCCGCAGGCATCTTTGTCGATCTGGTTAGCGGCGGCGATGGAATGGATATCGGGATAAGACTCCGACAGGTCGAAGCCTGCCATCCACGAACCTTTATACTGCGCACGCTGCTGCGTGGCGCCGCCGAGAAGCGAAAGATTGTGTCCGCCCCACGAACGGTCGTATGTAAGGATGTTTTCGAACAGCCATTCGAAATTACGCGCCGAGCTTTCCTCTACGCGACCTTTGGTGGAACGTCCGTCCGATGTCGAGAATGGATCCAGAAAATAATCCCAGCGCTCGTTGTAGAAGTCGATGCCGAAAGTGCTCTTGAATTTCAGACCCTTGTAAATGTCGATATTGAGCATGAAGGAGCCTTTGATAAAGTCGGTTGATGTGACATTATCTGCTGCGTTTGCTGCCAGCGGGTTGAGTATACGCGAGCCGTATGCCGATTCGTCGTACTGTCCGGGATTCGCCGGGTCCCACTGCTGCATGAAAGGCGGGGTGTTAATAACCGACAGAATAGAACCCGCACGCATGGAGCTGCTGCTCTCGCGGACCCACTGACCTTTAGTATTCGAATATGAGAAGTTCAGTCCGAGGGTGAGCCACTTTGTCTGGCGGCTGTCGATATTCGCACGGAAGTTATAGCGCTTGAAATGAGCCTTCTTCACAATACCCTTCTCGTCGGTGTAGCCGCCGGAAATGAAATACTGAAGCCTCTCGTTGCCGTTCTGCAGCGACAGCTGATAGTTCTGATTGACGCCTGTACCGAAGAACAGATCGGTCCAGTCGACATAGCGGTGCTCGTCGGCAGGGATGTCAGGAGCTACATTGGAAACCTTTCCGAGGTCCGCCATGAGTTCTTTGTACTGCTCGGTGTCGAGAGCCTTTATCTTGCGTCCGAGCCGTGAGATGCCGGCATAGGCGCTGAACTTAACCTTTGCTACGCCCGACGAACCACGTCGTGTGGTGATGAGCACGACGCCATTGGCGGCACGGGCTCCGTAGATGGCTGCCGACGAAGCATCCTTGAGCACCTGCATGCTTTCTATATCATTAGGGCTAAGGCTCGAAATTTCATCTGTCGGCATTCCGTCGACCACATACAGCGGTTCGTTCGATGCCTGCACCGACGTTGCTCCGCGAACCCTGATGGCAAGACCGGAGCCTGGAGCGCCGGAAGGCTGCACAACCTGGATGCCGGCAGCCTTACCCTGCAGAGCCTGCGCCGCCGACACTATGGGACGTTCGTCGATATCTTTTGTCGAAACAACAGAAACTGCCGTGGTGATGTCTTTGCGCTTCATCTGACCGTAGCCGATGACTACGACCTCGTCGAGCAATTTCGTATCTTCCGCAAGCGTGACGCGTAACTCCGGACGGTCGGCACGGACTGTTGTGCCCACATAGCCGACAGACGATATGTCGACAAGTGCGCCGGGAGCCACCTCTGGAAGCACGAAAACACCGTCGATATCGGTCACGACACCTGTCTTATTTCCTCTGAGCACGACAGACGCGCCTATGACAGGCTCACCGTTCTGATCGGTGACGACACCGGACACTTTCTGTTTCTCGGTTTTTCCGGTATCCTTGCTTTTTCTGGCAGTGAGAAATATGCGCTTGTCTTTTATCGTGTATTCCACATCGGTGTTTCCGAAGAGAATGTCGAGCGCCTGTTCGAGCTTCGCCTTCTTTACAGATATTGAGACAAACTTGCCGGGATCGACTACGGGCTGACTGTAGTTGAACTGATAGCCCGTCTGTTCCGTTATTTCCGACATGACGTGTTCAAGCTTCGCATGCCTGAAATCCAGAGTCACTTTCTGAGCTGCTGCCGTCGTCGCGCACAGTAACACCACGAACAACAGCGCAAGCAATTTCACTCTTTTCATAGTATTGGATTGGTTCGTTTAAAGGTGTGTTTACAGAATAGACACACGAGCTGCCGAAAGTGATATATCAGAATCCTACTTTTACCCTGTCGCCCGACACGGTGAAGCGCACCGGTGCGAGCAGCTCCAGTTCGGCAAGCAGCGAATCAAGAGGTACACTTCCGGAGGAGAACGTGTATGAATAGCCGTAGACAGCTTCGTCCGAGACATCGAACTCCACGGCATACCATCGTTCCAGTTTCTTCAGGACATCGTGCATACCGGCATGGTCCAATACAATGGTATTGGTGCGCCACGCCGATGCCCTCGACGGGGCACTGTCATCTATCTTGACAAGCGAACCGTCGCGACGGTCGAATATCACCTGTTCCGAAGGCTGCATATCGCATTCCTCTTTGGCAGTCTTCACTTCTACGCGCCCTTCGTCGAGAGTCACTATCGCCTCATCATCGTCGGAGTAGGCGCATACGTTGAAAGATGTTCCCCTCACATGGACCGACGCTCCCCCTATGTCGAGGACGAAAGGACGGCTGCTGTTTGACGACACTTCAAAATATGCTTCGCCATCGAGCCACATTTCCCTCTTCCACAGCCCGAATTTCACAGGATAACGCAATGTTGTTCCGGCATTGAGGCTGACGCGCGAACCATCCTGAAAGACTATCTGCGTCCGTTCACCCTTTGCCGTGACAGTCTTCACATACTCGGCGGGAACAAAAAACTGCGTCTGGCGGTTCACAATCAAAGCTAATGCCGCAATGAAAATGGCGGGAACGAGCACGGCGGCGGCATAGAAAATCCGGCGGCGCATCTTGCGGCGGCGTATCTTCCTCTCGATTTCCGCAAAGACCTCGTCGAGCCGACGGCGTGTCTCCGGCTGGCATTCGCATCCTTCGGCAAGAGCTGTCATGGCATCCATCTGCTTCAACAGACCATCACGCACATCCTCGCGTCCGAGCCCGGCGGCGAGCCGGTCGAGCTCTGCGTCGCCTATTGTTCCTTCAAGCAGCTTTTTCAAAAGCATTCCGTATTCTTCTTCCATATGGCTACAAGTTTGTCAGCAGTAATGCGATAATTATCATAATTTTCCTAAAATGCTCTTTCAATGCTTTCAGAGCCTGAGCATAATATGTCTTAACCGTGTTTTCAGGTATGTGGAGCAATGCGGCAATCTCTTTGTTCGACAGTCCGTCGCGCCTGTACTGCACTATGCTCTGCTTGCCTGCGTGGCGGATATCGGAAATGGCACGTTCGAGGATGGCATTGATTTCGTCGCGTTCCTGTTCGGCATTTGGGTCGGTTGTATCGGCGCTATGGTTATACATCTCGAGATTCTTCATCAGCGCCGACCGGCGGTCGCGGATAAAGTTCAGGACATAGTTCTTTACCGATGTGTAGAGAAAGTTTTTCAGGCTCACGGATATCATCATGTCGCGTCTGCTCTCCCAGAGACGCATGAAAACATGCTGAACAGCATCCTCAGCGTCCGCCCTGCTTTTGAGATAGCACGCCGCGAGCACATAGAGCACGTGGGCATAACGCTCATAAATTATGGTAAAGGCTCGCTCGTCGCCTGACTGCAGGCAACGGAAAAGTTCGAGATCTGTCATATTATGTTCCGCGGCGCTCTTTCCCATAATCTTTAGACACCCGCAAGAGCAAAAGTGATATATTCCCGATGCTACTCTACGACGAAAATCGAGAAATTGACGGAACCGTAGGCGCGGTGGTCGCGGAATCCGGGCAATGAGCTGAAATCGTGTGTCTTGTTGTGTTCGATGATGAAAAGTGTGCCCGGCTTCACCAGGCGGGAGTTCAGTATCGCTCCCGGTATGTCGGCAAAACCTTCCATATCGTATGGCGGGTCGGCGAAAATAAAGTCGAAAGCACGCGGGGCGGCTGCTATGTAGCGGAGCGCGTCGCCTCTGACGAGATTAAGGTTGTCGGCGCCGAGTTCGCCGGCTACCTTCGCTATGAAGCGCTGCTGCGTGGCAGCTTTCTCTATTGATGTGACGCTGCGGCAGCCACGCGAGAGAAGTTCGAAACTCACGGCGCCTGTTCCGGCAAAGATGTCGAGGGCATCGAGACCGTCGAGGTCGATATAGTTTTCGATGACATTGAAAATATTCTCGCGGGCGAAGTCGGTCGTCGGACGCGCGCTTATATTCGTGGGCACATCGAAACGCCTGCGCCCGTATTTTCCTCGTATTATTCGCATAGTGGCATTATGATGAGTGGAAATGGTGCCTGAAAAGCTTCGCGACCGGCGCGGAGAGCCGCCGAGGGGAAAATAAGCGGCATCACGCGCGAGGCGTAACGCCCTACAAGCGGCATCATCGTGGTGCGGCGTGTGGCATCGCCGCACAACACAATCTCGTCGTTCATGACGTCAAGTCCCGCCTGACGGGCACATGCCATGATGAAATAGAGCGCGTCTGTATCGGTCGGTGCAGGATGCGTCACGGCAAGACGCAGCGAGCCGCCGGCGCCGAAAACCATGATGTCGACACTATCGGCTGTGAGATGCGCATAGAGCTTGCGGGTGTTGCCATGCCGCGCCTGACGCGACAGATAGCGGAGCAGCGTGGCGATATGGCACTGCACAGGCGCGTTACGGAACGTACGGGCAAGGAAGTTGCGCAGCTCGGTGCTGATCGCCCACACGACGGAAGCGTCGCCGGAGCGGTCGGAGAGAAGTTCGGCAGGTTCGTCGGCATTGCACAGCTGCATGTACGTTCCGCAAGCGGAAGCGACGTCGTCGGGGAAGGAGGCGGGGACAACGGTATATGCGTCCGTGCGCACGAGCAGGTCGATATGCCCGTAGTCGGCAAGTATTTCGGGAGTGGAGTAGATAGCGTCCTCGACAGCCCTCATATATGGCATCGAAGGATTGAGCGGGAGTCCGAACTGCCGCAGCGACGAGTCGGCGACCATAGAAGTGAGCACGACATTGACAGCCTGCGGCGACAGCTGCAGCGCCATCCTCCACAAGCGGGTATTTTCCATTCCTGTCGTGTTCTCTTCGGTCATAGCGAATACAAAATTAGCTAATAAAATCTGTTCCGCCAAGACGCTTCACTTCGTCGACGCCTTTAATCGACCTTATATTCTCTATGATGGACTGGAGTTCGTTGTATGAATGGACGCCGAAAGATATTGTGCATGTGACTATTGAGTCGGTCGTCGATGTGTTGAAGCTTTCCATGTTGAGATGTAGCCTGTTTGTGATACAGTCGACAAGGTCGATGAACAGATGATATCGGTCGACAGCGGTGATGACAATTGTCTGCGAGTAGAGCGTTCCGTCAGGGACGTACTGCACGGAGCGTATTCTGTCGCCATGCTGCGACGCCAGACTGACAGCCACACTGCATTCACGCTTGTGCAGCGTAATGGTGCCGTCGCTCTCCTCGAATCCTATCACCTCATCGCCCGGAATGGGGCTGCACGAGGGGCAACGGTGAAATTCCGACTTGGGAAGACGGTCGAGATACCCGGCTATGGCTTTACGGGCCTTGTACGTCACCACAGCGTCGAGCCAGTCGGGCTGAGGATGGCTGTCAGGATCGGTGAAAATCTCCACGACGTCGCCGCGGCGCAGCAGCGACTTCACTGAAGCGAGGAAACCGTTGACGCGGGCATATTTTGCCTTCTCGCCCAGACTGCTGTGCACCTCGTAGGCAAAATCGAGCACCGTCGCCTTCTGGGGCAGAACGATAGCTTTGCCGGCGGGAGTAAACGTCATTATATCATCGTTGTAGAATGCAGCCACGACTTTTTCAATGAAATTCGAACCGTTCTGCCCATGCTGCGCCACATCGCGAAGGACATAGCGGAACTTCTCGATCCACCGGTTGATGTTCCCTTCCGAACGGTCTGCCACACATCCGAGCTGCGAATGCCTCACCATGCGCCGCGAGCTGATGTGCACTTCCTGCCAGCGTCCGAAATGCGCCAGAAGCTTGACATGGAAACTCTGGTAGCCGTTTTCCTTAGGGGAGTCGATATAGTTGATGATTCCGCCGGGTTTCTCCTTGAAATGATTTGTAAGGACAGAGTAGATGCGCAGCGCCATTTCCTTCTCCGACAGTCCCGGCAACGGCTCTTCGAAGATGATATCGGTGAAGTGGCGATATTTGAGGTGGTTGAAGTCGTCGCCGTACTTGCGCATCTTCCGGCAGATACTGTATGGTTTGCGATATTCCACATTCACCTGAGCCGTGATGCCCGCTTTTGCAAGCACGTCGGAAATCTGGCGGCGGAATTCGGCGAGACGGTCTGCCTGAGCCTCGGCATCGCGTTCGATGAGCGACGACAGCTGAGCATAATCGTGCGGACAACGGAAACGGAAGCTCAGATTCTCGAGCTCAAGTTTTATGTCGTAGAGCCCGAGGCGGTTGGCGAGCGGAGCATAGAAGTAATCGGTCTCGCCGGCGATTTTCATCTGCTTGTCGGGAGGCATCGACGAGAGCGTGCGCATGTTGTGAAGACGGTCGGCGAGCTTGACAAGAAGAGCGCGTATGTCGTACTGGACAGAGTTGAGCATCTGACGGTAGTTGTCGACCTGCTGCGATTCGTCGTACCTTTTCTTCTTTGTCTTGGTGACGACACTTACGAGGAAGGCTACATCATCGCCGAAGCGGCTCCGTATGTCGTCGATAGTATAGTCGGTATCCTCCACCACATCGTGAAGAAACGCCGCCATCACAGGCTCCACACCCAGCATAAGGTCTTTGGCTACTATTGTCGCCACCGCTATGGGGTGCAGGATGTAGGGGTCGCCGCCTTTGCGCCATTGCTTAGCATGCGCCTCGCGGGCAACGTCGAAAGCCTCATGCAGCTTTTCCATCTGTTCCGCAGTAGTTCTGCCCGCCATAGCATCGAAAACGGCCTGCGCACGAGTCTCGATGATTTCGTTATAGTCCTCCTTAGCTTCCATAATCGTAAATTTCCGTAAAGTTAGCAACAAATTCATAAATAATAGCCAAAACCATCCGAAAACTCGGAAAAATATCAAAAACAGCTTAAAACATGAGGGTAAAAAACTTTTGGACATGTGAAATTTTGTTCGTTATTTTGCAATACATAAATTTCATATCAGCATAAAGCACATCAGATGCAGCAAAAAACTGTGTATAAAGGATTAAGCAGCGTGCAGGCTGCGGAAAGCCGCGCTGCGCACGGCGTCAACATTCTCACACCGCCCGCAAAAGTGCCGCTATGGAAAACCTTTCTCGGCAAATTCACCGATCCGTTGATCATAATTCTTCTTGTCGCAGGAACGCTCTCGATAGGAATTTCCTTCTACGAATACTATGGGCTGGGCGAAGGTCCGGCGGTGTTTTTCGAGCCTGCCGGCATTTTTATCGCCATCCTTCTGGCAACGGGACTTTCATTCTATTTTGAAAACAAGGCGGAACGCGAGTTCGCTATCCTGAACCAGGTCAACGACGAGGAGCCCGTGCAGGTGATCCGTGACGGGAGCATTACACAGATAGCCAGAAAAGATGTCGTGGTAGACGACATCGTGATTCTCAATACCGGCAACGAGATTCCTGCCGACGGAGTTCTGCTGGAAGCGGTAAGCCTCAGCGTCGATGAGTCGACGCTCACCGGCGAGCCGATATGCCACAAGAGCACGAATCCTGACGACTTCAACCCCGACGACACCTACCCTACCGACCACGTGCTGCGCGGCACGAAAGTAATGGAAGGACACGGCGTGATGCGCGTAACCGCCGTGGGCGACGCCACAGAGAACGGAAAGGTGTTCACTGCCGCACAGATCGACGACGGCGTCAAGACACCTCTCAACGAACAGCTCGAACGCCTCGGCAAACTCATCTCGCGCTTCGCCTACACTGTCGCAGCTCTCGTCATCGCAGGTAGGATTGTCATGTTCCTGATGACTCAGCCTTTCGACCTGATTCCATTCCTTGCCTATCTGCTGCAGTCGTTTATGATTGCCGTGGCGCTCATCGTTGTTTCAGTTCCGGAAGGGTTGCCGATGGCTGTTACGCTGTCGCTCGCCTATTCAATGAGGTCGATGCTCAAGACCAACAATCTCGTGCGCAAGCTCCATGCATGCGAAACCATGGGCGCCATAACTGTGATATGCACCGACAAGACCGGCACGCTCACACAGAACAGAATGCAGGTCTACGAAACAGCATTTTTCGGCAATCCGCCCCGCGACATCATCGAGGAAGGCATCGCCGTCAACTCCACTGCACAGCTCGACATGACGAAAAAAACTCCCGAAGTGCTCGGCAACCCAACCGAAGGGGCGCTTCTGCTGTGGCTCATGTCGCGCGGCACCGACTACCGCAAGCTCAAAGAACAGACAACCGTCATCGATGAGCTTCCTTTCTCGACCGAAAGAAAGTATATGGCTACTGTGGTTAAGTCAGCGACTGGCGGCGGCATTCTTTATGTCAAAGGCGCACCTGAAATCATTTTCGGTCTTTGCTCCGACAATGCAGGAGTCAGCCGGAAAGAAATAGACGCGCTCCTGCTCGGCTATCAGAATCAGGCCATGCGCACGCTCGGCTTCGCATACAAAAGGCTCCAACCCGGCGAAAAAGCTATCGGGGACGGACGTCTTGCCACAGACGGTCTTACATTCCTCGGCGTAGCCGCAATATCCGACCCCGTACGCGCCGACGTTCCCGAGGCAGTGCGCAATGTCACCGATGCAGGAATAAAGGTCAAGATAGTGACCGGTGACACCATCGGCACAGCAAAGGAAATCGCCCGCCAGATAGGGCTGTGGGACGACACGGCGGACGGCGAGAAAAACATCATCACCGGTACAGAATTCGAGGCTCTCACCGACGAGGAACTCCTCGGACGTGCCGGCGACCTCAAGATAATCGCCCGCGCCCGACCTATGGACAAAAAGAGGCTTGTGGAGACTCTCCGGCGCCTCGGCGAGGTAGTGGCTGTGACCGGCGACGGAACCAACGACGCCCCAGCACTCAAAGCCGCTCACGTCGGACTGTCGATGGGCGACGGCACATCGGTGGCAAAGGAAGCCTCCGACATCACCATCATCGACAACTCCTTCACCTCAATCGGCAGAGCGGTGATGTGGGGAAGGTCGCTCTACCGCAACATACAACGTTTTCTGCTATTCCAGCTCACCGTCAACGTCGTGGCATGTCTGATAGTGCTTATCGGAGCGTTCATGGGAACAGAATCGCCTCTGACGGTGACTCAGATGCTCTGGGTTAACCTCATCATGGACACATTCGCCGCAATGGCGCTCGCATCGCTGCCGCCGAGCGACAGCGTGATGAACGACAAACCGAGGCTGCGCAGCGCATTCATCATCACCAAAACCATGTGGCGCGACATCATCGGCGTCGGACTTGCCTTCACGGCGATACTGTTCGCCTTCCTATGGTATCTCGAACACACAGATGTGACTTCTCTGACGGATGCATGGCGGCAGCCGCTTATTTCGCGTCACGGGCTGCAGCCATACGAGCTGTCGATATTCTTCACCACCTTCGTCTTCATGCAGTTCTGGAACATGTTCAACGCCCGCGCCTTCGAGAGCGGAGAGTCGGCGCTTCATCTGAAACACTGCCGGCTGTTCCTCTTCACAATGGCGATGATACTGGCAGGTCAGATTCTCATAGTGCAGCTCGGCGGAGCGTTCTTCTCCGTCGTTCCCGTACGAGTGTCCGACTGGCTCATAATCATCGGAGCCACATCGCTTGTCTTCCTGATCCCCGAACTCTTCCGCCTTCTGTCGCACAAACGGCATTGATCGTTAGGCAGCCGACCGAGGCATATCTTCATAAATAAACTTCAATCATTAAATTATACGCATTATGAAAAAACTATTGTTGACATTGGCAATTATCGCCATGGGAATCGGCGCTAACGCTCAGTTCTATGCAGGAGGTACTATCGGACTCGATGTAATGAGCGTACACGTGGACGGCGGCAGCTCGGACACAAAGACAACGTTCGGAATTGCTCCCGAATTCGGTTATTACTTCAACAAGACATGGGCTGTCGGAGCATCGGTCGGTCTGAACGTCGCCTCCAACGAAGGCACCCTTACCACCATTTCTATCCTGCCTTATGTCCGCGGCACATTTGCTCGCGCAGGCATCGTGGACTTCTTCGGTGAATTCGCCGTCGGATATGCTCATCAGTCAATCGAAGATCTCGGTGTCAGCGGCACCATTTTAGGTCTGCGTCCCGGTTTTGCAGTCAATTTCACCGATAAATTTGCCCTTATAGCCCGCACCAGTCTGTTCCAATATGAATACTGGGACGGTACCGGCATATTTGACTTTTCTATCAACAAAGGTTTCGATCTGGGCGTCCAGTTCAAATTCTGACACGGCCGGACCACTCAGTGCGTGAATAAATGCGGCTGACACGACTGTGAAATTTCTTCAAAAACGCTTCGGAGTAAGAAAAAAGTCTTATCTTTGCCGTGTTAACCAAAAAATTCAACGACTGAAAAACACCTAACAAGAAAAACTATGGATATAAACAGCATCATGTCCGCCCTTGAGGCAAAGCACCCCGGCGAGAAGGAATATCTTCAGGCTGTCCGCGAAGTGCTGATGTCGGTTGAAGAAGTCTACAACCAGCATCCGGAATTTGAACGCAATAAGATTGTCGAGCGCATGGTAGAGCCCGACCGCATCGTCACATTCCGTGTCACATGGATCGACGACAAAGGAGAGGTTCAGAACAACATCGGCTACCGCGTGCAGTTCAACAACGCCATCGGTCCGTACAAAGGCGGCATCCGTTTCCACGCATCCGTCAATCTGTCCATCCTTAAATTCCTCGGTTTTGAACAGACATTCAAGAACGCTCTCACCACTCTTCCTATGGGCGGTGCAAAAGGCGGCAGCGACTTCTCGCCCCGCGGCAAAAGCGACCGCGAGATCATGCGTTTCTGCCAGGCTTTCATGCTCGGTCTGTGGAAGAATCTCGGTCCCGACCGCGACGTTCCCGCAGGTGATATCGGCGTAGGCGGCCGTGAGGTAGGATATATGTACGGCATGTACAAGCGCCTCGTCAACCAGCACGACGGCACATTCACCGGCAAGGCTCTGGAATTCGGCGGCAGCCGCATACGCCCGGAAGCTACCGGCTTCGGCGCTCTCTACTTCGTACAGAACATGCTCAAGCAGCGCAACGACAGCATCGAAGGCAAGACAATCGCCATCTCCGGCTTCGGCAACGTCGCCTGGGGTGCCGCTCTTAAAGCTACTGAACTCGGCGCGAAAGTTGTCACCATCTCCGGTCCCGACGGATATATCTACGATCCCGCCGGTCTCGACAGCGAGAAAATCAACTATATGCTCGAACTGCGTGCTTCCGGCAACGATGTTGTCGCTCCCTATGCCGAGCGCTTCGCCGGCTCGGAATTCTTCGCCGGCAAGAAACCCTGGGAACGCAAAGTCGACATCGCACTTCCCTGCGCCACACAGAACGAGCTCAACGGCGACGATGCCAAGCAGCTTATCGCCAACGGTGTGGGCATGGTTGCCGAAGTGTCGAACATGGGCTGCACCCCCGAGGCTATCGACGCATTCATCGCCAACCGCACTGTATATGCTCCCGGCAAGGCTGTCAACGCCGGCGGCGTAGCAACTTCCGGTCTCGAAATGAGCCAGAACGCCATGCATCTTCAGTGGGGAGCCGAAGAAGTGGATCAGAAACTCCACACTATCATGACCGACATCCACGAGCAGTGCCTCCGCTACGGCGTAGAACCCGACGGATACATCAACTACATGAAGGGCGCCAACATCGCAGGCTTCATGAAGGTGGCACATGCCATGATGGGTCTCGGCGTCTGCTGATAAACCTAACCAACAGAAAACCCCGCTCCTGCATAAGGCGGGGTTTTCTAAAACCGATGCCTGCGGGCATCTTCATTTTTTTATTTTTCTGCTTATATGACCCCTACACCTTTCAATTTCGACACTGTCAACAGCCGCTACGGAACCGACGCTACTCAGATCGAGGAGCTTGAAGAGAAATTCGGACGCACCGATCTCCTTCCGCTGTGGATTGCCGACATGAATTTCGCCATCTGCCCCGCCATAACAGAAGCTCTCGCACATCGTGCGCAGCAGAAAGTGCTCGGCTACACCTATGCACCGGACAGCTTCTGGAATTCGATAACAGACTGGCTCAGACGGCGCCACGGATGGAATCTCAGCCGCGAGGAAGTCGACTATGTTCCCGGCGTCAAGAAAGGTCTCGGTCTCGCCGTGCTGCATTTCACAGCACCCGGCGACAAGGTGGTCATACAGCCGCCTGTCTATCATTCTTTCCGCTCCATCCTGACAGGATACGGACGCGTGCCGGTAGAAAACCCGCTGCTTCACAAAGGCGACCATTACGAGATGGACATCGAGGGTCTTGAGCGCATCTGCTCGGAGCAGCATCCGCGCATGATGATTGTCTGCAATCCCCACAACCCTATCGGAGTACAGTGGAGCCGCGAGACGCTCGCCAAAGTTGCTGAGATATGCAGCCGCAACAATGTCCTGCTGCTGTCCGACGAAATCTACGGCGACATGATTCTCACCGGCGGAAAGCACTATCCTACCGCGCTGTCGTCTGACACGGCGCGCGACATCACCGTGACTATCGGCGCTCCCTCGAAGAGTTTCAACATCCCTGGCATTGCCTGCGCATGGACCGCCATACTCAACCCCGAGCTCCGCAAGAGCTTCTTCGACTTCCTGCTCACCAGCGAGTTCGACACTCCTCCGGTCTTTGCCGTCTCAGCGGTAGAAGCCGCATACAACAAGTCGGAGCAATGGCTCGACGAAGTGCTTGTCTACCTCAACGACAACGCCGGTTTCGCCATGAAGGAACTTGCAAAAATCGACGGCGTCACAGCCATACGCCCCGATGCAGGTTTCGGTCTGTGGGTCGATTTCCGTGGTCTCGGACTTTCGCACGAACAGCTCATTTCGCTTATCATCGACAAAGCCCGCGTGGCAATGAACGACGGAGCAAGCTTCGGAGCATGCGGCGAAGGATTCACGCGGATGAACATAGGCGTTCCGCGCACGGTTCTCGCAGAAGGGATCAGACGCATCGCCGACGCCATATCATCGCTGAAATGAGCCGTATACCGTTCAAAAAGATGCAGGGAGCCGGCAACGATTTCGTCGTGCTCGACTTCTTCAATTCCGAACTCGCCGCCGAGAATCCCGACCTGTCGTCGCTGGCGCTTCTCATGTGCCCGCGCAACTTCTCCGTGGGCGCCGACGGGCTGCTCGCCGTGCTGCCAGAGAAAGGCGCCGACTGCCGCATGAGGATTTTCAACGCCGACGGCAGCGAAGCGCAGATGTGCGGCAACGGCATACGCTGCGTGGCGCGCCTGCTCTACGAAAACGGATATATCTCCGGCAAGGAAGCACGCATCGCCACTGCCTCCGGGCTGCGCACCGTCCGCATAGCCAGCACACCGGCGGGAGAATTCATCTCCGCCACCGTCGACATGGGTATGCCTCAGATGGACGCGCCCCTCATTCCTGCCGCCGGCAGCGGACAGCTCATCGACATTCCCGTGAGCGTCGACGCCGGCGTCTTTTCTGTGACTGCGGTCTCGACAGGAAATCCGCACGGCGTTGTCTTCGTCGACGACGTCGAGTCATTCCCCGTCGCCGAAGCAGGCGCACAGCTTGAACGTTGCGCTCTGTGGCCGCAGAAAGCCAACATCGACTTCGCCGAGATACGCCCCGGCAGCATACGCGTCCGCGTGTGGGAGCGCGGCGTCGGCGAGACTCTCGCCTGCGGAACCGGAGCGTGCGCCGTCGCAGCAGCCGCCATAGCCAGCGGCAGGGGCAAAGCGCCCTTTGCCATAGAGCTCTCGGGAGGACGGCTGCATATCGACTGCGACAGCAACGGACATCTGCAGATGACAGGTCCTGCCATGCATGTGTTCGACGGCGTCTTCACCGCATGAGGCAAACAATACCGGCGTCCCATGCGTTGTTATTTTTAACAAAAAGGCACGAAGTGCCTATTAATTAATTATATGTCTAACACCCAAACATTCGACTAAAATGAAAGTAGAAACAATCGGCACAAACGCCGGAACATTGTGGACAGCTCTCACTACCGCAGAAGCACTCGGAGTGAAACAGCTCAAGAAAATAACAAAACTGAAAGACAAAGAGCTTTTCGCCGCTATCGGCTGGCTCGCCCGCGAAGGCAAAATCAACATTCTGCCCGACGACGAAGATGAGAAGGAACTCGTGATTTCACTCATCAACGACAAATAATCTAAAGCAGGGACGTCCGAAACGGCGTCCCTGCTTTGTATTTGCTATATTGACGCTGTTTCATTAATTTTGCATCCGCAACCACTCACGCTACGATGGCAAACATATATGAAATACAACGTTATGGCAAGGCGGCTTTCCTGATAGCCTCCGCGGCTGTCGTCGCATTGTTTCTATATTTCTCGTCAGGGCTAATAAATGACCTGTCTGCCGTCGAGCGCGACCGTATGCAGCTGTGGGCAGACGCCACCAAAGAGCTTGCCTCGGCAGGGCTCAGCGACGGAGATTCCAATACCGATGTTGATTTTCTTCTCGGAATAATCCAGGGCAACACCACCATCCCCGTTCTCCTCACCGACGCCGAAGGCAACATCCTCGACTACCGCAATTTCGACCTGCCCGACAAAACCGGCGACACACAGCTCGGAGCACCGCTGTCGGAAGCAAACAAGAAATATCTCGACAGCAAGCTCGCCGAACTCGCCGGCACGCAGAACAAAATCGAAATAGAAATAGCGCCTGAAACTGTCCAGTATCTCTTCTACGAAGATTCCACCCTGCTCAAACGCATGAGCGTCTACCCCTACATCCAGCTTCTCGTCATGCTGGCGTTTATCTGCGTGGTATACTTCGCGGTGCTCTCCACGAAAAAGGCTGAGCAAAACAAAGTATGGGTCGGACTCTCGAAAGAGACAGCCCACCAGCTCGGAACACCGATATCTTCGCTTATGGCATGGATGGAGCTGCTGCCCGACTACGGTGTCGACGCCGACACTGTCGCTGAGATGAACAAGGATGTCAACCGCTTGAGCACTATTGCCTCACGGTTCTCGAAAATCGGTTCCGTGCCCAACATAGAGCCCGCCGACCTCAACACTGTGGTAGGCGACGCCGTCGGCTACATGAAAACACGCATCTCGCCGAAGATAGCCCTCGGGTGGCATCCGGGCGACGGAAACATACACGTGCTCGCCTGTGTGCCGCTGCTCGAATGGGTGATTGAAAACCTTATAAAAAACGCCGTCGACGCCACCGACCCTGCCAAAAGCTCCGGACGGATCGACGTCACCACAGGAAAAGGCAGCGTCAACGCCTTCATAGAAGTCGCCGACACCGGCAAAGGCATCAGCCGGAAGAACTTCAAGACAGTCTTCAACCCCGGATATTCCACCAAAAGCCGCGGCTGGGGGCTGGGACTGACACTTGCCAAGCGCATCGTGGAGCAGTATCACGGCGGCAAAATTTTCGTAAAACAGTCGATACCCGGTGTCGGCACAACATTCCGCATCGAACTGCCTCTCGACAGGCGATAGCCGCTCTCTCCGGTATTTAACAGATATTATCAAAACTCTCGGATTTTTTTGCTTAAATTTGTGACATGAATCTGGAAAGCGAAAACAAAATGGATGTAAAGGACTCAATGCGCGAGATATTGCTCGCCGAAAGCGAGGCTATAAGAAATATACCGGTCACCGACAGCTACGAAAAAGCCGTAGACGCCATCGTAGAACGGGTGCACCGCCGCGGCGGCAAGCTCGTTACCGCCGGAATGGGCAAGGCCGGACAGATTGCCATGAACATAGCCACGACATTCTCCTCCACGGGTACACCTGCAGTGAACCTGCACCCGAGCGAAGCACAGCACGGCGACCTCGGCATCATGCAGCCCAACGACATCATGCTGCTCATCTCCAACAGCGGCAAGACAAACGAGATAGTGGAACTTGTCAGCCTCCTGCACGGTCTCTATGCCGACATTCCCACCATCGTCATCACCGGAGCACCCGACAGCCCGCTGGCACATGCCGCCGACATAGCGCTTTTCACCGGCAACGCGCCTGAAGTATGCCCGCTCGGTCTGACGCCCACAACATCTACCACCATTATGACCGTCATCGGCGACGTGCTGGTTGTCAACGTAATGCGTCGCATAGGCTTTTCTGCCAGCGACTACGCCAAGCGGCACCACGGAGGATATTTAGGCACTGTCGCACGTTCGATAAAATGAAAAAAATCATCTGCATAGGCGAATGCTCGCTGAATATAGTCCTTGACCCTGCAGGACGCCCCGCCGGAAGCATGCCCGGCGGCAGAATCGCCGGTGCAGCAGCCATAATGGGACGCGAAGGACTCAATGTCATCATGGCGTCCGAAGCCGCTGCCGACCGAATCGGCGACATCGTCGTCGGCGAATTAGCCGCAGCAGGCGTCGACACGAAATCTGTCGACCGTTTCACAGAAGGACGCACACCGCTCAACATCTTCGTACAGAGCGACGACCCCGAAAAACCGCTGCCCTTCCTTACCCGCTACGAAGCATACCCCGAAGAGGCATTCGACATCATCTGGCCGCGAATCGACGAAGGCGACATCATCGTCTTCGGAGGATACTATGCCATCGACCGGCGTATGCGTCCGCGGATGCTCAAACTGCTCTCCTACGCCGCCGAGCGCAAAGCGACAATGATATATCTGCCGGGCTTCCTGCCGCAGCAGGAACCGCGCATAACACACGTGATGCCGCAGATTCTCGAAAACCTCGAAATGGCACACATCGTCGTCACACGGAACAAAGACCTTGAGCTCATCTTCGGAATAAAAGAACCCGGAGCCTGCTACCACGACCATATCGATTTTTACTGCCGCTCGCTTGTCAACATCGACGACCGCTGCCAGTGCATCAGCTACTACACCGGAAAAGAAATGAGCACCGTCGCCATTCCCGCCGGCACATGCCGGACAATGCTATGGAACGCCGGCGCCCTTGCCGGAATTGCAAGCGAGATATTCATACGCGACATCAAGCCCGAAGCTTTCGACGCCCCCGGCAGCCAGTTGCGTGAAGCCGTGCTCGGAGCCGCCGCAAAAAGCGCCATCGCCGCAGCAGGCACGCTCAAAGAGCCCTGGCAAACAATAGAATAACAAACTATGTCATCTTCAAAGAACGCACCAGCCAACCCATTCAACGCCCCGCGCGACATGCACGTGGCGATAGTACGCACCCTCTGGAACAGCCACATCACCGAACGCCTTCTCGAAGGAGCGCTGACAACTTTCAAAGAAAACGGTATCGGAAGCGACGACATCGACGTCTTCGAAGTTCCGGGAGCCGTCGAACTCACATTCGCCTCGGCTAAGCTTGTCGACACCGGACTCTACAACGCCATCATCATTCTCGGATGCGTCATCCGTGGCGGCACGCCGCACTTCGACTACGTCTGCAAGAGCGTCACGCAGGGAAACGCATACCTCAACAGCGAATGCGACATCCCCATCATCTTCGGAGTTCTGACTGTCGACAACGAACAGGACGCACTCGACCGCGCAGGTGGCAAAGAAGGCAACAAAGGTTCGGAAGCCGCCGTCGCCGCCATGCAGATGTACGATTTCATCGAGAAGGTAAACGAACTCTAATTGCCGCGGATGTGTTTTAAATTAGAATCTTAAAAACACATCTTCAAAATGGCAAACTACTCCAAAAGAAAATCATCCGGACTGTGGGCATGGATTGTTGTCGCCCTCATAGCAGCAGCAATCGCCGTAGGCGTTCTTTACTACATCGGATGGTTCGACAAAAACACCCACGTCGACACGCCGGCAGGCGACAACGTCATGCAGCAATATGAGATCACAGAAGCCGACGCTGACGCTCCCGGAGAAGCCGACTGGCAGAACAAAGACGGCGAAAGTCTCCGCCAGCTTATAGCCGACCCGGAAACGCCGACAGAAACGCCTCCGTCGGCTGAACCCTAAAACAAAAGATGAAAATATCCGCAGCCCTCACAACCGCATACATCTTCCTGGCAGCCGCCACATCGTGCTCGACAGCCGCCACATCGCCCGCCGACGACATTGCCGCCGCCGAACAGGCATATGAGCACGGTCACTACCTCCGGGCACAGGCTGTCGCCGACAGTGTGCTGAACAACGTAAGCCCCGAAAAACTCGGAGCGACATCGCTGTGCCGCCTGTCGCTGCTGCTGATGCGCATAGGCGAGGCAAGCGGAGAAATAGAAACAAGCACCGCTTCGGCAGCGCATGCCCTCGACGCCGCCATAAAGTGCGACAGCGACAGCACACACATGTTTATCAACAATCTGTCTGCCGCCGACCGCGCGCAACTGATGCTCGTCTCCGCTGTCACCGACGGGTCGAGACACGCCGCCACACATGGCATCTGCGACGACGCCGATGAAGAATCCATAACAGAAAACAACGACTGACATGGCAAGCACCGACTGGCGCGACGCCCTCGTGGCACTGCGCGGAACTATGGGCGACGTAGCGGAAGAACCAGAAACCGTACAAGCCCCCGAGACGGAGAAAGCCGTCCAGAAAGAACGGCTCGACATCGTTTTCGAGCGCAAAGGACGCGGAGGCAAGACAGCCACCATAATCACCGGCTTCACCGTTGCAGACGAAGAAGTGGAAGCCATTGCCGCAGGACTGAAGAAACGCCTCGGCACGGGCGGCTCGGCACGGGGAGGAGAAATACTCATTCAGGGCGACAGGCGGCAGGATGTTCTTCGCCTGCTCACTGAAAAAGGATTCAAAGCCAGAATAATATGAACAGCGAAGAAGTCCTCGGACTCATCAATGCCGGACGCTTCGACGACGCCGACAAAATAATATCCGTGATGCTCGCCACAGCCGCTTCCGACAGCCGCGAGCGTGCCGAGGCGCTGTATCTGCGTGGTCGGATAGCGTGGAAAAAAGGGAATCAGGGCATGGCGATCTCGCTCTATGCCTCCGCCGCCGCACTCGACCCGTCATCCCCCGCTTCCGTCGCCCTCGACCAGGCACGCGAAGTCATGGCATTCTTCAACAAAGACCTCTACAACCCCTGACCCGCCACGCTCGAAAAGTCGCAGAAATAGGAACATACGCATCCAGGAGGATTGTGCAGGTATTGTAAAAGTTAGAAAGATTCCTTAATTTTGCGGCTGTATAAATTTGTCTATTCCAAGGACAATCTAAATTTTATATAGAATGAGAAAACTATTACTACTGTTGTTGGCGGCAGTCTCTATTGCCGCTTCTGCCGCATTACCTCGAATGACGGCGGCAGATGCTTCACGCCTTATCGCTGAAGGAAAGGCTGTGAACACCTCAAAAATTCGGAAACACACGGCACAGAAGCGCTCCGCCGCCCGCCTATTCCGCTCACAGAACGGAAAAATCAGCACCGTCAGCCGCAGCGCGCAGATGAAAGCTCCGGCACGCGCAACAGCAAAGGGTGCTAACCTCTTCGGATATGTCAACTATGCCGACGGATTCTACGAGGACGATATGCCCGTCGGTCTGTACGAATTTCAGGGCAGCAGTCTCGACCTGAAATGGCTCGATCCGCTCTATCAGGAAGAGTATCTTGCTCTCGGCTGCGGATGGTACCGCAACGGACGTCTCTGCGGCTATGCGCCCGTGATGTTCGGCTACTATGTCGTGGGAATGTACTACTATGACTTCGATTTCGAGACAGGCGAATTTTCTGAAGACGACATCGTCGAAGTCGACATCGAAAACGGTCATTTCAGCGTCTGCGCCCTCAACGAAAGCGACGACATGATCTACGGCATCGGCATGGACGGCGAAGGAGAAAACTATGTCTTCGCCAAGGCTCCCGCCGAAAATCCCGCCGATTTCGAGATTGTCAAAGTCATAGCTGTTGAAAACGAAGAAAATGAGGCTTGCCCCTATATCTGCTACAACCCCGTAGACCAGTGCCTCTACGGCATCAGCTACGGCGGCACGCTCATGCGCATAAGCACCACGGGCGAATTCGAGCCCGTCATGGACGTCTCCTCTATGGGAGAGACCACATATATCGGCACTATGGCATACAGCAACGTCGCCTCCGGATTCTATGTGAACCACTCCACCGAAGAAGCATCTGAGCTCTATTTCATCAGCACTGCCGACAAGACCGTTGAAAAGCTCATGGACATGCCCGACGGCGACACATTCAGTGTCATGGTATGCCTCGACGGCGCCGCCTCGCCCACAGCTCCTGCCGCTCCGAAAATAGTATCTTCGGTATTCGAAGGCGCATCGACAACAGGCACCGTGACAATCACCATGCCCGATGTCACTGCCGGCGGCGACGCCCTCGGCGGAACACTCAACTGGACCGCCACACTCGACCGCGAGACATACAGGACAGGCACTGCCGCTCCCGGCGAAGAAGTAGCTGTCGCTTTCACTGAAATAGGCACCGGCACGCACAGCATCTCCTTCTTCGCCACCGCAGCCGGCGAACAGGGCGTTCCGGCAGTTCTGAGGCTGTACACCGGCAACGACACTCCGCTTGCTCCCGATTTCGTAGCTTTCGACGAAGGGCTGGCATTCTGGGATGCCGTCACCGAAGGTGTACACGGAGGTTACCTCGACCTCGCGCAAATGAAATATGAAGTGAGCCTCAACGGCGTCCTCTACGGAACGACGGACGCTACAGAAATGAAAATCGATCTCCCCGCAGATGCCGATCTGGCTTCCTATACTATAAGCGTCGTAGCTGTGTGCAACGGTCTCAAGTCTCTCCCGACAGAATCGAACTCCGTAGTGGCTGGCAAGCCTTTCACCCCCGACGTGACATTCGCGCCTACGCCTGAGCAGGCAAAACTTTTCACCATCGACGACAGCAACTACGACGACATCACATGGGAATTCTTCGCAGACTTCCAGGGACGTCCCGCTTTCATATCCTATTACTCCACCGACGAAGCCCTCGACGACTGGCTCTTCCTCCCCGCCGTCAACCTTGACAAAGAAGGCGGAATCTACCGCTTCGCCATGAATGTAGGACGCATGGGCAGCACATTCGACAAAGACAGCTACAGCGTTGCCATCGGCACAGCTCCCTCCCCCGCCGCCATGACTCAGACGCTTATCGACAAGACAGTGCCCGAACACAACGGTTCAGACGTCGAGACACTCTTCAGAATCGGAGCCGCCGGCACATACTACATCGGCATCCACGCCAATTCCGAACCTAATCAGTACGGTGTCTTCGTCCGCGACATCAGCGTCACCGATCCCGGCATGGGCGACAAGTCGCCTGCCGCCGTCACCGACCTCACGGCTACAGCTGCCGAAAACGGCGTGCTCAGCGCAACGGTATCGTTCCGACTGCCTGTGAAGTATTACAACGGGGCTGACATCGCCGCCGGCGAGGAAGTGACAGCCACAGTGAAAGCCATCTCCACAACGACTGTCAGCGGAGCTCCGGGCGAGCTGAAGACTGTCGAAGTCGAGACAGCTCAGGGCGTCAACATCATCTCTGTCGTCACCTCCGCCGACGGTGAAAACGGTCCTGCTGCTACAGTAAGCGTATATACCGGCGTTGACAATCCCAAGATTGTCGAAAACGCCGTCTTCACCACATCAGACGACATGCTCAGCGTACACATCACATGGGACGCACCCAAAGAAGGCGCCAACGGCGGATATATCGACCCCTCCGACATGGATTATTCGCTGTGGATCAACGACGGCTACGGCTATCAGCCGTACGCAGAAATAGGTCATAATGTATATGAATACACCTTCACCGTTCCGGCAGGCAGCGAACAGTCGTTCTACCGCCTCGGCGTGATAGCAACAAACGCCGGCGGTATATCCGACTATATCGCCGCAGAAGGTATCGTGCTCGGCACGCCGTACAGTCTGCCTATGTGCGAGAATTTCGACGAAGGCAGCAACGAACCCCTCGCAATCAATCCGTTCGTGATCTCATATCCCACCACCGACTACAACAACCAGAACTGGTCGTTCCGTGAGCTTTCCGAACTCTTCGGCGAAGGCGTCGGCGGCTCATGCATGATGGCTCTCCAGCTCTCCGAAGGCGGCGTTGGCAAAGCAGGCATAGGCATTCCGCGCTTCACCACCGAGCACAGCTCCGACGTCACCGTCAGCGTCAACTACTGGGGCGGCAACAACGGCGTCGCTCCCTGGTTCACTGCCACAGCACCCGGCGTCGAAGGTCTTGTCGAGATTCCCGCAGAGACAGCCGGCACCGACGGATGGAAGACAGCAATAGCAAAACTTCCCGCAGAATTCAACGGCAAACGCTGGGTCCAGCTCTACCTCAACGCCACATTCAGCTCGTCGTCGCAGATGCTCATCGTCACCAACATCGCTGTCGAAGGCACCACGACCGGCGTCGGCAGCATCGATGCAGCAGGCAAGGCAATCTACGGCGGCACAGGTGAGATAATCGTCAAAGGCTATGCCGACACGCAAGTTGCTGTCTACACTCCCGACGGACGTCTTGCCGTATCGGAAACAGCTGAATCCGACAACGTATCCATAGCCGTAGAACGCGGCATTTACATCGTCAGCGCCGACGGCAAAGCCGTCAAAGTCATCGTTAAATAATATAACTCCATCCCCCATCAAACAGCGAGAGGTCGCGGGCGGCCTCCCGCTGTTTTTTTACCCATCTAATGTAACAGTGTCCGTAAAATCATACCATTTTCGCTACTTTTCGACTCTAATTCATTTTTTTTCGTACTTTTGCGATACTATTCTTTAACGATTTATTTCTTTGCTATGAAAATATCTCTTGCATTGATTCCGTTCGTATGTCTGCTTGCAGCACCTTTTACAGTGAAAGGCGAGGAGGCTACTGTAATAATCAAGGCGCGGAATCTCGACGGTCGTGAACTCACGTACCACCGCAGCTACAATGGTGTGTACCTCAGTACGTTCACTCCTGCCGCACTTGCCGCCGACAGCACTTCAACTATCACGATGCCTGTAGATGGGATAGAACGTATGTCGATTATAGCTAACGATCCTGACAGAAAGCTTCCCGGGGTATACAAGCCATTCTATGTTCTTCCTGGCACGACTCAAGTGACAGTCGATCCGCTTGCCGAAGAAAAGGTCACCGTCATACCTGCGACGGGCAACCGACTTGACGGCATGGCAGCACAGAGCGCCGACAGCATTTACGACTTCTGGTTCGCTCTCGTTACGTGGCAAAAGGATAAGCTCGGTTTGTGGAACGATTCTATTCCATCAGCAGCCACGACCAAACTCAGCGAATACGTCGACAGTCTCTGTAAGGCATTTACAGGTGCAAGCCCGGTTGTCCGCAAGGCAATGGAGCGCGATGCACGACTTGAAGCCCTGATGGTATATGATGTCTGCCGGAAGAAGGACAATGCAGAGGAATGGAATAATGAGCTGTCCCGGCTGAGAAACAGTATCGTTATGTCAGATCCGGCAAACGCACGTAATCCTTTCTTCGCCGAGAGGCTTGCCGCCAACTTCTACTATGAGGACACTTATCCTGACGAAAATATTCCGGACGACATTACTACCGATTCTCTTCTGACACTGAAAACAGACTATTTTCTTAGAGTAATGCCTGGCAAAGCCGCCGAGGCTGCCATTGGCACGATGCTATATAACGACGGCGCCCGTAACACATTCAGTTCAAATGCTCCGGCTCTTACCGAGCGTTTCAAAAAGCTCTTCCCGAGCAGCGGTCTTATCCCCTTGCTTGATAAAAAAGCAGAAGAAAACCGTGCCTTCAACAATCCCGCAACTTCCGACGATATAATCTTCATCGACAATTCCAACATAAAGACACTCGCAGAGCTGCTTGCGCCGTACAAAGGCACGCCGGTGCTCATCGATTTATGGGCAACGTGGTGCGGTCCGTGCCGCGAGAGTTTCAGTCATGTAGGACCTATCCAGGAATATGCCGCAGAAAACGGTGTGCAATTGCTTTATATATCAATTGACGAGCAACCAGGCATAGAAGAAAAGTGGAAGCGCATGGCGCATTACCATAACCTGAAAGGTCATCACGTGCTCATCAACCCGGATATCAAAAAGGAAGTATATTCGACATTCGGTACGAACGGCATACTCTCTATACCGCGCTTCGCCATCGTCGACCGCAGCGGCAATATCTCCCTATGCCCGCAGCCCCTCTCCGAGTCCGCCGACTTTGCACCTCTCCGCGCCCTCCTCGACCAGGCAAAATAAAGGAAGATATCTAAATTTTCTCCTTAGAGCAGCCTATCATCCAAATTAAAGTGTTATATTTGCAAAATAATTCCAAATACAGCATTTAAAATGGTATTAGAAATCGCTCTCGCCAATTTTTTCTCAATCAACGAGAAAATAACGCTTGACTTGCAGGCTGCCAATATACAGACAAAGGAAGCCCGCGCACTTGAAGGCAATACTTTCAGTATCGGCGGTGAACGGCTTTTGAAAACGGTTGCCATATACGGAGCTAACGCTTCCGGCAAGAGCAACATAATCAAGGCTGTAAAGGCCGCTGTTGATATGATTCTCGACTCCCACAACTATAATGAGGGGGACAGTTTTGGTTTTAAGCCTTTCAAATTTGGCGGGAATGATGCTCCGAGTGAGTTCTACATACGCTTTATCGTCAACGAAATAGAACATGAATATTCCTTTTCCTGCACCCGTGAGGAAATCATTACCGAGTGCCTGTACTATTATCCCAAAGGGCGCAAGGCTCTGGTATTCTCCCGCGATGAGCGTAAATCCGGAGGGAAGAAGGAGAAATATGAGTTTACGACCGTAATACGCCGCCCGATGGATGTTGCGTCGAATACTTCTCGCAAAACGCTTTTTCTGTCACGCGCAAGCCAGATGGATCGTGACAAGGCAAAGGAGATTTACCGATGGTTCAACGAGCAGCTTGTGTTCAGTTATCGCGGCAACACATCTGTGGTGACAGACAGATTTCTCGGAGACAACAAGGATGCAGTTCTTCGCGTTCTTAAAGCCGCTGACAGCGACATTGTGGAGTTTTCGTATAAGGATGGAGAGCTGACAACTTTCCATCGGCGCAATCCCTCTCTGCCGTTTGACTTCAATACTGAGGAATCCGAGGGTACAAAAATACTGTTCAGGATAATGCTTACGGTAATGGATGTAGTCCGCAACAATAAAGTGATGTTTCTTGATGAGGTGGAAACCAGCCTGCACACCCGCCTTGTCGAGTATCTCATCAACCTGTTCCACAACAGTCGGTCGGCACAGCTCGTATTCACTACCCACAACACACATCTGCTTGACATGACCCGTTTTCGCAAAGACCAGATTTTCTTTGTGAATAAGCGCGATGACGGTTCCAGTGACCTTTATTCACTTTTCGACTACAAGGACTTCCGTGAGAAGATGGATTTGGAAAAAGCCTATCTTCAGGGGCGTTTTGACGCCGTGCCGTATGTCAACGAATTTGAGAATATCTGACTATGGCACGAAAAGCGAAAATGCCGAAAGGCAAGAAAATGAATCCGACTTTCTTCGTATTCTGCGAGGGGAAGACCGAGGCTGCATACGTTGATTTGCTGCGGCGCAGTTTTCGCGTACCTGTTGAAATCATTGCGAGAGTGAGCGATTCAAATATATCCCAGCCGTATATCGACAGATGCAAGCGCGACAGGTTCACCACACCTGAGGATAAGACTTTCCTGATGTTCGACCTTGATGTACCGGGGATGCTCGACCATCTGAAAAAGATTACAGATGTCACTCTCCTGCTTTCCAATCCATGTATCGAATATTGGTTTCTGCTGCACTATGTCGATGTCAACTGTGAAATATCGTCTTCGGAGTGTCTGACTCTTTTGAAAAGTAAAGACCCGGGGTATTCCAAAGGAGAATTTTCTACGGCGATGAAAAGAATACTGATAGAGAACATAGAAGACGCGACAGCGCGCGCAAAAGGGAAAGAGAGTTATGCCAATCCTTCCTCGACCGTTCATCTTTTGACAAAGGAGATAGCCCGAATTTGAAACTGACCGGAAAATTTTCAGTAAAATTTCAGCAAAGCATTGATATTCGGAAAATTTTAGCTATCTTTGCGGCGCAAAAGTAGCGCGCAGGCGCCGGCTGTGCAAATTTTTTATAATCAACATTATTAACCTTTTTATTTAAATGGCAGAATTAACCAATTCACCGGTTGCTGATTTCGATTGGGAAGCCTACGAAAACGGCGAAACCACAGGTGCACGCTCTCGCGAAGAGCTCACGCACGCTTACGAGGAATCACTCAACTCGGTAAAAGACAAAGAAGTAATCGAAGGTACCATCATCGCCCTCAACAAGCGTGAGGCAGTGGTTAACATCGACTACAAATCGGACGGCATCATCCCCATGAGCGAGTTCCGCTACAACCCCGACATCAAAGTCGGCGACAAAGTGGAAGTCTTCATCGAGAACCAGGAAGACCGCAAAGGTCAGCTCATCCTCTCGCACAAGAAAGCTCGCGCATCACGTTCGTGGGAACGCGTCAACGCCGCCCTCGAAAACAACGAAATCATCAAGGGCTACATCAAATGCCGCACCAAGGGTGGTATGATTGTTGATGTTTTCGGCATCGAAGCATTCCTCCCCGGCTCGCAGATCGACGTCAAGCCCATCCGCGACTATGACATCTTCGTCGGCAAGACCATGGAATTCCGTGTTGTCAAGATCAACGAAGAGTTCCGCAATGTGGTGGTAAGCCACAAAGCACTCATCCAGGCAGAACTGGAACAGCAGAAGCAGGAGATCATCTCCAAGCTCGAAAAAGGACAGGTACTCGAAGGCACCGTCAAGAACATCACCGACTACGGCGTGTTCATCGACCTCGGCGGCGTCGACGGTCTCATCCACATCACCGACCTTTCATGGGGCCGCGTAAGCCACCCCAGCGAAGTTGTCGCTCTCGACCAGAAGCTCAACGTCGTTATCCTCGACTTCGACAACGAGAAGAAGCGCATCGCTCTCGGTCTCAAGCAGCTCCAGCCCCATCCATGGGATGCTCTCGACGCTGACCTCAAAGTCGGTGACAAAGTCAAGGGCAAAGTTGTCGTCATGGCAGACTACGGCGCATTCCTCGAAGTCGCTCCCGGCGTAGAAGGTCTTATCCACGTCAGCGAAATGTCGTGGAGCCAGCACCTCCGCAGCGCACAGGAATTCCTCAAGATCGGCGACGAAGTAGAAGCCGTCATCCTCACCCTCGACCGCGCAGAGCGCAAGATGAGCCTCGGCATCAAGCAGCTCAAGAAAGATCCGTGGGAAGACATCGAAGTCAAGTATCCCATCGGCAGCCGCCACACCGCCAAAGTACGCAACTTCACCAACTTCGGCGTATTCGTCGAAATCGAAGAAGGCGTCGACGGTCTCATCCACATCTCCGACCTTTCCTGGACAAAGAAAATCAAACACCCCAGCGAGTTCACACAGGTGGGCGCCGACATCGAAGTGGAAGTTCTCCAGATCGACAAGGACAACCGTCGCCTGAGCCTCGGTCACAAGCAGCTCGAAGAGAATCCCTGGGACGTATTCGAAGGCATCTTCACCATCGGTTCTATCCACGAAGGCACCATCATCGAAATGCTCGAGAAAGGCGCTGTCGTAGCACTGCCCTATGGAGTTGAAGGCTTCGCAACACCCAAGCACCTCGTCAAGGAAGACGGTACACAGGCTAAGGTTGACGAAAAACTCAACTTCAAAGTCATCGAATTCAACAAGGACAACAAGCGCATCATCCTCTCGCATAGCCGCATCTTCGAAGACGAAGCACGCGCAGAGAAGCAGGCTGAGCGCAAGGCAAAGCGCGCCGCTGCAGCTCCCAAGAAGGCAGATGAAGCTCCCGCACAGACAACTCCGCTGGAGCGCACAACCCTCGGCGACATCGACGCACTCGCTGCCCTCAAGGAAAAACTCTCGAAGTAATTTCCCTTTAAGTCAATATAAAGACCTCCCCCGGGAGGTCTTTTTTTTATTTTCCGGACATACATCAGCGGTCATAATATTTTTTATTAAAAACTGGTTATAGGCAGCCAGTTTCAAATTCTTATCGGACAGTTGATTGCTCATTGCAGAATTATGCGTAACTTTGCATCAAAGAAAAGCAAACAGCGATGATAGAAAAAATCAATGCCATCCGCGCGGAACTCGAAACCGCCGCAGCCGCCAATGCAGCAGAGGTAGAAGCCCTGCGTATCAAATATTTAAGCAAAAAAGGCGCTATAGCTGCGCTGATGAACGACTTCCGCACCGTCCCCGCCGAGCAGAAACGCGAGCTCGGTCAGGCGCTCAACGAGCTCAAAACCTTCGCTACAGAGCGCATCAACACTCTTCGCGAAGAAGCAGAGAGCGCCGGAGGCAACGCCGGAGCCCTTGATCTGTCGCGGACCGCCGCGCCCCTGCGCGAAGGCACACGACATCCGCTGTCGCTCGTACGCGAGCAGATCATCGACATTTTCCGCCGCCTCGGCTTCACTATCGCCGAAGGACCGGAGGTAGAGGACGACTGGCATGTATTCGAATCGCTCAACTTCCCGCCGGATCATCCCGCACGCGACATGCAGGACACCTTCTTCATCACCCGCAACCCCGACGTGCTCCTGCGCACGCACACATCGTCGGTTCAGACACGTGTGATGACGAGCCAGAAACCGCCCATCCGCATCATTTGCCCCGGACGTGTCTACCGCAACGAAGCCATCTCCGCCCGCGCACACTGCTTCTTCCATCAGGTCGAGGCACTATATATCGACAAGAACGTCACCTACGCCGATCTTCGCCAGACACTGCTCTACTTCGCACGCGAGATGTTCGGATCTCAGACAGAAATCCGTCTTCGCCCCAGCTATTTCCCCTTCACCGAACCGTCTGCCGAGATGGACATCAGCTGCAACCTCTGCGGCGGCAAAGGATGCTCCTTCTGCAAAGGCACAGGATGGGTTGAAATCCTCGGATGCGGCATGGTTGACCCCAACGTGCTCGAAGCATGCGGCATCGACCCGAAAGTATACAGCGGCTTTGCCCTCGGTATGGGCATCGAACGCATTACCAACCTGAAATACCAGGTGAAGGACCTCCGCCTTTTCTCCGAGAACGACGTCCGCTTCCTCGACGAGTTCGCAGCAGCACACTGATGACGCAGAAAGAACGCTACAGGCTTGTTGTCGAGCGCTTTGCCAAAGAAATGCCGACAGCGGAAACCGAGCTTAACTACGACAACGCCTATCAGCTCCTTGTAGCGGTCATCCTGTCGGCGCAGTGCACCGACAAGCGCGTCAACATGGTTACGCCCCCACTTTTCAGGGCTTTCCCGACTCCTGCCGCGCTTGCCGCCGCCGAACCCGACGAAGTGTTCGAATACATCCGATCGGTATCATACCCCAACAACAAGACAAAGTCGCTTATCGGCATGGCTCGCAAGCTTGTCGAGAACTTCGGAGGCGACGTGCCGTCCGATATGGACGATCTCCTGAGCATTCCAGGCGTAGGGCGCAAGACCGCAAACGTGATTCTATCGGTCGTGTTCGACCGTCCGGCAATGGCGGTAGACACGCACGTTTTCCGCGTCGCCGAACGCATAGGGCTTACCACAAACAGCAAGACGCCGCTCGAAACCGAGAAGAAACTCACCGGCAACATTCCCGAGGAATACATCGCCCGCGCCCATCACTGGCTCATTCTCCACGGTCGCTATGTGTGCAAGGCACGCAAGCCCCTCTGCGACAGCTGCTTCCTCTGCGACATCTGCCGCCACTACCAAAAGACAGTTGCTAAATGAATCCAGACCTTCCTTTCCTGTTCTTTATCGAAGTCCTCGGCACAATAGCTTTCGCCATCTCCGGCATACGTCTGGCGGCGGCAAAGCGCTTCGACTGGTTCGGCGCCTATGTCGTCGGCTTCGTCACCGCCATCGGCGGCGGAACGCTGCGCGATCTGCTCTTAGACGTGCCTCCGTTCTGGATGCAGTCGTGGATGTACGTGGCTGTCACATTTCTGTCGCTTGTCACCGTCATCGTCTTCCGCCGCGTCCTCGTCAAAGGTCTGAGGACACTTTTCATTTTCGATGCCATCGGTCTGGCGCTCTTCGTTGTCGTAGGTATCGAGAAAAGCCTCGCCACAGGCTATCCTTTCTGGGTGGCGATTATCATGGGTATCATCACAGGCTCCTTCGGCGGTGTACTGCGCGATATCCTCATCAACGACGAACCGCTCTTCTTCCGGAAAGATATCTACGCCACGGCATGTCTTGCCGGAGGGATAATATACTGGATTATCACCGTCGCCGGTCTCGACGCTATATGGGCTCAGATAGCGTGCGCATGCACCGTGGTTGGTCTGCGCGTGGCAGCAGTGCATTTCAACTGGTCGCTGCCTATTCTTAAAGTAGACGAAAAAAATCTTCCGGATGGGCGTTGATATAAGCCGTATGCGCAAGCACGCCAAGGTGCTGCAGTTCATCAAATACTGTTGTGTCGGTCTGCTCAACACCGCCATCACCCTCGGCGTCATCTACACCTGCAAATCGCTGTTAGGATGCAATCTGTATGTCAGCAATGCCATCGGCTACCTGTGCGGTCTGGCAAACTCCTTCTTCTGCAACAAACATTGGGTGTTCCACAGCCACGGACGATATAGCGCCGAGGCGGCAAAGTTCGTCACAGGCTTCTTCGTCTGCTACTTGCTGCAGCTATGGACGGTGTGGATGATGACCGACTCCGCCTTCGGCAAGCAGGAATTCGACATTCTCGGCATTGTCCTGTCCGGCTACGGCATAGCCACTCTCGCGGGCAATATTGTCTATACCCTTGCAAACTTTGCTTTCAGCCGCCTTGTCACATTCCGTAATCAGAAGCGATGAAGCGGGCGACAGAATCGGTGTAATTCGGCTCAATGACAATATGCGCCGCAGCCTTCACCTCGGGAAGAGCATTTCCGACGGCAACGGCGACATCGGCGATGCCGAGCATTGAAAGGTCGTTCAGATTATCTCCGAAAACGACAAGTCTGTCGGCGCCTAAACTTTCCTTGATTTTAAGTATTGCGCTCGCCTTGCTGATGCCTGGCGGAAAAATCTCAAGATTGTATATTCCGGGATTGAAAATGTCGGGATAGCACTGCACGGAGCAGTCCGACACACTCCTGAACGCTTCGGCGGCAGACATGACGGCACGTGCCTCACCGATAGCATAGAGCAGCATAGTGTGCGAAAAAGCACGTTGCGGCACAGGCGTTCCCAGATGGAACCGTTTCAGCTTCAGACGGCAGCGCGCTTCGTAGAAATTGCTTTCCGCCTTGTTGAGCGCCGTCGCCGCATGATAGACATCCATAGTCGTCCCGTCCGGCGCCATGACATAGACAAAGGGATGCACGCCATGACGGAGGCAGAAAGCGAGCGCCGCACGAACGTCATCCGCCGATATGAAATGAGGGTCGGAAAAGGTGGCGGCGCCATAGTCCCACAACGCCGTTCCAGTCATCACTATCGCCGGCGGCAGAGTATGAGCCTGCGCCATAAGCGGCACCACCGTCGCCGGAGTGCGGGCGGTGGCGACAGTGATGAGCGCGCCGCCGGCAGTGAGCCGGCTGATAATTTCAGCCGAGCGCGCCGACACGCGGCTGTCGGTACCGAGAAGGGTGCCATCCATGTCACTGACGTACAGCGTTCTGCTCATAGTCTGAAAAAGAGCGCGCCGGAAACGACGCGCTCTTCGATATTGCGGTTGAACTTACTTTCCAAGATATGCGCGGACAGTGTTATAGATGTTGTCGGGCGTGAAGCCGAACTTCTCGTCGAGCACCTTATAGGGTGCTGAGGCGCCGAAGCGTTCCAGACCGTAGACCTTGCCGTTGAAATCGCGTATCATATAGAGCGACACAGGCAGACCGGCGGTGAGACCGAACTGCGGTATGCCTGCGGGCAGAACTTCGCGGCGATAGCTTTCGGGCTGAGTGTTGAAAAGCCCTACCGACGGCACAGACACTACCGAAGCTTTTATACCGTCGGCTTCGAGGAGTACTGCCACATCGGCGAGCAGCGACACTTCCGAACCGTTGGCAACGAGCACAACATCGGGTGCTCCGTCGGCAGGAATTGCCACGTAACCGCCCTTCTTAGCGCCCTGCGCAGCCTCTATGCGGCTCATGCCCTGAGGCGCAGGAAGGTCCTTCACATCCTGGCGTGTAAGAATAAGTCCAGTCGGGGTATCTTTGTTCTCCATCGCCATTTCGTATGCGACAGACACCTCGGCAGAGTCGGCGGGGCGTATGACGAGCATCGACGGTTTGCCGCTGAAATTGCGGATCTGTTCCATCAGACGCAGCTGAGCCTCCTGTTCGACAGGTTCGTGTGTCGGACCGTCCTCGCCTACACGGAATGCGTCGTGGCTCCATACATATTTCACAGGCAGCTCCATCAGAGCCGCCATGCGGATGGCAGGTTTCATATAGTCGGAGAAGACGAAGAATGTGCCGCACGCAGCTATGATGCCGCCGTGGATAACCATGCCGTTCATGATAGCAGCCATGGTGAGCTCGCTCACGCCTGCATGAAGGAATGCACCGGTGAAATCGCCGTTTGTGAAAGCGTGCGTCTTCTTGAGGAATCCGTCGGTCTTGTCGCTGTTGGCAAGGTCGGCGGACATCACTATCATATTGCCCACTTTTTCAGCCAGCTCTCCGAGCATATCTGCCGAAGCCGTTCTGGTGGCGACATTTGCCTTGTGAGGCACTGCGGCATAGTCGATGCGGGGAAGTTTGCCGTCGAAATAATCTTTGAGCTGCTGAGCCTTCTCGGGATTTTCCTTCGCCCAGCGGTCGTATTCGGCACGGCGTGCGGCGACAATCTTACGAAGCTCGGCATCGCGACGGCGGTAGAGCTCTTCTACCTCGGGGAAGATTACGAAAGGATTCTCCGGATCGCCGCCAAGATTGCGGATGGTAGCTGCAACGTCGGCGCCGCTCTTGCTCAGAGGCTGCCCGTGTGTGGAGCACTTGCCTTCGAAAGGCTGTCCGTCGGCGGTACGCACGCCCTTGCCCATGACGGTGCGTCCGATTATGAGTGTCGGACGACGGGTCTCTGCCTGCGCTTTTTCAATGGCACCGGCTATCTGAGCGGCATCGTTGCCGTCTATCTCGATGACATTCCAGTGCCATGCGCGGTATTTGGCTGCATAGTCCTCGGTGTCGACAGCATCGACCATCGTACTGAGCTGCACTTCGTTGCAGTCGTAGAACATTATCAGATTGCTGAGCCCGAGATAACCTGCGATACGTCCGGCGCCCTGCGAGATTTCTTCCTGTATGCCTCCGTCGGAGATGAAGGCGTATGTCTTATGCGCCACGACATCGCCAAAACGGGCCTGCAGGAAGCGCTCTGCAATAGCTGCACCGACTGCCATTGTGTGACCCTGTCCGAGAGGACCGGAAGTATTCTCAACGCCTCGGGAGGGGTCTATTTCCGGATGACCGGGAGTGACGGAACCCCACTGGCGGAACTGCTGAAGCTCGTCGAGGGTATACCTGCCCGTCAGCGCCAGCACCGAATAGAGCATCGGCGACATGTGACCGGGGTCGAGGAAGAAACGGTCGCGCGCAAACCACGTCGGGTCGTCGGGATCGCTTACGAGAAAGGTTGAATAGAGTATGTTGACAAAATCAGCGCCGCCCATAGCACCGCCGGGATGCCCAGACTTAGCTTTTTCTACCATAGCGGCGGCCAGTATGCGGATATTGTCGGCAGCACGCTCCATTAATTGTGCATTCATATAGTTATGAGTGTTTTTGTCCTAATCTTCCTCGAAATTACAATAAAAAAATCACTCAGCCAAATTTATTTGCCATGCAACTCATTTTTTCGTAAAAGCGTATCCTACAATTTTTCCGCACAAGCAGCGTTAATATCTGTATGAACCGACTATTATCATTCTGTCTCATCATAATTCTTTCTTCGCTGGGTCTTCTGGCAAAAGGTCCCGTGAAGATTTCCGGCACCATCACCGACCAGGACAACGAGCCTCTGGAGTTCGTCACCGTCAGGATATCCGGAAAGACCCTCGGCACGACAAGCGGTCTGGACGGCAAATATTCCATCACTGTGCCCGAAAGCGACACCATACGCGTCGTTTTCAGCTGCATAGGCTATGAGGAATCGCGCCGTCGTCTCGTCGACGCGTCGGGCAGCGTGACGCTGAATGTCAAGATGCAACCTGCCTCATATACCCTCGGCGGCATAGAGGTGACCGACTATCAGAAGCAGACGTCGGGAATGCAGAAAATCGACCGCAATGACTATAAGCTTGCTCCGGATGTGAGCGGCGGCAGCGTCGAATCGCTGCTCACCACCATGGCGGGCGTCAACAGCAACAACGAGATGTCGAGCCAGTACAGCGTCCGCGGCGGCTCTTACGACGAAAACTCCGTATATATCAACGGCATCGAGGTCTACCGTCCGCAGTTGGTCTCTTCGGGTCAGCAGGAAGGTCTCAGCATCGTCAACCCCGACATGGTAGGCGCCATAGGCTTCTCTACGGGCGGCTTCTCGGCTCAGTACGGCGACAAGATGAGCTCTGTCCTCGATATCACCTACCGCGAGCCTGAGGCTTTCGAGGGTGCGGTATCGGCGTCGCTCATGGGAGCATCGGCATCGGTTGGCAGCAGCTCCAGGCACTTCTCGCAGCTCCACGGCGTACGCTACAAGCAGAACTCGTCGCTCCTCGGCTCGATGGACGAGAAGGGCGACTACGACCCCCGCTTTTTCGACTACCAGACGAACATGACATATACCTTCAATCCGAAATGGAAGGTATCGTTCCTCGGCAATATAGCTCTGAACAACTATAAGTTCATCCCCCACAACCGCACGACAAAGTTCGGCACATCGACCGACGCAAAGGAGTTCACCGTCTATTTCGACGGGATGGAGAAAGACCGCTTCGAGACCTACTTCGGGGCGCTCTCTCTGGGTTTCCGACCCAACAAGTCGAGCGACTTCACATTCCAGGCATCGGGCTTCCTCACCAACGAGCTCGTGAGCTACGACATCTCCGGAGAGTACTGGCTCGACCAAGCAGGAACAGGCGGAGGCAACGACACCGCCATCGGCGGCGAACTCGGAGTGGGACGCTACCACGAACACGCCCGCGACCGCTTCCGCGCCTCGGTCTTCGCGGCGTCGCTGCGCGGCAACACCGGTATCAGCCGCCACAACCTCAGCTACGGAGTGACATACAAGCACGAGACCATGTACGAACGCTCGCGCGACTGGGAGCTGCGTGATTCGGCGGGCTACTCCCTGCCATTCGACCCCGATGCGCTGAAAGTGGTCTACAACCTTTCGTCGAGCCATGACGTAAGCAGCAACCGCCTCGAGTTCTACGCCATGGACACATACCGGCTGGAAACCAAAGCCGGATATCTGAACCTCAACGGAGGCATACGCATGTCGTACTGGGACTACAACAGCGAATTTCTCGTCAGTCCCCGCGTGAGCGTCGGCTTCGTGCCCGACCGCAACCCCCGGCTGGCGCTGCGCCTCGCAACCGGACTTTATTACCAGTCGCCGTTCTACAAGGAATACCGTATGCCTGTCGAGACGTCGGACGGCAATATAGTAATACAGCTCAACAAGGACATCAAAAGCCAGCGCTCATACCAGGTCATCCTCGGCGCTGACTACACCTTCCGCGCCATGGAGCGCCCCTTCAAACTCTCCGGCGAAGCATACTTCAAAGCTCTCGGGAATCTCATACCCTACGAAATCGACAACCTGAAGCTCAGCTACGCCGGCAAGAACCTCACCAGCGGCTACACCATGGGGGTCGACTTCAAGCTCTTCGGACAGTTCGTTCCGGGCACCGACTCGTGGGTAAGCTTCTCGCTGATGAAAACGCAGGAGACGCTCAACGGCGTCAAGGTGCCGCGCCCCACCGACCAGCGCTACAGCTTCGCCCTCTTCTTCACCGACTATTTTCCTAAATTCCCAAAGCTGAAATTCAACCTCCGCGGCATCTTCTCGGACGGTCTGCCCATGACAGCACCGCGCGGCAGCCGCGACAAGGGATATTTCCGCGCGCCGGCATACAAACGTGTCGACATAGGTCTTGCCTACGCGCTGCTCTCTCCGCCTAAGGAAGGTGAACAACGCACAGGGCTGGCGCGACATTTCAAAAGCGTATGGTTGGGCGCCGACGTCTTCAACCTTCTCGACATCAGCAATGTCAGCAGCTACTACTGGGTGACCGACGTCAACAACCTCCAGTACGCCGTCCCCAACTACCTCACCCGCCGCCAGATCAACGTCCGCCTCTCCATTGAATTTTAGTCAATTAGTAATTAGGAATTAGCAATTAGGAATTAGCAATTAGTAATTAGCAATTAGTAATTATTTATGATAGAGGGTTTTGGTGATGGATTGTAGGAGTTTTATCAACTCTCTGCAATCATTCAACATGCTTTCTGCTTGTGTTTCTGTGATGTAATCTTCGTCGCCAAGCAGTTTCAGCCAAAACTCGGTTTCTCCAGCTTCTTTTTGCGCAATTGACAACTTGCTCGCGAAATCCATTGTAGTCTGACCATATTGGCTTTCCGCAATATTTGCACCGATGCTTGTACCACTACGAAGCAACTGTTTTGAAAGAATATACTCCTTCTTCTCCTCGCATAGGTACTTATATAACTTTACACATCGTCTTGCAAACGCATAACTTTTATCCCTAACAGCATTCTCCTGTTTCATAAAATTAAAATTCCAAATAAAAAAAACATTGCTAATTACTAATTCCTAATTGCTAATTACCGAAGGGGCAGGTCTGCAGGGAAGATGATGGCGGAGCGGCGGCGTAGGGTGTCGATGAGGGAGACGGTGGCGAGGGAGTTGCGGAGGTTGGACAAGGGATGTTCGCCGCCTTTCTGTATGAGGTCGATGAAAGCGCTCATTTCGTGGAAATAAGGGTCATCGGCGGTGCTCAGCTCAGCAAGGACTTCGGCAGGCGCTGACTTGTCGCGCGGGGTGAATACGGCGCGCCTGGGGCTGCTTATGCGGTCGATGGTGATGGTTCCGTCTTCTCCCTGTATCTCCGCCGGGAGTGCTGAATCGGCAATCTTGGAGTATATCGCCACGCCGTCGAAGCCATCGTATTGCGCCACGACAGTTCCCTGCCCGTCGACGCCTGTCGACAGCCGCAGGGCAGAAGCATAGACATCCTGAGGAGCACCGAAAAGAGCCACCATGGGGTAGAGACAGTAGACGCCTATGTCCATGACGGCACCGTTAGAGAGCTCGGGGCGAAATGCATTGGCAATGTCGCCGCGTTTGAAACGGTCGTAACGCGAGGAATACTGGCAGTATGACGCGAAATAGCGCCTGACAGTGCCTATACGCGGCATATTCGCCGCCACGGCAGCAAGCACGGGCGACAATGCCGGAATCATGGCTTCGAGAAGCACTACTCCTTTGCGCCGGGCAGCCTCCGACATCGCCGTCACCTCGGCGGCATTCGACGCCATCGGTTTCTCGCACAGCACATGCAGCCCGGCGTCGATACAAGTCAAAGCCTGCCGGCAATGGCAACTGTTGGGAGAGGCGATATATACCGCATCGACAAGCCCGGACCGCACCATTGCTTCAAGCGATGTGAACACTGCCGGTATGCCGTGTTTCTGAGCGAAGGCGTGTCCGGTGTCTTCATGGCGCGAAAACACTGCCGTCAGCTCGCACCGAGGATCGAGGCGTCCGCCGTCTGCCATCCAGTCGGACACGAAATTCGTCCCGACAATTCCTATACGTATCTTTTCCATGCTACAAAAGTACATAAAAAAAACATTTTTTGTAACTTTGCGTTGCGAATGATTACAGCCATTCTCACCGAATCATCACAACCAAAATTCTAACCAAACACACTGATACCGATGAACAAACATCTTGCAACACTGGCAATTATCGCTGCCGCATGCACCTCTCAGCTCAGTGCCCAGACCATAATCAGCCTTGATTTCAGACAGAATCCGCTGTTCGAAATCTCGACAGACAATGTCACCGCCGCGCTTCCGGGCGACGGCACGCCTATTACCCTCGGCGCCGATCTAACGGTGAAGGGCGGAAGCGGCTCGTACAAATACGAATGGAAAAACGCCGCCGGCACACTGCTGGGCGAGTCGTCGTCGCTCACCGTCGACTCTCCGGGCTCATACGTGCTGACCGTCAGCGACATGTGTGAATGCTCGCATGAAGTACTATTCAACGTAGAAACCGCAGGCATCGACGCAGCCGTGATACCGGGCGTCTGCATCACTGTCAACGGCTCAGAAATCATCATCGAAGGTACCGAGGCCGTTCAGGCATCGCTATTCTCTCCTTCAGGGACGATGACATCTCTGCTCACTCCCGACGCTCCGACAAGCCGGCTATCGTTTGCCGATGCAGCACCGGGCATATACATCCTGCAAATCGTAAGTACGGACAACACAGTCATAACCAAGAAAATCAAGCTGACATGAAACTACTTAACACATACCTCCTGTCCTTCGCCATCCTTGGCTGCACCTCTGCCGCCGCCGAGGCTGCCGACCGCACCCTGTCGTATGCTCTGCAGGGAATGGAAGTCACACTCGATCTTAACTGGAACGCCGACAATTACGGCACCGTACAATGGCAGCGCTCGAGCGACGACGGCGCCACATGGACGGACATCAGGTCTGCGACAGAGCCTACATATACTTTCCGTATCACCGAACCCGTTCTCTGCCGTGCGGTGGTGAACGGAGACCCCTCATGTCCCGAAGCCCAGATAGAACGCCGTATAGAGACCGTCAGCTTCACTTCCAGAATAACGGATACAGGTTCCGATTACGCTACTATGGAACTGTCGGACGTCGATTTCGGCGATGCCGAAGTGACGGAATACGGCTTCGCCGCCAACATGAAATCTCTCGGGCGTGAGTGCACGAAGCTGAACAGGGTAAAAACCGGCGTCGGTCTTCCGGAAGGGGACAGACTCACCATCCGCTGCACGGGTCTCCGCCCTGACTGCGACTACATGCTGTGTCCCTGGTTCCGCACCGCTGACGGTTCGCTTATTGTAGGCACCGCAACGACAGCCACCACGACCCCTGGAATAGCGTGGAACAGCGAGGACTGGGTCATAGAAAAAGACTGCATACGTCCGTCGGTGGTCTTCTACGGCGACGGAGCTCCGGCGAGTATAAAATTTTACTTCGGCACAAGCCGCGACGACCTTAAAGAGTACACATCGCGACGACGTGTCAACAACACATATAACGGCAGCGCCGCCTCGAATCTGCTCCCCGCCACTGATTACATCGTCATTGCCCGCGCTACTGTCGGCGGCAAGGAGACAGAGATAGAGAAAACTGTCCGCACATGGTCGGACTACTCCACTTTCGAGGTCGACAGCGAATCGACAGGTATCCACCACACTATCAGATGGAACAGCAGCGGCACACTGACAACTGTCAGCGACGCCGGCATTCCCAACGTGGAATATCCCCGCATGTGCCGTCTTGACGATAAGACTATCCTCCTGTCGTACCACGGAGGCAGAAAAGACCACTGGACCAACAGCTATGTGAGCAAAAGCACCGACAACGGCAGGAGCTGGAGCAAGCCTTTCACCATATACAACTGCGAGGGTTCCGACTATGGCAAGGACTACTGGCGCATCTGCAATCCGGAAATGACCCGCCTCGCTAACGGATGGATAATACTGACCACCGTGGCGAACGGCAATCCGGAGACCAACCAGAACTGCAAAGTGCTCGCGGCGCTGTCGAAAGACGATGGCGAGACATGGAGCGATCCCATCATCGTCGGTCGCGGACGTACATGGGAACCGCAGGTGGTTCAGCTTCCTAACGGCGAGCTCGAACTTCTTGTGAGCAGCGAAGCGGCATGGTGGGAACCACGCGCCGACAATGTATGTCAGGAGATTGTCAGCGCCCGCTCAACCGATAACGGACAGACCTGGACATCATTCAAGCGCGCCTCATTTAAGCCTGGCGCCCGCGACGGAATGCCTGTCGCCGTTGTGATGCAGGGCAATCAGGGTGTAGTATTCATCGAAGAGAGTGTCAACGGCGGTGTACCGCCCACAATTCAGCACCGTGCGCTCGACCAGGAATGGGAAAGCGCCGACTGGGACGGCGTTGACGACAGCCGGCGGTGGCGCACGTCGCTTGCCAACGGCGGCGGAGCGCCATACTGCATTCAGCTTCCGACGGGAGAGTTCGTAATATCGGCACACACCGACCAGACCGGCTCGGTGTGGCAGACATGCCGCCCGCAGGTGATGATGGCTGACAATACGTGCCGGACGTTCAAGTACTCCACAAAGCCGCTTTCGAGCAGCAAGCTGCTGCCGCCCGGCACAGGAGCATACTACAATTCGCTCTTCCTCAAAGATGCCGACACGATATGGTTGCTTGTGACGCGCGCCCGCTACGAAGGCTCCGACAGGAAAGAAAGCTCCATAGTGGTGTTCGAAGGCAAGATTGTGCCGACGCGCTGACTCATCGTTCCTGAAGCATGTATGTGAAGCTAAATCCTTGTTAAAAATGACATTTTGGCAGATTCTGTTTGTGGCATTTTATTTGCCTGATTGTTATTACAAGTAGTGATTTTCACTTATCGACTTCAGACTAATATAAAACCAAAAGATATGAAACAAGGAACCATCGGAGTAACCACCGAGAACATCTTCCCGGTGATAAAAAAATTCCTCTACAGCGATCATGAGATTTTTCTACGCGAACTCGTCAGCAACGCCGTCGACGCGACACAGAAACTGCGCGCTCTCGCCAATTTCGGCGACTTCAAGGGCGAATTGGGCACACTTGATGTCCGTGTGACTATCGACAAGGAAGCCGGCACGCTCACCGTGAGCGACCGCGGCATAGGCATGGACGCCGAGGACGTAGACAAGTATATCAACCAGATAGCCTTCTCCGGCGCTGAGGAGTTCCTGAGCAAATACAAGGACACGGCGGCGAACATCATCGGTCACTTCGGTCTGGGTTTCTACTCTGCCTTCATGGTAGCTGACAAGGTGACAATAGAATCGCTCAGCTACAAGGACGGCGCCAAAGCCGTGCGCTGGGAATGCGACGGTTCGCCAGTCTACAGCATGGGTGAAGGCTCGCGCACAGAACGCGGCACCGACATCATCCTACACATCGACAAGGACAGCGCCGAATTCCTCGACCAGCACCGCGTCGACCTGCTTCTGCGCAAGTACTGCCGTTTCCTGCCTGTCCCTGTCATCTCCGGCAAGGAACAGGAGTGGAAAGACGGCAAGTATGTCGACACCGACCGCGATCTCGTCGTCAACAACACCGAGCCCAAATGGATGAAGAAGCCTTCGGAGCTGACCGATCAGGACTATCTCGACTTCTATCAGGAGCTCTACCCCGGTCAGGAAGAGCCGCTCTTCTGGATACACCTCAACGTAGACTATCCTTTCCACCTGACGGGCATACTCTTCTTCCCGAAAATCAAGAATAATTTCGACATCAACCGCAACCGCATCCAGCTCTACTGCAACCAGGTGTTCGTCACCGATTCTGTCGAGGGCGTCGTGCCGGAATTCATGCAGCTGCTCCAGGGTGTCATCGACTCGCCGGACATTCCGCTGAATGTGTCGCGCTCGTATCTGCAGGCCGACAGCGCCGTCAAGAAGATTTCGAGCTACATAACCAAGAAAGTGGCGTCGCGTCTTGACGAACTCTTCCGCGCCGACCGTACCGAATTCGAAAAGAAATGGGACGACATCCGCATCTTCATCGTCTACGGAATGCTCACCGACGAGAAGTTCTGCGAGTCGGCAATGAAATTCCTCCTCTTCAAAGACACCGAGGGTCATTATTTCTCAGCCGAGGAATACCGCAAACTCGTCGAAGCCGAGCAGACCGGTAAGGACGGACGGGTTGTCTACCTGTACGCCACCGACCCCACGGCGCAGTACAACTACATCAAAGCCGCCAACGACAAAGGCTACAACGTGCTGCTGCTCGACGGTCAGCTCGACAACCACTTCGTCGGTCTTCTCGAACAGAAGATAGAGAATACCTCGCTCGTGCGCGTCGACAGCGACGTGGTCGAGAACCTCATCCGCAAGGACGACCGCAAAGCCGCCGACATCACACCTCTCGACCGCGCCATCCTCACACGTATGTTCGAAGACCGCACCGGAAAGATCGAGAAGACATCGTTCCTCATCCAGTTCGAGGCTCTCGCCCCGACAGCCGACCCCGTTGTGCTGACCCAGAACGAATATATGCGCCGAATGAAGGACATGGCAGCCATGCAGCCGGGCATGAACTTCTACGGCGAACTCCCCGACAGCTACAACCTTGTAGTTAACACCGAGAACGCCATCATCGGCGACATCCGCTCGAAAGCCGACGCTGCGCTTGCCGACACCGTCCGGCCTCTCTTAGACACTATCGACAAAGCAAACGCCGATGCCGAAGAGGCACGCAAAGCCGAGCAGACGGATGAGAACAAGGCAAAAGTGACAGCCGCAGAAAAGACCGTCGCCGACACCCGCGAGAAGATGAACGCCATCATCGACGCATACGCCGCCGGCGAACAGCTCACGGGTCAGGTGGTCGACCTGGCTCTCCTCGCCAACGGACTCCTCAAGGGCGAAGACCTCTCGAAGTTTATCGCCCGCTCGCTGAGCCTGCTCAAATAAGGGCGTGATTATAATTTAAGCAATCATTTCTTCGATATTACTCCGGGGCTTCCTGCTCCGGAGTTTTTTTGCCGCCCCGCCCTCCGACTTCCCGCAAAAATACCTATCTTTGCACCTGTAAAAACCATCGAGAAACACTACCCGACATGAAAATAAGCCTTATTATAACGACCTACAACAACGAGCGTTATCTTGAACTGTCACTTAAATCCGTCATGCGCCAGACGCGGATGCCTGACGAGATAATAATCGCCGACGACGGCTCGCGGGCTGCGACAGCCGAACTTATCGAGCGTATACGTCCGCTGTTCAGCTGTCCGATAGTACACATCTGGCAAGAAGACAAGGGCTTCCGAAAAACAAAGATTCTCAACAAGGCATTCGCCAAGAGCACCGGCGACTACATCATCTGCATCGACGGCGACATCATCTGCGACCGGCATTTCATTGAAGATCACGAGCATTTCGCGCTCAAAGGATGCTTCTCCGTGGGCTCCCGCGTGCGTCTATCGGAGAAAAACTCCGCGAAAATCGCCGACGACGGCAACATAGAGCGCCTGCGCTTCCTCCATGTGAGCACCGACAGCCCTTTCAACGCGCTGCGATGTCCGTCGCTGACGCCGCTGTTCTATAACACCCTGCGCTGCCGCGGCTGCAATCTCGCTTTCTGGAAAGACGATATCGTCCGCATCAACGGTTACGACGAGCGCTTTGAAGGCTACGGTCACGAAGACCTCGAGCTCGTAGGACGCCTTGCCATGTCGGGTCTCCGCAACCGCTATCTGCGCTTCGCCGCCATCGAATACCATCTGTGGCACAAGCTTGTCGACGCCACAGGAGAACAGTTCAAGGAAAACTTCCGCCTCTGCAACGAACTGCTTGCCAAAGGTCAGTACCGTACCGAATGCGGCATGTCACAATATCTTCAACCATGAAAACTAAAATCGCTATCACAACACTTCTTGCCGCGGCGGCAGTCTGCGCCTATGCCGCGCCGGGCGATGCGCCCGTGAAGCCTCCGGTGATGGGCTGGAGCTCCTGGAACGGCTTCGCCGTCAACATTTCCGACAGCATCATTATGAATCAGGCCGACCGTCTCGTCGAGCTTGGTCTTAAAGACGCCGGTTTCAATCACGTGAACATCGACGACGGATATTTCGGACGGCGCGATGCCGACGGCAATATGACGCCTAATCCTGTCCGCTTCCCCCGCGGGATGAAACACGTGCCCGAGTATATCCATTCGCTCGGACTCAAAGCGGGATGCTACACCGACGCCGGACACAACACCTGCGGCTCGATGTGGAGCGGCGATCCTATCGGCAAAGGTGCCGGAATATACGGACACGAGGAACAGGACGCACAGCTCTATTTCGGCGACTGGGACTTCGATTTCATCAAAATAGACTACTGCGGTGCCGAAGAACTCCTCCTTGACGAAAAAGAACAGTACACCCGCATAGCCGAGGCAGTCGCGAAAGTGAAGCCGGGGGTATCGATCAATATCTGCCGCTGGGCATTCCCCGGAACATGGGCAAAGAACGTCGCAGCATCGTGGCGCATCAGCACCGACATACGCGCCAAGTGGGAGTTAGTAAAACTGATAGTGGAGAAAAACCAGAACCTTTCCGCCTACGCCCGCGACGGACACTACAACGACATGGACATGCTCGTGATCGGTCTTCACGGCAACAGCGCTATCGGCGGTGACGGACTCACCGAAACGGAAGAGAAAGCGCACTTCGGCATGTGGTGCATCATGTCGTCGCCGTTGCTCATAGGCGCCGACCTGAACAAGCTCGCCGAGTCGTCGCTCGACATCCTGCGTAATACCGAGCTAATCGCCGTCAATCAGGACAGACTCGGTCGGCAGGCATACCCTGTCGTCATCAACGCCGACGGCACTGCCGTTTTCGCAAAAGACCTCGAAGAGCTTCACGGGCTTCGTCGCGCGGTGGCGTTCTACAACCCTACGGATGAGGAGAAGACCGTCACCATTCCTCTGGCTGAGCTTGAACTCGGCGGAAAAGTGAAAGTACGCAACCTCACCGAACGTAAGGATGCAGGCACCTTCGAGGACAGCTTCGGCATGACGCTTGCGCCTCATAGCGCCACGATACTGCGCATGGATGCTCAGAAACGCCTCGAACCGGCGCGTTACGAAGCCGAATGGGGCTACATGCCGCTTTTCAACGACCTTGGCACGAGCAAAGCAGGATACCAGCCCGACAGCCGATGCTCTAACGGCTGGAAAGCCACCGGTCTGGGCGACTCGCGCTACAACCATATCAGCTGGGACAATGTGTGGTCGGACAAGGGCGGCGACTATATCATCACTGTGAATGTGGTCGATTCCAAAGACCGCCGTCTGTGGGTGGACGTGAACGGCAAAAAGTCTGCCGAAGCGACTGTCGACGCTGACGGAAAAGCAAGCGTCGCCGTGCCCGTGCACCTCGAAAAAGGCTTCAACACCGTCAAATTCGGCAACAACAGCACTCCCCTCCCCGACATCGACAATTTCACGCTGACAAAGACCAAGTTCTAAAAAATAAGCGTTCATATAGAAAACAAGTAAGTTTGCAGGGAACACACTGCAAACTTATTTTTTATAAGCTATTTAAATAAAAGTGTTAACTTTGTAATATGAACGACTTGACATTATCAAATATCGAACGGCAGAACGTATTGAATAACCGTTATGCTCTCCAGACCATCCAAGAAAACTTGGATGTCAACGGTCTGCACTATTATGATGAACTACTATTCACTCCAAAGATGGTGGCAGATTTCTATGGCGTTGATGAACGTACAATTAAACGTTATATACGAGATTATGGTGACGAACTTCGTGCTAATGGATATTTTTTAAGTCAAGGTAAAGAACTGAAAGATATTAAGATGCAAATTGGTAGTGACATAAATGTCCCTACCAAAACCACAATTATATCTTTCTTTACATTCCGCGCATTTCTTAATTTAGGGATGCTTCTCACAGAGAGTGAAAGAGCCAAGCAGCTCCGCACACGAATACTTGATATTGTCATTGCCACAATAAATGGACGTGCCGGTGGTGGTACCAAGTATATCAACTGGCGGGACCGTGACTATCTTCCTACAGCAATAAATAGCGAGAACTACCGCAAGAACTTCACTCAAGCCGTAGGCAAGTATGTCGACGGCATTCCGACATACAAGTACGAGCAGATAACCGATCTGATATATAAAGCAGTTTTTCGGGAAAACGCAAAGGAATATCGTATTGTCCTTCGTTTGCAGAACGAAGAGAATGTGCGTCACACGCTTTATGCAGAAGTGTTGCTTTGTATATCCTCATTTGAGAACGGCGTGGCTTATCAGATTGAGAAACGTTATTCCGAGAACGGAAACAAGCAGCTCACTATCGAGGAGGTAAAAGCAATCATTGACGAATTGGCGGCAGCCCCGATGATGGAACCGTTTATCAACGATGCAAGGTCCAAGATGGCATCGCGTGATGTCGCGTTCCGTGATGCCTGGCATGGTAATCTCGCCGAATACCTTCGCGCAGTCACCCCCGATGAATTCGATAAGTTCATAGGCGATGCTTCAATAGACTTCGATAATATTCTTGAAGCCAATCGTGAGGTCCTCAAACGCCTTAAGCAAGCCGATGACGATGATGAGTGAGGAGCTGAAGTATATCGACTACGATGGTGCGTTAGAGGTCTATCGTAAGACCGTCGCCGCCAGCGGTGGCGGTCTGCAGGGCGTGAAAGACGAAGGTGGCATACGAAAGGTGCTTGACTTCGTGCAGAATGACCTGTACTATCCTACATACGTTGATAAACTGACCTATCTTGTATTCGGTTTATGTACCGGTCATTATTTTGAGGATTCCAACAAACGGGTGGCATTGACCATTGGCGTCTGGTTCCTCGTCCATAACGGCTACTATTGGCACGCTTATAACTTCATGCAGTGTATGGAAGCAATCATCTACCATGTCGCCGCCGGACGCATCGACAAATACCTGCTTCAGCGCATAATCACTTGTTATATGGCAAACGAGGACTATTCCGAGGAACTTAAACTCGAAATCATTCATGCCATCGACAATCAGCAGACAGACATAGACGAATAACAAAGATGCCCCGCTTGTTCGCGAGGCATCTTTTTGTTTCGTTTAAATCTTATGGTTACTCGGCTATGAGCTTGCCGCTTGCGGCATGTCCGTCGCCGTAGACTACGGTGTATACGTAGTTGCCGCGGCCGAAGCGTGAGCCTGTCAGCTTATATGTAGTCTGACCCGGTGCAAGCTTTCTGCGATATACCTGGCGTCCGTTCATGTCGATGACGCAGAAGAATGTGGCGTCGTCGGCCGGCTCGGCGAAATCGACGGTAAATGTCTGCCCGGCAGGCAGCGGATTGGGATAGGCGGCATTAAACGATGCTGCTTTCACTGCCTGAATGCTGTTAGTACCGTTAAAGGTATAGAGCTGGAAATAGTCATCTCCGCCCACTTTGTTTTCATAGCACTCAAGTAAATACGGAGTGCCTTTATAAATACCGTCAAGTACAATATTACTCATACCTCGCGTGCGCACGAAAGAAACATCTCCAAGTTCATTGCCGTCCTCGTCGAAGACAGTAGCGATATCGTCATCGGAATTATCCTTTTTGTTTACTACAACTATGCACCACTTATCGTTCTTAACGAAGAAGTTGCGAGTAGCAACTATGTCAAACATGTCTCCAGTCTCAAGATACAGGTCATCGCAGTAGCAGGCTTCATATCCTGATTTCAATACATTTTTTAGCGTAAACTGCTTTTCAACAGCAAATTTATTTCCAAAAACTGTCACTTCAATGTCGTTGCCTTTTTGTTCATAAACAGCAGGCTGAAAAACTGCCTGTCCGTCATTGTCGACTGACATTGCCATCTCAGGCTTATAGCCGTATTGCGGCTCGGGGAAAACGGGATTGGGGGTGATTTCGGCTTTTACGGCACTTGCCGAGAGGTACAGAAGAACAGAAAAAAGTAGATTAAGCTTTTTCATAGCTTTGATTGGTGTCGCATCCATTCCCGAATTGACGTTTACGTTATTTAACAAAAATAGGCGTGGAATGATGTCATGTCTATCTTAAAAGAGGCATCGCCAAACGCCTTGCAACGAATAAACAGTCCACTCCCACGCCTTATCGGAATACCGGTTCCCCTTGCCGGGGAGTGGATATACGACAAGCATGAGCGTTTTTCCTGACTGCCTTCTCCTTCGTA
>USMC01000004.1 GCA_900555715.1 uncultured Porphyromonadaceae bacterium | reverse complement strand
TTACGTTCCCGTACAAAATTCAACGCGCCTATATCATGTAAAGCTCTGAAGTATACGATTGATAAAAAGGATGTTCTCGTTTTCGAGATACCTTTGTCACCTCATCGTCCTGTTGCCATTAAAAGCAATGGCGAAGTATACGTGAGAACCGGAAGTGGCGACACTCTCGCTACGGACATGGAAGTCGATGCGATTGTGAGGGATGCTTCTTTCGGCGCGAAATCAGAAATGGAAGTCCCCGGCTCAGGCTTTGAGAATATCAATCTCGATTCCATAGCGTCATACCGCAGTTACCTGCGGGACTTCAACCGCCAATTGTCGTTCCCGACTTTGGGGGATGAGGAATTTTGCAGGAAACTGAATATTATCCTCTCATCGGGCAAACTTTCTTACGGAAGTCTCCTGATGTTTGGCAAGCGTGAATCAGTGCTTGACGCATTACCAAATTTTTGGATAGACTACATGGAGGTGCCTGGAAATTCGTATGCCACTGCCTCGCAACGATACACATACCGTATGCCTGAACAGGAAAACATCTGGGAGAGTTTTCAGCTGATAATGCACCGCTTGCGCAATTTCGTAGATGCCCCGTACGTGGAAGGACCCGACATATTCGGTGTGGAAGACAATTCCCAACTGTTCTGCCTTCGTGAAGGTTTGGTAAACTTTTGCGCACACTCCGATTATTTCGCGTCTGCCCATCCGACCATCAGGGTATTCGATGACAGAATAGTGATGCAGAATCCAGGTCGATTCATTCTTGCCGCTGACGAGTTCCGCAGCCGCATCCTTTCAATGCCGCGCAATCCAAGTATAATCAGACTATTCCGTCATCCGAAATTGTCCGAAAACGCAGGGTATGGAATCGACAAGATATTGGGATGGGAGAGATTAACCGGAAAATCCGTCACTTTCGATAGCGACATGCTTATCTCGACAGTCATTTATCCGTTGGCAACTACTAAGGATTCTCGCGACGTTGGCGATAATAATGGCGGGAATGAGAAAAAATCGACCAAAGAAAGAATGATAGCCTTGCTTAAAGATAATCCTCGTATAACGAGAGCATCATTATCTGAACGGCTTGGGATTTCTTCATCAAATGTGCAATTCCACATAGAAAGACTTAAATCGGAAGGAGTTATCGAGCGCGTTGGTTCATCAAGAAACGGGTATTGGAAATTCCTATCTGAATCTGAATAGGTCAGAAGATAGGTCAGAAGATAGGTCAGAACACAGAGGTCATAGTATTTCCGGTTGCTGAACTAACTGCTCCGCTGGTTATGAAAGACGCTTATTCTACACTATCATATTCAATATAAACAGGGGCTCCAAAAGGCAAAGTCTCCCAATCGGAACACTGACTTTCGTAATTTTGTAATTTTTCTCTATCTCAAGATATTCCATCCGGATGCCTTACCAACAGGAGAAAAGAAGCAAAAAAGCGCCTCCGGGAGCGAGGTGATGCTCTCGGAGGCGGTTATACGGGATGTTGAAAATCGGATGGGCTGTTGTCAGCCGCCGAAGTTGTCGTAGTGGATGTTGACGGGGTCGACTCCGAGCTGGTCGAGCATGGTGTTGACGGCGTTGCTCATCGGACCGGGACCGCACATGTAGTATTCGATGTCCTCGGGGCTTTCGTGGTCTTTGAGGTAGTTGTTGTAGATCACCTGATGCACGAATCCGGGAGTGTACTTCACACCTGCTGCATCGGCGGCAGGATCGGGTCGGTCGAGGGCGAGATGGAACTTGAAGTTGGGGAATTCCTTCTCCAGCTGTAGGAAATCGTTGAGATAGAACACTTCGTTGAGCGCACGGGCACCGTAGAAGAAGTTCATCTTTCGGTTTGTTGTCTTGAGCGTCTTTGTCATGTGCATGATCTGCGCGCGGAGAGGAGCCATGCCGGCACCGCCGCCGATCCACATCATTTCCTTATCGCTGTCGAATATGGGATGGAAGTCTCCGTAAGGTCCGCTCATGAGCACTTTGTCGCCAGGCTTGAGCGAGAAGATATAGCTGGACGCGATGCCCGGCATGACGTCCTGGAATCCTACCTGCGGCTTCGGTTTGAAAGGCGGTGTGGCAATGCGGACAGTGAGCATGATGCGGTCGCCTTCGGCGGGATAGTTTGCCATCGAATATGCGCGGACGGTGGTCTCCGTGTTTTTGCATTTGAGTCCGAAGAGCCCGAACTTCTGCCATGCCGGCAGATATTCGTCGCCGATAAGAGACTTGTCGATATCCTTGTCGTAGTCCATCTCGTATGGCGGAATCTTGATCTGCGCGTACGAGCCGGGGATGAAGTCCATGTGCTCGCCCGGGGGAAGCGCGACGATGAATTCCTTGATGAATGTCGCCACGTTGCGGTTGGACACCACTTCGCATTCCCATTCCTTGACGTTGAGCGCGCCGGCAGGGATGCGGATGTCGAGATTGTTTTTTACCTTCACCTGACAGGCGAGCCTCCAGTGGTCTTTCAACTCCTTGCGGGTGAAATGCACAGCTTCGGTCGGCAGCGGGTCGCCACCGCCCTGCTCCACCTGCAGGCGGCACTGTCCGCAGCTGCCTTTGCCGCCGCACGCGCTGGGGAGGAAGACGTTGCAGTCTGCCATAGTAGACAGCAGCGACTTTCCGGCTTCTGCCGTCACCTTGCGGTCGTCGTTGAGAATTGTTATTTCTACCGGTCCGCTCTGCACAAGATATTTCTTGGCTACGAGCAGGATAATGACGAGGAGAAGAGTCACGCCAAGGAAAAAGCCGACACCGGCAATGAGAGTGTGCCAACCGGCTGTTCCGAGGCTACAGAAGAGAATATTTGCTGTATTCATGACTGTCAGAGCTTAATACCGAGGAAACTCATAAAAGCGATGCCCATGAGTGCGGTGATGATGAATGTGATGCCGACGCCACGCAGAGGCGCCGGCACGTTTGAGTACTGTGCCACGCGCTCGCGGACGGCAGCGACTGCTGTTATGGCAAGCAGCCATCCGATGCCCCATCCGGAGCCGGCGCAGAGCGCTGTCCATCCGCTGTCGAAGCCTCGCTGCTGCATGAAGAGCGAACCGCCGAGGATGGCGCAGTTAACGGCTATGAGCGGCAGGAAGATGCCGAGCGACGAGTATAATGCCGGCGAATATTTCTCGACCACCATCTCCACAAGCTGAGTCATCGAGGCAATGACGGCGATGAAGACTATCAGCGAGAGGAAGCTCAGGTCGACGTCGGCATATTCGGCGCCAAGCCATTTAAGCGCTCCGGGGGAGAGAACGTAGGTGTTGAGAAAATAGTTGATGGGAAGCGTGATGGTGAGCATGAAGGTCACCGCTATGCCAAGCCCGAATGCTGTCTTCACATCCTTGCTCACGGCAATGAAGGAGCACATGCCGAGGAAGTAGGCGAATATCATGTTGTCGATGAAAATCGACCTTATGAACAGATTAAGATTTTCCATTGTAGGTTTATGTTAGCGGTGTTTACTTGTCCTGTAGTTCTTTGTTGAAACTTCTGTGAACCCAGATGATGCATGCCACTACGATGAGCGCCATAGGCGGCAGAATCATAAGTCCGTTGTTGACATATCCGGCGTCGTAGACGCACTGCGGCACCACCTGATAGCCGAAGAGAGTTCCGGAGCCGAGTAGCTCGCGGAAGAAAGCCACTATGACGAGGATGATGCTGTAGCCGATGCCGTTGCCGATGCCGTCGAGGAAGCTCGCCCAGGGACGGTTTGCCATAGCGAAGGCTTCGAGACGTCCCATCAGAATGCAGTTGGTGATGATGAGTCCGATGAACACCGACAGCTGACGGCTGACGTCGTAGGCATAAGCCTGAAGGAGCTGGGAGACGATGACGACGAGCCCGGCGACGACAACAAGCTGGACAATGATGCGTATATTCGTAGGAATGGTCTTGCGGATGAGCGATATGATGACGTTGCTGAAGGCTAATACGGCTGTCACCGAGATGCCCATGACAAGTGCCGGCTCAAGCTTGGTGGTGACGGCGAGAACAGAGCAGATGCCCAGAATCTGCACCAGCACCGGGTTGTTCTTTGAGAACGGATTAAATAAAACGCTTTTATTCGACATATCTTCAGGTTTTATTTGTTAGAGAGTGATTCAAGGAAAGGCGCGTATGGCGAAACGCAGTTATCTATCATAGCCCCGACGCCTTTGCTTGTGATTGTGCCGCCGGATATGCCATCGACATAATCGGCGTTTCCGGCAGGTTTCTGTCCTTTCTTTACCACCTCAACAGGGACGAAAGTACCTTCTTTGAAAAGCTTACGTCCTTTGAACTGTCCGGAGAATGCCGGTTTGGCGATTTCCGCGCCGAGACCGGGGGTTTCGCCTTCGTGGTCGAAATATGCACCGTAGATCGTGGAGCCGTCGGCATCGACGGATATATATCCCCAGATGGGACCCCACAGACCGGCGCCGTACATCGGCAGGACATATTTCACAGACCCGTCGATATTGCACTCATAGACGGGCAGGAGGCGTTCGTCAGGGTTGTCCTTGGACTGTGCGGCTACATCGATGTCGAATGCCGGAGCAGCGTCGGCGACTTTGTTTCCTTTGCTGTCGACAACGAATGTAGAGGTGACTGTTTCATTATACTTGCCCACTACATCCGAGTTATCTGTCGGGATGTTGACGCTGGCAAGAATCTGACGCATCTTGTCGGCGTCGGCATTTGCCTGCTGGCGGTCGTGGAGCGATATCGAAGTTATGGCGAGCGCTGTTCCGACAAGCACCACCAACACGATAATATATATTATTGTGTATGTATTGCTCTGCTTATTCATGATATCATTCAGTTTTAGCGTTGAGGCGGCGCATACGGCGTGCCATATTGGCGTGTACGACGCACCAGTCGATCAGAGGCGCGAAGCAGTTCATAAGCAGCACGGCAAGCATGGCACCCTCGGGGTAGCCGTTGTTGTAGGTACGAATGACAATCGCAATCACGCCTATGAGGAAACCATAGATATATTTGCCTGTATTTGTGCGTGCCGCCGTCACCGGGTCGGTAGCCATGAACACTGCCGCGAAGGCAAAGCCACCGAGAAGCAACTGATACTCAGGGCTGAGATAGGATGCCGGATATGTGGGCGATGCAAACGCATTCGCTACCACCGACATCAGAAGACCGCCGGCGAAGACCGAGACGATTATGCGCCACGAAGCTATGCCTGCGGCGAGCAGTATCGCACCGCCTATGAGGATGCACAGCGTGGAGGTCTCGCCGAACGAACCGGGAATGAAGCCGAGGAAGGCGTCTAAGGCTGTGATAGGCTGCCCTGTAATTCCGGTGAGGGGTGTTCCGGCTGCCTGTGTGGCGAGCTCACCGAGTGGTGTCGCACCGGTGAAGCCGTCGGGAAGCGCTGTGCCGTAGCCGAAGGGAGTACCTGATGCGACATATACCTTGTCGCCGGACATCTGCGCCGGATAGGCGAAGAAAAGGAATGCTCGGGTGACGAGAGCGATGTTGAGCACATTATAGCCTGTGCCGCCGAATACCTCCTTGGCGAATATCACGGCGAATGCCACAGCGACGGCGAGCATCCACAGAGGTACTTCCGCAGGGCATATCATCGGCACGAGAATGCCCGTGACGAGGAATCCTTCCTGGATTTCCTCATGCTTGATCTGTGCGGCGGCAAACTCTATGCCGAGTCCGACAATATAAGCTACAAGGACACGCGGCAGAATGGTGAGAAAGCCATAGAGCATAAGCTGCCAGAACGGGAAAGATGTCTCTCCGAGGGCGAGCCAATGCTGATAGCCGGTGTTATACATGCCGAAAAAGAAGCACGGCATAAGTGCGAGCACCACAATAATCATTGTGCGCTTGGAATCTATGCTGTCGTGTATCTGCACGGCGCGTGTGCGTGCCGACGTCGTATTTGGCGTGTAGAGGAAGCTTTCCATGCCCTCGTAGACCGAGTGGAATGCATGGAGCTTTCCTTCTTTCTCAAAAGCCGGCTTTATGCGGTCGAGGAAATTTCTTAATGTTGACATTGTGATAGCTATTCAAGTTCTTTACGCAAATAGTCGAGTCCGTCGCGGACAATCTGCTGGAGCGGCAGCTTCGATGTATCGGCATATTCTGCGGCGGCGAAATCTTCCGGAGCCACCTCATAGATGCCGAGCTTCTCCATGTCGTCGATATTGCCCGCGAGAATTGCCTTGACAAGGTATTCGGTCAGAATATCCATAGGCAACATCTTATCGTATTGCCCGCTCATTATCATAGCCCTGCGGCTGCCGTTGAGGCGAGCGTCCGGCCGGAAAAGCTTGCTGAGGAAATGTCCGGGGAAACTCGGACTCTCGCTCATTTTTTTAGGCGACAGCGACGCCCATCCCATGAATTCGTTGCGGTCGTCGCCTTCAGCAATGACCGTGAGCTGCACATAGGGATAGCGGATATATCCTTCGTCCGGATCTACAGCCGAGCCTACCAGCACATTGCCGCTGACAATGCGACGGTGATGGATGCTGTCGGCAAGCCTTCCGGCAAGAAGGGGTGCTACAGCGGCACCGACAGGCACTTCCACAAGCCCCGGCTTCGACACCTCCGGACCGCATACAGCGACGAGCGTGCGCCACTCAGGCTTGCCCGTTGCGGCAAGACGTCCTATGCGTCCGAGCGTGGGAAGATCGAGCATCCAGATAACTTCGCCTTTGTTGACAGGCTTGATATTCGCAGCCTGCACACCGGGATTGCTCGACGGGAAAGGACCTGTCACCTCTACCATCTCCGCACCGGCGATGTCGCCCTGGAACCATTCAGCGCCATGGGAGAAATAAATTTTCCCTTTTGTTATCTTCGACAGCAGCGCAACGCCGGCTTCATAGTCGGCTTTGGTAAAAATATGTTCGAAAACGACAGGCGACACTGCGAGCGGCGCCTCATCGAGAGCGCTGACGAAGATGTCGCGCACCTCGTCGGACGGATCCGGCACGATGGCATAGGGACGACGGCGCATCAGCGCAAGAAGACCGCTCTGAGCGAGAAACTGACGCGCGGATGCCTCATCGGTAGCTGCGGGCAACTGCGGAGCAGCGACGTCCGATACTCCTTTTTCAATTTCGACACGCAGTATCTTTCGACGTTCGCCGCGGACAACGGCTGTCACCTTGCCCGGAACGGGCGAAACGAGCTTCATGTCGGGATGATTCTTGTCGAACAGCAACGGAGTGCCTTCGGCAACCATATCGCCTTCTTTTATTGCAAGTTTTGGCACAAAACCTTCATAGTCGTCGGGGGTAATGGCAAATTTCGACACATCGAGCGCCACCGGCTTCTGGTCGGCCTGTTTAAGGTCGCCTGCTATGTTGAGTTTCAAGCCCTTTGTGAGCTTTAGATTCATGATTATGAGTTAATAATTTCTTATGTGGCGCAAAGTTAACTATTTTTGCTAAAAATAATTAACTAAATCAAGTCTTATAGACGAGCGCTTAACAAAAAATAACTCAACTCGGAAAAACTCGCGACATCCGCGGTGCCTACGGCGGGGTTCATTCAGTACCTGCCATCAGACCGGCGAGCATGTGCGGCACTGCCACAGAACCGTCGGTTCGGTCCAAGATGCCAAACATTCCCACACGTGGCTGCCCGTTGTCCCAGTAGAACGGTGCGAAACCGTTGGTGCGTGCCGCACGTGTGACGTATTCAAGATAGTAGGCTTCCGACTCCATCACATCGGCTTCGGTTGTCGAATGGCATACCGTGCCGTATTCACCGAGAACGACGGGAATGCCCTTGTCGGCGAAAGCAGCCCTGATGTTTCCGAAAAGCTTGTCGACATAGTCTTCCTGGCAGGTCGTCACGTCAGTATAACCCTTGCGGTGTCCCCATTTGCGGACATTGTCGGCGGAATGGCTGAAGTCCATCGGCTCATAATAGTGCACCTCCACCATCAGATGCCCAGCCGAAGGATCGGACGGAAGATCGAAATCAGACAGAGCATACCAGGGATTGCAGCACCACGGCTGCACGACAAGATTTCTTGTAGCGTTACCGCCTCCGGTAGCCCTTACGGCATCGACAAAGGTCTGGTTGTATTTAAGCAGAGCACGGCGCTCACCGGCATCCGGACTGCCCCATTTTTCATTGTCACCGACTTTATTACGTATCTCGTTATTCCCTGCGAAAATGAGCCTGCTGCCGTAGTCGGCGAAAGCTGTCGCTATCTGAGTCCACAGACAGCGTTCTTTTTCGGCGACAGCATCCATATCTCTTTCGTTGGCGTGAACTTCGAGCCATCCGCCATCCCAATGGCAATTGAGAATGACATACATATCTTTAGCCATCGCATAGTCGACAACCTCTTTCACCCTCGCCATCCATTCGGGGCTGATAATATAAGGTGCTTTCTGCTCGATAACATATTGATTCCACGCGCACGGAATGCGGACGGCATTGAATCCGGCGGCAGCGATACCGTCGACAAACTTCTGCGATATCGCCGGATTGCCCCATGCGGTCTCTCCGCCTGTCGATTCGAGCGAATTGCCGATATTATAGCCTATTACAATATTTTTAAGAGCTTCTTCGGCGCTTTCGCCTACTATCGGTCTGTCGTCAGAGGCGGCATACCCTTTCTGAGACACTATGATCTCAGCCGACTCGCCTCCTGAGAGCACACTGAGCTTGCCGGTACGCCCCTGAACGCCAGTATTGGCGGTAGCGCTTATCTGAACAGTCCACGACTTTCCCGACGCCTCGCACTCAGCGGAAAACCAAATATCCGACCGGCGCACAACCGGCTCGGAAGCGGCGTCGACTCTTACCTGTAGTGTTCCTCCGGCAGCTTCGAATTCAACACTGTTTTTGTCAACGCTGAGAGGTACAGACGGCTCGCCCGAATCGGACGGACTGCCGCAAGCAGCGGCAATAATGGCTACTGATGCAAGGAAAAGATATTTCAGAAAGGCTTTCATTGGTATTACGGTTATTATGAGCGGCAAAATTACAAAGAATTTGCGAAGTTAACGCGAAGTAGAAATCGAAAACTTGCATATCTGCGAAAAAAAGCTTACCTTTGCGGCGCTTTTTAGCATCCCGTGTGATGGGAAATTAAGAAGCAGAGTCTTAATTTTGAGTAACACAAAAAAATTAATTGCAATGAAAGTATTCAAACTTGCAGCCGAGCCCCGCACTAACCTCGGCAAGAAAGCAGCAAAAGCACTGCGCGCAGAAAACCTCATCCCCGTTGTTCTCAACGGCGGCGCAATCATCGACCTCCCCTACTCCGGAGCACTGAAAGCCGGCGAGAAAATTGTTGAAATCGGCAACGGCAAAGGTCTCATCACAACCGATCTTCTCGTAAAGAACGACGACGTGCGCAAGCTCATCTATACACCCGACATCTTCGCGATAGAACTCACCCTTAACGGTGAAAAACGCATGGCTGTCCTCAAAGACATCCAGTTCCACCCCGTCAAAGACAACATCCTCCACATCGACCTCCTCGAAGTGAAAGAAGACAAACCCGTTGTCATTGAAGTTCCCGTCAAGCTCGAAGGTCATGCAGAAGGTGTGAAAGCCGGTGGTAAGCTCACCCTTTCGATGAAGAAACTCAAAGTACGCGCACCCTACACCGCAATCCCCGAGCGCCTTGTAATCAACGTCGACAACCTCGGTCTTGGCAAGAGCCTTGCCGTAGGCGACATCCACATCGAAGGACTCGAACTCGTCAACGCCAAGAACGCAGTCGTCTGCGCCGTACAGCTCACCCGTGCCGCCCGTGGTGCCGCTGCTACCAACGCATAATTTTGAAACACCTTATTGTTGGGCTGGGTAACATAGGCGATGAATATCGCGGTACCCGCCACAACATCGGATTCATGATATTGGACGCCTTGGCAGAGGCGTCCAATATTAATTTTTCCACAGCGCGCTACGGCGATGTGGGTCGGGGACGATTCAAAAACCAGGAAGTGATTCTCCTCAAACCGTCGACCTACATGAATCTGAGCGGCAATGCCGTGCGCTACTGGAAAGACCAGGAAAACATCGAGCTCGACAACATCCTCGTCGTGGTCGACGACATAGCGCTGCCTCTCGGCGCCATACGCATCAAGGGACGCGGCAGCGACGCCGGACACAACGGGCTCAAAAACATAGCGCTGATGCTCAAGACCGACGCCTATCCGCGCCTGCGTTTCGGCATAGGCAATGAGTTTCCCCGCGGCACACAGATCGACTATGTGCTCGGGCACTTCCCTTCCGACGAAATGCCCGCCATAAGAGAGCGTATAGGTATTGCTTGCGACGCCATCCGCGAATGTGTGCTCGCCGGCATAGGCAACGCCATGTGCAAATACAACAACAAATAGAAATGCCACAGGACGTAAGAATCGACAAATGGCTGTGGGCAATGCGCATTTTCAAGACCCGCACAATCGCCACAGAAGCAATCAAGAAAGGACGCGTGACAGTAGGCGACAATCCCAACCCGGTGAAGCCGTCCAGAACAATCACCGTCGGTGAGATTGTGCACGTGCGTAAGCCGCCGGTAACGTTCTCGTTCCGTGTGCTCGCACTGACAGAAAACCGCCTCGGCGCCAAGCTCGTGCCGGAATATATGGAAAATGTCACTCCTCAGTCGGAATACGACCTGCTTGAAGTAGTGAAAATATCCGGCTTCATCGACCGCCGCAAAGGTCTCGGTCGCCCGACGAAACGCGACGGTCGCGAACTAAGCTCCTTCAAGGAGCAGATGGCAGACGACGGATGGGATTTCGACTTCGATGATGATGATGATGAAAACTGACAACTATGCGATTTGACGAACTTCAACTCAGCGACGCCATACTCGACGCTCTCGACGCGATGAACTTCGAGGAATGCACACCCATACAAGAGAAAAGCATCGACCTCATTCTGAACGGCAACGACCTGATAGCCTGCGCACAGACGGGTACGGGCAAAACCGCCGCCTACCTCCTTCCCATCATCGACCTGCTGGCGGAGACCGAGGCGACGCCGACTGTGAAATGCGTGATAATGGTGCCTACGCACGAGCTTGCGAAGCAGATAGATCAGCAGATGGAGGGATTCGCCTACTATATGCCCGTCAGCAGCCTCGCCATACACGGCGGCAACGACGGTAAGGAATTCGCACGCCAGCAGCATGCTCTCCGCCAGGGTGCCGACATGGTTATCGCAACACCCGGACGCCTCCTGGCACACATGAAAATGGGATATGTCGACCTCTCGCATGTCAGGTATTTCGTTCTCGACGAAGCCGACCGTATGCTCGACATGGGCTTCTCGGATGACATCATGCGCATCGTCGCCGAACTGCCCAAAGACAGGCAGACGCTGATGTTCTCAGCCACCATGCCCAAGAAAATACAGCAGCTTGCCGCCACAATACTCCACGAGCCTAAAGAAGTGAAGATAGCAGTTTCGAAACCGGCGGAGAAAATCGACCAGTCGATCTTCGTATGCCACGAAGGACAGAAAGCCGAGCTTCTTAAACGCCTCTTTGCCGACGGATTCAACAAACGCGTGATAGTGTTCTCCTCGTCGAAACAGAAAGTCAAGGAACTCACCCAGCTCATGCGCCGAGCCAAATGGAAGGCTGCGGAGATGCACTCCGACCTCGACCAGAAGCAACGCGAGGACGTGATGCTCGACTTCCGTGCAGGGCGCATCGACATACTCATAGCTACCGACATCCTCGCACGCGGCATCGACATCGACGACATCGCCATGGTTGTCAACTACGACGTGCCGCGCGAAGCCGAAGACTATGTGCACCGTATCGGCAGAACGGCACGCGCCAATACCGACGGCAAAGCCGTCACCTTCGTCAGCGAGCGCGACCAGCAGAGATGGGCACAGATAGAGTCGTTCCTCGGCACAGAAATACGACGCGAAAAAGTGCCTTCCGAACTCGGCGAAGCGCCTGAATTTCGCCCGCGGCGCCGCGACGGCGGAAAAGGCGGACACAGAGGGGGCAAAGGAAGCAGAAGAGGTTCAGGCGACAAGCAACGCAACCGCAGCAAAAAGCCAGACAGCCAGCCCGCCGAAGCCACCGCTCAGCAGGCAACAGCAGCAGGCAACGCCGAGCAAAAGCCAAGAAAGCGCTACTACCGCCGCCGTCCAAAACAAAAGAAAGCCGAGTAGATAAAGGGAGACTCGTCCTCAGTCAGAGGCAAGTCCCCCTGCATTTTGTCGGGGTGACAGGATTCGAACCTGCGACCGCCTGGTCCCAAACCAGGAGCGCTACCGGACTGCGCTACGCCCCGAAACGTCTGCAAAGTTACGATTAATTTTTTAATCTGCAAAACCTCGCAGAAAACTTTCAGAAACTTTCAGAAGACGGTTTCGTCGGGCACGGACTGTGTGAATGCGGCTGCGTCGGCGGCGGCCTGGGCAGGATTGTCCGCCTGGACGGCAGTATCCATGTTGTCGCTCGCAGCACGGAGCCCGAAAGTATCGTTGCCCTGCATGTTTTCGTCCCAGTTCTCGAAACGGACATATTCCTTACGGAAGAACATGTCGACCGTTCCTATGCCGCCGCTACGGTGCTTGGCGATTATGAACTCCGCCTTACCCTGAATGTTGTTGCCTTCTTCGTCGACAGAGCTGCGGGTGTAGTATTCGGGACGGTGGATGAAGCAAACGATGTCGGCATCCTGCTCGATAGCTCCGGATTCGCGGAGGTCGGACAGCTGCGGACGCTTGTCCTTGTTTCCGCGGTCCTCAAGTTTACGGTTGAGCTGTGACAGGGCAATAACGGGGATATCGAGCTCTTTCGCCATTTCCTTGAGCGAGCGCGAAATAGTGCTCACCTCCTGCTCACGCGAACCAAGTTTCTGTCCCGCCGTCATAAGCTGGAGGTAGTCGATTATTATGAGTTTTATTCCATGCTCGCGGACAAGGCGGCGTGCCTTCGTACGCAGTTCCATCATGGAAATACCTGAAGTATCGTCGACGAACAGCGGCACACCCTGCAGTTTCTGCATACGGCTCATCAGCTGTGTCCATTCAAGGTCGGAAAGATTGCCGCTCTTGATTTTCTCACCCGGGATTTCGCAGGCGTTGGAGATAAGACGGTTTACAAGCTGCAGGTTGCTCATTTCGAGCGAGAACACAGCCACGGGGTCGTTGTGCATGGCAATATTCAGCGCCATAGAGAGGACAAACGCCGTCTTGCCCATCGCGGGACGCGCTGCGATGATGATAAGGTCGGAATTCTGCCATCCGGATGTCATCTTGTCAAGACCATGGAATCCGGTGGCAAGACCGGAAAGACCGCTTGCACGCTGCGAGGCTATCTGCATCTGCTCCACCGCTTTGCTGAGGAGGGGATTGATCTGAATAACCTCGCGTTTGAGATTACGCTGCGATATTTCGAAAAGCTTGCTTTCCGCCTCCTGAAGAAGGTCTTCGACATCGTTGCTTTCGTCGAAAGCGCCGTTTTCTATCTGCGAGGCGAATGAGATAAGCTGGCGCGCCAGATATTTCTGTGCGACAATCCTGGCGTGTGTCTCGATGTGCGCCGCAGAAACGACATTCATCGTCAGCTGCGCAATGAATCCGGGACCGCCTATCTTTTCAAGACTTCCGTCGCTCCGGAGCTGGTTGGTGACGGTTATCATGTCGATAGGCTCCTCTGAGAGTCCGAGAGTCTGAATAGCCTGATATACCAGCATGTGCCGCGGTTCATAGAAGCTTTCGGGCTTGAGCAGGTCGCAGACGACGGCGAAAGCATCTTTTTCGAGCATCAGTGCGCCGAGCACTGCTGCCTCGATGTCGACAGCCCGCGGCACAAGACGCCCGGCTATTTCCGGAGGAAGGCTGTTCTGCTGTTTTTTCGGTCGGAAAGGTCTCGTATCGTTATTTGAATCCATTCTATTTATTGCGCTTAATTTTTTCTATCAGCTCTGCTGTAGGCACAAAGTATATTTCTACGCGACGGTTTTTCTCCCTGTTCGCCCTGCCGGAATTAGGCGCCACAGGCTCGTCGGAACCGAGCCCATAGGGAATGATTCCTGTTTCCTTGTCGCCGGACGCATGAAAATAATATTCATCGATGGCATTTGCGCGGTCGGATGTCAGGCGGTCGGCGTACATCTCGTCGCCGGTATTGTCAGAGTGGACAGCGACGACGACCTTATAATTGTCCGAACGCATGATATAAGGCAGCAGCGGAGCAAGCTTTTTTGATGCCTGCAGCAGCAGCTCGGTCGCGTTCGGCGCAAAAAGTTCGGCGCACCGTATCGTCACCATCGCCACTTCACCTTTGCGCACGGCGTCCACCTCGTATCCGGCATGTCGCAGAGTAGCGACAAGATGTCCGATGGCTGCGGCGACAGCGCCCGACTGCTTCCCTTCCACTGCAGGGAAAGCGATATTCTCTTCGATACTTGCCGTCATTGGGTCGAATTCTTCTTTCGGGGCAGCAGCTGCGACGAGGGTGCAGAAAAGCGCCAGAACAACGGGGAGAAAACGGAGACGTGTCATTGCAGACTCTCCTCGTATGCTATTTCCGCCTTAACAAGAGCTTCTATCTCAGCGTCGGTAAACTTTACCGCAGCCGGACGTTTTGCAAGAATCTTAGATATATACATCACCATTTCAGCGATATCGGTTCCGTCGTCGGCGATGTCTTCATCGTCGAAATCTATCTCCAGATCGCCGTTATCCTCATAAAAATCGAAGATGAGGTCGAGCACTTCATAGACGGCGTCTTCGTTGCGTCTGTCGGCATCGAGGGCAGCGCTCATAAGTTTCACTGCTTTGTTTTCGTCGTATTCCTGCATATCAGTTAAGGTCTAAAAGCCCGTCGGGCAATATCATTACTATTTCCTTCTTTGTCTGGTCTATCTGCTCGATAAAATCGTCGGCAGCAGGAACAAGGAAGCGTTCTCCGCCGGGGCGCTCCACATCGAAGATGACATTCGATGTACTGTCGTCAACATCGACGATCACTCCAAGAGTATCATTACCATCGGAAATGGTGTACCCCACCAGATCCTCGTAGAGAATCTCCCCGCCGTCGGTCGGTTCGGACAGCATGTCGGCTGTAACGAAGACGCGCGAACCTGTGAAGCGCGCAACGTCTTCAAGAGTGTCGACATCTTTGATTCTCACCAGAAAACCATCGCCTTTCCGACGTGCTTCGACGATATGCCATGGCACAGGCAGTCCGTCTTCCATAACGAAGACGAAAACATCGTCGCTAATGTCTGCGTCGCGGTCGGTGAGAAGCAATATTCCTCCCTTGTAGCCTACCGGTTTGCCGAAAACGCCGACGTCTATAAGTAAGTCGGGGGCAATCATTTTTTCTTTTTCTTCTTTCCCGAAGGTGTGGGCGCCTGTTTGAAATCAAGGATACGGATAGTGTCGGCGCTGACATTTATGGCACCGTGCGAGAGGTAGCGGAGATCTTTGTATATTCTGCTGTCGTCGATGCCTTCCAGGTTTGTCGCCATGAGTGTCTTCTTCATCTGATTGGCGATAAGGGTAATGAGCGCGTCGCGTTCCGGACCTTCATCCATGTGTGCGGCGGTGTCGATAAGCTGTATGATGAGCTTTCCGTAGTGCCTGAAAGCGAGAGAGCCGGGTCTTTCCAGCGGAACAGGATCCGGTCCCTGGTCGAAAGTATCGGGCATGACTATTTCATACGGTGTGTCGATGTCGAGCTGGAAGTCACTCATCATCACCAGATGATCCCATAGCTTTCGTTCATACTCTTCTGCATCGCCTGTCGGCGGGAAGAGTGTGCGCATGGCATCAATAATCGCCGCGGCGCAGTCATTGCGCTCGTCGCGGTCTTCAATGCCCATGCAGTAATCAACCATATTCTGTATATTACGGCCGTATTGCGGCAGAATCAGTTTTTTAAGCCTATTGTTATATGTCAACATAATGTCGTTTATTTTCAAACGGCAAATATAGTCGAAAAAAACCGATTTTCAAAATAGGGCACTGCGAGGAGCTGCGAAAAATATGCCCTGAAAGTGGTTTAGCACACTCTCAGAGCCATTTCGAGGCGAGCGAATCGTAGGCGGCTGTGCTGCGGAATTCTCCGAGCCACCTGTTGAGCGAGTCGAGAAGCGCACTGTCGCCGGGAGCAACCGCCCAGACCTGAAACTGGCTGAGACTCACCGGTACAGAGACGTCGATATCGGGATAATCCGCGGCAAGGCGGCGAGCCAGCGCTTCGTTGACAACAGCCCTTGGTATCTGCCCGAGAGCTGTCATAATGACAAGCTGCTCTGCCGAATAATCGTCTTTGCGTTCTATGGTTATACTGTCGCCCATCTCCGCCGAAAGATTACGCAGACGGGTATAGAACGGCGAACCCGCCGAAATCCATACCGTGTCGCCGCGGAGCTGCTGTAGAGAAGTCACAGGAAGTTCTCCGTCCGGCTTGCGACGCTGCACAAGAACCTGACGGTCGATATATACGGCATCAGTGAGCGGAAAATACTCTTTGAGCGCCTTTGTGGATGGGAAGGACGCCACAAGAAGGTCGTATTTGCCGTCTCTCAGCCCGAGGAATGCACGGTCGAGGTCGCTGAACGGCCGGAAGACAAGAGAAAGACCGTGCCGGCGGGCGATATCGCGTAGAATGAAATAGTCGAAACCTTCGGCAGTATCGTTGCGGAAAGTATATGTCAGCGGCGACATCTCGATAGCCACCGCAACGGTGTCGCCGGCGGGTTTCACATAATCGTCGGCAAGCGTCGACGACGATGTGCCGCAGCGGCGTCCGAAACAAAGCCCCAGAAGCACCATCGCTGCCACTGTCACCACAGCTGACAGCCTGCTATTCGTCAATTTAGTTTTCATATACCATTAAAAACGTCTATGAATGCTAAGAAGTTCTCATAAAAATTGCATTTTTTAACAAATGGGGGGGGTAGAGACTGACATACATTTTGAAAGCCGAAATATATTTATTAACTTTGCGCTCAAATCATCATTTTCGATGACAACAATAAAACTGTGCTGACTTTTATGAATAGTTTTTATAAAAATCTGTCAAATTCGAGCTTAATTCAGACCTTTATAGCTAAGCCATCACCCAAATGGATGGTGTACCTCGCAGATTTGGTTATCTTCGGTGTCTGCTGTGCCATGACGTTTGCGTTCGGCACTCAGTCCACTCCCAATACGAGCTTACTCAACACAACCGTTTTCCATACCCTGACGGCATTTGCCGTCTACGCATTTCTGGCACTGGTACTCGGCACAAGCCGCTATATCATCCGCCTGTCCGTATTAGAAGACACATACCGCATGGTTCTTCTCATCGTCATAGCATCGGCTATTCTGAGCGCCGTATCGCTGTGCACGTATGCAGTGAAAGGATATTTCTATTTCAGTTTCTGGAACATCTTCACGCTGGCTGTGATGATCTTCGCGCTCATGCTCGTGATGCGCCTCGCCATCAAATATCTCTATGCCAACGTCTCCAAATCAAAAACGAACAGAAAGCGTGTCATCGTCCTCGGCTCCGCCATCAATTCATTCTATCTTGCCACGGCGCTCAAGAATGAATACGAGGGAGCTTTCGAGCCTGTCGCTCTTCTGAGTCTGTCGCCCAAAGAGGTTCACAACACCGTAAGCGGCATTCCCATCATAAACTTCAACCCTGAAACGGTAGCCGAAGTATTCGAATACTACCGGTGCGACACTCTTCTGTTCCTCTCCACCCAAATGGAGTTTATGCGCTCGGGCTCTGCCGACGTTTTCCTGCGCAACCACATCAAGCTCCTGATGCTCAACCAGGTTGCAGAATTTGACGTCAACAGCCAGTCGAAACCCAACATATCGGCTCACGTTCAGGACATCCGCATCGAAGACCTTCTCGGCAGAGAGCCCATACGCACCGAAAATCCCAATATACGCCGCGTCATCAAGGGTCAGACAGTGATGATAACCGGCGCCGCCGGCTCCATAGGCAGCGAGATCGTCCGTCAGGTCGCCCAGCTCGACGCCTCCGACATTGTACTTCTCGACCAGGCTGAAACGCCGATGCACGAAATGCAGCTTGAGCTGGAAGCTAATTTCCCCGATATGAAAATCCATCTTTTCATCGGCGACGTCAGCAACCGCAAACGCATGGAGCACGCATTCGCAAAATACCGTCCCCGCTACGTATTCCACGCCGCAGCATACAAACATGTGCCGATGATGGAACGCAACCCGGCGGAAGCAGTACTCACAAACGTATTCGGAACTAAGAACATAGCCGATCTGTCCGTGAAATACGGCGTTGAGAAATTCGTGATGATATCGACCGATAAAGCCGTGAACCCCACCAACGTCATGGGCGCTTCGAAACGTATCGCCGAAATATACGTGCAGTCGCTTTTCTTCCATCTGCGCAAACAGTCCGACCAGCCGAGCACACAGTTCATCACCACCCGCTTCGGCAATGTCCTCGGCTCCAACGGCTCTGTGATACCTCTGTTCCGCAAGCAGATAGAGCACGGCGGACCTGTCACCATCACGCACCGCGACATCATCCGCTATTTTATGACTATCCCCGAAGCATGCTCGCTCGTCCTTGAGGCAGGCTGCATGGGCAACGGAGGCGAGATATTCATCTTCGATATGGGTCAGCCGGTGAAAATATGGGATCTCGCCACACGAATGATTTCCCTTTCGGGACTGCGTCCGAACGAGGACATAAAAATCATCGAGACAGGTCTTCGCCCCGGCGAAAAACTCTACGAAGAGCTCCTCAACGAAAAAGAGCACACGCTCGCCACACACCACAAGAAAATAATGATAGCCCGCGTGCGCACCTACGACTATAATGATGTGATAGAACATCTCAAGAACCTCAACGAGAAGCTCGATCTCGGCTTTGCACACGACATCGTAGCCGAGATGAAACACATGGTGCCCGAATTCAAGTCGAACAACTCGCAGTGGCAGCAGGTCGACACTGAAATCAAATCAGAACACAACGAAAAGAACGATATGCACGAAATCAGCGTGCAGGCATTCAAATAACGCACAATGAAAAAGATACTGACACTCCTTCTGGCAGCTGCTCTTCTGGCAGTACCCGCGGCAGATGCAAAAAATAAAAAAAGCGACATCCTCAATGCTCTCGGCAACGTTGTATCCGGCAACAAATCCGGAGAAAGCAGTGAAGGGGGTCTCGCCGATGCCATCGGAGGATTCATCAACAATATAGCACAGAACAAAAACTTCTCGATCGACGACCTTGCCGGCAAATGGGAATATACAGGTCCGTCGGTGACATTCGAGAGTGACAATGCCCTTATGAAAATCGGAGGTGCCGGAGCAGCGACAGCAGTGGAAGGCAAGCTCGAACCATACTACAAGCGTCTGGGCATGACCAAGAGCACACTCACTGTCGACGCCGACCACAACTTCACGCTGAAAATGGGTCTGATGCTTCTCAAAGGGAAGATAGAGAAATACGACGACGACACCATCCACTTCAAGTTCAATGCTTTCGGAAAAGTTACGCTCGGCAGTGCACAGGTGAACATCACCAAAGCCGGCGATAAGATCAACCTCACATTCGAAGCCACAAAAATGGTTCAGATTCTCACAGCGATAGCTTCAAAGGTGAATTCCTCGTCGGTAAGCGCCCTTGCCGATCTTCTCAACTCCTACGACGGCATATATATGGGCTTCAAGATGCAGAAGACTGCCGAATAACCCCCTGACAATACTTTATCACTCAAGCCATGAAAAAAATCCTCCTTGCACTTGCGGCAATACTTTTTTCCGCCGCTTTATATGCCGCCAAACCGGTAACATTCAACGTCGCCACTTATAACATCCGTATGCCCGCCCAGTCTGACGTAGAAGCCGGCAACGGCTGGCAGCGCCGCTGTCAGGTAGTAGCGCAGCTGGCATACACCAGCGACTTCGACATCTTCGGCACGCAGGAAGCGATGAAACCGCAGATCGACGATATGCTCGCCAATCTGCCGGGATACAAGTATATCGGCGTGGCACGCGAGGACGGCAAGGAACTCGGCGAACATTCCGCCATCTTCTATAACGCCGACATGTTCGACGTTCTCGACCAGGGTAATTTCTGGCTTGCAGAAGACACGACGTATCCTCACTTAGGATGGGACGCTGCCTGCATCCGCATCTGCACATGGGGCAAGTTCCGCCATAAACAATCGGGACGCAAGTTCATTTTCATGAACCTTCACATGGACCACGTCGGCAAAGTAGCCCGCACGGAAAGCGCCAAGCTCGTCAAGGCAAAAATCGAAGAGATAGGCAGCGGACTTCCGGCATTTGTCACAGGCGACTTCAACGTCGACCAGACCAGCGAGGCGTACGCCACCATCACCGGCGACAAGCGCCTGCTCGACGCATTCGAAGTGAGCGAATATGTGTTCGCACCCAACGGAACATTCAACGCATGGCACCCCGACGGCTTCACCACCCAGCGCATTGACCATATTTTCGTGACTCCGGACGTGAAAGTGCTCAAATACAGCGTCCTTACCGATACCTACCGTACTATCGACGGCAACGAAGGCGCAATGAACATCAAGGATGCTCCGGAGATAATGCACGTGAATCAGGCCGTTGTCCGCACGCCGTCCGATCATTTCCCGGTACGCGCAAAAATCGTGCTTCAATAAGAGCATTTCCAGCCGAGAGCCGCAAAGGCATAGCGAATTGCTAAATTTTGCAAATTCTTAAAGAATTGGCAAGGATTTTTGTATCTTTGCGGCTTAATAAAATACAATTTGCCTATATGAAAACCGTCGCACGTCAGCTTGCAGAAAAGCTCCTTGCAATCAATGCTCTGAAAATCCAGCCCGCCAACCCCTTTACCTGGGCTTCCGGATGGAATTCCCCCATCTACACCGACAACCGCCGTACATTGTCCTACCCCTCGGTGCGCACCTATATCAAAACCGAACTCTCCCGTGTCATCCTTGAGCAGTTCCCGGAAGTAGAAGCCGTAGCAGGTGTAGCAACAGGCGCCATAGCACAGGGCGCACTTGTTGCCGACGTACTCAATGTTCCGTTCGCATATATCCGCTCCACTCCCAAAGACCATGGTCTTGAGAACCTCATAGAAGGCGATCTCAAAGCCGGTCAGAAAGTGATAATAGTCGAGGATCTCGTGTCTACCGGCAAGAGCTCCCTCAAAGCGGTCGAAGCAGTCCGCGCCGCCGGATGCGAAGTCATCGGTATGGTAGCGCTCTTCTCCTACGGCTTCCCCGTTGCAGAAGAAAACTTCGAAAAAGCCGGTGTCCGTTTAGTGACACTGAGCAACTACAACGCTATTCTCGAAGCCGCCCTTCAGACAAAATATATTTCCGAAGAAGACCTTGAAACGCTCCACAACTGGCGCGAGAATCCCTCGGAATGGCATGCATAATCAAAATCAGTCAACAACAATCATAAAATGGCAAAATACAGTTCCAAGCCTGTCGTCGTAGCTCTTGCTCCCGAAGAGCTCGACGCCCGCTTCGCCGACTTCACCGCTCTGCAGCATAAAATCGACGAGCTGCCTGCCGACGAGCGAGCCAAGCTCGGACAGGTAGAATTTACCGCCGACAGCATCGTCATCAATACGCCGCAGGTAGGAGCGATCACTCTGCGCGTGAGCGAACGCAAGCCGGGCTTTGTCCGTCTCACGGCAGAAAATTCGCCGGTGCCCATGTTCATAAATATCGTGTACCGGCCGAACGGCACAGGCTCCGAAATCTACGGCGAAATGGACGTCGAAATCCCGGTGATGCTGCGTCCTCTGATAGGTCCGACACTCCAGAAAGCAGTCGACAACTTCGGGAACCTCTTTGCCTCAATGGCATAAGCTTCATCCATGATGAGAGCTGCAATAAACAAGATTGCCGCGGTCGCCCTGTCCGCGGCATTTCTGTGCTTCGCCGCATCATGCCATCACCTCGACGACGACCGCATCCCCGTGCTGCCTGTCAATATTGTTTTTCCGACAATAGCACAGTGGAATGTCTATGGAGCAGCCGGCGCGATGGACTACAACCGTTTTATTCTCGAACAACGCATTCCGTCGAATTTTCCCTACACCGCCTTCTCGGCAACAGGCTTCGGAGGAGTGCTTCTTGTCGGCGACGTCCTTGGCGAACCGAAGGCATACGACCTGTCATGTCCCGTAGAGGCAAAACGCGACGTCCGCATAGAAATCGACAGAGAGACAATGTATGCCCGCTGCCCTAAATGCGGAAGCGAATACGATGTTTTCTCCCTCCTCGGGCATCCCGTCAGCGGTCCGGCGGCAGAAAAAGGATACGGTCTACGGCGCTATTACGTCGGACCGGGGCGCGACGGCTCATACAGGCAGATTTGCTACTGAAAACCGACTGCCACCATGAAAAAACACTACATAGAACTATGGCTGCTGTTATGCATGGCTTTCGCCGTTTTCGCCGCGGCGTCGGCTTTCGACATGCCCGTCATAGCCGGACATCAGCTGAAATCATCGGAGATAGCAGGCACGCTCTTTCACAAACCCACGGAAACACCGGTCACGGAGCAGGAAGATAGCACTGCGGCTCAAAACGTTACAGAAGCGGTCACATTTCCCGTTCCGTGCGACACGGCATCGAAGACCATCCTTTTTATCGGCGACTCTATGCTTGAAGGTCTCGGACCACGCATGGCGGCATACGCCGACCACAACCGCCACACGCTCTACGAGGTGATGTGGTACAGCTCGACATCGGAAGTATGGGGTAAATCGGACAAACTGAAAAAGTATATCGCACAGCTCCGCCCCGACTACATCTTCATAAGCCTCGGCGCCAACGAGCTCTTCGTAAGCGATATCGCCAGAAAACGCGACGCATACGTCAAACAGATTATCTCCGACATCGACACCATACCCTATGTCTGGATAGGACCTCCGAACTGGAAGCCGGACACCGGCATCAACGATCTCATCGGCGCCAACACACCCCGCGGCACATTCTTCGTCAGCAACGGGATGCATTTCGACCGCTCCAAAGACGGTGCGCATCCCACCCGGCAGTCGGCGGCGCAATGGATGGACAGTGTTGCCCGCTGGATGCCCGGCAACTGCCTGCATCCCATCAGAATGGAAATCCCCGAGAAGGCGTCGTCGCGTGCCAAGCGCATATTCGTTCATCAGCCAAACGAAAAATAATGACCGGATTCATAGAAAATATCCTGAATCTGCTGAGCTACGACCCGAAGGCTCCGATGCTCTTCTCGTCGGGTACCTTCTGGGCGCTGTTCCTTGCCTTCATGCCGCTATACGGACTGCTGAGGCGCCGGAAATGGCAGATGCTCACATTCGTCGTGGCGTTCAGCTTCTATTTCTACTATAAGAGCAGCGGCGTGTTCGTGCTTCTGCTTGGCGCGACGTCTGCCGTCGACTGGACCCTTTCGCGCCTTATGTCGGCTCCGGGACGCTCGCGCGCTTTCCGCCGCACGTGCGTAGGTATTTCATTGCTTACATCGCTGGGCATACTCGCCTACTTCAAATATGCCAACTTCTTCCTGTGGAACATCAGCGCCATGGTTCAGGCAAATTTCCAGCCGCTCGACCTCATCTTGCCTGTCGGAATATCGTTCTACACCTTTCAGTCGGTGAGCTACATCATCGACGTTTACAAAGGTCGCGTTGCTCCTACACGCACATGGCTTGAATATGCCTTCTTTCTGTCGTTCTTTCCGGCTCTTGTCGCCGGTCCTATCGTACGTGCCGATTACTTTCTGCCGCAGATCGACAGGAATCATCACGCCACGCGGAAGGAAGTGTACATGGGCTTATGGCTAATCATCTTAGGCATTGTCAAGAAAGCCATCATCGCCGACTATATAGCGCAATACAACGACCTCATATTCCAGACCCCGGGCGGATACTCAGGCTTCGAGACCCTGATGGGTATCATAGGCTATACGATGCAGATCTACTGCGACTTCTCCGGGTACTCCGATATGGCGATAGGCATAGCGCTGATAATGGGCTTCAAACTCGCACAGAACTTCAATTTCCCCTACAAGAGCCAGAATCTCACCGACTTCTGGCGCCGCTGGCACATATCGCTGTCGACATGGCTGCGCGACTATGTCTATATCCCTTTAGGCGGTAACAGAAAAGGCACTGCGCGAACCTATCTCAACAATTTCGCGACTATGCTCATCGGCGGTCTATGGCATGGAGCAGCCTGGAAGTTCGTGTTTTGGGGTGCCATGCACGGCGCCGGTCTGGCTGTACACAAGGCAAGCAAGCCCTGGCTCACGCGCCTCGGCAACGGCTATGCCGTCAGAGTACTGTCGTGGGCGGTGACAATGGCTTTTGTGGCAGCTCTATGGGTCTTTTTCCGCGCCGACAACTGGCAGGATTCGCTGACGGTGCTCGGCAGCGTTTTCAGAGACTTCTCGCTGAGCTACGCCATTCCGTTCGCTTCCGCCCGCACATTATGGCTCATTCTGATGCTTGTGATTATCGTTGCCCACGCACTTCCCACAGGCTTCTGGGACAAAGCCGCCGCATGGTTTGTGCGCTCGCCGTGGGTGCTGAAACTGCTTATCTTCATTGTCGTCGTCCAGCTGGTCCTTGAACTGCGCAGCGAGAACGTGACGCCGTTCATCTACTTTCAGTTCTGATCCGGTCCAATCCAACCGACGGATTCAAAGATGCTGTCGACCTTGCGAGCGACATCCAGACGGTTCCAGTCGGCACGGTTGGCGAAGATGGCATAGAACAGTTTTCTGTCAGGGAAACCACCCTCATAAATTGAAAAACCGCCGTTCGATGTGCTGTGGAACACTTTCTTCGGCATTCCTGGGCGCGTCTGAATGAAAAGTCCTAAACCATACTGAATGTCAAGGTTGCTGAGGTGTGTGGCGATCTGCACAGTATTCAACGTGTCGAGCGATGCGGAACTTATCACCTTGCCGCTGTACAGAGCGTTGACCCAGCGGCGGAACTCGCGCGGAGTGATATAGAGTCCGTTATCGGCACTGCTGGCAAAGAAAGGCGCCTCGCCGTAGTCGTATTCTTCCCATCCTCCGTCGGAAGTGCTGTAATACTTTTCTGTGCCCGTTCCTGAAGACTGCCTGTAGCCATGGGCAAGCCATTCAGGTTCTCCTCCGGGGTGGAAAAGTGCGTCTTTGATTCCCGCCGGTTCCATCACATTCTTTCTCAGCCATTTCGCGAAAGGCACGCCGGTAGCGTTCTCTATTATATTAGCCAGCAGGACGTAAGGCGGATTCAGATACTCGAAGCGGGTGCCGGGTTCATAGGCAAGAGTATCGAGCTTCTCGATAAAGCGGGTCACTTCCTCACCGCGTGCATAAAGTCTGTAGTCATCGAGATGGGTGAACTGGGTGTTGGGATATTTCGCAGAATATGCGAGCCACTCTTTTTCGTCGGATGGCCGCAAGTCGGGCAATCCCGTACTATGAGTAAAGACGTTCCGTATTGTTATTCGGCTAAAGACGTCTTTATTGAGCTGCGGGAAGAAATCGGAGATCGGCTGGTCGAGTGACAGGTGTCCGTTCTCAACGATAAGTTTCATAATTCCGGCAGCAACGAATGTTTTTGTCGCCGAACATATATTCATCATTGTGGTGTCGGTCATCGGCTGCCTGTCGCCGAGCCGCGCCAGCCCGAAACCACGGGCGTACAGCAGAGTGTCGTCGCTGTAGACAATCACATAAGCACCCGGGGCATCTTTCGCCGGGAATAGACTGGTGAACAAGGAATCGAGCGGCGCCGTGATTTCGTTACGAGGTACAGAGTCGACATTTCCGCCTCCACAGCTATAAGTTGCTATGATTATGGCTATCAGAAGCATTGACACAAAATAACGACGCATAGTGCGGATGCTGCTTTGCATATTGATGAAGTTAAGTTGTTCCATTGCGCTGCGAAATTAGCCATTTGCAACATTGTTTGCAAGCATAAAACAGCTTGGATGCGCTTTTCTACAACTATGTGTCAACATTGTACCTGTTTTGTAATCAGAAAGTACACATTAGCGTGAAGCCGAACGAACCTTTACTTACCTGTGGAACGAAAGCGGATGAGACCGTCGGTGTCCGCCGTCCCAGATGAAGCCTGCGCGTGTCGCTTCCGCGAAAGAGGTTGATGACTTCATTGACAGGGTCGATAAAGAAGACAACGACATTGCCGAAAACCTGGGAGCCGCAGAGGGTGTAGCCGTTGCCGACAATCTCGCGCTTCGCCTTGTAGAACAGTTCACCGATGATGCTTCCGACAAGCGGTGTTATGACAAGATCCTGGTATGAAGGACGTTCCATAAAAGCCTCAATTCCGAATTCCCATGCTACGTTCGAAATCAGCGAACAATATAGAAACGACCGCCAGAAATTGAATCCGCAGCTGCGCGCCGCCATGAAATATGCGGCTCCGGCATAAGGATGAAGAACAAAATTGAAAACGGGATTGTCGCTGTCGAACTCAGGACCTTCCTTGATGACGTGCTTATACCATCGCTTGAAAGGCGGCGTTTTCTGCAGTGCGGCACGATTCCAGGATGTAGCATCGTCCGGCAGTGTGTTGAGTACGACAAGAGAGCCTACAAAAGCACCGGTCAGGACAGCAGTATTGACCCACAGGCGATTCCACTGCGGATAGTCGGCGGTCATTGAATAAGGCATTTCATAAATATTCGGCATTATGCCTTTTGACAGCGGAGGCAAAACTTCCGAAAAAGACATCTCTATCACAGCATCGGCGACCGAAGGTAAAGCCGGAATGTCGATCCGCGGCTGTCCGTATATGACAGCGTCCACAGTCGCCGGAGCGACAGCGCCGTCCGCAGCTGATTTCTGCCAGCTCAATATAAGCAGAATCAAGACAGCCGATATTTTCAGGACAGATTTCATAATGGGACAAATCAATAAGTTGAATCATGTTAATCCTAAAACAACATTCAGGTCGTTTTGGATTATTAAAATACGTTAGACGGCATCAATGAATGCCGACGGTTCCTGAACGAGTATACTTTTGCGATGCTATTGATTTTTCTATGAAACCACACGTAATCATCGACAACGGTCACGGCAGCGACACTGCCGGCAAATGCAGTCCCGACCGGCTTCTGCAAGAATGGAAATGGACACGCGCGGCAGCACGCCGGCTTGCCGCAATGCTCAATGAAAAGGGTATAGGCACAGACATACTCGTGCCGGAAGAAAGCGACATAAGCCTTCGCGAACGCTGCCTTAGGGCAAATGCCATATACCGCGGCAACCGTTCGTCAGTTCTTGTCTCTCTGCACTCCAATGCTTCAGGCGACGGCTCATCGTGGGGGACGGCATCGGGCTGGAGCGCATTTGTCGCTCCGGCGGCTTCTGAAAATTCACAAAGACTCGCGCGTCTGCTCTATGAAAGCGCCGTAAAACGGAATCTGCTCGGCGACCGCTATACGCCTCCAGAGGGATTTCATCGCGCAAATCTGGCAATATGCCGCGACAGCCTATGCCCGGCGGTGCTGACCGAAAACATGTTCCACGACAACAGAGCCGACGCCGGTTTTCTTCTCAGCGAAGAAGGCATCAGCACCATCGCCGAACTCCACGAAGAGGCTCTGTGCAGATATTTCGGGCTATGAAAAGGCTGGTGTATATCGTGCTGTGGCTGCTGAGTCTGGCAGGCGCATACACTACCGGCATAAGAAACAGGGAAATGCGCGAAGTAACACTCGTCAGACGTGATACGGTCAGGATAGTGCGGCCGGAGGTGATGGTAATCCACACCCGAGGCACAACGGCGGAGCGCCTTCCGCTGACGGGGTCGGACGACAGCGCAGATGTTGAAATTCCGCTCCAGCAGGCTGTCTATGCCGACAGCAGCTACACAGCATACGTCAGCGGCTACCGTCCGCGCCTCGACAGCCTCGTATTCGTCAGGACAGAAACATTCGCTCCCCTGCCCCGTCGCGCCGAAAGCCTGCGGCGCTGGAGCATAGGCATTCAGGCAGGCTACGGAATCACCCCACGCGGTCCGCAGCCTTACCTCGGTTTAGGAATCAGTTTCAGAATCTTTTAGCGCTTCGAAAAGTGGCGCATCAGTGCAGCTACTATCCAGAGCATTATCCCGGCTCCGAAAACGGCTCCGAGGATCGAGATAAGAAGCATCATAGTCGGGGTCGCTCCGATGAACTGCACGGAGAGAAATCCGCCGAGAACGGCACCGACAACACCGATAATGATATTGAACACCAGCATCTGCTTATACGATGTAATACGCTGTACAATAAGAGCGGCCAGCAGACCTACGAGAGCCCATACAAGCCAGATAAGAAGCCCGATATTCTCGGGCACGATAGTCATTATATCATCCATGGTTTTCTAAGCTATAGGTTTGAGAATATTAGGTGCGAGGAAAGCTGCAACGTCGGTATTGCCTGTTATATCGGCGAAGGTCAGCCAGAGGATGAGGAGAATGATGAGGAACACCGCTCCTATGGCAATCCAGACGGATGTTCGGTTTCTGCGTTTGCTTTCAGATGACATAATCAGTAATTTAGTAGTAAAACGTGTTCGTTAGATATAGAACAAGTGCGGCTCCGCTTTGGTTTGCGGAGCCGCATATCGTTTTTTACTATGATTATTGAGAAATACGTTTCAGCAGGTTATATGCCGGCACGATGCCATATTCGCCCGCTTTACCGAGATCGGCAATACCTTCGGCACGCCGTCCTTCCTTGAGCATTATGTAGCCTCGGTTGTAGAACGCCTCGCCGAAGTCGGGTTTGAGACGTATCGCCTGCGAATATGCCTCGGCGGCGCCGTCATAGTCTTCTTTTTCGAAAAGGATGTTTCCTTTGTTGTACCAGATGACAGGCGTCGACGGCGACAGGCGTAGGACAGTGTCATAGTCGGCGAGAATATCGTCGAGCAGCTTGCGACGCATGACACCGCGCGTCGACGCGTCGTTTCCTTCCGTATCGTCGAGCTGATAGCGTCCGTAGAGAGCCTGAGCACGCACCATATATCCGAGAGCAAGATCGGGTGCCGCCTCAATTGCACGCGTGGCATCTTTCTCGGCGTTCTGATAGTCGCGTACGGTGAGAAAATCGAGAGCACGACCGATATAGTCGACAGGACGCGCGCGATGTGTGGCGAGATATGAGTTATAGTAGTCGATAGACTGAAAATGCTTGTTTGCCATCGTTTCGTCGATTGACGGCGCACGGTTTGTAACCATAAGGACAAAGCGCAGCGCACGCAGCGAATTCAGGTCGTCGACTTCCTTGATATAGTGTGTGTTCCGTCTCAGCTCCGTCGGCGAAGAATAGAACGACAGAAGCATGAACGGCTCTGTCTCGATATTGATGTTACGGTCCTGAACACGTCCGCGGATAGCGGTGTTGTTGTATTCCTCGCGCAAATCGGCATTATCGTCGATAGTTATGAGCGTAGCGAAACGCCGCTTTGTCGCGCTGTCGGTACCGGTGTCGGAGTCGTTGCTGCCGGAGTCGGCGGAACCTGCGGATGAAAGCGATTCATCAGGACTTATGTTGCCGCCAATATTCTGATCCGCTGACGGTAGGGCTTTCGTGAGTGCTTTGGCTTTCTTGTAGTCGGCTTCCGCCAGCGCGAGCTTACCCTGGCGGCGATAAAGATCGGCACGCATATACACAGGGTCGGGAAGATCGGGATTGGCATCTGCCACTCGCGTTATGTCGGCTATAGCCTCGCTGAGATTTCCTTTGAGACTATGAATAACAGCACGGTTATACAACGCTCGGACATCGTCGGGATCAAGCTCGAGAACACGGTTGAAATCGACGAGCGCGCGGTCGTTGGCGCTGACTTCCATCAGAAGGAGACCTCTGTTGAAGAGCGCCGCCATATTGTAAGGCTCAAGAGTGAGCGCATAGTCGAAATCCGACATTGCACCATTGTAGTTGTCGAGCTTATACCTGATGTAGGCGCGGTTTATATATAGTCCTGCGGCACGCGGCAGCAAGCGTATAGCCTTGTCGATATCGGAGAGTGCGCGCGAATAGTCCTTGTCGCCATTGATGGCGATATCGGCGCGCATGATGTATGCGTTGAGGGCGTTTGAGTCATATTCGAGCGCTTTGTCGATGTCGGCGGCTGCTGCCGTTGTGTCTGCATCGGCAAGGAAAGTACGCGCCCTGCCAAGATAAGCGTTGGCAAAACCGGGATAGTAGCGCAGAATCTCGTCGAACACCTTACGCGCCTCGGCAGTCTCTTTCAGGTCGGTAAGCGCCAGGGCTTTGTTGAACATGAGCGAACGGTTGCGCGGAAGGAGCTTCAGCGCCTCGGTGTAGTCGTCGACAGCAAGACGATGCTTGCCTATGTTCTGGCGCGCCACACCGCGCACCTCCCATGCGTCGGAAAGGAACGGATTGAGGTCGAGCGCCGTAGTAGCATCCGCCTCGGCGCCACGATAGTCCTCAAGATTGAGCTTGGCGATGGCACGCAGGAAATACGGCTGGGCGAGGTAGGGCTTGGCATGTATCGCCTGGTTGAAATACTGGATCGACAGCATGTAGTCCTCGAAATAGAGAGCATTCTGCCCTATCCGCATCACCTGCTCGGTATTCACCTGCGCACGCACTGTCGCTGCGCACAACAGAACTGCCACAGCAACAAATACGCGTGATATATGGTTGAAAATAGATTGCATTGAAAAACAGAGACATTTGGCATCTCCGACCACAAAGTTAGTCATTTTTCATCTATCTTCCAAACAGGCACCGCAAGGAGTGCGAATTTCTCATTTCCGGGTGCGGAAGATATACAGCAGTGTCTGGACAATGCCACGCGTGAGGAGATAGGCGTTGAAAGCGAGCCATAGCGCATTGTTGCCGAGAGAATGGCGGAAGATTAACCATACGGCGAAAAAGACGATGGCGGCAACTGTCATACTCGCCAGCATGGCGCGGGTGCGGACAAGACCGACATAAATACCGTCCCATACAAAAGCCATGAATCCGCACAGCGGCACAGCGGCGGCAAAGAGGATATAGTCCGAAGCTGTCGCGACAACATCACGGCTGTCGGCAAGCAGGTGCATTATGTCTTCTCCGAAGACGGCATACGTCACTCCGAAAAAGAGTGCAAAACTGAACCCGACAGACATGAGCGAGCGAATGAGCGAACGGAGAGATGCCGTGTCGGACGCGCCGGCATATTTGCCGGCGAGGGCTTCGCCGGCGAAAGCGAAGCCGTCCATGAAATAGGAGAAGAGCATGAAAAGCTGAAGCAGAAGAGCGTTCGCAGCGAGTACATCCGTACCCTGCTGCGCGCCGGCGTGCGTGAACCAAAGCGTGACAGCGACGAGACATGCGGTGCGGAGAAAGATGTCGGTATTTACGCGGAAGAAACGCAGGAGCGGCCGAAGTTCAAGCACCGGCGCCAAGCCGGGAAAACGCGGACGGTACTTATGCCATGCCATGACAAGCCCGACGGCAAGTCCGAGCCACTGCGCCGACAGTGTGCCGACAGCGACACCGACGATACCCCATCCGAACCCGAAGACGAGCAACGGGCTGATTGCTATGTTCGCTACATTGGTGACGAGCGCCATCCACATCTGCGCCTTCGAATCCTGCATTCCGAGGAACCATCCGGACAGCGCATAAGTGAGCATCACAGCCGGAGCGCCCCATACAAGAATGTTGACATACTGCAACGCCGGAGCAAGAGTGGCATCGTCGGCATCCATAAAAGCTATTATCGCTGTTTTCCACGGACCGCACATGGCAAGGAGAAAGAGCCCTGTGAAAAGACCGACGGCAAGGCTGCGGAAGAGAATGACGTCAGTGGCGCCGCGTTGTCCGCCGGAAGAACCGTAGGCCTGCGCCGTCAGTCCGCTCGTGCCCATGCGCAGGAAATTGAACAGCCAGTAGAGCGTGTTGAACGCCGTGCCGCCAAGAGCTATTGCGGCAATATAGACAGCATCGCCGATGTGGCCTGTGACAGCCACATCGACGAGCGAGAGAATCGGCGTAGTAATATTGCTGATTATCGCAGGAACTGCGATTGCAAGTATTTCGCGACGGTGCTTCAATTCTTAGCCTTGCATGATGCGGAGAAAAGGAAGGCTATAAGAGCAGCGTATGCTACCAGACCGAGAATCTGCGGGGTGAACTCGCCGCCGTTTGTCGGCACTTCGACACCGCAGAAGATGGTGATAGCCGCAAAGACGCCGAAAAGCGCGCCGCCGGCTATGAGTCCGGAAGCAATGAGAGTGCCGCGGTCGGTGCGCGCACGGCATACTGCCTTATCCTTGGAGCTGCGGCCTACAAACCACGACACCAGTCCGCCGACAAGCATCGGAGTGTTGAGCTGCAGGGGAAGGAACATGCCCAGACAGAAAGCGAGTGCCGGAACACCGAGCCAGTTGAGAATCAACGCGAGAATTGCACCGACAATATAGAGAATCCAGGGAGTGTCGCCGCCCATCATCATCGGTTCGATGACGCCCGCCATGGCATTTGCCTGAGGCGCGGCAAGAATATCGGGGTTGGTGAAGCCGTATACCTTGTTGAGCATAATCATCACACCGCCGACTGTAGCGGCAGAAACGAGCGTGCCGAGGAATTTCCATGTCTCCTGCTTACGGGGCGTAGAGCCGAGCCAGTAACCTATCTTGAGGTCGGTGACGAAACCGCCAGCCATGGAAAGAGCCGTGCAGACAACGCCTCCGAGAACCATCGCGGCGACAATGCCGGATGTGCCGCTCAGACCGATTGCCACAAAAATGCCGGAAGCGATGATAAGCGTCATAAGTGTCATGCCGCTGACAGGATTGCTGCCTACGATAGCTATGGCGTTCGCTGCCACGGTGGTGAAGAGGAATGCTATTACGGTGACTACAATCCATGCTATGAGTGCCTGCCAGAACGTATGTATGACGCCGAACCAGAAGAACAGAAGCACAGCGACAAGAGCTATGGCGATAAAATAGACAACATGCTTCATGCTGATATCTGTCTGCCAGCGCACAGTCTTGCCGGAAGTGGCATTGCCTTTAAGCTCGCGAGTGGCGAGACCGACAGCCTGAGCGATTATGCCGCTCGACTTGACGATTCCTATGATACCTGCCATGGCGATGCCACCGATGCCGATATTGCGGGCATAGAGCTTGAAGATTGCGGAAGGATCCATCGCTGCTATATCAGGCGAGCCGTATGCGCCCATCAGAGGAATGACGAACCACCACACGAAAATGGAGCCGGCAAAAATGACGAAGGCATATTTCAGTCCTACGATATATCCCAGACCGAGCACTGCGGCGCCTGTGTTGCATGAGAAAACATATTTGAACTTTGCGGCAAGTGTCTGACCCCACGAATATGCTGTGGTTGTCACCACTTCAGTCCATAGTCCTGTCGTTGCAACGAGATAGTCGTAAATACCGCCGACAAGCGAGGCTATGACAAGTGTCTTTGCCTGGCTGCCCGTTCCTTTGCCGGCAGCCTGTCCGCTGATGAGCACCTGCGTCGTAGCCGTAGCTTCGGGGAAAGGATACTTGCCATGCATGTCCTTTACGAAATATTTACGGAAAGGAATGAAGAAGAGTATGCCGAGCACGCCGCCAAGAAGCGAGCTCATGAAAATCTCAAGGAAGTTTACGGTTATTTCCGGGTGGCTTGCCTGGAGAATATAGAGTGCTGGGAGGGTGAAGATAGTACCTGCCACAATGACGCCGGAACATGCGCCGATGCTCTGGATGATGACGTTCTCGCCAAGGGCGTTCTTACGTTTGAGAGCGCCGGAGAGTCCCACAGCAATGATAGCGATAGGAATGGCGGCTTCGAACACCTGTCCGACTTTCAGTCCGAGATAACCTGCCGCGGCACTGAAAATAACGGCAAGAATAAGACCCATAGTCACCGAATAAGGCGTCGTTTCGGGATAGTCACGTGCCGGGTGCATCACCGGACGATACTCCTCGTCGGCGGCAAGTTCCCTGAAGGCGTTTTCCGGAAGGTCGACGGGATCAACATCTGCCGGAGACAGATCCGGCTCTTTTCTGTTCTGCTTCATATATATCGATATGTTTATTTGACAGGGATTTTCAGGCTTTGACCGATCTTTATCTTATCGTTTTTCAGTCCGTTGGCTTTCTTGAGCTCGGCGACAGTGACACCATAGCGGCGTGCTATCTTGTCGAGACTTTCGCCTTTTCTGACTTTATGAACGGTGGTCTTCGGCTTTGTATCTTTCTTAGTGTTAGTGTTTTTCGACGCGTTCTGCTTCTTATCGGGAGTCTTTTTGTCGACCTGTTTCTTTTCCGGAGCGGGAGCCGGCTTTGTCTCCTGAGCTACAGCGGCACTGTCGGCGGAGGCGTCAGGTTGCTCAGGCATCTGCACGAGTGTACTGTCGGTGAGCGAAGCTGGCTCGGGAACGGGAGGCACACTGTCGTTCTGAACAACGGTCGTATCGGCAGTCTCCGGTGCAGGAGCCGGCGCAGGCGTCGGTTTCGGACGATAACGGCGCACTATGGTCTTGATTTTCAGCTTGCGTCCCGCCTTGACACTCTTACCGCACTTGTTGAGCTTGCGGATAGAGCTTACAGTAACACCATAACGTTTGGCAATCTTCGCCAGTGTCTCACCTTTCTTCACTTTGTGGTACTGAATCACTTCCTCGTCGTAATAGTCGCCGTTGGCACTGCTTCCGACAATCTTGCCCGAAGCCGGCTCAACGATTCCGCGGCGGGCATAGAGGGAGGCATTGTGATTGACAATAGAATCCTCGTTTGCAATATAAGCATATACCTGCAGCGACGGAAGCACCAGCGAATAGGGACGGATGTCTCCGGGAATGACATCTTTGCGGAACTGAGGGTTTAGCGTGCGCAGTTCTGCCATAGGTATGCCCATCACGTCAGAAATCTGCTGAAAATGAACCCGTCGGTTCACGTGCACAGTATCAGTAATGAGCGGTTTGCGTGCCAGAGCCGGCGATATGTCGTGCTCTTTGTAGTAGTTCATTATATAATTCGCGGCAATGAACGCCGGCACGTATCCGCGCGTTTCAGCGGGGAGGAAAGGATATATGTCCCAGAAATCGTGTTTTCCGTCGCCGGCGCGGCGAAGCGCCTTATTGACGTTGCCGGGACCGCAATTGTACGCCGCTATGGCGAGCGACCAGTCGTTATAGTTGGAATACAACTGTTTCAGAAACTTAGCGCCGGCTTCGGAAGCGAGGTAAGGATCGCGGCGCTGGTCGATGAGCGAGTTTATCTCCAGACCGAGGTCCTTTCCGGTGCCGGGCATGAACTGCCACAGACCGGCAGCTCCTGCCGGCGACACTGCCGTCGGCACAAGCGCCGACTCAATGACGGGCAGATAGCGGAGTTCGTTGGGCAGGCCGTGGCGCTCGAGCGCTTCCTCGAAAATAGGCATGTAGTACAGGCTCAGACCGAGCATATTCTCCACCAGCTGCTTGCGGCGGTTGGCATAGAAATTGATGGCGTTGCGCACCGGCTCATTGAGCGGCATCTCGATAATCGTCGGCAGACGGCTGAGACGGTCGAGAAGAACATCATCGTCGAGAGGCTTGCCGGCGTTGTCGTCGGCGTTATAGTCGAGCACTGTATAATTTTTCAGATACCAGTCTTCGAGCATCTTGTGCGTATCAGTCTCGAAACTGAAAGGCATGATAAGCGCAGGCTTACGTGAGGCATCGGAGACATCAAGCACCGAGTCGGCGCGCGCGGCGGGCGCGGCGGCAACGGCGGTGAGGAGAAGAAGTTTATATATAGATTTCATTGGCTTGAAGATTATTTAAAAGTTTAGTGCCCAAACAAGTCCCACCGACGGACGTACGGAGAAATCGTTACGGAAGACCGCCGGTGTCAGATCCATCGACAGGTCGGGAGAGATGTCGAAATGCGAAAGAGAAGCGTCGACGTAAGCGTCTACCATAGCGACGAAATAGACCCCTATCATGCAGATAATGCACAGATCGCGGTTCCGGCGATAAAAATTCTTTCTCGACTGAAGCACATTTGTGAGCCATGTCCGGTCGAGATCCGATTCCTGTGTCGTCGGAGGAAAGAAGTCCATGTATGATTTTGTAGACGGGTCGTTGTCCATGATGTCGCGGTAAGCCTTAGTGTAGTCGTTGAGCATTCCGTTGTTCCACGACGTAGCGTATGCCAGACCCATATATCCGCCGATAACAATAGGAAGCTTCCAGTAGCGGCGGTTGTAGAGCTGTCCGAGCCCGGGAAAGAGAGCCGACATCCACACGGCGCGCGTCGGGTCGGGGTTGAACACCTCGTCGCGTTCTTCCCAGCGGTCATATGGCGAGCCTTTGGTGATATTCATCACCGAGTCGACATCTGCCGCGCCCTGTGCGAAGGCAGCTTCGCCTAAGGTGACGGCGACGCTGTCGGGAGCGGCGGCAATGGTGTCAGTGACGTTATGATGCTGTTTGACCGGCAGATGCCGCTCCTGCGCAGCAATGCGCAGAGGACACAGCACCGTAAAAAGAGCAACAAGCACTGCGATATGTCGCCCGAGACTATGCTTCATCTTTGTTTGTCAGAGAGTCGAAAATGGTGATGAGGCGTTCGAGTTCCGACTCATCCTTGAATTTGAAAGTGATGCTTCCGCTGCCGCTCTTGTTGCAGGCGAATTTCACCGGCGAGCGGAACACCGACGTCAGATGACGCTGGAGAACATCGAAATCGTCGCTGTCGCGCTTTGATGCAGGCTTGCTCTTTTTCTCTGCGTCCATATACTGCCTTGCGAGCTCTTCGACACGTCTTACGGAAAGATCCTTGCTGAGAATCTCTTTATACAGCTTCAGCTGCTGCTCGGGCGACGGGATGGGAAGCAGGGCACGGGCGTGACCGACGTCGACGGCATGGTTGCGCAGACCCATCTGAATCTCCGCAGGAAGGTTGAGCAAACGGAGGAAGTTGGCTATGGTGGCGCGTTTTTTACCGATGCGCTCGCTGAGACGTTCCTGTGTCATGCTGTAGCGCTCGAGAAGCTTCTTATATGCCAGTGCTATTTCGATTGGGTTGAGGTCCTCGCGCTGGATATTCTCTATAAGCGCCATCTCGGTGAGCTCCGCCTCGTTGGCATTGATGATATATGCGGGCACACTCGTAAGACCCGCCATCAGTGCGGCGCGGTATCGCCGTTCGCCGGCGATGATGAGATAGCTCGAAGGTCCGTTCTTGCGAAGCGACAGCGGCTGAATGATGCCGAGCTGCCGGATGCTTACAGCAAGCTCTTCGAGCGACTGATCGTCGAAATCGGTACGCGGCTGGTCGGGATTGGGCGATATGAGGTCGAGAGCTATTTCGTTGATGGCGGACGTGCCTGACGCCGGAACGTCGTTCATCGTTATGAGCGAGTCCAGTCCGCGTCCTAAACCTTTCTTTATTGCCATGGCAGGTGATGGTTGACGTTTTTTCAGCTCGCCTTGCGGGCGCGCTTGGCATTGTTGCTTATAAGTTCTTTCGCCAGAAGAATATGGCTTGTGGCGCCGCGGCTTTCGCCATCGTAGAGCAGTGCGGGCAGCCCGTGGCTGGGAGCCTCGCTCAGACGTATGTTGCGCGGGATGACGGTGTTGAACACCATATCGGAGAAATGCCCCTTGAGCTCCTCATATATCTGATTGGCAAGGCGCAGACGCGAGTCGTACATCGTCAGCAGAAAGCCTTCGATATCGAGCGACGGATTAAGGCGGCTCTTGATGATGCGTATGGTATTCAGTAGCTTGCTGATGCCTTCAAGCGCAAAATACTCTGCCTGTACGGGGATTATGACCGAGTCGGCGGCGGTGAGGGCATTGACGGTGATTAGCCCGAGCGAAGGCGAACAGTCGATGATGATATAGTCGTACTTGTCTTTGACAGGAGCGAGGAGTCCGGCAAGAACACGCTCGCGGTTGGGCTTGCTGATAAGCTCTATCTCGGCGCCGGCGAGGTCTATGCGCGAACCCACAAGAAAAAGACCGTCCATGCATGTGGGCACTTCCGAGCCTTCAAGAGGATACCCGTCGACCATACATTCATAGATAGAAGATGTCATCGAACGGGGGTCGATGCCATAGCCTGAGGTGGCATTAGCCTGAGGGTCGGCATCAATAATGAGCACTTTCTTGCCTTCTGCGGCGAGCGACGCGGAGAGATTGATTGTTGTCGTCGTCTTTCCTACACCGCCCTTCTGATTGGCTATCGCTATGATTTTTCCCATTTATTACTGCGTGTGAGAGATTATGATGCAAAGGTAGACAAATTTTCGTGAAACACACAAATAATGTTCCACGAAAACAACGCAACTGTTGATAAGTCGCATTTTTGTTCATAAGTTGTACGGTTTCAGAAGTGCGAAAGCGGACAGGTGTCCGGTTTCGGACAGCTATTGAACAGCACTATATTCTGATTATCAGACCATTGTCGTTTTGGCACGATTGATGCACATATAATGGCATAAAATCTGATTCAATGGACCGAAAAATAACAAAAGAAGAAAAACGCTCCGCCAGGCGTAAAATAATTATCAGGATAGCTGCCGCCGCTGTCTGCGCGGGCGTTGTCATCGTGTTTCTTGTGAAGATGTTCGGCGCGAGTGTAAAGAGCAACGAACTCATCATCGCCAAGGCAACCCGCGGAACACTCGAAAGTTCTGTCAACGCCACCGGCAAAGTGGTGCCAGCCTATGAAGAAATCATCACCTCGCCGGTCACCGCACGCATAGTCGAAGTATACTGCACAGCAGGCGACACCGTTGCGGCAGGCACTCCCCTCCTCCGCCTCGACCTTAAGTCGGAGGAATCGGCGATAAACAGCCTGCGCGACACCCGCCAGAAACAGGTGCTTGCCGTAGAGCAGCAGCGCCTGAGTAACGAAACACGCCTCACGCAGATAGAGATGGAAATAAAGGTAAAGGAAATGAGCGTCTCGCAGCTTGCCGCCGAGGTAGACAACGAGCGCCGGCTCGACAGCATCGGTTCAGGCACCGGCGACCGCATCCGCCAGGCCGAACTCGCCTACAACACTGCCTGCATAGAACTTGAACAGCTGCGCCGGCAACTCGAAAACGAGCGCCAGGCACTCTCCGCTACTCTCGACAATCAGCGCCTTGACCTCAGCATTGCCGACCGCAATCTCGCCGAGAAGCTGCGCACCGTCGAAGACGCACGCCTCAAAGCCCCGAGAGCTGCCACGCTAACCTACATCAATAAGAATATCGGCACACAGGTAGCACAGGGCGAGCGCATTGCCATGCTTGCCGACCTCACATCGTTCAAAATCGACGCCGACATAGCCGAAAGCAATGCCCGCTACCTCACCAACGGCGGCAGAGCAAAAATCAAAATCGGCAACGACGTTTTCGACGGCACTGTGATGGACGTCGCTCCGCTGTCGAACGGCGGCGCTGTACGCTTCTCCGTCATCCCGGACAACGATGCTAAAGAAAAAATGCGCCCGGGACTCTCTGTTGGCGTCTACGTCATCCGCGAAGAGCATCCCGGAGCTATTCTTATCCCCTTCGCTTCCTATTACAGCAACGGACCGGGAGAATATCCGATGTACGTCGAAGAAACACCCGGCGTCATAGTCCGCCGCAAGGTGATGCTCGGAGGAGCAAGCCATAACTTCGTGGAAGTGACCGACGGACTCAAAGAAGGAGAAAAAATCGTGATATCGTCACCCAAACTTACCGCAAACAAATATAATATCAGATAACATGGCACTTATTACAGTCAGGGAGCTAAGCAAGCTCTACCGCACAAGCGAAATCGAGACTCAGGCGCTCGAAAATGTGAATTTCGACATAGAGAAAGGCGAATTTGTCAGCATCATGGGTCCGTCGGGATGCGGCAAATCGACGCTTCTGAACATCATCGGGCTGCTCGACCGCCCCACCACAGGCAGCGTCGAAATCGACGGCGTGCGCATCGACAGCCTCAGCGACAGCAAGATGGCAGAGTTCCGCAACCATAAAATCGGCTTCATCTTCCAGAATTTCCATCTCATTCCCTCTCTCAGCGTGGCAGACAATGTGGAGCTGCCGCTTATCTACCGCAAAGGCATCGGCGCACGCGAACGCGCTGAAAAAGTGAAAGCTGTTCTCGAATCCGTAGGGCTCTCGCACCGCGCCGGGCACTATCCGTCGCAGCTCTCCGGCGGTCAGTGCCAGCGCGTAGCCATTGCACGAGCCATTGTAGGCGACCCCGAAATAATCCTCGCCGACGAACCGACCGGCAACCTCGACTCCAAGATGAGCGCGGAAATTATGGACATCCTGCAACGCCTCAACGACGACGGACGCACCATCATCATGGTAACACACAACGAAAACCAGGCACGCCAGACAGCACGCACCCTCCGCTTCTTCGACGGACGCCAGATATCCAATAACTGACACTATGAAATCGAACTATCTCAAACAGATATACTACGACATGCGCTATCAGCCAGTGATAGGCGTGGTGAGCGTCGTAGGAACAGCTCTCGCCATCTTCTTCATAATGGTGGTGATGATGTGCTTCAGAGCACAGGTCATGCCCTTCGCACCCGAAAGCAACCGCGACCGACTGCTGTACGCGCCATATCTTGAAATAAAGACCGAGCACGGAGGCTCGTCGAGCCACCTCGGACACAACTCCGCCGAACGTCTCTACGCCAATCTCGAATCAGCGGAAGAGACATCGCTGTGCATGGAGCCAAGCCAGGGCGAGGTGACGGTTCCGGGCATGGAGCGTACAGAAGGCGTCATACAGTATGTCGACGACGCCTTCTTCAGAATCTTCGACTATAATTTCATCGCAGGTGCTCCTTTCGACAAAGAGACATCAGATGCCGGGATGCATAATGTCGTCATAAGCAGCAATATAGCCCGGCGCTACTTCGGATCCGCCGAAGCTGCACTGAATCAGAAAGTATATGTCGACAACCTTGACTATACAGTAACCGGCGTTGTCGCCGACGTCTCGCCGCTGGCGGAAAACGCTTACGGCGACGTATTCATGCCATATCGTTCAGTGCCGTCCTACAATTCGGTCTGGAGCGGATATTGCGGTAATTTCAGCGCCATCATCCTGGCTCCGTCGGCAGCCGGTTTCGACGCCATACGTGCCGAAACGAAAGCCCGGGCACAACAGTTCAACAGCGACCTCGCCGAAGAGAAGATGGAAATCGTAGACCACGGAGCGCCATACACCACCGAGGAAGCCATATACCTTCAGGGCAGCAACGGAGGCAGCGATGCCGATAATCAGCGGCGCAACAGATTTATCCTCTATGCCATTCTGCTCATTGTTCCGGCAATCAACCTCAGCAGCATGACGCGCAGCCGCCTGCGCCACCGCTTTGCCGAAATCGGAGTGCGTCGCGCCTACGGCGCACGCAGGAGTGATATTCTGGCAAAGCTTCTCACCGAGAATTTCCTCATCACCTTCGCGGGAGCGCTCATTGGTCTGGCTCTAAGTTCCGCCTACTGCTATTTCTTCGCACATTCGCTGTTCACAAGCCTGAAATACGACGTCGATGTATCTGTTCCTGCCAGTGTGCTCTTCGACTGGACGACATTCGGCATCGTCATAGCTCTCTGCTTCATACTCAACCTGCTCAGCGCCGGACTGCCGGCATGGCAGGCGGCAAAAGTCGACCCCGTCGACGCTCTTAACGACAGAAATTTCTAACTCTCACACTGAAACAATGAAACGCAAACTGCTAAAACAAATATTCAGCGAACGCCGCTCGAACGCATGGCTCATCCTCGAACTCGCCATAATAAGCGCTGTGATGTGGTGGCTTACCGACTTCGCATGGTTCTGCCAGACGCTGCGGATGATGCCTATGGGACTCGACACGAGCAACGTTGTGCGCATCCAGCTCGCGGAGTATGACCCTTCCAGCCCTCTATACACCGAACGCGACTACGGCATCCGCACCGGCGCGCAAGGCGACACACTTTCGGCAAACGCTATCGAGAGGCAGATGCTGATGAAGCGCCTTCGCGAAGATCCCGACGTCGTGGCAGCAACGGAGGCAAACATGGGCTCGGCGCCGTACAATTATAACTTCTACGGTAACAGCTACATACCCGCAGACACGTCGCTGCACGTCACGCTAAACTATAGCCTGAACAATTTTTATGTAGGCGACGACTACTTCAAGGTCTTCATTCCCACGGGACTGCGCGGAGAAAGTCCTGAACGACTCGATGAGATTATCAACGATGGCACCAAGATGATAGTGACATCCAATCTGGTGCAAAACGGTATGTCGCCCGAGAAACTGTACAATTTCGAACTCGACGGCGGAGGCAGAATCAAGACTATCGGCGCCGTCGTAGAACCCGTCCGTCGCGCCGAATATGAATATCCGTGGCACGCGACAGCATTCATCAAACAAATAAGTTACTACTTTGATTGCATCTACGTCCGCACAAAACCCGGGCGTATGGAGGCCTTCAAGGCGACTCTTAGCGAGATGGACAAGAACTTGCGCGTCAACGGCAACGTCCACATCACACAGGTGAAGGATTTCCGACAGATACGCGACGCGCTCCACCGCAAAGACGACGCATTCCAGCGCAACAGCATCATCACCATGGGCTTCATGCTTCTGACAGCCTTCCTCGGGGTGCTCGGCACATTCTGGTTCCGCACTCAGGAACGCGCACGCGAGATTGCCGTCCGCAAAGTGGCGGGAGCCGGAAACGCCACAGTGTTCCGACGCCTTATCGGCGAAGGCATCATGCTCCTGACAATAGCCACTGTCTTTGCCGTCGGGCTCGACTGTCTGATGGTATGGCAGGGATTATCGATGCGGGGTCAGCAATCGGGGATTATGTGGGGACTGTCGTTCATCGAAATGGGCGTCGTCTATCTGATTATGGCTGCGATGGTCGCCGCCGGCATTCTTTTCCCGGCTTACCGCGCCATGAAAATAGACCCCGCCACAACCCTCAGAGGCGAATAGTGTAATTTTTCGCACATTTAAGCGTCTGATATGAACAGAACAACAGCTTTATTCATACAAATAGTGTTCGCCGTTCTTCTCGCTGCGCCGGGAGCGCGCGGCGGGGAGACGGTAGAACTGTCTCTCGGCGACGCCATCGCACGCGCTCGTACACACAGCGTCAGTTCGGAAGCCGCCCTCGCGCAGCTCCGTTCGGCATACTGGGAGTACCGCACCTATCGCGCCGACCTGCTGCCCGAGGTGGCGTTCAGCGCCAAAATACCGAGCTACTTCAAGCAATATTCCAGCTACCAGAATGCCGACGGAACATATACATTCGTTCCCGACAACTACCTGCGGATGACGGGCGAAATATCCGTAAGCCAGAATATATGGCTCACGGGAGGCAAGCTTTCGATAAATACCTCGCTCGACTATCTGCGTCAGCTCTCGGGAAACGTCGGCAACAGATTCATGGCAATCCCCGTGGCGCTGACGCTCAGCCAGCCCGTTTTCGGCACCAACAACGTCCGGTGGAACCGCCGCATAGAACCTGTGCGCTATCAGGAAGCGAAAGCGGAATTCCTCAGCGCCACAGAGGACGTCGCCATGCAGGCGATAAGCTATTTCTTCGAGCTCCTGCTTGCCCGCGAGAACCTCGCCATAGCGCGTCAGAACCACGACAACGCAACGAAGCTCTACGACGTCGCCGTAGAGAAACGGAAAATGGGACGTATCAGCAAAAACGATCTCCTGCAGATGGAGCTCAACCTGCTCAACGCCGAATCGGACCTCACCGACTGCGAGAGCGGGCTCAAGAATGCAATGTTCAGCCTCCGCTCCTTTCTGGACTACGGCGAGGATACCGAGATTGTGCCAGTCACCCCCGGACAGCTACCTCCGGTCGACATTGTCTATGCCGACGCCCTCGACAAAGCGCTTGCAAACAATAAATTCGCCAAAAACATACAGCGCCGGCAGCTCGAAGCGCAGTATGAAGTGGCGAAGGCGAAAGGCGACCTGCGGCAGATAGAGCTTTTCGCACAGGTGGGTCTCACAGGAACGGGAAATGTCTTCCGTAGTGCCTACGACCCGCTGAAAGACAATCAGGTAGTGGAGTTAGGGGTAAAAATTCCCTTGCTCGACTGGGGCAAGCGCCGCGGACGCGTAAAGGTGGCGCAGAGCAACCAGCGCCTCACCGAAAGCCGGTTGCGGCAGGAGACTCAGGATTTCAGCCAGAATCTTTTTATCCTTGTGGAACGGTTCAACAACCAGCAAAGGCAGCTCGAAATTGCCGGACGCTCCGACACCATCGCCGCCACACGCTACAGCACCAACGTGGAGACATTTATGATCGGTAAAATATCCACGCTCGACCTCAACGACTCACAGAGCGCGAAGGACGAAGCACGCCGCCAACTGCTCACGGAGCTGTACCGCTACTGGAGCTACTATTATCAGATCCGAAGCCTCACGCTCTGGGACTATTCCGCCGGGCATGGAATTGACGCCGACATAGAGGCGATAATCCGTCAATAATTACTAAATTTGCAACATGATACTGATAGCAGACGATGACATTGCAATCCGCACGTCGCTGAGCCTTCTTCTCCGGCATGCCGGTTATGACGTGACGGCTGTGGGCTCGCCAGCGGAAGCGCTCGATGTCGTCAGAGAGCGACAGCCGCAACTGATGCTGCTCGACATGAACTTCGGCGTCACCGTCGACGGACGCGACGGCATCGAGCTTCTGCGGAAGGTACGCATTTTCGCTCCCGGTGTTCCCGTGATTCTCATCACCGCATGGGGCTCCATTCCTCTCGCAGTTGAGGGCATGAAATACGGCGCGTTCGATTTCATTACTAAACCGTGGGACGGGCGTGTGCTTCTCCAGCGCATAGCCACTGCCCTTGAACTCACCGGCACAGGCGACGACACACCGACCGCCGACTTCGACCGAAGTCATATCATCGGCAGGAGCGCGGCGCTAAACGACGTTCTCGACACTGTCCGCCGCATCGCCGCCACAGATGCCTCGGTGCTCATCACGGGAGAAAACGGAACCGGCAAGGAACTCATCGCCGAGGCGCTGCACAACAACAGCCGCCGGCGCAAAGGACCGTTCGTGATGGTGAATCTCGGCGGCATAGCGCAGTCGCTCTTCGAGAGCGAGATGTTCGGGCACGCCAAAGGAGCCTTCACCGGCGCCATAGCCCGGCGCGTCGGGCGCTTCGAACTCGCCGACAAGGGCACTATCTTTCTCGACGAGATAGGCGATCTCGACCTCAACTGTCAGGTCAAGCTCCTGCGTGTATTGCAGCAGCAGACATTCGAACCGCTCGGCGAAAGCCGCCCCGTCAAGGTGGACGTCCGTGTGGTTTCCGCCACCAATGCCGATCTGGGCGCAATGCTCGCCGACCGCACATTCCGCGAGGATCTTTTCTACCGCATAAACACCATAACAGTGCATCTGCCGGCGCTCCGCGAACGTCGCGACGACATTCCTCTGCTCGTGCGGCACTTTGCAGCCCTCGCTGCGCCGGACGACACGCCGGAGTTCACCCACGACGCCATGGAGCTTCTCTGCCGCATGCCGTGGCCCGGAAATATCCGTCAGCTCCGCAACACCGTCGAACGGACGATACTTGTCAGCGGCAAGCACTCCATCACGGCGGCAGACATTCCGGCCGACAACATCGCCATGGCAAGCCGCAAACCCGACGTACAGACAGCCACAACGCTTGAGGAGATGGAACGCGCGGCAATCGTCACGGCACTCGAAAAACACGCCGGAAACCTCAGCAACGCAGCAGCCGAACTCGGCATAACGCGTCAGAGCCTCTACCGACGACTCGAAAAATTCGGAATAAAAGTGTGATAATGAAAGCTGTCGTCATAGCTGCCGCTACAATAGCCGCCATTCTTGGCGCCGCAATGCCGTTCCTCATTCACGGAACGGCGCTGTGGATTGTCGAAGGAGCGCTCGCCGCCATACTCCTGCTGATATTCGTTATCTACCGCAACCTCGTCCGCCCCATTGGAGCACTCCGGACAGGCATAGAACTGCTCCGGGCACAGGATTTCAGCTCACGTCTTGCGAAAGTGGGCAATAAATCCGCCGACAATATCGGCGCTACCTTCAACCGCATGATGGACACCCTCAAGAACGAGCGGCTGCGCACAATGGAACAGAACACCTTCCTCGACATGCTCTTCGACGCCTCGCCAATGGGAATTGTCATCTTCGAATACGACGGACACATACGCAAGGCAAACGCCGCCGCCGTCGCCATGCTCGGGAGCAGAGAACTGCACGGCAAGAAAATGAGCGAAATACGTGGCACGGTCGCAGAAAACATCGCCGACATGCACCCTGGCGAATCGCGCACATTGCGCATGAACGACGCCCGAGTCTACCGTGCTTCGATGCTTACCTTCCTCGACACCGGCTTCCAGCGTCCGTTCCTGATGCTCGAAAGCCTCTCCGAAGAGATACGCAAAACCGAAAAAGCCGCCTACGGCAAGGTGATACGCATGATGGCACATGAGCTCAACAACACTGTGGCGGGCACCACGTCCACGCTCAGCGCACTCGGGATGATCACCGACGATCCCGAATTCGCTCAGGCGCTCCAGGGATGCGACGAACGGCTGCGCTCACTCAGCGAATTCATCACCGCCTATGCCAATATGGTGAAGACACCGGCTCCCGACCGGCATCCTACCGACGTCAACGCTCTCATAGCAGGAGTGGCTAATTTCCTTGAAAGCCTCGCCGCGGGAACGGATATTGAGGTGCGCGCCGAGCTTTGTCCCGAGAATCTCACTGCTTTTCTCGACCCGGTGCAGTTCGAACAGGTGCTCGTCAACATTGTCAAGAACAGCATCGAAAGCATCCGCAGCGGCAGCGGGCAAGGCACCATCACCATACATACACGCCCGGGCGGTATCGTCGTCACCGACAACGGACCGGGCATATCAGCCGAAGCGGCACAGAATCTTTTCACGCCTTTCTTCTCCACCAAAAACGGCGGTCAGGGTATCGGACTTATGCTTATAAGCGAGATTCTGCGCAACCACGGCTATACATTCAGCCTGCGGACAGACAAGGACGGCTGCACCCGCTTCACAATCGAGTTCTGAACAGAAAAAGCGCATAGCCGGAGTGGCTACGCGCTTTGTTATGAGAGTTTTTCAGAAGTTTCTTACTTTACAACGATCGGATATGCCGTGAGGTCGCTCTTGCGGATAAGAACATAGCGACCGCCTTTCTTGAGAGGTCCGTACTGCACCGAAATATTGTTTGCGGGGCTTACGAAACGATCTTCGGCACGGAAACCGCCACGGAGAAGCTTGGCAAATGTCACATACGGAGCTTCGGGTTCTGTGACCTTAGGAGCACCGAAAAGACCCGGCTTCTTCTTCTCCACGACAGGAACAGTCAGCTCAACAAAGAAGAATTCATTATTATCGGGAGTGTTCTTGTAGTGTACAGGCACACGCGCATCCTTGAGGTCGCTGAATTTAATCTCAACAAACTCGACAGAATCGGGAAGCACATAGCGGTCGCTGCCCTCTTTGAGAGTTACCTTCTTTCCGGGCTTCCCTGCGACAAGCACTTCATCTTTTTTAATGACAACATCACGCTTGTCGACAAAGGAACTGTTGCGCACGCTCTTAATGCCATCGACATCTTCGAAGTTATAGTCGGTGGACGACGTTCCGTCGGCATTGAGAACCGTGTAATACGGTTTAGCACCGTTCTTGGGCTTGTATACAACCTCCTGAATGATGCCTGTAACTTCGTTGTTTGTCTTTCCGTTCTTATAGTTCAGGCGCGAATGATAGCGCACCTGGTCTTTGAGAGGATAATTGACATTGAAAGGAACAATGCGCGTAAGCATCACATTCTCGAAGGGTATGAAATTGTCGACACCGTTTTCTGTGCGTACAACGATACCGGCGGTATACTTTGCCACTATCTGACCGGTGATAACTTCGTTGTCGACTGTAACAACCTCATCAATAACGCCGGTGAGAGCCAGCGGGTCGCGCTCGGCATATTCGAAATGATCGATAAGACGCTTATTGACTTCCGTGGTATACAGTCCTGTGACGAAAAACTTCACTTTGCCATTGCCGTTCTCAAGGATAACAGCCTCACCGTTGAACGGGCGGTTCTCGTCCTGCATACAGCTCACCTTGCCGATGTAAGCGCTCGGGGCATTGTTGTGAGTAAACACCCTGCGCGCATTGCCGGCAAACCAGTTCTGCCAGGCGTCGTTGAGCGACGACAGAGCACGCACCACCGGAGCAGAATAGCTCATCGTGTCAACAACGACGGCGGAATCGGCGGAAAAAGTCACCACGCTGTTTGCGAAATCGTCGTTAGAGACATTGCCGTAGATCCTGGAGCCGTTTTTCAGCACCAGCGTAGCCTGCCCCATGCAGGGCAGGACAGCGGATGCTGCGATGGCTGCTAAAAGCAGTTTTTTCATATTATTCGCGATAAGGCATTACCGAATTGTCGTAGAGCTCTTTGAGCCACTTGGCAGGAACGATGCCGGTACCGTCGCCGCGTTTGTAGACGGTAGATACAACGCCGTAGAGCTTACCGCCCATATAGACGGGCGAACCGCTGGCGCCACCGGTAGTGTTGGCCTGAATCTCAAAGCAGAAAGGATCGACATTACGACTAACCTTGCCCTGATAGGTTGTGGGCACATTGGTGCTCGATTTGAAGTGCTCGTCGAATGTGCGGGCAAGACCTTCGGGGAAACCTGTGAACTGGAGAACATCTTTCTGAATCTCCGGCTTGGTAAGGTGGAAATTAGCGATATCAAAGATTCCGCCTTTCATCACCTTGTCGGGAGTTTCCTTGGTGTTGAGCTGAATAATTGCAACGTCTTTGTCCTTTGTGCCGGATTCTGCAACAAACACAGCGTTGGAGAACTCGTCGAATGTGGTATAGTGGCGGTTGGGATATGCGATTGAAATAATATCCGATTCACCAGTGACCTCAGGAGTGGTCTGATGAAGTTGTCTCAGGATTGTGTTGACACCACGATAATCACCGCCCTGCGATTTAACAGCTTTCCAGAAAGCGTTTGTAGTACCGCTGAGACTTTCGTATTCTTCATAAGTGAGAGAAGTGGGAATGTCGTTCATCATGTCATTCCATGCCTGTTCGAGTTCATCCTTAATCTTGAGCTGTGTCCAGGCGTTTGCTTCCTGATATTCTTCAAGCCATGGCATTGCGACGTGGCGGGCTGTACCGATACGACCTTCTTCATCAATGAAAAAGCCGGTGCCTGTGATGGCATATTTATCCGATTCGAGGTGGAGCGGCAGTTTATAAGGATTATCCTTCGGTTCGATATTGTAATGATATACATTGCGAACCATCACAATAGCGGATTCATTAACCTGTTTGGAGAATAAATTGTTCATTGCCCACCATACTCCACCACCGATAACAGCAAGTACGAGAATTGCAGCAGCAATTCTGAGAGCGATCTTGCCTCCGTTATTATTGGGAAGGTATTCTTCAAGGCGCGATGTGATGTCTTCCTCGCCTACGATAACATTGTCGCCGCGCTTGATAGGGGTAGGACGACCTGCCATGATCTTCTGACCGTTCACTTTTGTGCCGTTGGTGCTCTTGTTGTCAGTGATAGTGGCTTTATTGTCTTTGTCGATGACGAGAACTGCATGATAGCGACTCACGGCATTACCGGGAATGACAATGTCGTTGCGCTGACTTGAACCGATGTTTACGACGCGTTTTGCCTTGGGGTGCATTGTCGGGCCGGGAATCTTGTCCCAGCGCAGGGGCTCGTTGCCGAGCATGACGCGTTCGCCGCGGGTGATGGGATATTCCTGTCCGGGCTCAAGACGCTTTTTGTTGACTCCGATGAAGGTGCCGTTGCGGCTGCCTTTATCTTCGATGAGGACCTCGCCGCTGTCGAGAACGGTGATGTCGGCATGATGTGTGCTCACATACTCATTGTTGACGACAATGTCGCAGGATGGAGAACTGCCTACTTTGTAAAGTCTCATTGCTTTGATATTTATTGGTTTATAATATGAATAATCATTAAATTAACGGAAGTCTGTATTCTCTTCGGTCTCAGCCTTTTTGTCGTTGGACTTCTTGTCGTTTTTATTTTTATTATTGTCCTTGTTTTTGTCGGACTTATCTTTGCCGGACTTATTCTTGTCGGATTTGTTCTTGTCGGATTTATCCTCAGTCTTATCTTTGTCGGATTTATCCTGACGGTCTTTCCCCAGCAGACGCCAAGGCGAGGCTTTTTCGTCAGACCCTTCATTTTCCTGAGTCTTTTCAGGATTCTCCTGCTTTTCTTTATCTTCTGACTCCTTATTTTCTTCGCTCTTGTCAGATTGGGTAGCTGGAGCCGGCGCCTCTATAGTCTCGTCAGAGCTGATGCTTGGCGAGTATTTATCAACAGCCCATTTTGCTCCGAACCCAAGAAGACCAAGAACAATAGCGCCTGCAACGACATATCCGGTGATGCGCCAGGGCTTCATCGGATCGGGAACAAGATCCCAGTCGAGATGGCACTGGTCTGCAAAAACGACCGTATCGCCGCGCTTGAGCGGATAACGCTGCCCGTTGGCTACACGGTTGCCGTTGACACGCGTTCCGTTGGTGCCCATATTCACAATTTCGTACTTGCCGGAGGGGTATATGTTGATCAGGGCATGGTTGCGGCTGATAACGTTAGCATCGTAGCAGATCGTACAGTTCTCGCTACGCCCGATTGTGATTCTTTTCATTGGTATTATTATTTATTTTTTCTTTCTTTTATTGACTTTATGGCGTCGTTGACTTCCTTAAGGATAATTTCGATAGCGCCGCCCTTATTAAGGTTCTTATCCGACATTGCCTGAAGCGCTCCGTATCTTTCTTTACTTTTGGTAAAAAGAAGCATCCTTTCACCTTCCTCGAAGAAGTTCCAATAACCCGTCCTCAATGATTCAAGACTTCCTTTCACCTCGTCTATCTGATGTTTCATTTCCTCGACAGACTTACCATTTCCGAATTCAGAAGATAAATTATTAAGATTTTCAACTACGCCATTTAATTTTCCAAGCACAGTGGTGGCAGTGTCGGTTGATTCCTTCGGTGTTGGGTTAGCCACCTCTGCCTTGCCGTCTTCTGATTTTGACGTTTGAGCGGCAGTTGCCTCCGGCGATTCAGGCTTAGCTGCCTGAGTGGCGGCGACATCATTACCAACCACTTTAGTCTCGGGAGTGCTTTCCTCTTTTTTCACTTCCTCCTTCACGTCCTGAGTGCCCTCAACCTTTTTACTATCCTCTTCGGTAGTAACTTTTTCTTTGTTATCGGAAGAGTCTTTCGGCGCGGAGGTTTCGGTTTTTTCGTCGTTTCCACCAATGGGATTATGAGCGAAATAGAACGCACCCCAGGCAATGACTACTGCAAGAAGGGCAAAGACGAAAATCAATCGCTTCATTCTCTGCTTGCGGGCGTCGGTGGGAGTTTCCGGTTTTTCAGCTTCACCATCAGCTCCCGCCGGTGTCTCACCGAGGCAGTCGACAATGATCTGCGTATAGTTGTCGTGCTTGCCGCCTTTGTCCCTGCCGGCATTCTCTACAGCCGAGTTGACCTTGGAAACGGTAGTGTCGATAGATTTGTCCTCGGTGAACATCTTGACAAGATCATTCTGCGGCATAGAACCCCACACACCGTCAGTACAGAGCACAAAACGGTCGCCTTTCTGATAGTTCTCGCTGTCGATATCGACTTCAACCTCGTCTTTGACTCCGAGCGCGCGCGTGATAATGTTTGAATTCGCCGACGTGCGTGCCTGCTCCTCATTGAGTTTGCCGCTGCGCACCATTTCAGCCACGAGCGAGTGGTCGGCGGTCCGGAAAACGAACTTACGCTTCCGCAGCTGGTAGACACGGCTGTCGCCAACATGGGCTATCGTCGCTTTTCCGTCTTTGAGCAGAACGGCGACAACAGTCGTTCCCATGCCGTCGCAGGCGGGCACCTCTGCAATCTTGTCGCGCAACGCCTTGTTAGCCTTGCAGACGGCGGTGCGGAGGAATGTGGCGTCATCTGCCGTCTTTTCTTCTTCGCTGAGTGCATCGGCGTTCTGGAAATATGCAAATATAGTGGCTACTGCCAGCGACGACGCAGTCTTTCCTGCCGGTCCGCCGCCCATGCCATCGCATACTACGACGAGCAGACCACGGGAGGTCTCGGTAGAACCGCAGGTGTCCTGATTTTCAGCACGTCCTCCGATGAATGACGTCATCACGCCTTTGAAAGGCAGTTCTGTGGTGATTGTACTCATTTACTGTATAATGATGTGTTTTAAATCTTATTTAGAAAACTCAGTGGATTCCATTTTTTCTTCTTGGGAACAAGCGCCTCGGCAAGTGCGCTCCGCAAAGCTGCGGCAGTGGGATAGCGGCGGTTCTGCTGCACTTCGGTGGCTTTCTGCAGAACGGTGAGAACGGCGTCTGGAATGGCGTCGTCGGCACTGAGATAGCCGTGGAAATGCCTGTCTGCCGTATCGCGGAAGTTGTCGCCCTCGAAGGGATTGCGTGTTGTGATGAGCTCATAGAGCGTCACGGCAAACTCGTAGAGGTCGGACGTGGCATCGACTTTCGACGGGTGACCGGGGATGTTGAACTGCTCTGGAGCTGCAAAACGCGGCGTGCCGAGCACTCCGAATTCATTCTCGCCGAAGCCGGCTGTTGCCATCGTGGTGTTGGCAAGTCCGAGGTCCATCAGACGCGCCGTGCTGAAACGGTCTATCATAATGTTCGTCGGTTTGATGTCGAGATGGTAGATTCTCTGACGGTGCAGAAACTCCAGCGCGTCGAGAATCGGCATAAGAAGCCTGATAATCTTCTCTGCGCGGTCCGGACCAAGAAACACACTGCCCTGCTTTTCGATATATGTATCGGCGTTGTCGCCGGGCACATAGCTCGAAATGACAAATATAGGTCCTCGACCGTCGCGAAACTCGCAGTAGCCCAGCATTTCGACAATATTCTTATGGCTGAACACAAGATTCGACTCCTGACGGGCTTTCTGCCTGAACGACGGCACGTTGCAATAGCGTGTATAGAGTTTCTTTATCGCCACAGGCTCACCGGTGCGGCAGTCGTAGCCATGGTATACCTCGCCCATGCCTCCACGCCCGATGACGCCCTTCATGGCGTCGTAGACGTAGTAGCGCTTCATGCCGCCGTTGAGATAGACGCGGTTGCCATAGACGGCAATGTTGTCGTTCATCTGCGGGACGGGGATTCTGTAAGGTGTAGGCATGGCGGGAGAGATATCAGTTGCGGTCGTAGATGAGGTCGCCGGGAGTGCGGTGGAGAAGACGTCCCATAACGAGGCGTACTGTCACAAGCGTTGCGACAATTACGATTACTATGGACCATACGGTCTTCATGCTCCACAGCGACAGATAGTTGAACGTACCGTCCTTCATCACGCCGAGAAGAGGCAGAAGCTCCTGAGTGAGCCATGCCACGGCAAGGGCTATCACAATGGCGGCGGTGACGATGCACACTATGATGAGCGAATAGACCGCCACGAGCGAACCTGAGCTGATGCCGAAGGCCTTGAATGTGCCTATATTGCGCTTTACCTTCTGGAAATAGCTCTGAAGCATGTTGATGATAAACATAACGATGCAAACCATCGAGAAAACAATCATAGCCCACGAGAGAATGTTTGCCATCACGGAAACGGCGTTGAAGTTCTCCTTGGCATTGACCTGCGACATCTCTATGCGCACGTTGAAATTATCCTTCGCATACTTCTCGAAGGCTCGGATAGAGTCGAGAGTGCTGAAGTTGACAGATATAAAGTCGTCGCTTGGCAGGGAATGGTCGGAACCCTTGTAGTCGAACAGGCGTGTGACGTCGTTCTTGCCCTCGAAATGCTTCTCAATACCTGCGGCGATGTCCTGGATAAGCTGTGTGGGGAGAAGATTGACACCTTCGATGCCGAAAGTGAAGATTTCGCCCGGTTTCCAGCTTTCGAGGTGCGGATAGGCGTTATCCGGATTGGGATAGACCGATATGGCGTCTTTGAGAGAATCGGGCACCACCTCACGGGCGGCAGCGAGAAGGTCGTCCTTGCTAACACCGGCGTCCGCGAAGAATATCAGCGAGCGCTGATAATCGAGGTTGTTGAGGTCGAAAGTATACGGATCGTTATTGTAGTACTGCTCGATGAAATAGCGCGCGGCTACCATATCCATATTGTTGGGCAAGCGCTTTACTACACCGAGTACCGGCATAGGAGCTTCGGCAAACTTGTTTTCGATAAGCTTCACGCCGAGAGTATCGGCATTCGGGCTGTATGAATAGTAGCTGACATAGGCGGGGATGCTGTCTGCCTTGTAGCTTAGCTTATTAAGAACATCTTCCGTGATGATGAAACCGACAGTGGAACTGTACAGTTTATTGTAGTCAATGGCAGCACCGCCGACAACATTGTCCTCGCTGAGGATTGCCTTGATAAGTTCGCTGTCAAGATTACCGAAGAAACGGCTCTGAAGATAATGGCTATGCTCGTCAGCGCCTACGAAAGAGAGAGAATACTGACGGTCGAGCTGGACATCGCCGAAGCCGTAGTGATCCTGAACTTCTGTCTCCTGAATTGACGCATGGAACCTGTCGAATTCATCACCTGCGCGCATGTTAGGAATGCTTACCCAGTTGGTGAATGGGTCGTTCATCTTATACGACAGATATTGCAGCGATCCGTTGCTGAAAGCGATGGATACAAACATTGCCGTGAGCACTAAGGCGAGTAGCCACAGGTTTGTCCCGCTGCGACCGACGACTTCCTTGCTTTCGCGACGTATGAGAAGTTTTAAATGTTCGCTGAGCATGTCTTCTATTTTTTACGTAAGAAGTTTTCAAATTCATCGGCAGGAAACGATGCTTCGCCGTTAGTCCATACGGCGCGGTCGGCGCCGGCGGGCACATAGACGCATGAAGGATCTATCTTGCCGTAGGCGAGATCCTCGTCCTGCTCGGATTTCTTGGGACGGATCTCCTTGCGGATTTTCACTATGAGGTCGGCGAAAGTCACGGCAAGGTGCATGTCGTGGCTCACGATAATAGCCGATGCACCGCCGAGTTCGTCGAGCTTGTCGGAAAGGATGTGCATCACACGCTGCGCGTTCTCGCTGTCGAGATTGCCCGTGGGTTCGTCACCGAAGAGCACGGAGAAATCGGGCAGGATGGCACGGGCGAAGGCAAGACGCTGCTGCTGACCGCCGGAAAGTTCCTGAGCCATGCGATGCTCGTCGACATGGTCGAGACCAAGCGACTCAAGCGCGGCACGCGTGCGCTGGAAGCACTGGAACTTAGGATAGCCCTGGAGCATGCGCGTGAAGGCTATGTTCTCGTATGCTGTGAAGTTGCGCATCAGGTTGGTGCTCTGGAAGATGAAGCTGTAGTGCTTCAGGCGGAAATCGCTCAGACGGCGTTCGCCGCGGGCTTTCCAGAGCGACGGAAGGTCGGTTTCGGTACCCTTGTCGTCGTAGAACACAAAACGGGTGTTATCGCCGGGCACGATGGTGTTGTTCATCATGCCGAGCGTCTCAAGAATCGTACTTTTGCCGATGCCCGACTCACCGACGATAAAGATTTTCTTGCCGCGCGGAATGGCGAGGTGTCCTATTTCGAGAACGACCTTCGACTTTCCCTCGCGATAGTCCTTATCGTAGGAGCAACGGAGATTCCGGATATCAAATAATAATGGCTGGTCCATTTCTTATTCCATTTATTTAGGGCAGATCCTCGACGGGAATCCAGTAGAACGTATGACCGCTGAGGTCTTTGTAGGTATAAGGATATTTCTTGTTTTTCAGTACGACATGATCGAGCTTGTCGTATCTTTCGATGAACTTGCTTATAATCATTGAGTAAGCATCATCGGGTACTACACGTGCATCCTGAATTTCTGTGAGCGTATGGTCTGTTACGGACGACGAAGCTTCATTAAGACCTGCGGCGAGACGCATGACCTCTGAGATGCCCATCTCATCCATATCCTTATTCGTCACATCCGGAACCATAACGCGTATCAGAGCTTTGATGGCGTCGACATACGGTTTACGGTCACCTTCGGGATTAGCGTTGTCTCGGACAATCTTGAGGCGATCCATAAGTTCTTCAAGTTCCTCACGCGACATAAATGCGACGGGCTGCCACAGATTGCGGTTCTGCGAGTCAGTTTTGGGAGCATAGCCCGTGAAGGTGAGTGTAACGCCATTCTTTTCAAGAGCGTCGGCGGCTTCCTTGCCGATACGGCTGATGACGAATGCCTTGCGGATCTGAATATCCTGCTGACTGCCGTCGCCTCTCATCGCAAGAGCAACGTTGGGGTCACCGCTCTTAGCCATTTCGATCTGAGTGAGGACTGCTTCGGAGAATTTACCGATTTTTTCCTCAATGAGCTTTGCTAAAAGCGATGCGCTCATCTCGCTGCCTAAATTCTCGGGGAAACGGATGGAACCTACAAGAAATTCATAATTTGTATTGCTTGTGAAATCGTAACCGTTGCCAAGCGGTTTAAACTTAGGATTGATGTCGGCGTAGAGACGGCGATACTGCTCTGTAAGGTTGTCTCTGATAATGTCGCACATCTGATCGTTGAAAAGCTCCCATGCAGCAGATGCCTGGCTGCGGACCTGGAACGACAGCACAGACACATTGTTGTCGGCGAGACGTTTCACAATATCTTCCTTAGAAATGCACTTGGTATCGCTTTCAGCATTACCGCAGTCGCCGACGACAACGATTACATTCGACTGCTCTTTGTTGTAACCCATTCCGGCAGCATCGGAAGCCACCTCAAGACCTTTGTAGAGGGCTTCTTCTGCGGTATGGTCGTTCGAGGAACTCTTGGCTCCATATTTACCGGCAGTGTCGAGAAACGACTGAAGCTGCGGATTGTTAGCGTTTGTCAGAGGCACGCTTTCGGTGAGGAACTCGCCGTCGGCATAGTCGCGGTAGATTACCACCCCGACACGCATGTTGAAACGGTTCGGGTCGAAATACTGTATACCGCTCTTAATAGCTTCTTTCACCGAGGGGAAATAGCGCTCCATTGAGCGAGTACCGTCGATAACGAAAATGATGTTGATGTTACGGATTTTCTCGATGGACTGCTGCAGCTTTTCGTATGCCTTATCCTTCTTTGTGTCGTCGTCGTTGATAACACTCAGACCTGCTCCGCCGAAAGTGGTACACTTATAGACGTTCTTATAATTCTTCTCAGCTTCTGTGAGGTCCAGAATAGGGAAACGTGCACGTGTGGGAAGCATACGGAATTTCGTGGAGTTCATCTTATCAGCAGGGTTAGCCACACCATAACGATATGTCGTTGCAGGAGCTTCTTTCATCGCCACATCAGGATAGACAGGATACGGCTTTCCGTCGGGCGAGTTGAAGTAGCTGACATCGCTCGGACGCCAGTTAGGCTCAAGGCAGGAACGCTGGTTCCAGGGCACAAAAGAGTTGTCTGCCACCCAGCCATAAAGCTCAGATTTAGCATTCTCATCGAGAAGAAGCTGGTTGGAAATCAGTTTCAGTCCGGTAGCAGGATCCTTTTTCATTACATAATAGAAATCCATCGTAGTCATAATAGGCTGAGGATTACTCTTTGTCTCCGGATTAGAATAGCTGCTGCCGAGATTATTCGTAGATTTAGCCTCAAGATTGGCTGCGAGAAGTGCCTTCTGATAGATACCCTTGTCGTCGGTAGGGCACGACTGCCACAGAAGCAGTTTATCCATAGGAATCCAGCCGCGCGTCTTGGCTTTTTCGCTATAGGCGGGCCATGTCGGATATTTAGGATCGGAATATACGAGAGCGAAACCGTTCTGAATCTTTGCAATGATCACCTTCTCTGCAAAATCGAGCTTATCGTAGGCAGCGCCTTTGGAAGGTGATGAGTAGGTTGTGTTTCCGTCGCGGTCGCTGTATACGACCCAGTGTTTTTTATTTGCAGGGGCATTTGCCTGACCCCAGTCACCGCGCTTTACCATCGCGTCTGCATCTTTCTCGTACACAAGGCGCTGCATCAGCACGTTGGGCATGAATGCCTCTACCTTCGACGGCAGAGTGGTATCGGCAAAGGACACAAGTCCGAAACCGAACAGAAGAACAGATAATATGTGCTTTCTAAGCTTCATAATTGGGTTTATTTTTGATAGGTGCCGACAAAGTCGGCAACTGTAAGAAGGGTGTTAATGTTGTTAGGATTTTCTTCGCCAAAGAACTTGTCGTCTTTGCCTCTGCAGCCGCGCATGTCGTCGAGCGACGGGAAGTAGATTTTAAACGACAGTGAATGTGAATAGTCCGGGCTATTCTTGTCATAGAAACGGTCGATGCCGAGGGCATAGTAGATCGAAGCTATATAATTCGAGGCCACATTCCAGGTGTCGGGAGTGACATAGAATTCAAACTTCACAAGATCGGCATTGAGCTTGCCTTCCGAATCCATAAAATCGTTGGCAGCCAGAAGATCGATTGTCTGCGTTTTGTCAAAATCTGTATTGGCAAAATGATAGGTACGGTTATTAAGCTCTTCAATAATGCTCTGGCTCATAGAAGCGTTGGCGGCATTGCCTGAGTCCATATTAGCTATAATGGGCTTATCGTCCGACGAGAGATAGACAATCGTACGGTTTTTGGAAGCTTCATCTTCTTCCTCATATTCGAGGTCACCCACCTCGTCTTCAAGAAAACGCGTCAGCGCAGCGATATCTGTCTTGTTGTCGTGGACGATATAGATGAATTTGAATATGCGGGCTTGGGAGGCGAAGCTCAGCATAAGCATCGCCACGACGGCTGCAATATATTTTTTCATAGCAGTCTTCATTGTTAATCCGCCCACGTAACAGTGACGGTGATGTTGTTTATCTGATTCATTGAGTTGTAGTTCACATTGCTCACCTGAACAGCTGTTATAGTTCCCATGTGGAGGTCTTTAAGCAGCTTGCTGAAGTTGTTGGGAGCGTAGCCGTCCTTGGGGTTGGTGCAGGACACCGAAACAGATGATGCAAAGCCCTTGTTCTTCTGAAGGTCGGCAGCTGTTATACCGCTGTTGATGAGATTCTGCACTTCGAGAGCCGTGATTTTCTTGATGTTGCTCTCAACCTTGCGGAAACCGGGGATAAGCTTTTCTTCCGTCTTGGCAACTTTGCCATCCTTGTGCACTTCTACCCTGAACACATAGAAACCGTCGGGATTGGCGGCACTTGTAGCAGGAGGCAGCTTGGTGAATTTGCCGTCGGCACTGCTTTCTACAAGCGATCCGTTCTCGTAGCTGAGAGCTTCGATTTTCAGAGTATAGCCCTCGATTTTTTCTACAGTAACATTCAACTGAATCGAGTACTTGCCGGTTGAGGCGTTATAGACGGGCTGAGTGTTATTGATGCTGACAGAAGCCGGCAGATTCTCCATAATTTCCTTAGGCACTTCCGTTTCTGTTTCTTCGGAGGTCGTATTTTCGACGGTAGGCGTCGTAATAGCAGGAGTGTCATACCCTGTATCTTCCGACGGACGGTCTTTGAGATATTTGACGCCGAAGAACACGCCGGCGAGCACAACTAAACCGCCGACAATGCCGCCGACAATGGGAATTATCTTCTTCGACCCGTTGTCGATAGCTACATTGTCCGACTCGCAGTTGGGGCATGTCACATATTTATTAGTATCGGCTGTGAACACATGTCCGCATGCCTGGCATTTGAACTGTTTTTCCATTCTCTTATATGATTGGTATTTTATATCGAAGTTTAAAATTTGAATGTAAGACCGATATGCAGACGCAGCGGGCTCGTCTTGATCTTGCAGTAATTTGTAAGAAGGTTGCTATAAACCTGTCCGCCGGAAACGGTATATGTCACCGGAGCCATCCACTGCGATATTTGTCCTTCAGGACGGAAGCCATCATAGTTCGTATCATCGTTGATTCGGTTGATGATGGTATGCATATACGTTGCACCTACGTCGAGCGACAGCGGACCGAAAAGCAACAGGCGAAGACCGAGACCGCCCATAGCATCTGCAGCAATACTGTTGAAAATTTCGTCGCCATGATAGTCGGCTATCGTCATCTGAGCATCGCCGAAACCGTTGAGCCAGCTTTCGTCCATGCGCAGGTTGTCGTACTGCGGATAGATGCCGTAGCTGTACAGGCTGGCATCGGCGTTTTCAATCTTCGAACCCATGTTGAGATAGCCTTTCGCACCGGCATGGAGATAGATCGAGAAGCGTCGCGACGGACGGATTTCGAACTCTAAATAAAGCGGTACAGCTATATGATTTGTCTTCACCGACATTCCGGTGCGCTCGATTTCATAGTAGCGCTGATAGTCTTCGCCGTCCATATCGGCATCGCTATAAGCGGAATAGTTATAGTTGAGCCCGGTGGCGGATATGTCGAATTTGCCCGTTGAGATACCGGCACCGAAGAAAATGCCCATGCGGAACTTGCGGCTGCCGAAACAATAGCCGATGTCGAGACCGGCATCCATTCCGGAGCTCGTTGTCTCGAAGCCCTCGGGAGCGTCGATGGTGTAGGCGCCGTCTAAAGCCATATCGTAGTAGGGACGCAGACGCCAGTGGCGCGGGGTGAACTTCACCTTGCACTGCAGCGGATTAGAAGGATCGGGGGCGACGAGCTTCAGCTTCATATCCGGATCAGGATAGCTTAGTTTCAGTTTTCCTTCGGGAAGGAAAGCCTGATGCGACTTGTTGAAGCGCAGCGGCTTGCCGTTGACGGTCACTAAAGTGTCGCGTTTCCTGTCTTTTTTATTTTCCGACGGGACAAGGTATCTGAATCCCGGTTCCAGCGGAGGCATCTTGCTGTCTATCTTGCCGTCGATCGAGCGGAACACGCTTGTATGCGTGCTGTCCTTCGCAACTTCAATCTGTGCTGTCATCTTGTAGTCGACGCCATAGTAGTCGGAGCTGCGCAGAATGGCTCGCGAGCGAAGGACATAGAACATCGACTTATCGAAATTCACTGTCATGAGCCAGCAGTCGCCGCCGTCCTCTACAGCGCCGGAGCGTATGTTGCGTATGTCGACCAGAGTACCGTTGACGTCCTTGAGCAATTTCACATACTCATCGACGCTGACGGTTTTCGACCTGCTTGGCGCAAGACCGAGAAGGTCGTTATAGACCTGTGTGTTGCCATCTTTGAACAGATTGCGGAAAAGCTCCTCTTTTTCGTCGGTGCTGACGGTGACATTGCTGCCATAGCTCTGCACGAGACTCAGTGCTGCCAGATTGGCGTGACGGAGCTCCGTGTTGTCGGGAACTGCTGCCGCGGCTGTAAACACAGGAGCCAGCGACATAAGAGCTATTATGGTTTTTATGATCTTTTTCATTATGTCGTGGCTTTATCGGATTACTATTTTCTTTGTTTCAACACTTGCGCCTGCCTGAACGGTGACAATGTAGATTCCTGGTACGAAATCATGGTCGAATGCCTCATCGAACGACGTAGCGGCTGCATAGCTGCGCGAGAATACAAGCTGTCCCGATGTGGTGCGGACGCTGACAGAAGCTGCGGCAGGTTCGCTGAGCTCTGCTGCGAAGCCGCGCGAGCTGATTGAAATTTCTCCGACGCCTATGCTGCCTACACCACTGTTGTCGCCACGACCGCCACCGCCGAGGATGGAGTTGTTGAAGCCATAGTTGTCATCAGAATAGCCGTCAAGATAGCGAAGACCGCTCTTGACAACAGAACCGTCGTTGTATCTCCACTGAGCGTAGACATAGAAACGCTTGTTGTAATCGTTAAGCTCGCTTGGACCGAAGCGATAGAACCGCTCTTCGGTGGCAGGCATATCGTACATCTGACCCGAATTGCGGTCGGTGTAGCCGAACACAAACTCATAGCTGAGTTCGCGCAATCTGTCGTCATTAAACCCGCCGCCGGCAAGCACTATAAGCGTACCGGTAGTGCCGTCGCCCTTGCGGACGAGCTGGCGAGGAGTCAGAGGAGCAGTATAGACATGAATCATTTTTTCGTAGGTTTCGCTGAACCATGTCTGCTGCTGGTAAGCGGCGGTATTGCTGATTTGTGCGCGTATCGTGACGTCGCCGTAGCTCATCTCTTCTGAATATGGACGCGAAAGGGTGGTGTATATTTCCGTGCTGGTGTTGTCATAGCCGGTGTAGGAACCGCTGACAGTCCAGTCGTAAGTCCAGGCATTGCGATTGTTGCTCGGACTATAATAATTGTAACCACCCTTAGCAGGCGTTACCGATGCGACAATCTCGTCGCCGCTGACAATTGCTTCGACTTCCTGCATGTCGGAGCCCTTCACAACTCTTATGTCATCAGGTGTGGTGATCTTGGGCCATACATAAATCTTATATGTATGTAACTGATTATAGCCTATATCATCGCCTATAGCGTTCTTCGCTCTTACCTCGTAGACTGTCGAATATGCATAATCCGTATTGTTTTCATATTCGACATGCATATTTTGACCGGTTCCGACAAATACTCCGTCTTTGGTCCACTCAAAAGTCCATCCATCAGGATAACCTTCAACAGGAATTGCGCTAAGCGTCTGGCTGATAAAACCGTTATAATCAGCATAAGGTTGCGAGAAATTCACACTGCCTGTCGTGTATCGGTTGACAGTGAAGCTGAACTTTTTCTGCTTATACCATTCTTCGCCATTGCCGCGGTTACGGACGAAAACCTCTACTATGCATGTCCTTTTATTATTAATGCCGGCAGAATATTCTAAGTTCTTCTGGCTATTTGATACAACTGAGCCGTCGATATACCATGTATAATCCCATCCGGCGGGATTACCGCCCGAAGGCTCCACATTCAGATAGACATTTCTGTCATAATAAACGTTGACAACGCTGCTTTCCTGAACTACATTCGGCCGCGGATAGATGGTGACGTTGAATACCTGTTCATACGGTGTCTCACCGCCTTTGTAGTGCGCCACGACACGATAAGTTTTTGTGATGGGATCAGTTCCGGGATTATCAAGAACGACATTGATGTCACGGTTGGTTTCACCGGCGATTTCAGCAGCGTCCTCATACCACTGATAAGTCCACGTGCCGCTACCGACACCGCGCACAGCCATGCGCGTATTCCTGCCGTCGCATGTGATTACATCGTTCGATCCGTTACCTTCAACTGCAAGTGTCGGCTCGTCATAAACCGTAAAGTTGAAAGTAAACGTTTCATTATACGGCGAGTATATCAGACTGGGGGAGTTGATGACCTCGGCTGTCACAGTGTATCGACCCCTGGTTGTCGGAGTGAAAGCAAAAGTAGAACTGGTTTCCGGCTGTGTAGCGCCGTCGATCCTCCATATATAGGACCACGCGTTCGGATCGCCGCCTGAAACACTCAGAGGAATCTCAATCCTTTCATTTTTGATTATCTCCGTGGCAACATCGGGCAGAACAACTTTTGGTTCAGGATATATTATTACAGGGAATACATAATCATGTCCAACACCGTAAATTGAGTTAAAAGCAGTAGCATGCAGTCTGAATGTATGTTCAACAGGCAGAGTGCCATCGTTAAAAAGACTGGTGGTAAGCCACTCAGAATCGTTAGTAATCTGTTCACCGTCGCATGTCCATTCAAACCTCCAAGCGCCAGGCTTACCTCCTTCAGCCTGCCCCCACAAAGTGAATTCCTGACCACTGAATGCAGATAACTCGCCCGTCTGCCCTCCAAAAATAGGTTCAGGATATGACGTAAAAATATAAGTATTAAACCAATCGAATGGTTCATTAATACCTTCAGGATTATTTGAAGCATAAGCTGTCAGATTGTGTCTGGTACCATTTGTATCGCTACCGGATGTCGGAAATCTACGATCCTTCTCACCCATTAGAGTTGTTCCATCAAGATTCCAAGAATAATTCCATGCTTCAGGATCGCCACCAGCAGTAACAATAAATGCGTCAAACGGTATTCCATCAAAACACTCATCATAAGGACATTCGAGCGAAGCTACCGGCTGCGGCCATGCCTTAACTCTCGTTGTAAAATACTCATTAAGCCAGACTGAACCATCCGGACCGACATTTCTGATTCGTACTGCGGTAGTAAAATCTCTTCCTTCGGTAGATTCAGTGGACAAACGATTCTCTGCTACCGCAGGATTTCCTGCAATAGCTCCGGCTTCTGTCCAGATATATTCCCAACCATCGCTATTGCCGCCCGACACCTGAGGCGCAGTATACCGTACAGTAGCTCCTGAGAAGACAACACTTGCCGACGAAGTCAACACAGCATCACCGATAATCTGCGGTTGCGGATATACTCTGATACTGTATGAGGCTTCAAGCGTGAAGTTATCGCTCTGGCGCGTCGCTGTCACGCTCACGCCGGCATTTTGCACATCGCTTCCGCCGTTGTGGGGCGCATAGTCAAGGGTCGGCGTTGTCGCACCGGTGTGCCATCTGAAATTCCATCCCTCATTTCCGGTGCTCACGTTAGCTGTGAGGAGAATGTGATTATCCGACAGTACGCCCCACTCCTGGTTAGCAGTGATAGTCAGTGTTATGTCTGGATCGACTACAAGAGTCTGGGGAATTGTATAGCGCCACTGCTGCTCCTCTCCGGAAACTTCTACTGCAATATAGCGGCTGCTATAGGTTCTCTCGGTATCATATGTATATTCAAACCGCAGTTTATGGTCGGCGAACTCATAATTGTCGCGGCTGATAACGGCAATCGAAGGTAATTCGTTAAGCACCACTCGGTTTATAGTCGTAACATTGTCGTCGAGCGTCACCTCGTACGTAACCACGTCGCCTTTCTGGATATGGACAGTATTTCCATCGACACGAGCCGTAGACGGATATGTAGCTCGCGCTTCTCCTTTATCGATATACTGCTGCGCCGCGGCAGCAAAAGACGTAAGAAGAACTGCAGCCAGCAATGTGAGGCTGCGTGAAATATTTCGGTTGTTAATTATCATCACTTTATATTGTTATTAATTGTGCATCATAGCATTACTGCAGCAGCTATCACAGCCCCGACAGCGAGAGCTGCCACTATTGCGATAGCAATCAGTTTTCCACGCGAGTTCGGCGAGTCTGCGTTGACAAGGTCGTCGTGGAACTGCTGCGCGGAGCCATATCGCTTCGAGGGCTCAACATCGGTAGAGTTCTTGACAACACTGCGCAGATGCGAGTCTTCGATGTCTTCAACAGGTATAGGCTTGGTAGCTTTCTTGACAGTGATTTCGGTCACAGTACCGCTGAAGGGCAGATGTCCGACAGTGAGGGCGTAGATCATGATACCGACTGAATAGAGGTCGGCACGCGCGTCCTGCTTGTCGAGCTCGCCCATGAACACCTCAGGGCTGGCATACATCACTTTTCCCATGCCCATGCCGTACTGTGTGGCACCCTTCATGGCGGCCTCGGCATAGTCGGCACCGCTGCCGAACTTCTTGGCTATACCGAAGTCGATGATCTTGACCTGCCCCTTGTCAGTAATCATGATATTGCTCGGGTCTATATCGCGGTGCATATATCCGGCGCGATGGATGTCCTCAAGACCTTTAAGCACCTGACCCACAACATCGATGACGAACTGGCGACGGTCGATCCGGAAACGCTGGAAGAGCATCTTTGCATATTCGAAGTCGTTTCCGTTGATGTCTTTGGTGACGCCTTTGACAAGATTTAGAAGACTCACGCCGTTGAGCAACTCACTGACAACAAAATGGCGCTCAAGCATACCTTTTGCCGTCTGAACAGTCATGGTGATGAAGCCCATCATTTCAACGACGTTGTCGCTGTGTATAACTATATTGGCGGAGCGGCGCTCTCGGTCGAGAATAGCGGATTCGCCTTCATGGATGAACTTAACCGCCACATCCTTCCTGTTTTCGGGGTTATCCCTGTCCACACGTACACCGCGGAACACTGTTCCCATGCCGCCCTTACCGATGGGCGGAAGAGAGCTGTCTACCAGATATTCGTATCTTTTGTCTTCGTCGTCAATGATTGATACTACTGCCATACTGTTTTGCCTGAGCTAAGCCTCGGCAGACCGGAGGAGCGCTTTCCTCCGGTTACCTGGGCAAGATTTGCTTGTTATAAGGTTGTTAGAGAATCTTTGTCGAACCGCCGCTGAGGTCTATTCCTGTGCCGCTGATATTCACGGTAGCATTGCGGTCGAGACCTTCGAACGGGTCGCGTTCGGGGAGACCGGGATTTTCGTCTTTAGGCTCGTTTACGGGAACAAACTGTTCGGCTTTGCGCTTTGTCGCCGGACCGGTTGCAACAAATTCCTCCGATACCGTCAGACCATACTTTGTGGGGTCTACGAGAATGATGACGCACTTATAGCTCAGACCGAAGATGACAATATCTTCGTTCTTGATAGTGTGGGGTTCGTAGTCGATTTCCTCGTCATTGAGGATGATACCGTTCTTCGAACCTACATCGACGATGCTGGCGGCGAGTGCGTTGCCGCTGCGGCGCATACGCTTGATGTTTATATTGGCGTGATGACCGGTGATGGATGCCTCGGAAAGACATATGTCCATGTCAGCATCCTTGCCTATCTTGTTCTGACCGATATGCAGAGGCCACCATTCCGGTTCGCCGCCGCGCGAGAGCGAGTACAGGAAACCGACAACAGGAATCTCTTCTTTATCGTTGTCACCGGCATAGCGACGTTCGTTCACTTCGGGGAAGTCATTGCCGGGAAAAGGACTATCTGAAAAGTTTTTACGAGATTTTTCACGGTTAAGACCGGGTACGTAAGTTTCGTCCATTGTTTTGAAGTTTATATGATTTTGATTAGAATATTTTTGGCTTAATATCAATGCGCCGAGAATAGAGCCCCGTGCATGCTGAATAATCTGGAATAAACACCATGCCCTGCGCACCTATGCGCATAGGTACCTGCAGAGAAGTATTTTTCTGAGTTATAACGCATTAGAGTTTACTCGTGGTTACGGTTTAGAAATACATTCGCAAATTTAATGCTTTGAAGCGAATTTTAGAAATTATTAGTGTTAAAATTTAGCCGGACATGAAACAATTATGCAAAAATAATCGGAATCGCGTCTGCGGTTCCGATTATAGATTCTGTATGTATCTTCACTTCATTTCATCGCTGCAAAGCGGACAGCAGCGCCGCCGCCGGCAGCAAGATTGAGCTTGAGAGTTTTGTCGGAGTCGACGAGTTCCTTCGTTATCACATAAGCCGCCGGGTTGGTCTTCCAGTCGGCGTCGGGAGCATCCGCATAGATCGTCGCTTCGTATTTCACGCCTGGCTCAAGGAAGCCCAGAGGCACGTCGAGCGTCCGAGGCTCCTCGTCGGTGACGGCGCCGAGATACCAGTCGGACGAATTACGGTCCTGGCGGGCTGTCACGACATAATCGCCAATGACAGCATCGGCAACAACGGTCTTCTCCCAGTCGGTAGGCACATCTTTTATGAACTGGAACGCATCGGGATGTGCGGCATAGTTCTCAGGAAGATCAGAAGCCATCTGAAGAGGAGCATAGATGACAACATAGAGGGCGAGTTCCTTGGCAAGGGTGGTCTGCACGCGCGATTCAGGATGGTTGGGGTTATCAAAATTGAACGTGCCGAAAGTGAAATCCATCGGTCCGGCAAGACCGCGGGTAAATGGCATCACGACAGTATGCTCCGGCTTATTGCCGCCATCGGGATCCCAGGCGCTCCATTCCTGACCGCGGACGCCTTCCTGACTCATAAGGTTGGGGTATGTGCGCTGTATTCCGGTTGGCATCACCGGCTCGTGGTTGTTGATCGTCACACCGTGTTTAGCCGCCGTCTCTACAACCTTGCGGTAGTGGCGGACGCCATACTGGCTGCTATGGTCTTCCTTGCCGTCCATGTAGTAGTTGACGTATCCGGTCTTGACGTCGTTGATGCCGTGACCGGTATAGTAATCGAACGCATCGTCGAGCTGATTCTCGTAGTTTGTGACCCATGCTGCGGTTTCGTGATGACCGATAATCTTAACGCCTTTTTCAGCTGCGTAGCGCGTTATTTCGTCGATATCGAAGTCGTCGTACGGCTTTGTGAAATCGAAGTGCTGGTTCTTGGGCCAGTCGCCTTCCCAACCGATGTTCCATCCTTCTACGAGAAGCCCCGGAATGCCGTTTTCGGAGCAGAAATCTATGTATTTCTTCACATTGGCGGTGTTTGCGCTATGCCGTGGTCCGGCATACCATGTGCCTTTGTCGAGATGCATCTCCCACCATACGCCCATATATTTCATCGGCTTGCACCACGAAGCGTCTTCGAACGCCTGCGGCTCGTTGAGGTTGAGCGTTAGATATGATGTGACAAGGTCGCCCGGTTTGTCGCCTATAATCATTGTACGCCATGGTGTCCGTGACGGTGTGGCAAGATAAGCGGCAACACCGTCGCTCCAGGGTACAAGGCTGGCGGTAAGCGTAGACGCCCCGGTGCGTACTATGTTCATTTTGGGATAGTCGGTGAGATTTGCTTCATGGATGGAGATATAACGTCCGGGAGCCTGGATAGTAAGAGGCGTGCGGACGGTATCTATCTCTGCGACAGGCGTTTTTTCGTAATATCCTTCGTAGGAGTAGCTTTCAGGCGACAGAGCCCATGCGGTCGAGCCTGCGGGGACGTTGAATTCCGTAAGTTCTTTCATTATCACAAGCGAGTCGCGCTGCTGCTCCGGAAAGACATAGCGGAAACCGAAACCGTCGTCGAAAACCCTGACCTGCAGGTCGACAAGAAGTCCGGTCTGCCGGTCTTTCATATTGAGAAGGAGTTCGTTGTGATTGTCGCGGACAAGACGGCTTTCTCCCCAGACAGTTTCCCATGTGGTGTCGGCAGACGCCGCGGAAGCGCCCAGAATGTCGAACTCCGTGAGATTTTCTCCATTACGAAGCTCGAAACCGAGTCGGGATGGAGCCACAACAGTATCGGCGCCGTCGGTGACGGTATAGAAAAGTCCGTCGGCAGTGTTTTCGACGGAAAAGGCAATCTTTCCGTCGGGCGACGCAACCTTATTGTCAGCGTTGGAACAAGCCGCGAGGACAAGCGCCGACGAAAGGATGATAAATGGAGTCTTTTTCATTGGTTATCTTACTGTAATCGGTTTAGGTTTAGCTGTGTATACGGTACCGTGACCGTCGGTGGCACGGACAGTGATGTCGGCGGCGGGATTCTGCGGCACGGCAAAGAAAAGATGCTCGGTCCAGTCGCATCCGAGATAGGGAAAGGCATACGATTTCCCGTTTTTTTCCACATCAGCCCAAAGATTCGGGTCGTGTCCGCGGAAGCGAGTCATTTCGGCGGTGGGAACTCCGTCCTCAAGCAATTCGACCTTCCATGAGGAATCGTAGTTCCATACATTCGCCACTATAGCTTCGGGGTGCTCGCGGGAGACACCGACGGGATAGACATTCATCTGATAATCTTTCGGGAAACCGACGCTCTTATAGTGCCAGTCTTTTATCTTCCCGTCTTCTATCTCATAGACGGCATATCCGCCCGGCGTGCCGTCCATAGCCCAGGGAGCACACCAGAAAAGCGTGGACAAAGGCGCATGACAGTGCTCATAGAGATTGCCGGCAAGGATATAGTTCTCGTTATAGTGCTCATGACCGGACATTATGTGGGCATCATAAGGCTTGAGAAGCTTGAACAGCGCCTGACGGTTGCTGACTACTTTGTGATACGACTCTTTGTTCCATTCCTGCTTGCGCGCTTCGCGCGAATAGCAGGGGATGTGCTGCGCCACAATGACAGTCGACCCCTCAGGAACCATAGCGAGGTCGTCGCGAAGCCAGTCGAGCTGCTTTTTCTCGATATATCCGGCATAGTAACGACCCATCCAGTATGTGTCGTCGAGCACCACATAGTGCACCTTACCGCGGTTGAACGAATAGTAGGACGGACCGAAATAGCGGTTGAACGACTGGCGGGCTTCTTCATTTGTCGGCACTCCGTTCTCGATATCGTGATTGCCGCAGATATAGAAATAAGGGAAATTTGTCTTCGCTATGTTGCGTATCATCCACGGGAAGTATTTCTCGCCCTGCGAAATCTGACCGACAATGTCGCCCAGACACAAGCCGAGCACCTCGCGGTCGGCATACTCACTTTCGGCTGTCGCCTTCATTTCGAGAGCGGCTTTCTCTACCTCGTTGAGGTCAGGATCGAAATATACCTGCGGATCTGCCATGACAAACAGTGCCTGACGGTTCATGTCCTTGTCGGATTTCTCAAGGCTGAAATCATGGCGGAACCGACCTTTTGCATCCGGTGTCACTTGTGCATAGAAAACCGGCACGCCTCCTTCGACACTCACCTTATAGCCGTCGGGAATAGTGATATATACGAACCTTGTATCATCAGCCGATTCCATGTCGTATTTTCCGTTTTTGTCGGTGAGTGTGAATTTGACGCCGTCGGTGACAGGCACCCCGGCGACAGGTCCGTCGGCGGAAAGCACACGTCCGCTCAGCCGCACCGACGCCGCGGCGACCATAGTGCCCAGCAGGAGTGCGGCAGAGACTGTGATAATCGAGTTTTTCATTCTTTTACTGGTGTTAGCACAGCAGCCCAGCCACCGCCGGGAGCCATGTGGAATTTAACCTTGTCGCCCTGACGGACAATCGTATCGCTTATCTTGTAGTCAGTCGCCTGGCGATGTGCGTTGCGTCCGTCGGCGAAAGAGCGCATATTCCACGTTCCTGCGGGCAGGAAGTCGAGAACGATCTCCATGTCGCGCGGTGTCCAGTCGGTCATGGCGCCGATATACCAGTTATCGCCGTTGCGGCGCGCCATGACAAGGTGCTCGCCGATAGCGGCGTCGAGGGCTATCGTCTCATCCCAGACAGTAGGCACAGAACCGATAAAATCGGCATATCCAGGAGCAAGATTGTAGTTCGACGGCGAGTCGCAGACCATCTGCAGCGGACTCTCGAACACAACAAAAATCGCCGCCTGATGCGCACGTGTTCCGAGTGCCATGGGATGAGTCCAGTTCGGAAGATAGTCTTCTTCTGTGGCTGTGTTGACAGCGCCGGGAGTATAGTCCATCGGACCGGCGAGATTGCGGATGAAAGGCAGGGTGAGATTATGCTTCGGAGTGACAGAACGCTCGGGTGTCTTGTGGTACTCCATGCCCATGACACCCTCGAATGTCATAACGTTCGGATATTTGCGCTGCACGCCGCAGGGCTTGTAGGCGCCATGAAAGTCGACGAGCAGATGACGCTCGGCGGCAGCGCGTCCTACATGGTCGTAGAAATTTACCATATCCTGATCGGAGCGGTCCATGAAATCAATCTTGATTCCTTTGACACCCCAGTCGCGGTATACGTCGAGCGTGCCTTCGATGTCGTGTGCGAGCGGATTCCACAGAGCCCACAGAACGATGCCCACTCCCCTGCTCTCTCCGTATTTCACGAGCTCTTCGATATTGATTTCAGGCTTGTAGTGCGTGATGTCCCATGTGCCCTGCGACCAGCCTTCGTCGAGAAGAACATATTCGATTCCGTGTTCGGCAGCGAAATCGATATAGTAGCGGTAAGTGTCCATGTTGGCACCTGCCTCGAAATCGACTCCGTAGAGATTCATGTTCGACCACCAGTCCCAGGAAATCTTGCCGGGCTTAATCCATGATGCGTCGCCTATGACCGAGGGAAGTGACAACTGCCACGCCAGATAGTTTTCCAGCAGACCTTTATCATCGGGACTTATCATCACTATGCGCCATGGCAAAGGACGCGAACCCTGCGTACGGGCTATGTACGGGTATAGTTCCAGAAGTTCCTCGTTGCGGTCGGAGCCGGGCTTGAGGCGCTTGTTCTTAATCACCTTAGGGAACTCGCCGCGAAGGGTGAACGACGAATCGGGAGTGAGGAAGAGGTTGGAATAATCGTCGACACCCGCTTCGGTGATAACTGCGCGCGTGCCGGCGGGAGTATGCATGTAAATCGGCAGGAAACCCTTCATGTCGGAGCCGACAGTGTCGAGTTTGCGAGGGTCGAAAACGACCTCCTGCGAGGTGACGAAGTTCTTGCTGTGATCCATAGGCCACCACGCCACTGTGCTGTCGGGCATACAGAAGGCAACGCCCTCGCTGTCGACCGTCATCTCGCCGGGAAAGGCAGTGACGAAGCGGTAGGCTGCGCCGTTGTCGTAGGCACGGAATTCAACAGAATAGTCGCCCGCCATGCGGAGCGTCAGTTCATTATAGTGGTCGCGTACCTGGCGGAACTTGGTGGGAACATCTGCTGTGAGCACCTCGTCGACGCTGCGCCGGCTTGTTTTGCGAACCTTCGGCTTCACGCCGGGCTGAACGTCGGCGCCTTCTACCGAAAGCGACAGCGGCGATGGTTCTACGATAGTCTCGCCATCGCGCTCGACGCTCCAGGTGAGCTCCTTTCCGGCATCTACGGTAATTTTCACAAGCTTATCGGGCGAGAACACAGTATATTTTGCCGCATGGGAAGCGGCAAAGGCGGGAAGAGCAAGCCCGAGAATAAGAAATAACTTCTTCATGTTAAGCAGACATTAATAAATGGCTATTTATGTTCACTTTCATAGTCTTTGATCGCATTTCTGATCTGCTTCCACTGGTCATGGTTGATGACATGGACGATGTCGAACACCATCAGCCCCTCGGAATGTTCCAGACAGCAGCGCACGGCGTTATAGAGATTGTGCGGGTCGGCAGGATCGGCGGAATGGTTGATCGACTGTATCGAGCCTATCGAATGACAGTCGCCGTCGATGATGCGGTTGGCGCGTTCGAGACCGTATTCGACAGATTCGTTGTCGTCCGCTCCGTAGACGCGCTCAAGATATGTGCCGACAATAAAATTATCCAGATACGGCGCAAAACCGGCTTTCTGGTATTCTGGAGAATAGAAATCATAGTCGGCGCCCCAGTTGTAGCGCGGACTTGCCCAGTTCTGTCCGTGTCCATAGATGGCATGTATCCACGACGCTGCCCAGTAATCGAGCTCCACACCGGGCTTCTCCGTGTCGATCATCTCACGGACAGAGCGTATGAAATCCGAAATGACACCGGCGCGGAACGCCCACCATTCCTTATAGTATTTTCCGGGCTTGCGGCTACCGTCGGCATTGTAAGTGAAAATGTCGTCAGGAAATTTTTTCAGCTTTTTACCAAGATATTTTTCGAATGCGATACGTGTATCCTCTGAGAAATCGCTCTCCGCATCCGGGTAGCGGCAATAATCGAGAGCAAGACCGTCGATATCGTAATTCTTCACAATCTCACGTAGCACCGCCAGGGCATAGGCGCGGTTGTCCTCGCGCGCAGGGTTGAGAAACGCCGCTACTTTCTTCGGATTATCGCGGATGTCGTTACGGCTGCCGTCGGCATGGTATTCGACACATGTGCGACCGTCGAACATCGGATTGTCATACGCCAGACCACGGTGCCACCACGGCGACGCGGCCGGGAAAACACATGCCGACGCCGTTACCTTGAGCCCGAGGCGATGAGCCTCCTCGACCATGTATTCGAGATAATCCCACGTGCGGTTGACATACGTCTTACCGTCTATCGTCCGTATTTCCGGTGAAATATTGCTCTTGTACAGCGTCTTGCCCTCTATGGGGCGTACATCAGCGACAACAATGTTGAAACCTGCCTCCTTGGCTTTTTCAAGATAGAAGGTAATACTGTCGCGGGTAGCGAAACGGGTGAGATTTGCCTCGCCGCACATCCACAGATACTTGGGCTTCTCCGGCTGTCCGGATGCAAGCGCGACGCTCAGACTAATAGCAGCCAGCGCCAACGAGATGAACTTTTTGCAAAAATACATGTGAATAATTATGGTATTATTTATATAATCAGAAGCTGAGTTTTTCCAATTTTTTGCAAAGATAGCAATTAATTACATAACAATCGAATAAATCGGCTTCTTATTTTCCCATACACAAGAAAACAGAGAGCACATCGCCCACTGAAGGTGATGTGCTCTGTCTGTAACTGTTAATAACTATGAGTCTGCGCCATGCCGCACCGGAAGCGGCAGCTCAACGACACAGAACGAGATCTTTCTCCTTCGCCATGCGCCTGAGGTTGAGAAGCGCATACCGCATACGTCCGAGAGCCGTGTTGATACTCACACCGGTGAGTTCGGCAATTTCCTTAAAGGACAGGTCGCGGTAGAAACGCATCATCAGCACCTCGCGCTGAGGCTCCGGAAGCTCGTCGACAAGACGGCGGAGATCTTCTTCTATCTGCACGTCGATCATCGCATCCTCGATATTCTCCTCCGCCAGCTCACGACGGTTCAGAATGTCGAAATTATCGTCATCCGTGCTTACCGCCGCCTCATTCTTCACTGCGCGGAACGAATCGATGACAAGATTGCGGGCAATACGCGTTATCCACGCTGAGAACTTGCCCATATCGTTGTAGCGACCCTGCTTGATTGTAGTTATCGCTTTCACAAAGGTTTCCTGAAAGACGTCGTCCGCCAGATCGCGGTCGCGCACCATCTGAAATATATAATTGAAAAGACGAACCTTGTGCCTGTTGAGAAGGGTGTCGAATGCCTCGTTGTTCCCCGAGGCGTAAGCTGCTACCAACTGCTCGTCGGTGAGCTCTGATATTTTCTGCATTTTTCTATTCTTTATTGTTAGAGTAGAGTTTTGCGATAGGCTATCTGGTTTAAGTTTATAAATAAATACTGTTATTCGCTGTGATTGATTTACAGGCTTGGGAATACAAAGTTAGTCAAAACATACGACATACGCAAGAATACCTACTTTGTGTTTACATTATTTAACACCTCGCATACAATAAAAATTCCGCATGCCGTTCATGGCACCATCTGCCACTTTGGCAGACCACAGGACAATAATGGCACAAAAAACTTTTTGGCATACGATTTGTTTTAAATCATAGCGAAACAGAAATAAAACGAATCAACAAATAACAACAAAACACATACAATCATGGGAAAAATCATTGGTATTGACTTAGGTACAACTAACTCATGCGTTGCCGTCCTCGAAGGCAACAGCCCCGTAGTAATCCCCAACTCAGAAGGCTCACGCACAACTCCTTCGGTAGTCGCATTTGTCGACGGCGGAGAACGCAAAGTCGGCGAACCCGCTAAGCGTCAGGCTGTCACTAACCCCAAAAGAACGATCTACTCCATCAAGCGCTTCATGGGCGAAACATACGACCAGGTACAGAAAGAAATCGAACGCGTGCCTTACAAAGTTGTACGCGGAGCCAACAACACTCCCCGTATCGACATCGACGGTCGTGAATATTCTCCTCAGGAAATCTCCGCTATGATTCTTCAGAAAATGAAGAAGACTGCCGAAGAGCACCTCGGACAGACAGTCACAGAAGCCGTCATCACCGTACCCGCATACTTCAACGACTCACAGCGCCAGGCTACCAAAGAAGCCGGTGAAATCGCCGGACTCACAGTTCGCCGTATCGTCAACGAACCCACCGCTGCCGCACTCGCCTACGGTCTCGACAAGGCAAACAAAGACATGAAGATCGCCGTCTTCGACCTCGGCGGCGGCACATTCGATATTTCCATCCTCGAACTCGGCGACGGCGTATTCGAAGTAAAATCCACCAACGGCGACACACACCTCGGCGGCGACGACTTCGACCACGTCATCATCGACTGGATGGCAGACGACTTCCTCGCCAAAGAAGGCGTTGACCTCCGTCAGGACCCCATGGCTCTCCAGCGTCTCCGCGAGGCTGCCGAAAAAGCCAAAATCGAGCTTTCCAGCGCTACGTCCACCGACATCAACCTGCCCTATATCATGCCCGTCAACGGCGTGCCCAAGCATCTTGAGATGACACTCACACGCGCCAAATTCGAACAGCTCGCCGACCGTCTCATCCATGCCACACTCAAACCCTGCGAAGACGCCCTCCGCGACGCAGGTCTGACAGCAAAGGACATCGACGAAGTAATCCTCGTCGGCGGTTCCACACGTATCCCCGCAATTCAGCAGCAGGTAGAGAAATTCTTCGGTCGCGTGCCCAGCAAAGGCGTCAACCCCGACGAAGTCGTGGCAGTCGGCGCAGCTATCCAGGGCGGCGTGCTCAGCGGCGACGTCAAAGACGTTCTTCTTCTCGACGTTGTGCCTCTGTCGGTCGGTATCGAGACACTCGGCGGCGTGATGACAAAGCTTATCGAAGCAAACACCACCATCCCCACACGCAAGAGCGAGACATTCTCTACCGCAGCCGACAACCAGCCCTCTGTGGAAATCAACGTCCTCCAGGGCGAGCGCCCCATGGCAAAAGACGACAAGCTCCTCGGCAAATTCCACCTCGACGGCATCGCACCCGCACCCCGTGGAATACCGCAGATTGAAGTGACATTCGAAATCGACGCCAACGGCATCCTCAACGTCTCCGCAAAAGACAAAGCCACAGGCAAGGAACAGAGCATCCGCATCGAAGCATCGTCCGGTCTTACCGACGCCGAAATCAAACGGATGAAAGACGAAGCTGCCGCTAACGCCGACGCCGACGCACGCGAAAAAGAGCGCGCCGACAAGATCAACCAGGCAGACGCCGTCATCTTCCAGACCGAAAAGCAGCTCAGCGAATTCGGCGACAAGATACCCGCCGACAAACGCGCAGCCATCGAAGCAGCCGTCGCCAAACTCAAGGAAGCACACAAGAACGCCGACCTCGCCGGTATCGACGCCGCCATCAAGGAAATCGAAACAACCTTCGGCGCCGTACAGCAGGACATCCTCAACGCTCAGGCTCAGGCACAGCAGGCACAGCAAGGCGGAGCCCAAGGCTTCACCGGCAACCCCGGAGCCTCCCAGGGCGGCAACCCCGACGACCACGTCACCGACGTCGACTTCGAGGAAGTGAAATAAGTCCCATAACCAACGATAACAAAATGGAGTGTAACTCAAAATGTTACGCTCCATTTTACATTATGGATTCGGATGCAGTTTTAGCCGGTTTCGAACTGGCGCAACGGCTAATTTCAGATAGCAAATATATTGAAATTCAATATATTGTTGACATAAATCTATAACGACATTGTAGATTTTAAGAAAAAATGTGTAACTTTGCTTTAGATTCAATTGTCTTTGGCACTCTATCTTTGACAAACATTCGTTATTGAACTATGGCGAGCTAAAGGTTGACGTTGAATAAGAAAAGATTATACTATGTCGGAAGAGCAGATGAATAGTTATCGACTGACGTCGATGGAGGAGCCGGGCGATGAGCGCATGGCTCAGATTATGCGTGAGGTTGCCGAGGATGCCCGCGAAAGTACCCGCCGGGCTGCAGAGCGTGTGGCGGCAGGGATTGAAGCTGCTACACAGGCGGCACAAGAAAAATGGGGCGATGCAATAAACAGAATAAAGAATGGCAGCAAGTGATCATCGCCCAGTTCTGATTGTGATTGCCGGACCCAATGGGTCGGGCAAGACTTCCGTGACTTCAAAGATACTGCATCATGAATGGCTGGAGGATTCGGAATATATCAACCCGGATAATGTCGCACGCGATGTTTTCGGTGACTGGAACAATCAGGAGTCTGTTCTTAAAGCTGCCAACTACTGCAATGAATGGAGGGAAAGATGTCTTGCAGAACGCAAGAGCCATATCTTTGAAACCGTGATGTCGGCTGCCGATAAGGTTGATTACATTCTCAGAGCGAAAGAAACCGGATTCTTCATCCGTCTATTCTTTGTTTCCACCGAATCTCCGACAATCAATGCAAAGCGTGTCGCTCAACGTGTGTTGGATGGAGGCCATGATGTGCCAATTCCTAAAATCATATCCCGATACTACAAGTCGATTGCCAATTGCAAAATCCTGTCCGCGATAGTTGACCGGCTCTATGTCTATGACAACTCAATCGAGAACGCGGAAGCTCGACTTCTGTTCCGACTGAGCGAAGGAGAGCTTGCAAAACGTTATGTCGATGAGCTTCCCAACTGGGCTTCGACTATCCTTCCGGAAAGGAAAGCTACAAAATAACAAAAATGAAAGATTTAGTATCTGAAATACGCTCGATTATTGAAACCTCTCGGTCTAATGCTGTCCGCTCAGTTGACTTTTGTCGCGTACAGATGTACTGGCAAATAGGACGACGCATTGTCGAGGAAGAACAGGGCGGGAGTGCGCGTGCCGAGTATGGTAAAGGTCTTATAAAGAATCTTGCCCAAGCGATAGAACCCGAATACGGAAGTGGTTTTAGCTATCGTCAGCTTAATTTTGCAAGGCAGTTTTTTCTGGAATACCCAAAAGTGAACGCACTGCGTTCACAATTCAACTGGACTCAGTATCGTGCCTTAATTCAAATTCCAGACAAAGATAAGCGCGAATATTACGAGCTTGAAGCGGCAAGTAATTGCTGGACTGCACGCCAGATGCAACGTCAGATCAATTCTATGCTCTATGAACGCTTGCTTCTGAGCAATGATAAAGAATCTGTGCTCGCAATGGCGCGGAAAGAGAGAGCACCCGAAACACCGCAGGAAATAGTCAAGGATCCTATGGTTTTGGAATTCCTGGGGTTGGAAAAGAAAGCGCATTATTACGAGAGTGATCTTGAAACAGAGTTAATCAATCACTTACAAGAATTTATTCTTGAACTTGGAAATGGGTTCACTTTCGTAGCGCGTCAAAAACGAATCATTCTTGAAGATGATGAGTTTTTCATCGACTTAGTCTTTTACAACCGTCTTGCTCGGCGGTTCGTGATTTTTGAGTTAAAGACAGGCGAGGTAACTCATCAGGATCTGGGACAATTGCAGATGTACGTCAATTACTACGACCGTACCGAGAAACTACCGGAAGAGAATCCCACAATCGGCATATTGCTATGCACTGCCAAAAACGACACATTGGTTAAGATGACCCTTCCCTCGGACAATAACACTATTGTTGCATCAAAATATCAACTCTATCTTCCCACAGAGCAGCAGTTGATAGCGGAAGTCGAGCGAGTTAAAAAGGAATGGGAAGAAACAAGATGAGACTTAAAACGGCAAGGTAACCGATGTCATTCCTATGTCATCGGCAAAGCCGCTTTGCTCCATATATAATTATCAATCGCAAAGAATTTGAATATCCATATCTGTATCATGTAAGATACTCAAATATGGTTAGATTTGAGGAAGTGAAATAAGTCCCACAACCAACGATAATAGAACGAGTGCAGCTCTGCGAGTTGCGCTCGTTTTCTTTTAAATCCCACACATCTCGCCATGCTGCCTGACAATAGTCCGGATTGACGTGCTATCAATATGTTTGTGAATATATTCGATTGTTACTTCAGAATTATTTAGTAGTTTTGCCATTAGAATAAGGCATTACAATGACAAACCAAGAAAAATATAAGAAGTTTGAGATACGAAATAGCACGGCGGAGTTCCTGATTTTTCAGATTGAAGGGAAAGAATCAGGTATGCAGGTGGTGTGCCATGAAATAATCAAGCTATGAGCGAAGTACAGAAAATATCAATACGATTCTTTGACGACCGCGAAGTGCGGGCTGTCTGGGACGAAGAGGGCGCAAAGTGGTGGTTCTCGGTGCTTGATATAGTCGGGGTGCTCAACGCACAGGATGACTATGCCAAGAACCGCAATTACTGGAAGTATCTGAAAACAAAACTTCGCAAGAATGGGAGCGAGGTGGTTAGTGCTACTAACCAACTGAAGCTGCTTGCCTCTGACGGAAAACGCTATCTTACTGATGTGCTTGATAATGCCGGTGTCATAGCTTTGGCGAAGAGTTTCCCGAACAATAAAGCTTCCAGATTCATTGAATGGTTCACCAATAGCGACGAAAGCATTGACGGCAAAAGCCGGTCGAAGGCATACGCTTTGTTTGAGAGCAGCCTTACCGACAGTATCGAGGTCGGCACGGTGAAAGGATTGCAGCAGATTCATGCGTATCTTTTCGGAGGTCTTTATGATTTCGCCGGACAGATCAGGACTGTCAATATAGCCAAGGCGGGGTTCCAGTTTGCGATGGCTCAATATCTGGGTCAGACCTTGGCTGATGTTGAACATATGCCGGAAGATTCGTTCGACAATATCATTGATAAGTATGTTGAAATGAATGTCGCCCATCCGTTCAGAGAAGGCAACGGTCGCGCAACCCGCATCTGGCTTGACCTCATATTGAAGAAAAATCTGCAACTGTGTATTGACTGGAGTCAGGTTGACAAACGTAAATACCTCGAAGCTATGACACGTAGCGTTGCCGCCCCGACTTCCATAAAAGATTTGCTTCGGTCTGCACTTACAGACAAGATAAACGACCTCGACACCTTCATGAAAGGTATCGACTATTCATATTATTACGAACAAGAAATATGACTCGTGATTAGTCAATGAGCCTGACTCTGGTCTGAACAGGGAAAAGCTTTACTACAACTACAGTTTTATCTGAAGCAGGACTGCACTCAAAATGCATTTGGCTTCTATATTGACGTCGGTAACAAATACTTTTTTACCTTCGGAGCAGTTCTCTTTTGCCGTATATTTCGGAGAAATCTAAAATAGCGGAAAACCATGGCTTCGATAAAAGTAAAGTTCAGACCGTCAACGGTCATAGGAAAAGATGGCACCCTGTTTTTTCAGATTATCCATCTGAGACAGGTCAGACAGTTAAGCACCAGTTTGCATATCAGTGATTCTGAATGGAATACAGAAAACACATCTGTCATCATGCCGACAGTTGCTTCTGCGAAAAGGATAAAGTATCTGTCTGCTATAAAAGAGAATTTGAAAGAGCAGAACAAAAAATTATTGTCCATAATTTCGTGGTTAGACAACAAAGGAAATTCATATACGGCTGAAGATGTGGTCAGAGCCTATAACACTCCGCATGCCATAGTCGGCTTGGTGTCGTTTACGCGGAAACTAATCGAAGACTTGAATAAAATCGGCAAAAAAGCGACAGTAAAGCGCTTTGACACAACTCTGAACAGCTTGCTACGCTACACTGACGGGTATGAGGTCGCATGGAATGAGCTAACATCTACCTTCATTCTCGGTTTCGAAGTATTCCTGATAAAGCGCGGTCTATGCCGCAACTCCACATCTTTCTACATGCGCAACTTGCGGGCGATTGTCAATCGCGCGACGGAGCAGGATTTCGAAGTGCCACGCAATCCGTTCAAACATGTCTACCTGGGTGTTGACAAGACTTTGAAAAGGGCTGTAAGTCTTGACGTAGTACGACAGATCCGCGACATTGACCTGTCCGGTCATCCTTCGCTCGACTTTGCCCGCAAGGTATTCATGTTCGCATTCTATACCCGGGGGATGTCGTTCGTGGATATTGCCTTTCTAAAGAAAAGCGACCTTAATAATGGTATAATAACTTATTCACGCCGAAAGACCAGACAGCAACTCATGGTGCGGGTTGAGCCTGAGACATGGAAACTTATTGATAGTTTTGGGGAGAACAAGACTGCATTTCTACTGCCGATATTAAATGATGGAATAGCCGACACTCAACAACAGTATGAGAACGCATATTTCCGCATAAACCGAAATCTTCAGAAAGTTGGCAGAATACTTGGACTTGAAACCAAGCTCACGCTATATGTTGCACGCCATGCCTGGGCAAGCATCGCCCATTCAAACCATGTAGCGCTTTCCACCATCAGCAAAGCAATGGGGCATAATTCAGAAAAGACTACCATAATTTATCTGCAATCACTCGACACTGCATCTGTCGACAAAGCAAACAGCGACATCATCCGCATGATGGACAAAAGAAAAGGAAAGCGATAATGCGGTATGATTTAAATTAATTTTCAATGTATACTTAATAAATTTCATATTTTCAGACCGGAGAAGCCCATGAAGGCGAGGGCGAGTATTCCGGCGGTGATGAGGGCGATTGGCACTCCGCGCATCGGACGGGGCACTTCCGTGAGGTCGAGCCGCATACGTATCCCGGCAAAGATAAAAAGTGCCATAGCGAAGCCGAGAGCGGTGGCGACTGCATAGACGATGGAATGGATGAAGGCGAAATCTTTCTGTGCGACAATGATCGCTACACCGAGCACGGCGCAGTTGGTGGTAATCAGAGGCAGGAAGACACCGAGGGCGGCATACAGCCCCGGCGAACTCTTCTTCATAATGATTTCGAGCATCTGAACAAGCACCGCTATGACGAGGATGAAGGCTATGGTCTGCACATATCCCAGCCCGAGAGGCATGAGCACATAGTGCTGCAGGAGCCATGTCACGGCAGTAGCTACAGCCATGACAAATGTCACCGCCATGCCCATGCCGAAGGCGGAATCTATGTTTTTCGACACTCCTATGAACGGACAGATGCCGAGAAACTGAGCGAAGACGATGTTGTTGACGAATATCGCAGTTATGATGATTGACAGGTATTCAAGCATGGCGGAAGTAGTTAAAGAGTGCTATCAGGAATCCGAGAACTATAAAGGCGCCCGGCGCGAGGACGAACACAAGCGCGCCATAGGAAGGATCGTATATCTGACATCCGAAGACGGCGCCGCTGCCGAGCAACTCGCGCACGGTGCCTATTGCCGTCAGTGCCAGAGTGAAGCCTGTACCGATACCGATGCCGTCGGCGGCGGAAAGGAGAATGTTGTTTTTCGAGGCGAAGGCTTCGGCGCGTCCGAGGAGGATACAGTTGACGACTATAAGCGGGATGAAGATGCCGAGGGTAGCATAAATCGCCGGAAACCATGCCTGCATAACCATTTCGAGCACGGTGACGAACGACGCTATCACGATTATGAACACCGGGATGCGCACGGCTTCGGGAACGATGCCTTTTATTGCCGACACCGCCATGTTGGAGCACAGCAGCACGGCGAGCGTGGCGAGTCCCATAGACATACCTGTCAGCGCCGACGATGTGGTGCCGAGGGTAGGACACATTCCAAGAATGAGCACAAATGTGGGATTGCGCTTGATAATTCCGTCGAGTATAGTTTGCAGAACTCTCATAGTCGGTCGTTGTTAAATATTGCCGCGCGTGCGCGGTTGATTGCTTCTGAGAAAGCACGTGATGTGATAGTAGCACCTGTTATGGCGTCGATGCTGCCGCCGTCTTTTGTGACGGAAACAGGCGCTGTCGTGCCGATGATGTCGTGATTTGTGCCTTTCTGGCAGAACCATTCGCCCATCTTGGCGCCGAGTCCGGGTGTTTCGGCATGGCTCATAACGCGGTAACCCGTCAGGCTGCCGTCGGCGGCAAAGCCTACAAGAACGGTGATACGTCCGCCGAATCCGTTGTCGGAATATGTCTCGGCTGCGTAGCCGACAGCAGTGTCGCCCTTCCTGGCTGTATATACTGTGATGGATTCCACCTCTGCCGCCGTTGCCGCGATGTCGTTGTCGAATGGCGGCAGTATTTCAGCCATCGCATCGTTGCGCGCCTTGACGGCAGCCTCGGCAATGGGGCGTTCGGTGAGCATGTGCACTGTTCCGAGCACAGCAGCTACGGCGAGTGCCAGACCGGTGAGCGACAAAGTCATGTTGCGGAGTGTCGATTTCATGCCGTAGCCTCCTTTCTGCGTGTCGAGAAACGCTTCGGACGAATATAACGGTCGATCAGCGGTGTGAAGCCGTTCATTATCAGGATAGCGAACGACACACCCTCGGGATAAGCTCCCCACCGGCGTATCACAGCAGTAAGGATGCCTATCAGCAGTCCGTAGACAAGCATCCCGCGTGTTGTCATAGGTGATGTCACATAGTCTGTCGCCATGAAGATGGCTCCGAGAAGCAGACCGCCGGAAAGAATGTCGGTGAGCACCGGATAGCCGGCTGCCAGGTCGACAAGCGCGAGCCCTGCGACGATGGCGACAGGGATACACCAGCGGATGACCCGTGTAAAGAGAAGATATGCGAAGCCGAGCAGGAGCGCCAGAGCGCTCACCTCTCCCATGGAACCGCCTATGTCGCCGGTGAACAGCGGCATCAGCCCTACAACCGACGGATCGGTGGCGCCGAGCTTCATCGACGTCAGGAGCGTCGGACCGGTAATGCCATCTGCGCCCGGAAGCGGGAAAGTAGTCATAGCGACGGGAAAAGATATGAGCAGGAACACACGACCTACAAGCGCCGGGTTGAAGATATTGCACCCCAGCCCTCCGAACGCCATCTTGGCGACACCTATCGCGATGACAGCGCCGAACGCCACCATCCACAGCGGCAGCGACGCCGGAAGGTTGAGAGCCAGCAGAACACCTGTGAGCAATGCCGAACCGTCGGTGAGCGTACAGGGACGGCGGAGCATGAAGCGGTCTACCGCCAGCTCTACTAACATACATGTCGCCACCGAAACCGCCAGCACACCAAGAGCAGGCAAGCGGAAAAACCACAGCGAACATACCACGGCAGGCAGAAGTGCTATCAGGACATGATACATCGCCCGAGGCGTCGTGCGCCTTGTGTGACTGTGCGGCGATGTTGAGAAAATCAGTCTGGGTTCCATTATTATTTTCTTGAACGTTTCTTTGCTATGCGGATGAAATCGAGAATCGGACGGTGCGAAGGACAGGAATAGCTGCAGCATCCGCATTCGAGGCAATCGGCGACATCGGCATTCCTTGCGTCGTCCCAGCGCCGCAGTTTGCCATATACAGCGAGCAGATATGGTTCGAGCCCCATAGGACAGGCTTCGACACATGCGCCGCAGCGGACGCACGGAAGGATATCCGGCTCGCGCCGTGCTTCAAGCAGGAGAAGACCGGAGGTGCCTTTTGTGACCGGTGCGCTAATGTTTACGGCACATCTGCCCATCATCGGACCGCCAAGGATAATCTGAGGATGCTCAGGCATTGTGAACGGAAGTTCAGAAAGAGGCGTGCCGACAGCACAGAGGTAGTTTCGCTGCTGTGCGGCGGGTATGTCGCCGGTGACGGTCAGCACACGTTCTGTCACAGGAGCGAGCGTCACGACTGCCTGCCATGTGGCAAAGGCTGTAGCCACATTGTCGACAACCACGCCTACCGACGCCGGAATAGCTCCGGATGGGACACGGCGCCCGGTAATGGCGGCGATAAGCTGTTTCTCGCCGCCCTGCGGATATTTGGTACGCACGGCAACGACCTTCATTCCTTTGAATACCGACGCCGCGGCTTTCATCTCTGCGATAGCCCGCGGCTTGTTGTCTTCGATTGCGATTACGGTCGTCGAAGCTCCTACTGCTTTGGCGAGGAGTGCCGCACCATGAGCTATATACTTGCCGTATCGGAGCATCAGCGCCTCATCGCATGTCAGATAAGGCTCGCACTCGCAGCCGTTTATAATCAGCGTATCAGGCGCCGTACCTTTGACAGACAGTTTGACATGCGTCGGGAAAGTAGCACCTCCGAGCCCTACGATGCCTGCTTTCTCTACGGCAGCACGTATTTCGGCGGCTTCGGGCGAGACCGACATGTTGTCGAGAGAGCCGTCCGACACCTTCTTCCAATATTCTTCGCGTGCTGCAGTATCTGCATCGTGCTCTTCCTGCGAAGCCTTGATGACTATCGCCGCCGCAGGACGTCCGTCGGCAAGGATGGCATTGTCGACCGAAGCGACGGTACCCGAAACGGGCGCGTAAATATTAGCGGAAACAAAGCCTGCCGCCTGCGCTATGAGCTGCCCGCGGACGACTTTCTCGCCGCGCGCAACAATTGCTTTCGCCGGCGCTCCGATGTGTTGTGACAGCGGTACACAGGCGGTCAGCGGAAGCGGATGAATTTCAATATCGGTGTTAGCCGTCTTATTCTCGGCGGGATGAATTCCGCCCATAGGAAATGTAGGTTTCATTCTTGGGCTTTTTTCGTTACTGGAGTGAATGTGGCATGAATGGCGACGGTCGGACATACACCGATGCATTTGCCGCAGGCTTTGCACTGCGCCGGGTCTATGTATGCGAGGTTGTCGGTCACCTGTATGGCTCCGAAGGGGCACTCCTTGGCGCATTTGCCGCAGCCTATACAAGCGGCGGCGCATACCTTGCGCGCCACGGCGCCTTTATCGCGGCTTGAGCATGCCACCCACACGCGGCGGTCGCGGCGTCCTGCCGGACGAAGCTCTATAAGGTGCCGCGGGCATTCCTGCGTACATGCTCCGCAAGCTGTGCACTTGTCAGTATCTATTACCGGAAGGAGTGTCGACGGATCGATGGAAATGGCTCCGAAAGCGCACACATCGACACAGTCGCCACAGCCGAGGCAACCGAAGGAGCATCCTGTCGTGCCGACGCCTGTAGAATCCATCACAGCGCAGGAACGCACGCCCATGTACTGATGTATCGCCGGTCGCGCGTCGCAAGTGCCGGCACATCGGAGAACAGCAACCTGGCGCTCATGCTCTCCTGCGTCGACGCCAAGAATGGCTGCGATTTTCTGCATACCCTCTGCACCGGAGACAGGACAGAAGAGCTTCCCGGTGTCGCCGAGGAGCACACACTGCGTGGCGAAGTCGCGGCAGCCTTTGAAACCGCATCCGCCGCAGTTAGCGCCGGGGAGAAGTTCGCATATTTTATCGATACGCGGGTCTTCCTCCACGTGGAAGCGCTTCGACGTGAAGTAAAGAATGAGTGAGCCGAGAAGCCCCAGCGAGCCAAGCAGGGCTAATGTAAGCAATAAGATATTCATTGACCTATATGTCAGTATTTACGATGAACCAAGAAGGAAGCCGCCTGCTTCCTGATACGCGGACAATTATGAAGCACAGCAGAGCCGCCACCGCCGCACCTGCCGCCGACAGATAATCGGGAACGCCGAGCGCCGACAAGACAAGCGCTGCTGCAAGAAATGCTGTCAGAGGCAGACACAGCAGCAGAAATGCTGCTTTGAGGCTTGTCTCACCTTTTGCCTCAATCACTACCTTCTGTCCTTTCAGAGGAACGTTGTCTTCAGGATATGATGCCTGAACCACTACCCTGCCGCCGTCGCTGCCGCACAGTCCCGATAGCTTGCAACCGCCGCACGAGCTGCTGCAATTGTCGGTGATTTCCACTGTGGCATAGTGGCGATCGACCGCAATGACTTTACCGGAATGACGTAAAGGCTCAATTCTCATACCTTAGATTCGAGACTGCGAAATTAGGAAATATTTCCGCAAATAAACATTAAACTATGATAAATTATATATAATAATCAAACTTTCCCCATAATAGCGTCAGAGATTGGAAAAACGAAAAATAATGTGTAATTTTGCAGTAATTTAAGGTAAAATATACGATTTCGATATGGGCTTTTTTGACTTCTTCAGCCGCGAGAAAAAGCAGAATCTCGACCGTGGTCTTCAAAAGACCAAGGAAGGCGTTTTCAGCAAACTGCGCCGCGCGTTCGCCGGACGCCGTACGGTCGACGATGATTTTCTTGATGAACTTGAGGAGATTTTCATCACCTCTGACGTAGGCGCCGAGACAACGCTTAAAATTCTCGACCGTCTTCAGGCACGTGTGGCACGCGACAAGTATGTCGGTGTCGACGAGCTCAACGAGCTTCTGTGCCAGGAAATAAGCGAACTTCTCGCCGAGAACGACAACGGCAGTGCAAGCGACGATTTCGTGCCGCCGGCAGACAAGAGACCATACGTCATAATGGTTGTCGGCGTCAATGGCGTCGGCAAGACAACCACCATCGGCAAGCTTGCCCATCTTTACAAACAGGCAGGCAACAAAGTGCTTCTCGGCGCCGCCGACACCTATCGCGCCGCCGCCATCGAACAGCTTGAGGAATGGGGGCGCCGCGCCGATGTGCCTGTCATAAGACAGCAGCTCGGTTCCGACCCTGCCGCCGTTGCATTCGACACCGCCACATCCGCCAAGGCAAACGGCGTTGACGTTGTCATCATCGACACAGCAGGCCGCCTGCACAACAAGCCGAAACTCATGGATGAACTGTCGAAAATAAAACGCAGCATCGACAAAGTGCTTCCCGGCGCTCCGCAGGAGGTGCTTCTCGTACTGGACGGCTCGACAGGACAGAATGCATTCGAGCAGGCACGCCAGTTCTCCGCCGCCACCCAGGTCACCGACCTGGCAATCACCAAACTCGACGGCACAGCACGAGGCGGTGTTGTCATCGGCATCAGCGATCAGTTCAAGATACCTGTCAAATACATCGGTATAGGCGAAGGAATCGGCGACCTGCAGATATTCAACAAACGGGCATTCGTAGAGTCGCTTTTCGGACAGAAGGGATGACGAAAAAGAATATCACGATAATAAGTCTCGGCTGCTCCAAGAATCTCGTCGACAGCGAGCGGCTGGCACGACGCTTCGAAGAGGCGGGTTGTACCGTACGTTTCGGCGGCACAATACCGCGCGGAGCCGATGTGGTCGTGAATACCTGCGGCTTCATCGGCGACGCCAAAGAGGAATCGGTGAACACCCTCCTCGAAGCCATCAGGCTTAAAAAGACTGGCAGAATATCGTCGGTATATGTCATGGGCTGTCTCAGCGAGCGCTACCGCAAGGAACTGCCGTCGCTCATGCCCGAACTCGACGGCATCTACGGGAAGTTCGACTGGAACGGCATCATCGACGCTGTCGGCGCAAAGCCTGCCCCGCTACGTCCATGGGAAAGAACACTGTCGAACGGGACATATAACGCCTATATAAAGATATCGGAAGGGTGCGACCGTTTCTGCGCTTATTGCGCCATCCCGCTTATTACGGGGCGTCACCATTCACGCACTGCCGATGACATTCTCGACGAAGTGCGCGATCTCGCCATCAAAGGCACGCGTGAGTTCAATATAATCGCCCAGGACCTTTCATCGTACGGACGAGACCTTCCGGACGCCTCTTCCGAGCCGCTTGCCGACCTGCTTGAGTCCATGGCAGCTATAAAAGGCGTCGAGATGATACGCCTGCACTACGCATATCCTTCCGACTTTCCGTACGGCATTCTGCCGGTCATGGCACGCCACGACAATATCTGCAAATATCTCGACCTCGCCCTACAGCACATCGACGACGGAGTGCTCACCGCTATGCGGCGCCATATCACTGCCGACGAGACACGCACACTTCTCGACCGCATACGCCGCGAAGTGCCAGGCATACATATCCGCACGACCATGATGACTGGTTTCCCCGGCGAGACGGAAGAAGCGTTCCGCCGTCTTCTCGATTTCGTCCGCGAACAGCGCTTCGAACGTCTCGGTGCCTTCGCCTATTGCGAGGAAGAAGGCACATACGCCGCCCGGCATCTTAAGGACAGCATCCCCGAGGATGTCAAGCAGCGGCGACTCGACGAACTGATGGCAGTGCAGCAGCAGATAGCCGAGGAAACAGCGCAGGAGAAAGTAGGCACCATGCAGCGCGTCATCATCGACTCATATAACAAAGAACGCGACATCTACGAAGGGCGCACTCAGTACGATTCGCCCGAGGTAGATCCCTGCGTCTACGTCCGTTCCGACAAACGGCTCAGGAAAGGAAAAATCTACAATGTCAAAATTACAGGAACAGAGTTTTTCGACCTTGAGGGACACGTCGTCTGACCGTTCGTTCGCCTTTGTGCGCCTTCCCGGCGACAAACAGGTGCTCAGCTTCGGCGAAGGGCGCATCGACGGTTGTTCGCTGCTTTTCGACGGCTTCATGGCAAGCACATGGAACTCCGTGCCTGCAGCCGGGATGCATGTGTCGGTCGATTCCACCCCCGAAGACGTCTATCTCCGACAGATAGAGACCATCGTCGCCTCGCTGCGCAAACGCGGCGGCAAGACTGTCATCTGCCGACAGATATGCGGCACTTTCAGGCATTTCAATCCGGAGAAGATGGCAAAAGAATATTTCAGCCTTTTCCCGGACATGTTCTGTTTTTTCTTTTACCATCCTCAGACAGGCTACTGGATGGGTGCCAGTCCCGAGCTGCTGCTAAAAACCGACAGCCACGGCATCGGGCATACGCGTGCACTCGCAGGCACACGCCGCAAAGGCGACAAAGAGCCCTGGAGCGCCAAAAATATAGCTGAACATCAGATTGTGGTGGAAGACATCTGCCGCCGCATAGGCAACACCAACAAAGGATATCAGGCGCTTGCACACAGCACAGGAACACTGAGCTACGGCACTGTCGAACACATGTCGACCGAAATTGATGTTGTCCGCTACGGCTGTCCCGTGAGTCTGCCGGCTATTATCAGCGCAATCCACCCCACCGCGGCGGTATGCGGCTTTCCGAAAGACGCCGCACTTGAAGAAATCGGCGCCACCGAGCTCTTTCAGCGGCTCTTCTACGGCGGCACACTCGTGACGCCCGGAACAGCATACGTAGCCTTGCGGTGCGTCCATTTCGACAGCTCCCGCTGGTGTGTCTACACCGGAAGCGGCATAACACCCGACTCCGAGCCTGCGGCGGAATGGGACGAGACGAAGGCTAAGGCAGAACCTCTTATAAACATCCTCAAACGCTATTGATATCTCTCCGAAATGAACGATTCCTCCCGTCATATTTTTCTCCTTGCAGTTCTCTCGCTCGGACTGCTGCTGCTCCTGTCGTTGGTGCCGTGGGGAAGCCTCACAGGCAACACTTTCAAAGATTTCAATCTCTTCGAAGATCTTATGCCGCGCGAGCAGAACGTCGTTGAGACGCCCGTCGAAACGCTCCCTGAGGAAGATTTCGCCGCAGAAGAACCAGCCGCAGAGCCGGCATCGGCGACAGCAGACGTACCTGTTGCCGAAAGCGAGGCTGCGGCCCCAGTTGTCGTGCATGAGGAAGCCCCCGTCGGCGACGGAATTGTGCTCATAGAAAATTATACCGGCAGCTCCGTTCCTTTTGAGCATCTGCGTGCGGCTCTGTCCGAGGCTTCGGAACGCACCGTCCGCATTGCGATGCTTGGCGACTCATATATCGAGGGAGATATTTTCTCACAGAACCTGCGCGACCTCCTCCAGCAGCGCTACGGCGGCTGCGGAGTCGGCTTCATGGCTATGCACAGCGATTTCCCGGGATTCCGCCGCTCCGTACGTCAGTCGGACAGCGGATGGACAATGCGCGACATACGCAACTTCGGACGTTCCGACACCCTGCGCACTCTGGCAAACTGCTATGCCAAAGCTTCGGAAAACGCAACTGCCGTTTTCGAAGGCACGAAAATCTTTGAAGGGACAAAAAGCTGGGAGCGCTCGCGCTTTATGTTCATCGCTCCCGACTCCGGCACAGTGTGCATGACCCTTGCTGACGGTGCGGAACAAAGTTTCCGGATTGCGCCTTCTCCCGACGTGCAGACCCTCGAAGTATCCGGCGCCACGACAAAATTCTCTATTAAAAGTGATGTTCATGGCATTGTAGCTCTCGGAGCATGGCTCGACAGCCCAAGAGGAGTGCAGGTCGACTGCATGTCGGTACGCGGCAACTCAGGCATGGGTCTCAGCGGTCTCAACCGCACCCTGAGCACGCAGATGTCCGCTCAGGTGTCATACGATATGATAATTCTCGAATTCGGAATGAACGCCATATCTGCGGAACAGACCGAATATAACGGTTATGCTGCTGCGATGGAAAAGTCAGTAGCCACAATACGCGCCTGCTATCCCGACGCCGACATTCTCATCTTAGGAGTCGGCGACCGCGGCACAAAAAAAGGCGCTTCTGTAGAATCGCTTCCGGCAGTCGCCGCCATGACGCAGGCGCAGCGCAAACTCGCAGCAAAAACGGGATGTCTTTTCTGGGACATCTGCGCAGCCATGGGCGGCAACGGTGCAATAGCTGAATGGCGTGAGCGCAAGCTTGTCAATGCCGATTATATCCACCTTAACTACGAAGGCGGCGCCGAACTCGCAGCCCTTCTCGATAAAGCAATACAAAAGTCACTGAATGAATAAACTCCTCTCTCTCACATTCCTTGCCATCGCCCTGCCGCTGTTTGCCAATGAGCAGGAAGCGCAGCTCGACGAAAGGCTCAATCCCGTCATCGAAGTCGGCGAAGACGTCCGCATCGACTACACCTCATATCCGTCCGTGCATCTGGACAAAAATGTTGTCCGCCTCAACAATGATGACTGGAGCGCTCTTGCGCGCAAATATCGCTCGGCACTGTCGGGTGACTCGCTCTTCACCGTCGTCTACCTCGGCGACAGCCACGTGCAGGCCGATTTCGGCGGATCTGTTCTCCGCAGCCGTCTGTCGCAGAACCGGTCGGCCGGACGCGGCATCATCATACCTTTCCGCCTTGCCGGCACAAACGAGCCAAGAGACTATAGCTTCGCTCTGACATCATCATTTACAGCTTCGAAGCTCATGCGCCTGCCCCGCACGGCAACACTGCCCTTCACCGGGATAGGCCTTATGCCCAAAGACCGGAAATTCACCCTGAAAATCAGCTCCGACACTCCTGCGAGCCTTCTCCGCTTCCACACCTGCGGCGCAGGGGTAGACATAAGCCGCGTAATTGCCGACGGAGAGGAAGAGCAGTTCACTTCCTTCTCTGATGACGACGGTCTCCTCTGCCTGTCGCTTCCGCGTCCTGCCGGAGAAGTACAGGTGAGCATGTGCTGTGAGGACACCCCCGTGTTCGGAGGAGTGGAACTGCGCAGCGACAGCGTCGGCGTGGTATCGCATTCAATAGGGAACAACGGCGCTTCGTTTTCCGACTATATGCACATTTCAGGGTTCGGCAACGGGCTATCGTCGCTGCATCCCGACCTTATCGTTGTTGCCCTCGGCACCAACGACGCTTTCGGAAGGCAGAGCATGGACTCGCTGAGAGACAACATGAACAGCCTTTTAGACAATATACATCTCCACAATCCTCAGGCGAAAGTTCTCCTTGTCGGACCTGCCAACTGCTACAGAAAAGTCCGTCGCGGCAGCCGCAAGCGTCGCCGGACAACGCAGGTTGTCAACACTAGAACGACAGAGGTGGCGCGCACGATGCGCCTGTTCGCTGAAGAAAACGGCATTCCGTACTACAACCAGTATGCCGTCGCCGGAAGCGCCGAATCGCAACGCCGCGCCCATCTGCTCAGCAAGGACGGTGTGCACTACACCGCCACCGGCTACCGGCTGTGGGGCAATCTTCTTTCCGACGCGATACTCGACATTTTAAACAAGGAATAATGAACGTAAGTTTCTGGATATCACGCAGACTACGGCTGCGCCACGGCGACGGCTCCGGCGCAGGAGTGACTATCGCCGTGGCAGGCGTAGCGCTCGCCCTTGCCGTGATGGAGCTCACTGTGGCGATTGTCCTCGGCTTCAAAGACGGCATACGCCAGCGACTGATGGGATTCGACGCACAGATCACGGTAGAGTCGCCTGTCACCTCCGACGGAGCGCTCGAACTGACCTCCGCGCTCGACTCCGTTGTCCGCGAACAGTTTCCCGACGCCGACATACGCCTGTCGCTGCGACAGCCGGCATTGCTGAAATCAGACACAGACTTTCACGGGCTTATGCTTTTAGGACAATCGCCGGAAAGCGATTTCTCATTTGAAAAAGGGAATATAACGTCAGGCGAATGGCCCGATTTCTCCGCCGACAGCTGCGACAACAAGATAGTGCTGTCCGAGCAGGTTGCCGACGCTCTCGGACTGGCTCTTGGCGACCGCGTGACCGGAACTTTTTTTGTCGACGACAATGTAAAAATACGCCGCTACACCATAGCCGGGCTGTTCCGATCGAATTTCGGCGAGTACGACTACAATGTAGCATACGCCTCGCTCCGGAATCTCCGTAAAGTCGCCGGACTCGACAGCATCGCCGGAAGCCGCCTCGAAATCAGGGGCATCGAACTCGACGACATAATGGACAGGGCATCGGCGCTTCACAGCGCACTCGTCGGAGCCGCGGCAACGGAACGGCTGACAGAACTCTATCCCGTCGACACCGTGCTGCGCTCAGGGGCGCTTTACTTCAGCTGGCTCGATCTGCTGGACACTAACGTCGTGGTGATTTTCATACTCATGCTCGCCGTCGCCGGACTGACGCTCGTATCGAGCCTCTTCATCCTCATTCTCGAGCGCGTCCGCATGATAGGCGTTCTGCGGACGATGGGAGCGACAAAACCCATGGTGCGCCGCATCTTTGTCGACATGGCGATGCGCTTAGTAGGAACGGGGCTCGTTATCGGAAACATACTTGCTGTCGGGCTGATGCTCGCGCAATATTTCACACATGCCGTCAGGCTCGATCCGCAGATGTACTATCTGAGCTATGTGCCTGTGGAAATAAACATCCCTGCCCTGCTGCTCCTCAACGTCGGAGTGGTCGTGGCGGCATGGCTGATTCTCGTGCTGCCGGCACGTCTGGCATCTTCAATAGACCCCGCGAAAACTATTTCTTACGAGTGACGCACAATTTGGCATTATAATTGTTAAAGATTTATAGCGGGTCATTCCCGCCTGACAATTATTCATTATATTTGCGAAAAAATTTAAGCTAACAGATAGATGACCTCAAAAAAGGATCTCAAGCAATTCATCATTGAAGGTATCCACGAACGCAAAGGACGTTCGGTCAGTGTAATAGATTTCAGTCATATCGACACCGCCGCCACCGGCGCATTCATCATAGCCGAGGGTAATTCAACCACTCACATCGACTCTATCGCCGACTGCGTCGAGGAATATGTGCGCGAAAACGCCGGCGTAAAACCATACGGCATCGACGGCGACGAAAACTCCGACTGGGTGATTATGGACTACGGCAATGTATGGGTGCATATCTTCCTTCCCGAAACGCGCCGCCGCTACAATCTCGAAGAACTCTGGAGCGACGCCCGCATCACAGAAGTCGCTGACATAGATTAACTCTTATACCGAAACTTATGCCACTCCCCAATAATAGCTTCGGCAACAAGCCGGGCAAAAAACCGATAAAATTCAACCTGTGGTGGATGTACGCCATCATACTCCTGTTCTTAGGGAGTATATTCTATTTCGACAACAACACCGTGACGAAAGAGGTGAGCTACACCGATTTCGAGCGTTATATCGAACAGGATCACGGCATCACAAAGATAGTGGTCTACTCCGACCGCAAAGAAGTCGAAGGCTATCTGACCGACTCGCTCGCATCTGCCATTTTCCATAATTCCAACTTCAAGGCGGGTCAGGGCATCCAGGCTCGCGTAGAAGCCAAAGTGTCGTCCGCCGACCGTATTTCCGAAAAAATCGACCAGTGGCGCGAGAGCGGCGCTTTCACCGGTGACGTGGAATATGAGCAAAGCAGCGCCCTCGGAGGCATCATCATGTCGATTCTGCCGTTCCTGCTATTCTTCGGCATCTGGTTCTACATCATGCGCCGCATGTCGGGCGGCGGCAGCGGTGCCGGAGGCAACGGCGGCATTTTCAGCGTCGGAAAGTCGAAAGCGATGCTGTTCGACAAAGACAATGCCAACAAGGTGACGTTCCGCGACGTTGCCGGGCTCAGCGAGGCTAAGACAGAGATTGAGGAGATTGTTGAATTCCTCAAGAATCCCAAAAGATATACAAACCTCGGCGGCAAGATTCCCAAGGGCGCACTTCTTGTAGGTCCTCCGGGAACTGGCAAGACCCTGCTTGCCAAGGCTGTGGCAGGCGAAGCAGACGTACCTTTCTTCTCTATGTCGGGTTCCGACTTCGTTGAGATGTTTGTAGGCGTCGGCGCCTCACGTGTGCGCGACCTCTTCCGCCAGGCGAAAGAAAAAGCGCCCTGCATAGTGTTCATCGACGAAATCGACGCCGTCGGTCGTGCCCGCGGACGCAATGCCGGAATGGGAGCCAACGACGAGCGTGAGAACACCCTCAACCAGCTTCTTACCGAGATGGACGGTTTCGGAACAAACAGCGGCGTCATCATCCTTGCCGCCACAAACCGTGCCGACATCCTCGACAAGGCGCTCATGCGAGCCGGACGTTTCGACCGACAGATTTATGTCGACCTGCCCGACCTGCCAGACCGTGTCGATATTTTCAAGGTTCATCTGCGGAAAATCAAGACAGCCGCCGACCTCGATGTTGAAATGCTCGCGCGCCAGACACCGGGATTCTCCGGTGCAGACATTGCCAATGTGTGCAACGAAGCGGCGCTCATTGCAGCACGCCACGACAAGAGCGAAGTGAGCACCGACGACTTCAATGCCGCCGTCGACCGTATCATCGGCGGACTTGAGAAACGCAACAAAATTCTCACTGTCGACGAGAAAAAGAGTATCGCCATACATGAGGCAGGACATGCCACCGTGTCGTGGCACCTCGAATACGGCAATCCGCTCGTCAAAGTCACCATCGTGCCGCGCGGCAAAGCTCTCGGAGCCGCATGGTATCTGCCGGAAGAACGCCAGATTGTTCCGGCGCAGGTTCTGCTGGATGACATCTGTTCACTCCTTGGCGGACGCGCCGCCGAAGAACTCTTCCTCGGACATGTCAGCACAGGCGCCGCCAACGACCTCGAACGCGTCACCAAGCAGGCATACGCCATGGTGGTCTACTACGGCATGAGCGACAAAATGCCAAATATCAGCTACTACGATTCTACCGGACAAAGCAATATGTTCACCAATCCTTACAGCGACGACCGCGCGCGCACTATCGATCAGGAGGTATCGCGCATAATCGCCGAGCAGTACGAGCGCGCCAAGTCGATTCTGCGCCAGTATGCTCAGGGACACGATGAGCTTGCGAAGACACTTATTGCCCGCGAAGTCATCTACACCGAAGATGTCCAGCGCATATTTGGTCCGCGCCCATGGACATCGCGCACCGACGAACTTTTCGGCGAGCGCGAGATGCCCAAACTCAGCGGCGAACCCGTTCCTCCGCCTATCGACGACGTCGAGGCAAGCGAAGTTCATCCGGACGACAAAGACATGCCGGACGACAAAGACGCCGAAAAAACCGGGGAAAACACGGATAAATAACAATCCCCGGCAAAACATACAACCTGTCGGCGTTTTCTGGCGTTATTCGTGAAATTGAATCTGAACAATGAAACCATCAGCAATATTCGCGGGCACGGTCGCCGCAATCCTTCTGACCGCATCGGCATGCAACAGAGCTGACGAAAAAACATCCGACAACAGCGTGCTGTCATTCTCGAAATATGAGAAAGTCGGATACTATAAGCTCCTCGGTTCGGCAAAAGCATATGAGACAGACTCCGACGCCATCTTTCAGGGAAAAACGAATCTGCTTCTGCCCTCTGAAATATACGGACACGACACCGCCGTCCTGCGCGACAGCATCTTCAAAGCGGCATTCGACACCACCGGAACCGAAACCGACTCTATAGCCGAAGCAGCCATGCGCCGCGCGGCATCTGAAGCCGGGTTCGAACTCTTGCCGACAGAGTGCTCCGACACCATCAGCTACGACGGAATATACATTGTCGACGGCGAACTGCGCGATGTATCATCCCGCACGCTGTCGTATGCCGTGACAGAGTCGACATACCTGCCTTTATCGGCTCACGGAATGTACAGCACCGTCTACATCAACTATGATCTCCGCGAAGGACGCGTCTTCACCCTTGCCGATATTCTCACCGCCGACGCTTTAGGCAAACTGCCTGTGCTGCTCCGGCAGTCGGCATGGCGTATGCGTAACTTCATCGGTCCGACAGACCTTACCGCGCTGCCTTCCGGCGGAAACTTCTACATCGACCTCAGCGGTAACATAGTATTCGTCTATCAGCCATACGAAATAGCAAGCTACGCTCAGGGAATCATCGAAATCCCCGTTCCGGCATATCAGCTGTCCGACGATCTGACTCCCTATGGCACTGACGTCCTTTTAGGAGGCGTCTCGCAGTAGCGCCGGGAGCGACAGAACCACATTATCATGAAAAACGACATCATTCTTTCAGCATTCCTCCTTGCCATAGCCACTGCGGCACCGGCAAAAGTGACGCCGTCGTCGCTCATCGGCGACAATATGGTGCTCCAGCAGAACACCGACGCGTACCTGTGGGGCACCGCACAACCAGACGCGACAGTTGAAGTGACTCCTTCGTGGGACAACAGAAAATATACCATCCGCGCCGACAGTCAAGGCGACTGGAAAGTTTGCGTCGCTACTCCCGCGGCATCTTTCGAGAGCTACGACATCACCATAAGCGACGGCGAACCGCTGACAGTGCACAATGTCCTTGTCGGCGAAGTCTGGCTTGCGTCCGGACAGAGCAATATGGGGATGGGACTCGGAGGTTTCTCCGGCTGCAACGTAAGCGGCGGCTACGAGGAAGTGGCGTTCGCAGGACAATGGGCGGACCGAATCCGCTTCTTCACCGTTCCCATCCGTGAGAGCATGACACCTCTTGAGACCACCCCAGGAGCCTGGGCTGTGCCCTCGGTCGACACGGCAGCCGATTTCAGCGCCGTAGCATGGTTCTTTGCCAAACAGCTTTCGGCTGCTCTCGACGTTCCGGTCGGTATAGTAGCCAATCCTCATGGTGGCGCCAGGGTAGAAAGCTGGATGCCGCGCGAGCTGCTTGAAAAATATCCTGACGTGCCTCTGACAGCAGAAACCATGGAGGCATGGCCGCCGAATTTCCGCCCTATGCTGCGCTATAATGCCATGTTCTTTCCCGTGCGCAACTACACGGTAAAAGGCATCATCTGGTATCAGGGATGCTCCAATGTCGCCATATATGAAAGCTATGCCGAACGCCTGCGCGCCATGGTCGAACGATGGCGCAGCGACCTCGGTGGCGGCGAGGACCTGCCGTTCTATGCTGTCGAGATAGCACCCTTCCAGTGCCCCGGCGACCGCGCCGGCAAGTCGCCCTACCTGCGCGAGGAGCAGTGGAAAGCAATCGACAGCATCCCCAACAGCGCCATGACAGGCACTAACGACCTTGTGCAGCCTTTCGAGCGCTACAACATCCATCCTTCAGAAAAGAAAACCGTAGGATACCGCCTGTGCAACCTCGCGCTCAACCGCACCTACGGCAAGCGGCATATTCCCGTGAATCATCCGCGATACAAAAGCCACCGCATCGACGGCAGAGAAGTACGCGTCGCTTTCTCGGGGCTTGACCGCGGCATCTGCCGCGACTACGACATCCGGGGCTTCGAACTTGCCGGCGCCGACCGCGTCTTCCACCCTGCCGACTCGGCGCGCTACGAATGGCAGACAGGCGAAATCATCGTTTCCTCTGAAGCGGTGAAAGCTCCCGTCGCCGTGCGCTATTGTTTCAAAGATTTCGAAACAGGAACTGTCTACGGCGGCAACTGGCTCCCCCTGATTCCCTTCCGCAGCGACAACTGGTAGTCCCCACCCTCATCTTTCTATCCATATAGAACCGCAGACCGCGATATTCCGGTTTTTCCGCCGGGACATCCTGTTTTTTCAACATTTTTTCAAAATCACCACTTAATCGTTGAAATCTCAAAAATTCTTCATACCTTTGCACTTGTCAAGACATTAAGTGTCTTGCTCAGACATATTAGAAAAGCGTTTTTGCTTTATCCTTGATTCGAAAATCGCCAAATTTTACTGAAGAAGGATAGGCAGTCAAAAGACGCTCATGCTTGTCGCATATCCGCTCCCCGACAAGGGGTATCGATATCCGATGAGGCGTGGGAGCGGACTGTTTATTTCTTCAATGGCGTTTGGCGATGCCTCGAATCAGATAACCAGTAGAATCGTCCCACGCTTTTTCTTTTTTAATCCATTATCACAGACGTACTGGAGGAGACGAACAGTCCGTATTGTTTATCATCTGCATTATGAACTCTTTAGCATCATTTTTAGCATCTTTGTATATAGGTATAATTCTTTTATACGTATTTTTCGGTATTATCTTTGGTGTCGTTGTATCGCTTATTTTTCGTCCTTATATTCTATGGTATTTTAAAATCAACAAACGCATTAAGTTGCAAGAAGAAACGAACAAGTTGTTGAACGAAATATCATCAAAAAGAACCTCTTCAACATCGATCAGGACTGAAAGAGATTATTCATCATATATGCCGAAATAATACCATGAGTCTTGAATCAACATTAAGCATCCTTGCCAGCCTCATTGCGATTGGCGGAACATTATGGGGTGGCTATAAATGGATAAGACAAACCCCACTAACAAGATTAATGACGGAATTAGCCGATAAGAACACTTCGGTTAAACGCCAACAAAAAATCCTTTCTATTATTGATAAACGCTTAATCATCTCCTCACATCATATTTCAACTGCTTATATCAAGAGTTTTCATTCCAACGGGCGCTCCAAACTTGCCATATTCCATGACATATGTAATGAAAATACTACTGGTGCGATAAAATCGCGTTAGTTTAGAAATCATCAAATAAAGAGAGTT
>USMC01000003.1 GCA_900555715.1 uncultured Porphyromonadaceae bacterium | reverse complement strand
CGCACGCAAAAAGAAATAAGGTTTTGCCGGTTCATGCGCAGGATCACAGAACGAAATTTCGGAGGACGGTATTTCCGTCCTCTTTTTTTGTATGGTATCAATAAAACCGTTATCTTTGCGCATTACTATAAATAACAAATAACATGAACGTAGATTTTGTAGCGGCAATAAAGCTCTTTTTTGCCAATTATGCGAACTTCAAAGGTCGTTCGACGCGCGCGGAATACTGGTGGGCTATGCTCTTCGTGTTTCTTCTCAGTCTTGTGCTCGAATTTATCGGTTCGAACACACTTTCGGTCATCGTTTCGCTGGGATTAATGATTCCCAACTGGGCAATCGCCACACGCCGTCTTCATGATATCGGCAAAAGCGGCTGGTGGATCGTCGGCTTCACAGTCGCTACATGGATCATCTGTGGTGTCTCTTTCGGTTCCATGATTTTCGCGATGTTCAGTGGAGCTGATCTTGTAAGCGCTGTGATGAATTCAGCCACATCTATCGGTGTCGGCAGTCTCCTGATACTTGCTATCAGTATCTGGTTGCTCGTATGGCTTGTAAAGCCCAGTGGTCCATGCAACCAGTACGGTCCCAACCCTTACGGAGAATAAACGATGCGCAACCTTATATGGACGGCACTGCTCGGTGCCGTTCTGTTTTCGTGTTCAGGCAGCGGTGGTTCAGATAATTTCGCCGACACTGCCGATACGCTTACTTTCCACGCCAGCTATCTTACCATGGCGGAGCTGCCTGATGGGTCTGTCCTGGCAGATATTGGCGATCCGTGGAACAAGGACGCCAGACTCGCAAGGTATCTTTTTGTAGACCGCGATTCAGCAATTCCCGACAGCCTGCCTGTCGGTGCTAAGATTATCCGCACGCCTGTTGAGCGCGCGGCAGTATTTTCATCGGTGCATACCGGCGCCATGGAAGAACTCGGTGTGATAGACGCCCTTAAAGCGGTGGCTGACGTGGCATATTTCCCGGATGGTGACACCGTGAAGTCACTCGTGGCTAATTCAGCTGTCGCCGACATCGGCAACAGCCAGAATCCGTCGGCGGAGTTTCTTGTGTCGGCGCGTCCCGAGGTGCTTCTCCGTTCGCCGATGCAGGGAATTACTGCGGCTCAGCTTCCGGCGGGTATAATTCCCGTGGAGTGCGCCGACTATATGGAGGATACTCCGATAGGACGGGCGGAATGGTTGCTTTTCTTTGGTGAGCTCTTCGGCAAGCGCGACGAGGCACGCAAGATATTCGACGGTGTGATTGACGAATACAACTCTCTTGCAGTCAAAGCCGCAGCAGCTTCAAGTCCTAAGCCGAAATTGCTGGTAGAGACAGAGACATCCGGAGTGTGGTATGTGCCTGCCGGAGAAAGCTACGCGGCGCGCCTTTATTCTGACGCCGGAGCCGATTATCCGTGGGCGAAAACTGCCGGTCAGGGTTCGCTGGCTCTCTCGCTTGAAGAGGTTGCCTCGAAGGCTCTGGATGCCGACGTGTGGCTTGTCCGTTCATTCGGCTACGAAACTACACCGCGGACTCTCCGTGCGCTTAATCCGCGCTATGAGTCTTTCAAAGCATTGAAGGATGGAAATATATATAGCTGCGACACGCAGAAACGCAATATTTTCAGTGAGGTGCCTTTTCATCCCGAACGTCTTCTGGCGGATTACATCGCCATTTTCCATCCGGAAGTAATGCCGGATTATGAGACCAAATATTTCAGGAAGTGAGCCGTGCGTCCAGAATAATGATGATTTTAGCGGCCGCGGTCGTTGTCCTGTTGCCGATAGGGCTCCTGTGCGGCAGTGTAAGGCTCAGCGTGCCGGAAGTCGCCGATGCTCTGTTTTCTTCGGACGATGAGGATGTGAGCCGTTTTATTGTTCTCGGCACACGTCTTCCGGCGCTCGTCACGGCTCTGCTGTCGGGCGCGGCTCTCGCCGTAGCGGGTCTTATGATGCAGACAATGTTCAACAATCCGCTTGCCGGACCGTCCATCATGGGCATATCCACCGGTGCGAGCTTCGGCGTGGCGCTTGTGGTGATGCTGCTGAGCGGAGCTGTCGGGCTTTTCGGAAATCTCGCAATTGTTCTTGGCGCATTCTGTGGCGCTGTCGCGGTGCTGGGGCTGCTGTTGTTCTTCTCGACTTTTGTTCGCAACTCCGATGCTTTGCTGATTATCGGTATTCTTATAGGCTATCTCGCTTCTTCCGCAATCTCGCTGCTAAATTATTTTTCGGAATCGGAGTCGGTCCATAGCTTCGTGCTGTGGGGGCTCGGCACATTCAGTAACGTCGATACCGGAAGGTTGCCCGGATATTCGGCGATGATAGTTGTTCTGATAGCTGTGTCGTTTGCCTATTCGAAGAGCCTCAATGTGATGCTTTTCGGTCAGGACTATGCTGAATCGGCAGGTGTCTCGACGGCGAAAGTGCGCACAGGCGTGCTGCTGATAGCCGGTGCGCTCACAGCGACGGTAACGGCATACTGTGGTCCGATAAGCTTTATAGGACTCATAGTTCCGCATGTCGCGCGTATGCTCATCTCTTCATCGAACCATCGCATTCTGATGCCCGTTACGGCTCTTGTCGGCGCTCTGACGGGACTGCTATGCCAGATAGCTTCAACGCTTCCGTCGGCGTGGTTCACAAGCATTCTTCCGGTGAACGCGATCACTCCGGTGCTTGGCGTCCCGGTTATTCTGTATGTCATCATCAACCGCCGCAGGCTTAGTTATTTTAACTGATTATGAAAGCCATAGTACTGAAATGCAGCGAACTTGCGGTAGGCTATCGCGAAAAGACAATTCTCACGGACATCTCTTTCAGTCTTCCTGAGGGGACTTTCACCGTGTTTGTAGGTGCCAACGGCAGCGGTAAGTCCACCTTGCTCCGTACGCTTGCCGGTCAGCAGCCGCCGCTCGCCGGCAAGGTGGAAATATGCGGAAAGCCCATCGGCGATTACGGACGGCGCAGCCTGGCGAAGGTGCGTGCGCTTGTCGACACGTCGCGTTATGGCGGTGGCGCGCTCACGGTGGGAGAGGCGGTGGCGGTAGGCCGCTATGCCTTTACCGGCTGGACAGGGCTGCTATCGAAAGACGACAAAGCCATTGTCGCCGATGCCCTCGGAAGCGTAGGAATGCTTTCGTATATCGACAGGCATCTTGCGTCGCTGAGCGACGGCGAGCGTCAGAAGGTGATGATAGCGCGTGCTCTGGCGCAACAGACACCGCTTATTATTCTTGACGAGCCCACTGCATTCCTCGATGTGGCAGCCAGGCTTGACATTATGAAAATGCTTCGCCGGCTTGTCGACGGCGGCAAGACCGTGCTTCTGTCGACCCACGACATTGCTCCCGCCGTCGCACAGGCGGATATGATTCTTGCCGTTGACCCTTCGCGGCACACGGCTGTGCTTGGCAATCGCGACGTGATGATTGCCGATGGCTCGCTTGACCGCACTTTCGCTGCCTCGGGGCTACGGTTCGATGCGTCGGTTCTCGACTATCGCTGATTTTTATATTCTCCGTATCTTCCCGTTTTCTGTGCGGGGAAGGACTTCGACGGTTTCTATGCTTTTGGGACATAGCTTGTGAGGCAGATTGTCGCGGAGCGTCTGCATTATCTTCTTTTCATCCGCCTTTCCCTCAACCACTATGGCGACTGCCTGTCCCCAGCGGCTGTCCGATCGTCCGGCGACGTAGAAATTCGTGCCTTGCAGGTACGGTGAGTATAGCCGTTCGAGCTCTTCGGGATATAATTTGATTCCGCCGCTGTTTATGACATTGTCGAAGCGTCCGCGCCAGCAGAACGAATCGGCAGACCGGAGTTCGACGATGTCGTTCGTCGTCAGGCGCCTGAAAGAAAAATGCGGAGCGCAGATTATGAGTCGCCCGTCGGCGTCGGTTTCGAAACTTATGCCGTGCATGGCGTGAAAAACACGTTCGGGGTCTTCGGCGTGCGCGAGCGCCACATGACTGCATGTCTCAGTCATGCCGTAACTGATGTATGCTTTATAGCCGCTCTTGCGGAGGCGATGGCAGGTATCGGGGTCGGGCGATGCTCCTCCGATGAGCAGATTGCGTATCTGCCGCGAATATTCGGGATGCCTGAGCAGTGAATCGAGCTGCGAGGGCACGACGGGCATGATGTCGAACATCGTGGTGTCGTCGGGCAGACATATTTCATTGCTCACTGGCAGAGGCACGACGTCGTATCCGCCGATGATGGCTCTGACGAGCATCATTTTGCCGGCGATGTAATCGGTAGACAGCGGAAGTGCTGCGATAGAACCTTTGCCGAGACCGAAAAAAGAGTTCGTCGCCATTGCCGAGCTTTCCATGTCGGTCTTCGGCAGACGTATGTTTTTCGGCTTTCCCGTTGAGCCTGACGTGTGGGCTTCGATATAGGGCACGTCGGAGCGCCATTCTTCGATGAAACCGTCTAATGTTGCCATGGGAGGTGTTCGAGCGACTGCCATCCGCCGTCCGGCGCATACCATAGCTTAGCATGGTCCATGTAGAGCGGCGATGCGATGTTGTTTGAATAGAGCTGTCCTGTGCCGAGTCCTTGCGGCATTGTGAGCGGATAGCGCGATACCCACGTGGCTATGTCGGCGAGTCCGATGTTCGATTCGAGTGCCGACGTCGCCCACCAGCGTCCTTCGCCTATTATGGATATGTATTCGTCGGCGGCGCGGAATCCTCCGCATAGAGCAGGTTTGAGGATGAGGAACTGCGGGCTTATAGCGTTGACGAGCCGTCGCTTTTCTTCGAATGTGCGGCAGCCGATGAGTTCTTCGTCGAGGGCTATGGCAATGGGGCTGTGACGGCATATCTGCGCCATAGCTTCAGGTTGCCCTGCACAGATGGGCTGTTCGAGCGAGTGGATGCTGAACGGTGCGAGTTTTTCGATACGGGAGAGGGCATCTGCCGGCGTGAAGCTTCCGTTGGCGTCCAGGCGCAGCTCCAGATCTTCCGGTGAAAACTGCCGGCGGATGCTGCGGAGCAGATCAAGCTCGTCGTCGAAACATATTCCGCCTATTTTCAGTTTGAGAATGCGGAACCCGGCATCGAGTTTTTCGGCTATGCGCTGTGCCATAAGCTTTTTGTCGCCCATCCAGATGAGCCCGTTGATGGCTATTCCCTCACGTCCCTCGTTCCATGCGGTAGGTTTCCATGAACAGTCGAGCCTTCCTATGGCGCTTTCAAAACCGAAGGCTATCGAACTGCACGGAGGATCGGCGAGTGCGGCGGCAGGGTCGGCGCAAGCGGCGGTAAGCAGACTTTCGAAGGCGGGAGTATCTTCCGCGGAGAGCCCTTTGAACAAAGGCACTTCGCCGTATGCAATATGTCCGCATCCGTCATCGAGGCGTATGAAATATGTGCGCTTACGCGTCATACTGCCGCGCGACGTACGTGCCTCGAAAGTGAAATCGAGGTCGTAGCGGCACCAGCTTGCGCTTATCATCCCGGAAACTGAGGAAATTTGTCGAAATCGGGGTCGCGCTTCTCAAGGAACGCCTGCGCGCCTTCCTGAGCTTCGTCCATGAGGTAGTACATGAGTGTGGCGTCGCCGGCAAATTCCATGAGTCCGTGCTGTCCGTCGAGTTCGGCATTGAGAGCGCGCTTCACCATGCGGATGGCGAAGGGGCTGCGGCTGATGATGGTCTTGCACCAGTCGACGACTTCGTCTTCGAGCTTGTCGAAGGGCACCACTTTGTTAATCATTCCCATTTCGAGAGCTTCCTGAGCGGTATACTGGCGGCAGAGGAACCAAATTTCGCGTGCTTTTTTCTGCCCTACGCAACGCGCGAGATAGCTGGAGCCGAATCCGGCGTCGAAACTGCCGACTTTCGGTCCTGTCTGTCCGAAGCGTGCGTTTTCGGAAGCTATCGTAAGGTCGCAGACAACCTGAAGCACATTTCCGCCACCGATCGCGTAGCCGTTTACCATCGCAATGACAGGCTTGACGAGCGAGCGGATGGCTTTATGTATCTCGAGGACGTTAAGACGCGGTGTTCCGTCGCTGTCGCGGTAGCCGCCTCGCGATTTGTAGTGCTGATCGCCTCCGGAGCAGAACGCTTTGTCGCCGGCGCCTGTGAGCACGACGACGCGCACAGCCGGGGTGTCGCGGCAGTAGGCGAGTGCGTCGAGGATTTCTTTGTTTGTCTGAGGACGGAAAGCATTGTATACTTCCGGACGGTTGATGGTTATTTTTGCGATGCCTTCGTAGAAGTCGAAGAGTATGTCGGTATATTCCCTGATGGTTTCCCATTTGCGGGGTGTGGAAGTTGTCATATTAGATTCTTATTTTTTGTCGGGTTGATTATCAGTCTGAGTATAGCTTTTCCGGTGTACCTGAGGAAGGATGTGATAGCCTTGTAGCTGGCTTCGGATGCCTCAAAGTAGGCAAAGCCGTATGCTTCCGCAAGTTTGGCGACAGGAAAGTCCGGCGGCATGGCAAAGTATCGCTCAAGTTCGGGCAGCCGGTCTGTCGTAGGAATGTTGCGGAAAATATCGCCGCCGTTGTTGTCGAGGACTGCCATCTTGAATGTCGGAGGAATATCCCTTATTGCGAGCGCTCCGACGTCGTATGCCGCTGACATGTCGCCGCTGATGAGCAGTGTGGGGCGTCCGGAAGCGATAGCAGATCCGATGGCAGTGGAAGTGCAGCCGTCGATGCCGCTTACGCCGCGGTTGCATTCTACCTGCACGCCGTCGGCGAAGGTCAGAAGCTGGACATAGCGTATTGCGGAACCGTTGCTCACGTGTATGTCGCCGTTGCAGAACCCCTCGGCGAGCCGCCTGAGCATGTCGATGACAGGAGCGTCGGTTTCGGTGTGGCAACTGCCGGCGAAGCGTCGCCAGTGCCGGTTGAAGTCGGATTCGCCTCCGAAATGCCGTAGATATGCGGCGAGTTCGGCGATGGAGCAAGGCAGATTTGCATCGAGGCGTCCGAATGTGACTACAGGCTCGTCTTCGGGCGTGAAAGATACTATATGAGCGATTTTTCCTGATACACTTCTGAGCCATTGCTTGAACCGTCCGGAGACGAAATCGCCTCCGACGATAGCGAGAAATTCAGGAACGGGCGCATCGGCAAGGTGGCGGTCGAAAAGAGCAGGGCGGAAGGCTCCGAGGATGTTGCTTTGTGCCTCAGCTGCGACAGCAATGCCGGGTAATGATGTGAGCTGACTGATGGCTTCACGTTCGTGTTCATCCAGTCGCACACCGCCGACGACAAGCATGACCGAAGTGTTTTCCGGAATGTCGAGCCCACTGAAACAGCTGTGACAGAGCCCGGATTGCCGGCGGATCATCGGCGCAGGATATGGTTTTTCTTCTTCCATACGGTTCATCGGGGTATCGATCTGCACATTGATGTGCACGGGACCTTTAATGATTCCCGTGGCGGCGTCGAGGGCTTTGTTGATAAGCCGGACGGCTTCGTGTTGCTGGTGTTCAGAGCCGTTGTCCGGACTAAGGTCGACGGAGCAGCGGCATACCGACGACAGGCAGCCCGCCTGTCTGATGGTCTGTCCTTCGCGTTGCCCGATCCACCATGCGGGGCGGTCGGCGCTGATGGCGATGAGGGGCACGCGGCGGTAGTATGCTTCGGCAAGAGCGGGAGCATAATTGAGCGGCGCAGAGCCCGATGTGCAGACAAGGGCTACCGGACGACCTGTGGCGAGAGACATGCCGAGCCCGACGAATGCCGCCGACCGCTCGTCGATGACGGGATGCAGCCTGAAACAGCCCGAGCGTGCGAGTGCCACTGTCAGAGGTGCGCAGCGTGTGCCTGACGACACCACGATATCGCGCACTCCGTAGCTTTCGAGCAGGGTGGCGAGAATCAGAACTGTCGGTTTGTCGGTTGTTACCATAAGTTAGATAAAATGTCGCAATGTTGTCTTTCGGCTTAACAAAGTTACGTGTTTTTTGTTAATAATGCAAAGATTCTGCCGTATGCGATATTTGAGTGTGATAATCTTTATGTTGGCTGCTGTCATTGCTTATGCCGGTGACCGGAGTTCTTTGTCCGCCGGTATAACAGAAATGCCGGAGATTGGCGGCATGCATATCGCAAAGGCTTCCGACGCAGTGCCGGACACTACCGCGCTCCCGGAGGTGAAAGAGGAGAAGAAAGACCTCATTCAGAAAATCGTGGGGTATTTCGAGGAGTCGAACAAACCTAAGGAGGATAAAAAGTTCGACATCAGTTTTATCGGCGGGCCGTATTATTCGTCCGACACGAAGTTCGGAGTGGGACTTGTTGCCGCAGGGCTCTACAAGACTGATTATGCCGACTCTCTTCTTATGCCGTCGGATGTGTCGCTATATCTCAAAGCCACAAGCAGCATGCACTTTGAACTCGGTGTCCGCGGCAATCATATCTTTCCAGGCGACAGGATGCGCATGAATTACGACGTCAACTTCGCATCTATCAAATCGAAATTCTGGGGTATCGGATATGATATGAATGTCAACGACAATAACGAGTCGGTTTACAAATATCTCAAGTCGCAGGCTCATGTCAAATTGCTGTGGCGTCTCGCCGACAACTTCTACGTCGGTCCGATGCTCACTTTCGACTATGTCAACGGTCGCGATTTCGAACTGCCTTTTCTCTGGAACGGCGAAGATGACCGTACATTCAACTTCGGGGTTGGGTTCACAGTTCAGTATGATAGCCGCGACTTTATATCCAACGCCTACAAAGGAGTATGTCTGAAGCTAGACCAGCGGTTCAACCCGCATTTCATGCTCAACCGCTATGCTTTTTCGCTTACTTCATTCGACATCTCGTGGTATCAGCGTGTATGGAAGGGCTGTACGCTCGCCGCACAGTTCACATCGCGCTTCACCTACGGCAATACTCCATGGGGATTGCTCTCGACGCTCGGCGGCAGCGACAATATGCGCGGCTATTTCGAGGGGCGCTACCGCGACAAGTGCGAGATGGATGTCTGCCTCGAACTGCGGCAGCACGTATGGCGCCGCAACGGTGTTGTGGCATGGATAGGCGCCGGTACGGTTTTTCCCCGCCTTAAGGATATAGAATTGCGGGAGATACTTCCCAATTATGGCATAGGCTACAGATGGGAATTTAAGAAACGTGTAAACGTGCGTGTCGATCTCGGTTTCGGCAAGCACCAGAGAGGATTTATATTCAGCATCAATGAAGCGTTCTGACAATACAACACCTCATGTGAAAGGACAGACAGCGGCAGCCGTTTTGCTATGGCTGCTCCCTGTGATTCTCGTCATTCCCAATGTGGTTCTGAATTTCACCGAAATCAGCTACACCGGGCTTGATAAGCTCATCAATGTGGTTCTGCCCATGGGATGCTATCTGGTGCTGTGCTCGCTGAGCGGAAAAATAGGACGCACAGGACTGTTCTTCATCCCTCTTATGTTTCTGTGCGCATTTCAGATTGTGCTTCTCCTTCTGTACGGCGAGTCGATTATCGCCATCGACATGTTTCTGAATCTCGCCACCACGAACAGCAATGAGGTGAGCGAAGTGCTCGACAATTTAGGAGGCGCGATAGCTCTTGTATGCCTGCTCTATCTTCCTGTAATCGGTTATTCGGTATATCTTACAGTCTGCCGGTATCGGTCTTCCGCAGAATCGCGGAAATATTCGATGTTTGTCGGTGTTGTTCTGGCGCTTTGCGGAGCTGTGTGCCTTGTTTTTGTCCATTTCGACGATGAAGGTTATAAGGCGGACCGCAAGCTTTTTCCGGTGAATGTAATGTCCAATTTCTTTCAGGCCATACACCGCAGCAGGCTCACTGTGGAGTACCCCGAAACTTCGGCAGACTTCAGTTTTGAGGCATCAGATTCCCGTGCCGGATCGCAACCGGAAATTTACGTAATGATAATAGGCGAGACCTCGCGTGCCGGCAACTGGCAGCTCAACGGCTATGACCGTCCGACGAATCCCCGTCTGTCGGAGCGTGCCAATCTGTTTAGCTTCGGCAAGGTTCTGTCGGAAAGCAATACCACTCATAAAAGTGTACCGCTGATGATGTCGCATCTGTCTTCAGCTCACTTCTCCGATTCTATCTACCGTACCAAAGGTATCATTGAAGCCTTTGCCGAAGCCGGTTATTCTACGGGATGGTTCTCAAGCCAGAAACGGAATCATTCTCTGATCGATTTCTTCGGCGAGGAGGCGGACGAAAGCGTGTTTATCACCGATGACGGTGAGGCACATTACGACATTGAGCTCTGCAGCTGCCTTGACAATTTCCTGAACAGACATAATGGGCGAAAGTGTTTTGTGGTGTTGCACACATACGGCTCCCACTTTAATTATAAGGAACGTTTCGGCGAAGAATACGACTATTTCAGAAGCGACGGACCATGCACGGCGTCGAAGAACAACAGAGAGCATCTTGTCAATGCCTATGACAACAGTCTCAGAGCTGTCGATGCGATGATCGACAGTGTGATCGCTATTGTCGATGCACGTGCCGTCGCTGCCGCTGTCGTCTATGCCGCCGACCATGGCGAGGACATTTTTGATGACAGCCGCGAACGTTTTCTCCATGCCTCTCCGACTCCGACATATTATCAGCTGCACGTACCTATGCTTGTATGGTTTTCCGACACCTATCGCGACAAATATCCTGACAAATGCGGCGCTGTCGCAGCTAATGTTGACAAGAACATATCGACAAGCCGGAGTATGTCCCACACTCTGCTGTCGCTTGCCGGTGTCGAAAGTCCTGTCTATGACGCAGAAGCAGCCGTAAGCGAACAGTGCTACACAGAACCTGTACGGCAGTATCTCAACGACTACAACGAGGCTGTGCCCCTGATAAAGTCCGGTTTGCGCAAACAGGATTTCAATGCTTTTGACCGACGGAAAATAGCATATAAATAACAGACTGCGGAGCTGTTCTCTCCGCAGTCTGTCATTTTATGTGTGTCCGGAAAAATCAGATGCCGTAGTCGGCAAGTTGTTCGGGAGTGATGTTGCGAATGAAGGCGATATGACCTTCGCAGAGTGCCTGAGTCATCTTTGTGTAGACAGTAGCGGAAGCTTCGAGGCTTTCGTTAGTCTTGGCGGCGATGAGCATCAGATAAGCCATGATGATGGAACCTGCCATTTCGACGAGGCGGCGCGAGAGCATGTCGAGGAATGCCTGATTTTCGGCGCCTGTAGCTTTGGATACAGCTTCGGCGTAGAGCTCCGTGAGACCCTTGAGTGTTTCTGCGAGGGGAGCGAGCTTGCCGGAGAAGCCTTCCTCGGCATATTTTTCGATGAGGCTGAGATATGCTCCGGAGGTAACGTAGCGGATGGCTGCAACGACCTGAAGCTGTGTTGTGCCTTCATATATGGAAGTGATGCGTGCGTCGCGGTAGAGGCGTTCGCATGCATAATCCTTCATGAAGCCCGAACCGCCGTGAATCTGGATACAGTCGTAGGCGTTCTGGTTGCAGTACTCGCTGCCGAGACCTTTTGCGAGCGGGGTGAGGGCGTCGGCGAGTTTGCTGTAGTATTTCATCTCGGCGCGCTCTTCGTCGTTGAGCTTGCGTTCGCGGGCGATGTCCTCGTATACTTTGTACATGTCGACGAAACGCGAGGTCTCGTAGAGCAGGCAGCGGGAAGCATCGAGCTTAGCCTTCATGGTGGCGAGCATTTCGGAAACGGCGGGGAACTCGATGATTGCCTTGCCGAACTGGCGGCGCTCAAGGGCATACTGGTGAGCTTCGCGGAAAGCGAGTTCGCTCACGCCGACGCTCTGAGCGGCGATGCCGAGGCGGGCGCCGTTCATCAGTGCCATGACATATTTGATGAGACCCATGCGGCGGGAACCGCAGAGCTCTGCCGGAGCGTTCTTATAGACAAGTTCACATGTGGGCGAGCCCTTGATGCCCATCTTGTTTTCGATGCGGCGTACGGTGACTCCACCGTTACGCTTGTCGTAGATGAACATCGACAGACCGCGACCGTCCTTTGTGCCTTCTTCTGAGCGTGCAAGAACGAGGTGAATATCGCTGTCGCCGTTGGTGATGAAACGCTTTACACCGTTCAGTACCCATGTGCCGTCTTCTTTTTGTGTGGCTTTGAGCATGACGCTCTGGAGGTCGGAGCCGGCGTCTGGTTCGGTGAGGTCCATCGACATTGTCTCGCCCTCGCATACACGGGGAATGAAGCGTGCGCGCTGGTCGTCGTTGCCGAACTCATAGAGTGTTTCGGCGCAGTCCTGAAGTCCCCAGAGGTTCTCGAAGCCTGTGTCGGCACGGCTGACGATTTCGGCAGCCATGATATAAGGAGTGATGGGGAAGTTCAGACCGCCGAAACGGCGGGGCATTGCCATGCCCATCAGACCGGCCTTGCGGCAGAGGTCGAGGTTCTGGACGGTGCCGTCGGCATAGTGTGCACGACCGTCGGAGCATGAAGCGCCCTGATGGTCGACAGCTTCAGCGTTGTCGGCGATAGTTGTTCCGCACAGGTCGCCTACGATTTCGAGAACCTTGTCGTAGTTATCCATTGCGTCGGCGAAGTCGGTCGGCGCATAGTCGAATTTTTCCGCATCGGTGTAGTCGCGTTCTTTCAGAGCGACAATCTTCTGCATCAGCGGGTGGTTGAGGTGATGCTTCAGATCGGGATTGTCAGTATAGAAATTTGCCATTTTGCTTCGCTTACTTGGAATTTTTCTTATAGTATTTGATGAGTTTCGGCACGATGTCTTCCATGTCGCCGGTGATTACGTAGTCGGCGATGGTGTTGATGGGCGCGTTGGGGTCGTTGTTGATGGAGATGATGATTGAGCTCTCCTGCATGCCGGCAATGTGCTGAATCTGTCCTGAGATGCCGCAGGCGATGTAGAGCTTGGGGCGGACGGTGACGCCGGTCTGACCGATCTGACGGTCATGGTCGATGAATCCAGCATCGACAGCGGCGCGTGAAGCACCTACTTCGGCACCGAGAGTGTCGGCAAGGTCGAAAAGGAGCTGGAAATTCTCTTTGCTGCCTACGCCGTAGCCGCCTGCCACGATGATGGAAGCGTTCTTGATGTTGACTTTCGACTTTTCGATGTGGCGGTCGATGATTTCGACTACATAGTCGGTCGGGTCGGTATATTTTGCTGCGTCGAGCTCTATGACTTCGCCTTTGTGCGCCGGGTCGAAGATTTCTTTCTTCATCACGCCTTCGCGCACGGTCGCCATCTGAGGACGGCATTCGGGATTGACGATTGTGGCAACGATGTTGCCGCCGAATGCGGGACGGATCTGATAGAGCAGGTCGTGATATTCCTTGCCTGTCTTGGGGTCGGTGTGGTCGCCGATTTCAAGGCTTGTGCAGTCGGCGGTAAGACCGCTGTGGAGGCAAGAACTTACGCGCGGACCGAGATCGCGGCCGATGCATGTGGCGCCCATGAGACATATCTGAGGTTTGATTTCCTTGAAGAGTCTGATCAGAACTGCCGCATGAGGGTTGGAGGTATAGGGGAAGAGCTTCGGATCTGCCACTTTATAGACAGTGTCGGCTCCGTAGGGGAAAATCTGGTTTTCAACGCCGTCGAGCTTATTGCCTATGACAATTGCTTCGAGCTTGACGCCGAGGCGTGTTGCGAGGACGCGACCTTTTGTGAGGAGCTCAAGACTGACATCAGCGATTTTGCCCTCGTCGAATTCGCAGTAGACTATAAGATTGTTTGTGTCTGCCATAATTGATTAAGAAATAGGAAATGAGGGCTGCGTCAGCCTATGGTGTGATTGGCGATGAGGTCTTTGATAAGTTTCTCGATCTGCTCGTCGTTGTTTTCCAGACAAAGGCTTTCCTTTGCAGTGAAGACGACGTTCTCGATGGTCTTGACCTTTGTGGGCGAGCCTGCCAGACCGATCTGTGCGGGATCTGCCTCGACGAAAGCGGCACCCCATTCCTGAATCTGGAGTTCGGGGTTTGCATTGACGAGCGCCTGTACATTCTCAGGAAGTTTGGCGACTTCCGAAGGAGAAGCGGCACGTTTGTATTTCATCACGCGTTTGGCGTTACGCGGGCGGCATTCTGCTGCAGAACCGTTGACGGTGATTACGCAAGGCATCGGAGCAACGACAGTTTCGACGCCGTGTTCGAGGCGACGGAGTACTTTCACTTTTCCGTCGGCTGCTTCGAGGATTTCTTCTGCATATGTCACCTGGGGAAGACCGAGCTTCTCGGCAATCTGCGGACCTACCTGTGCGGTGTCGCCGTCGATGGCCTGGCGTCCGCCGATGATGAGGTCGTAGTTGCCGTGTTTGCGAACGGCCTGTGCCAGCGAATAGGATGTGGCGAGGGTATCGGCGCCGCCGAGGGCGCGGTCGGTGAGGACGATTCCTTTGTCAGCTCCGCGGTAGATGGCTTCGCGAACGATTTCAGCTGCGCGGGGGAGTCCCATGGTCAGCAAGGTTACGGTGCTTCCGGGGTGAGTTTCTTTCAGCCGAAGAGCCTGCTCCAGTGCGTTGAGGTCCTCGGGATTGAAAATCGCGGGGAGCGCGGCACGGTTGATAGTGCCGTCTTCCTTCATGGCATCTTTGCCTACGTTGCGGGTATCGGGAACCTGCTTGGCAAGCACAATGATGTTTAAACTCATAATTGGTTTATTTATAATTATTAAATTATTTTCTCAAACTTCTGCAAAAGTAACTAATTTCGATGTCATAGCCAACAAAATCGAAATCGCAGAGATTCTAATAGTGTTAAAATTTCTTATTTACGCTTCTTGCCCTGATCTTTTCTGAGCCTTTTCGCAATCCACTTGCGGGCGTTGACAAAGGCGTCGAGCCAGATGGTTGCCTGATCGGTGGGGTCGCCGGGATAATATGCCCATTGCCAGGGGAAGATGGAACGTTCGGGATGCGGCATGATGGCAAGATGACGTCCGTCGGCGGAAGCGAGGGCGGCGACAGAACCTTCTGAACCGTTAGGATTGCCGGGATAGGTGTCGTATGCGTAGCGTCCTACAACTTTCAGACCGGTCTCGGCGAGGGGACGGTTGAAGTGGAAACGTCCTTCGCCATGGGCTACCCAGATACCGCCGCGCAGATGCGAGAGCGATTCGAACATCACTGACTTGTTGCCGGGTATGTCGACGGCAACGAATTCCGATTCGAATTTGCCGGAGATATTGTGCCGCATCTCTACGGCGGGGCGTCCGTCGTCGCAAGGTTTTGCGCCGAGAAGGTTGAGTTCTATCATCAGCTGGCATCCGTTGCATACGCCGAGACTGAGAGTGTCGGGACGGGCATAGAAACGCCGCAGGCTCTCCGACGCTGTCTCGTTCCATCGGAAACCGCTTGCCCAGCCTTTCGCCGAGCCGAGGACATCGCTGTTGGAGAATCCGCCGCAGAATACTATCATCTGGACGTCGTCGAGGGTCTCGCGTCCGCTCATAAGGTCGGTCATGTGGACGTCGCGTACGTCGAAGCCTGCCAGATGGAGTGAGAATGCCATTTCGCGGTCGCTGTTGACGCCTTTCTCACGGATAATGGCAGCCTTGATGCCCGATCGGGTACGGCGCAACAGTGCGAGACCGCGGCTCTGGAAGCTGGCGTCGAAGTTCGGGCGCAGACGGAACGTGAGCGGCTGTTTTCCGAGGTTGTCGCGGCGCGCCAGAGCGCATTCGGGATTTGTCTGCAGACGGTCGAGCAGATATGACGGTTCGAACCATACTTTGCGCATGGTGTCTGTGTTGACAAGATGTGTCGTTCCTCTGTGGCTGATCGTCAGTACGTTCTGGCGGACAGGCGATGCTACGGGGAAATAATTGACGCGTGCGCGGTCGAGAATTTCTTCTGCCTTCTTCTTATCTTTGTCGAGAACCTGAATGACCATTGCGGGATTCTCTGCGAAGAGAATGCGGACAAGGTCGTTCTGTCCGAGCATGGCGAATCCGTCGGTGTAGAAATTGACACCGCATTTGGTGTTGGAGAAGCACATTTCGAGCAGTGTGGTGATAAGACCGCCTGCGCTGACGTCGTGGGCGGCGGCGAGCAGTCCTTCGTGCACGAGTTTCTGAACAGTGGCGAATGCCTTGACGAAATACTTGGCGCTTCTTACGTCGGGAGTACGTCCTCCGACAGTTCCGAGAGTCTGGGCGAGCGCGGAGCCGCCGAGTTCGAGAGGCGAGTCGCTGAAATCTATATAGTAGAGAGTCGAGTGTGTCGTCGTGGCAAGCACAGGGCTGACGGTAGCGCGTATGTCGTCCACCTCTCCGGCAGCGGAGATGATGACGGTTCCGGGAGCCTTGACACTGGTTCCGTCGGAATATTTCTGCGTCATCGAAAGGCTGTCTTTGCCTGTTGGAATGTTGATGCCGAGTTCGCATACAAAATCGCTGCACGCCTTGACAGCGGAGTAGAGTGCGGCGTCTTCGCCTTCGTTTTTGCAAGGCCACATCCAGTTGGCGCTGAGCGATACGGCGCTGAGACCTTTGTCGAGACTTGCTCCTGCAATGTTTGTGAGAGCTTCGGCAACGGCAAGGCGAGAGCCTGCCTCGGGATTGCTGATGGCGACGGCAGGGGAGTGACCGATGGAAGTGGCGATGCCGCGCCGTCCGTGATAGTCGAGAGCGACAACGCCGCAGTCGCTGAGCGGCAGCTGGAGAGGACCGACGCACTGCTGGCGTGCGACGCGTCCGGTGACGCTGCGGTCGACTTTGTTGGTGAGCCAGTCCTTGCAGGCTACGGCTTCGAGTGAAAGAACGTCGGTGAGGTATTTCTCAAGATTGCTGACGTCGTAGGCGGGCGCTGCGAAAGAAGAGTGCACGGTCTTGTCGTGCATGACGGTCTTTGGCGGGTTGCCGAGCATACTTTCTACGGCAAGGTTGATGGCGTCCTGACCGTCTTTGCGTCCGAAGCGCAGGCGGTGACTGCCGTCGGTCTCACCGACAATATATAAAGGAGCACGCTCGCGCTGAGCGATGCGTTCAACCAGAGGAATGTCGTTCGGATGAATCAGGAATCCCATGCGTTCCTGGCTCTCGTTGCCGATTATTTCGCGGTCGGAGAGTGTGGGATCGCCGACAGGCAGCTTGGCAATGTCGATGAAGCCGCCTGTGGATTCGATGAGTTCGCTGAGGGCGTTGAGATGTCCTCCGGCACCGTGGTCGTGGATGGACACGATGGGGTTGAAGGCGCTCTCGGCAAGAGCTCTGATGAGGTTTGCCACGCGCTTCTGCATTTCAGGGTTGGCGCGCTGTACGGCGTTGAGCTCGATGGCGCCGGCATATCGTCCGGTGTCGACCGATGATACGGCTCCGCCGCCCATGCCGATGCGGTAGTTGTCGCCGCCGCTGAGGGCGACTGCCATACCGGGTTCGGGTTCGCCTTTAATGGCGTGCGACGCGTTGGCGAAGCCTACGCCGCCGGCGAGCATGATGACCTTGTCGTATCCCCACAGGCGCTTGTCCTCTTTGTGTTCGAAAGTGAGCAACGAACCGCAGATGAGCGGCTGTCCGAATTTGTTGCCGAAGTCGGATGCTCCGTTCGAAGCTTTGATGAGGATGTCGGCAGGTGAATGATACAGCCAGTTGCGGCTTGCGATGGCGTCTTCCCAGCTCTTTGTGGAGAGGCGGGGATAGGAGGTCATGTAGACCGCGGTGCCGGCGAGGGGAAGGCTGGCGCGTCCGCCGCCCAGACGGTCGCGGATTTCGCCTCCGCTGCCTGTCGCAGCGCCGTTGAACGGTTCGACGGTGGTGGGGAAGTTGTGTGTTTCTGCTTTGAGCGAAAGGACAGAGTCGATGTGGGTTTCGCTGAATTCCGACGGCACGTCGGGACGTTCGGGAGCGAACTGCCATATCTGCGGTCCTTTAACGAAGGCCACATTGTCCTTGTAAGCCGATACAAGACGTCCGGGGTTTTCCTGGCTTGTGCGTTTGATGAGCTTGAAGAGGCTCATGGGTTTTTCTTCGCCGTCGATGATGAAAGTGCCGTTGAAGATTTTGTGGCGGCAGTGCTCGGAGTTCACCTGTGAGAATCCGAAGACTTCGCTGTCGGTAAGGGGTCGTCCGAGCTTTTTTGCGAGGTCGGCGAGGTATGCTTCTTCTTCCTTGCTCAGGGCGAGACCTTCGCTGGCGTTGTATTCCTCGATGTCGCTGATGTGTACGGCGGCGGCAGGTTTAGCGTCCGTGGCGAAGATGTTTTCACCCGGGTCGGTGTACAGACGCTGGAGCATAGGGTCGCAGCTGTCGCCGTTGTCGGTCGGCTTGAGCTCTTCTATACGCAGAATGCCGCTGAGACCCATGTTCTGAGTAATCTCTACGGCATTCGTGCTCCAGGGAGTTATCATTTCGGCGCGAGGACCTGTATATTTTCCGCTGAGATGCGAACCAGCGGGCAGGGGTTCTGCACCCCCGAAAAGCCATGAGAGACGTTCTGTCTCGTCAGTTGTTAAAAGATGGTCGGTGTCGACGGCGTATGCCGTTCCGTCACCTTTTGCAAAGTATGTGACCATTAGTCTATCCGGTTGATATTTGCTGCAAAATTAACAAAAAAATTCCGAGAAGCCAAAAAACCGCGGCACCTCCTGAAACGGTGGCGCCGCGGCGGATGAGTAAATCGCTGTATATCAGATAATCGGTTGATGATTATTGTTTCTTTTCTTCTCTGCCAGTCAGTTATGCAGTTCTGCTGTGTGAACAGCCTATTGCCTGAATATCTTCGAAAGATATTTTTCGCGGAATGTCTGGAGCAGTTCCCAGAATCCGGGTACAAAAAGCGTCCCGAGAATGGCGTTTATTGCCATGCCGAAGACAACCGCCGATCCGAGTGCTATTCGGCTGTTGGCGCCGGCGCCGGTAGCAAAGAGCATCGGCATGACACCGAAGACGAAAGCAAGGGCTGTCATAAGGATAGGTCGCAGACGCACATCGCCTGCCGATGCCGCCGCCTGTCGGATGGGCTGACCCGCTTTGCGGTAGTCCATCGCATACTCCACTATCAGGATGGCGTTCTTCGCTGCCATGCCGATGAGAAGAATGATGCCTATCTGAGTGTAAATGCTGATGCTCTGTCCGAACAGTATGCAGCCTACGACGGCACCGAGGATAGCTGTCGGGGTCGTGATGATGACAGCCACGGGGTCGGTCCACGATTCGTACTGCGCCGCGAGGACGAGAAGGGTTATTATGACGGCGAATAGAAGCGTTATCGAAATGGTAGTCCCCGACTGCGTTTCCTGCAGAGCCTCGCCTGTCCATGCGAAGGAAAAACGTTTGCCGAGCGTTTTGTCGACGATGTCCTCAAGCACCTGTATGCCGCGCTGCGAGCTGACATGCGGCGCGACGGATGCCGTCAGTGGCGCTGTCTGATACATATTGTAGCGCTGAACCTGCGACTGTCCCTGTTGTTCGACGATGGATGAGAATGTGCTGAACGGCACCATGTCGCCCGAGGAGTTGCGGACGGTAAGCTGCATGACGTCGCCGGCGCGGGCACGCGACATTTCGTCGGCGCTGAGAAGTACCTGATAGGTGCGCCCGAACTTCACGAAATCGTTCACGTAGCCTGTGCCCATGAAGGCGGAGAGGGTGGAGTAGATCTGCTCCAGGGTAAGACCGTAGTGCTTGGCTTTTTCTCTGTCGATTTTAAGTGACAGTTGCGGCACTTCGCCCTGGTACATGCTCGTTACCTGTGCGAGTTCAGGGCATTCAGCAGCCTCTTCCTGTATGCTGCGCACCGCCTGCGCAAGCTCTTCGGCTCCGTACGAGTTGATGTCGAGCAGCTGCATCTCAAGACCGCCGCTGCTGCCGAGACCGGGAATTGCCGGCGGGTTGACAGAGAAAACGACAGCTTCCTGTATCTGCGCGGCGAGCATATCGACTTTGCCTATTATAGCATCTATCTGCTCGGCTTTGCTTCTGCGGTCTTTCCATGGTTCGAGGATGACGAACAGGCTGCCGAGATTGCTTGCCGAACCTCCGCCCATCATCGACATGCCGGAGATGGAAATGACATCGCGCACACCGTCGATTTTGAGTATGCTGTCAGACAGGTTGCTGACAATGCTGTCGGTGCGGTCAAGGGCTGCGCTCGGCGGCAGCTGGACTGATGTCATGAAATAGCCCATGTCCTCTGATGGGATGTACGACTGCGGCCAGCGCAGGAAGCCCCAGAAAGCTGCTCCGCAGATGGCGATGAAGAGGATGAGTGCCATGACCGGTTTCCGGAGTAGTATGCCTATTGTGGAGTTGTAGAAATTCTTTACCTTGTCGAAGCCCGCATTGAACCACCTGTAAAGGAAAAACGGCTTTCGGTCGGGATTGCTCCTTTTCAGGAACAAGGCGCACATGGCAGGTGTGAAGGTGAGCGCGTTGAAGCCTGAAAAAGCTGTCGAGACGGCTATGGTAAGCGCAAATTGTTTGTAGAGCTGCCCTGTGATGCCGGAAATGAATGCTGTGGGAATGAAGACCGACAGCAGTACCAGCACTTCGCCGACAATAGGTCCGGTGAGCTCCTCCATGGCTTTTGTAGCAGCCTGCGTGGAGTTGAGTTTACCTTCGTCGAGAATGCGCGTACAGTCTTCCACCACAACGATCGCATCGTCCACCACTATCGCTATCGCCAGCACGAGGCCGAAGAGCGTCAGAGTGTTGAGCGAGAATCCCATTACTTTCATCACTGCAAAGGTGGCGATGAGCGACACGGGAATGGTTATCATCGGTATTACTACCGCCCGCCAGTTCTGGAGGAACAGCAGAATGACGAGCATCACAATCAGCGTCGTTTCGAAAAATGTTTTCAGAAGTTCGTCGATGGAAGCGGAAACATAGTCGGTTGTGTCGAGTATGATACGGTAGCTCACATCGGCGGGGAAATACTCTTCGAGCTCCGAAAGGCGGTCCTTGACTTTCTCTGCCACTTTCATGGCGTTCGCTCCCGGCAGCTGATATACGCCAATGAGTCCCGCGCTTTTTCCGGATACGTGCGAGATGTCGGAATAACTCTGACTCCCGAGATCGACAGTCGCTATGTCGCCAAGATGTAGGACGGCGCCGTCCGGTTCGACGCGCAGGATTATGTCGGCAAACTGCCCCGGGTCGTCAAGCCGCCCCTGAGAACGTATGGTATATTCGAATTCCTGGTTTTCGGGAGCAGGGCTGGCTCCTGCGCTGCCTGCCGACACCTCCATGTTCTGACTGCGGATTGCCGCCATGACATCGTCAGGCGTGATGTTGCGGACATGCATTTTATTCGGATCCAGCCACACACGCATACTGTAGCTTCCGGCACCGAACGCCGATACACTGCCGACGCCGTCGACACGTGAAAGTTCGTCGACAAGGTTGATGTTGGCGTAGTTGGTGAGAAACAGATCGTTGTACATCTCCGGCTTGTCACTCTCGAGGGCGATGAAAAGGATGATGTTAGACGACCGTGTCATCACGTTGACACCCTGCTGCTTGACTGCTGTCGGCAGGACGGGTTCAGCCAAAGAAAGACGGTTCTGCACTTTTACGGCAGCCATGTCGAGGTCAGTGCCGTTTTCGAAGGTTATCTCAAGCATGTACGAACCGTCCGAACCGGAAGTGGAACTCATGTACATCATGCCTTCGACGCCGTTGACCTGCTCTTCTATGGGCACACCGACAGTTTCCGCTACAGTCTGTGCGTCGGCGCCAGGATAGCTGGCATTTATGTAGACTGTCGGCGGTGTGATGTCGGGAAACTGTGCGACAGGCAGAGTTTTGATTGTCAGAAGACCTGCCAGAATCATCAGCAGAGCGAGGACAGTGGCGAAAATCGGGCGGTTGATAAAGAATTTGCTGAACATGGTCTGTCTGTTTTCATTTGGTTAAAACAGGGTCGATTCTGAGCCCGTCGCGCACTTTCAGCAGCGCTTTTGTGATGTATTTACAATCTTTCGGCAGTCCGCTTTTTACAATCCGGAGTGTGTCCTGATAGATTTGTCCCGTTGTTATAGGTGTATAGACGACAGTGTTGGAGTCGCTGACGGTGTATATATATTTGCCCCGCTGGTCGCTTCCGATGGAGGCGTCGCGCACGAGTATGGCGGCGGAGTCGGTGTTCTGCGGAAGGTCGACGGTGGCGAACATGCCGCTGCGCAGTTCTCCGAGCGTATTGTCGATCAGTGCCTGCAGCTGTATGGTTCCGGTGGATGTGTTGATGCTCGGCGCCATATAGTCGAGGTTTGCGGTGTATGTGCCTTTTGTGGCGTCGGAGAAAGTGAGCGGAATGCTGTCGAGATTAAGGCTGCCGTCGGCGCGAGCCTGCTGTATTGCCGCCATTGTCGATTCGTCGTCGACCGAAATATACAGCACCATGCGGTCGTCTTCATAGATTGTGGCGAGTTCTGCCGGGGATGCTTCTCCGCTGAGGTATGAGCCGACGTCGCTATACGCTGCCGACACATGCCCGTCGAACGGTGCCCTGACAGTGCAGTAGGACAGTTGCGTTTCCGCTGTCTGGAGCGACGCTTCCGCCGATTTTATGGCAGCTTCGCATTCTTCGAGCGTGCTTTTCGCCTGTTCTACTTCCATTTTGCTGACAGCATCGCTTTTGAGAGCTTCTGTCATGGCGGCATATCGTGTGGAGGCATAATTACGGTTGGCTATCGCTGTTGTGAGGTTGCTCTGTGCCTGGCTGACGGCGTCGCGGTAGTTCTGGTCTTCGATTGTGAACAGAATATCACCTTTTTTCACATGCTGTCCATACTGATAGTTGCATGAGCGCAGATAGCCGTTGACGCGTGCCACGAGCTTCACCTCGCGGTATGCCTTGATAGTGCCGGGCAGTTTCTGATGAATTGTGACAGATTCGACAATGGGATAGGTTACATCGAGTTTCTGAATCTCATGTGCCTGAGTTTCTTTCCTGCCGCATGAGAATAGCAGACAGCCCAGCGCGGCGGATGTGATGACAAAAGCTATGTTTTTCATAATTGAGTGTTTTATTCGTTCCATCCTCCGCCAAGTGCGCGGTAGAGGTTTATGAGCGAGGCGAGCGATGTCCCCTGAGCTTCGACGAGAGTATTCTGATAGGTGAGATAGTCCTGCTGTGCGTCGACAACGTTGGAAAACTGTGTCAGTCCCTGTTTGTACAGACTGAACGACAGCCTTACTTCTTCGAGGCAGTTTTCCAGCACTTGTTCGAGACGTGCGATGTGACGCAGCGACGCTGAGTAGCTTGCCAGGGCGTTGTTTACCTCTTCGACAGCAGTGAGGACGGTTGTGTTGTAGCTGTCGATTTGCATCTGGAGGTTTTCTTTTGCCGCCGCGGTGCTGTTCCGACGAGACAGTCCGTCAAAAAGAGTCCACGATAAAGTTGGTGATATTGAGTATGCTGCGCTCTGTTTGCTAAATAAATCGTTAAAGTTATGCGCCTGTGTTCCTATTGTTGCTGTAAGGCTCAGTGAAGGAAGATACTGACTCCGTGTGATACCGAGTTCGGCGGCAGCCATGCTGATGTTCCGTTCCGCCTGTGCTATGTCGGGGCGGCGCCGCAGAAGATCGGCTGGCACTCCTACGTCAGGCAGTCCGACATGGTCGGGCAGGGGATGGTCGGCATATACGCCGGAGGGCAGGCTGTCCGGCAGTACGCCGATGAGGACGGCAAGAGAATTGTACGATGCTTCAATAGAAGCTTCAAGTAACGGCACACTTGCAATCGTGCTGTAGTACAGTGTTTTTGCCTGTGCTACGTCAAGCTTTGATGCAAGTCCTGTCCGGTATCTGGTTTCAACTGTTCCGAGAATCGAATCCTGATTTACGGCGTGTGTTTCGGCTATTTCGAGCTGGTGCCGGCTGACAAGCAGACTGATATATGCTGATGCTATTTCTGCGTCGAGAGCGACAATGACACCGTCATATTCTGCTGCATTCAGTTTGACATATTCCGATGCTTTCTCGACCTGTCGCGCCACTTTTCCGAAGACGTCGATTTCCCAGCTGAGGCTTGCTCCGGCATTGAAATATGACATCGTGCTTGCGTTTCCTGTCCGTCCCTGCAGACGTCCCGAGGAGCGCTCGCGGTTATAACCGGCGCTGACGTCTATCTGCGGGAACCACGCGCTGCGTGCCGTTCCGAGCTGAGCTCTGGCTATGGCAATGCGCCGGACCGCCGCCGCTGCGTCGTAATTGTTTTTCTCGCCTAAGATGATGAGGCTGTCGAGTGTGGCGTCGTTAAACCGGCGCCACCATGCGGAGTCGTCCGCAGGGATTTCTGTGACGGCAATGGTGTCGGCAGACCATGACGTGCCGGCAAGGGTAAGCTTGCCGGCAGTTTCGCCGAATCCGGACAGGATGCCCAGCAGAGAAAAGATTGTAATAGCTGAAACTTTATGTATCATATAGTTCGCTGTTTTTGCTGTGCTCCCGGACGGATCTGATGTTCCGGGCAAGAGCAGAGATGAAATAGCTTGGAATGATAATATAACAACCGGAAATGCTGAAACAGAGTGTTAAAAATCTATAAGCAGAACTGATGCTTCGGGCTCATTGGATGCGTTGAATTTGCACGCGCGTAATAATATGAGTATCTTTGCAAGTTCAAAGTCTCCCGCAGACTTGTGCCAGGAAGAAAATAAATTAAAATAACAACATATAGATATGAAATTCAATGTCTCAAGCAAAGCCTTCTACACGTCGGCTCAGGCAGTAAGCAAGGTTATATCCAGCAAAAACGCCCTTGCAATCCTCGACAATTTCCTTCTGACGGTCGACGCCGAAGCGAAAGTCCTCACCATCATGGGCTCTGATCAGGAAAATGCCCTGTCGGCACGTGTCGCCATCGAGGATGCCGCCGGCTCCGGCAGCGTGTGCGTAGGCGCCCGTCGTCTGGTCGAACTTCTTAAAGAACTCCCCGAGCAGGGTATCACCATAGAAGTGAACGACGACACTCTCGAAATGCAGATCACCTACCAGGCGGGTCACTATTCATTCGTAGGTCTTCCGGGCGCACAATATCCGCAGTTCGAACCTGAGACAAGCGGCGAACCCGCTGTATTCACCATCGCCACTGAGCAGATGGTGTCGGGTCTGGACAATACGATGTTTGCCGCAGCCACCGAAGAGTACCGTCAGGCAATGATGGGCGTCCGTTTCGATGTGTTTCCTGACAAGATAGTCTTTGCCGCTACCGACACACGCAAGCTCGTCCGCTATGTCGACAGCCGTACGGCTCCCGATGTGACAGCCTCCGGCACCATTCCCGCCAAGGCTGCCGGAATCATCAAGAACGTTATGGGTGGTGACGAATCGCTCACCGTTACCATGTACAGCAAGAGCGCGCGTCTTGAGACTGAACACATCACTTTCCAGCTCACCTTCCTCGGCGGCAACTATCCCGACTATAACCGTGTCATTCCCCGTAATAATCCCAACGTACTCACCATCGAGCGTCAGGCGCTGCTCAATGCCGTCCGCCGTGTGGGCATCTTTGTGGAAATCGACGGAGGACTTGAGAAATTCCGTTTCAGTCAGGACAACGTGCTCATCAAGAGCAGTGACCCCAGCCTCTGCACCAGCGCCCGCGAGCAGGTGCCCTGCAACTACAGCGGCAATGAGCTTACCATAGGCTTTAACGCTTCATACCTGATTGAGATTCTCAACACACTGCGCACGGCAGAAATAGCTGTCGAACTTGGCGATGCCGCCCGTCCGGGTGTGTTCAAGCCGATGGACGAACCCGAGAACACTGAGCTTGTCATGCTTCTGATGCCGATGACTGTCAGCGATTTCTGAGGTAATACAATCATATCTGATAAAATCAAATGAAGCTGAAACTTACCCGTCCTCTGGTGTTCTTCGATCTGGAGACGACAGGGACAAGCGTTATGAACGACCGCATCGTCGAGATTTCGCTTGTCAAACTCATGCCTGACGGCACTGTCTATGAAAAGACACGCCGCATCAATCCCGGAATGCACATTCCCGAAGAAGCCACGGCAATACACCACATAACCGACGAGGATGTCGCCAATGAGCCTACCTTCCGCCAGATAGCAAGCTCGTTGTGCTCCATCATCAACGGCTGCGACATAGCAGGATATAACAGCAACCGTTTCGACATCCCGCTGCTCGACCGCGAGTTCGAGCGTGCCGGAGTCGATTTCGATTTCTCGAAGACAAAGCTTGTCGATGTGCAGACGATTTATCATAAGAAAGAACCGCGCACGCTTGTAGCCGCCTACCGCTACTACTGTGATAAAGAGCTGGAAGGCGCTCATGGTGCGCTTGCCGATACGCGCGCCACGATGGAAGTGCTCCTTGCACAGCTCGAACGCTATGACGATGTGCCGTGCGAGATAGGCGCACTTTCCGAATATGCTTCTCCGAACCGCAATGTCGACATCGCCGGACGTCTTATCTATGACGACAAGAACCGTGAGATAATAAACTTCGGCAAATACAAGGGACGTGTGGCGGAAGAAGTACTCGCCTCCGACCCCGGCTATTACAGCTGGATTATGCAAGGCGATTTTGCAAGGAATACAAAACAGGCGTTTACCCGCATTAAGCTGCGCGCCCGCAAATGACCCCGATGAACTATCCCAATCTCAAAGGTAAGCATATTATCCTCGGCATAAGCGGCGGCATAGCCGCCTTCAAGTGCGCCCATCTTGTCCGGCTGTTTGTCAAAGCCGGAGCGGAGGTGCAGCCTGTCGTGACTCCCAATGCCAAGGAATTCATTACGCCTCTCACTCTCTCCACGCTTTCGGGCAAGCCCGTTATCAGTGAATTTTTTACGGCAAATACTGGCGAATGGCATTCTCATGTCGACCTCGGACTGTGGGCTGACGCTATGATCGTCGCCCCTGCGACGGCGTCGACTATCGCAAAAATGGCGACAGGCGTGGCGGACAATATGCTCGTCACTACCTATCTCTCGTCGCGTTGCCCGGTGTTTGTCGCTCCGGCGATGGATCTCGACATGATGGCGCATCCGAGCACGGTACGCAATCTTGCCACTCTTGCCGCCGACGGCGTGCATATCATCCAGCCGGCGGAAGGGGAGCTTGCGAGTCATCTTGTCGGCAAGGGGCGCATGGAAGAGCCGGAAGGCATTGCGGCAGCGCTCGACTCGTGGTTCGCTTCGACTGCCGACCGCAGCATGGAAGGAAAGCATGTGATGATAACCGCAGGTCCGACAGTAGAACGCATCGACCCCGTACGCTTCATAAGCAATTTCTCCACCGGCAAGATGGGATTCGCTCTCGCACATGAAGCAGCGCGCCGCGGCGCGCGCGTGACACTCATTGCCGGACCGGTCGACGCTTCAATGAAGGTAAGCGACAGTTCAGTGACGCGAATCGACGTGGAGAGTGCTTGCGAGATGCTCGATGCAGCCCGCCGCGCATTCGCCGATGCCGACATTGCTGTGATGGCGGCAGCTGTCGCCGACTATGCTCCGGCAGAGCAGCGCTGCAGCAAAATCAAGCGCGAGCACGAGGACGTTGAGTCGATCCGTCTTGTTAAGAATCCCGATATAGCGCGTAAGCTCGGGGAGGAGAAACGTCCCGGACAGATTCTCGTCGGTTTCGCTCTCGAAACCGACAACGGCGAAGCGAACGCGCTCGAAAAGCTGTCGCGCAAGAATCTCGACATGATAGTGCTCAACACACTTGCCGACCCGGGCGCCGGGTTCGGCACAGATACGAATAAAATCACCATTTACTCTGCGAAATCGAACGAGCCGCGCGTCTTCCCTCTGAAAAGCAAGGCGGAAGTGGCCCGCGACATTTTCGACACTGTTCTCAGTCTATGATTTCTACTCTCCGAAACGTTTTTCTCTCATTCTTTCTTGCCGCTGGCGCTTTCATCGCTCAGGCGCAGGAGCTCTCGTGCCAGGTGACTGTCAACGCCGATAAGGTGTCGGGCAGCAAACAGGTGTTCGAGACACTCCAGCAGGCAATCAACGACTATCTCAACACCACTGTTTTTACAAACGCCCAGTTCGCCGCCAATGAGAAAATAGAGTGCCGTCTCTTTATAACCATCAAGGAATATACCGACGACAAGATGACCGGCGACATTCAGGTGCAGTCGCTCCGACCGGTGTACAACTCGACCTATACCACGAGTCTTATCAATTTCAAGGACTCGAAGGTGGAGTTCACCTATCGGGAGAACGAACCGCTGGTGTTTTCTGTCAATAATATGGAAAGCCAGCTTACGGCTATCCTCAATTTCTATGCCTACCTCATTCTTGCGGTGGATTTCGATTCCTTCTCGCCGCACGGCGGTGATCCCTGGTTCGAAAGGCTGGCACTGATAGTGCAGATGGCGCAGTCGAGCGGAGAGAGCGGATGGAAAGCGTTCGAGGACAATAAAAACCGCAGTGCAGTTCTCGGTTCGTACACCGATCCGCAGACAGCCGTGCTCCGCGACCTTACGTATAAGTATCATCGTCAGGGACTGGACCAGATGTCCGTGTCGGTCGACAAAGGACGCGCTGCAGTCACAGAGAGTCTTGAAATCATTGCAAAGATACATGAGGCTAATCCGATGTCGGTAGCGCTTTCGATGTTCAAGGATGCCAAGCTCGACGAACTCGTCAACATCTATTCCAAGGCTCCCGCCGAGGAACGCACGAAGGTAGCCAAGCTGCTCGAACCGATATATCCTACCGAGACCGAACGTATCGAAAAAATCAGGAAAGGAGCAGAAACAAGATGATAGAATCGCTCCATATAAGCAACTATGCTCTGATAGACAGCATAGACATAGAATTTGCCCCCGGCTTCAACATTATCACCGGCGAGACAGGTGCCGGCAAGTCGATAATCATGGGAGCGCTGTCGCTTCTTCTTGGCGGACGCGCCGACAGCAGGGCTATCCGTTGCACCGACCGCAAGTCGGTCATCGAAGCTGTGTTCAGCGTTGACGCAGCCGACGGTGTTGCGGCAATCCTTAAGCAGAACGACCTCGACGCTGACGGAACTGAGATAATTCTCCGTCGCGAGCTTTCGGCATCCGGCGGCAGGTCGCGTGCTTTTGTCAACGACACGCCTGTTAATCTTCCTCTGCTGAAGCAGGTCGCCGAGCGTCTTGTCGACATTCATTCACAGCACGAAAACCAGCTGCTTGCCCAGCCGGATTATCAGCTCGGAATCATCGACAGCCTTGCCGGCAACGGAGCATTGCTTGCCGAATACGGGACGGCTTACGATGCCTTCCGTGCGGCGCTTAAAAAATACACGGATACCCGCGATCTTATCAGGCGCACACGTGACGACGCCGATTTCATCCAGTACCAGTATGAGCAGCTTGCTGCCATGTCGCTCCAGCCGGGCGAGCATCAGGCTCTCGAGCAGGAACGCGAAGTGCTGTCGAATGTAGGCGAAATCAAAGACAGCCTTGAAAAAGCGCTGTCACCTCTTGTCAATGCTCCGGAGAATGTGCTGTCGCTCCTTACAGCTGCCGTAGGCGCTGTACGTGAGCTTGCCGAGACTTTCGAGGGTGGCGACGTCGACTATTCCGCGCTCGCCGACCGTCTTGATTCAGCGCGTATCGAAATTTCCGATGTGACAGATACAATTTCTGACGTAGATTCCAGAACCGGCGCCGACCCGCACCGCCTTGCCGATGTGGAGCGTCGTCTTTCCGAACTCTACTCTCTGGAACTTAAGCATCATGTCGAAGATGCCGACGGTCTTATCGCTCTTCGCGATCGTTTGGCACGGCAGATAGAAGCTCTCGACGATGCCGAAAACGTTCTCAGCGCTCTGGAACATGCCGCCAGGCGCGCAAAGAAGACAGCGTGGGAACTCGCACAGCAGCTTTCGGAACGCCGCAGTGCGGCAGCGTCCGATTTCGCCATGCGTCTGCGCGAACGGGCAGCCTTGCTCGGTATGCCGAATCTTCGCTGCGAAATCTCCATTACCAAGGACAAACTCGGCAGTGAGGGACTCGACCATGTGCAGTTTCTGTTCGCATTCAACAAGAATCAGCCGCTCATGCCGGTCGGTAATACAGCCTCCGGCGGCGAGCTGTCGCGTCTGATGCTCACTGTCAAGAGCATCGTCGCGGAGTCGATGCATCTGCCTTCGATAATCTTCGACGAGGTCGATACCGGAGTGTCAGGAGATATAGCAGGACGCATGGGAGCCATGATGGCAGAGATGGGCCGGTATATTCAGGTGATTACCATCACCCATCTGCCCGGAGTGGCAGCCTGCGGACGCCGTCATTTCAAAGTGTATAAAGAAGATGACGAGACGAGCACAAATACCCGGATAAGGACTCTCGCCGAAGAAGAACGTCCCGGTGAAATTGCGCTGATGATCTGCGGCAGTTCCGACGACGAAGCCGCTCTTGCCAACGCCCGTGCCCTTCTCTCAAAATGCAGTAAATAAAATATGGATATTAACGATTATATTTTCGGTGTACATCCCGTGATCGAGGCTATTGATTCAGGGCGTACTATCGACAAAATTTTTATAAAGAAAGACCTTGGCAGCGAACTTGCCACCCGTCTTACTCAGCTCGCGCGCGCGAACCATATAGCAGTACAACGCGTGCCCGCCGAACGTCTCAACAAAATCACCCGCAAGAATCATCAGGGTGTCATCGCTCAGGTTGCCGCTGTCGACTACGCCAGTCTCGGCAATATCATGCCGACACTTTTCGACGATGGCGTGCTGCCTTTCATCCTTGTGCTCGACGGCATCACCGACGTGCGCAATTTCGGCGCTATAGCCCGAACCGCCGAGTGCTGTGGTGTCAATGCGATCGTGATACCGTCGCGCGGCAGTGTGTCGGTAGGTTCCGACTCCGTCAAGACCTCGGCGGGAGCGCTGAACTATATACCGGTATGCCGCGAGAACTCGCTTGTGGCGGCTGTGCGCTATCTCAAGGACAGCGGCTGTCAGATTGTATGCTCAACCGAAAAGTCATCGCAGAACTATACTCTCGGCGATTATACCACGCCTGTGGCTCTCGTCATGGGTGCGGAGGATACGGGCATATCACCCGAGATTCTCGCCCTTGCCGACGTCCGCGCCGCCATTCCGCAGTTCGGACGGATAGAGTCGCTCAACGTCAGCGTGGCTGCGGGTGTGATGATGTACGAAGTGGTGCGTCAGCGTCTGGCGGATAATCTTGAGATTATATGATTTCCATCAACAATCTGTCGGTTGAGTTCAGCAGTCAGGTGCTGTTCGACAATATAAACTATGTCATCAATCCAAAAGACAAGATAGCTCTCGTCGGAAAGAATGGCGCCGGCAAATCGACGATGCTCAAAATCATCGCTGGTCTGCAGCGTCCCACATCCGGCAGTGTGTCGGTTCCTAACGATGTTACGATAGGCTATCTGCCGCAGCAGATGGCGCTGGAGGACGATGCCACGGTCGTTGAGGAAGTACGGAAGGTGTTTGCGCACATCGAGGAGATGAAGCAGCGCCTCGACCATCTCAGTAATGAGCTCAGCAACCGCACCGATTATGAATCTGACGACTATCAGCAACTCATAGAGCGTGTCAGCGATCTTACCGAGCAGCTTGCCATGGCTTCGTCGGATAACTGCGAGGCAGAGCTTGAGAAAACGCTCATGGGTCTCGGCTTTGTCCGTTCCGATTTCGAGCGTCCTACGTCGGAGTTCAGCGGAGGTTGGCGTATGCGCATAGAGCTTGCGAAGCTTCTTCTGCGTCGTCCCGACGTCCTGCTTCTCGACGAACCTACCAATCATCTTGACATCGAGTCGATACAGTGGCTTGAGAATTTTCTCATCACGAAGGCAAAAGCCGTTGTACTCGTGAGCCACGACCGCGCGTTTATAGATAATGTGACCGGACGGACCATTGAAATCAATCTCGGACGTATCTACGACTACAATGTGAACTACTCCAAGTTCGTAGTCCTCCGCCAGGAACGCATCGAGCAGCAGATGCGTGCCTACCGCAACCAGCAGAAACAGATTGCCGACACAGAAGATTTCATCGAACGTTTCCGGTACAAGGCGACAAAATCGGTACAGGTTCAGAGCCGCATCAAGCAGCTGGCTAAAATTGAGCGTATCGAAGTCGACGAGCTCGACAATTCCAGTCTGAATCTGCGTTTCCCTCCGGCTCCACGGTCGGGCGATTTTCCTCTCATTCTTGAAGATGTAGGCAAGGCATATGGTGATCATCAGGTGTTCGACCATGCCACATTCACCTTGCGCCGCGGCGAGAAAGTAGCGTTTGTTGGCAAGAATGGCGAAGGAAAGTCGACGCTTGTCAAGTGCATAATGGGCGAAATACCGTTCACAGGCAGCCTGCGGCTCGGACATAACGTGAAGATAGGCTATTTTGCGCAGAATCAGGCTCAGTTGCTCGACGGCGAGATAACGGTGTTCGATACTATCGACCGTGTGGCTGTCGGCGATATCAGATTGAAGATACGCGATATATTGGGCGCGTTCATGTTTGGCGGCGAAGCATCCGACAAGAAGGTGAAAGTGCTTTCTGGCGGTGAAAAGACCCGTCTGGCAATGATAAAACTCCTTCTGGAACCCGTCAATCTGCTTATCCTCGACGAACCTACCAACCATCTCGACATGCGTAGCAAGGATGTCCTCAAGCAGGCTATTGCCGACTTCGACGGAACCGTCATCGTCGTCAGCCACGACCGTGAGTTCCTCGACGGGCTTGTCGAGAAAGTTTATGAATTCGGCGGTGGACAGGTACGTGAATGTCTTGGCGGCATTTACGAGTTTCTTGAGAAGAAACGCCTGGCTTCGCTCCGTGAGCTGGAGATGTCGACATCGCCGACGCCTAAAAAGCAGGAAGAACCTAAGACCGCTGCTGCCGCCGAAAACAAGCCGTCGGCTACCAAGCTGACATATGCGGAGCAACGTGAGCGCGACAAAACGCTCAAACGGGCTGCGAAGAAGGTCGAGGAGGCCGAGCAGGCGGTAGCGCAGTGCGAAACCGAGCTCGCATCTATAGAGGCAAGCATTGCCGCCGGAGAGGTCGAAGGCGACATTTTCGAACGCCATGCGGCAGCCACCAAAGCTGTGGAAAATGCCATGAGCGTATGGGAACTCGCACAGATGGAGCTCGACGAGCTCAAAAACAGATATGGACAATAACCAATTTCTTATAATATATTAAAATGAAAAAAGAACTTATGTTGATTGCAACTGCTTTTGCCGTTGTCGCTTCCTGCCAGAGCTGCAAGAAGGACAACGCTCCAAAAGGTATCGACGTTGCCAACCTTGACACAGAGGTTTCCCCTAAGGACGATTTCTATGACTATGCTTGCGGCGGATGGATGAAAGCTAATCCGCTCAAACCGGAGTATTCACGTTTCGGAACATTCGACGTTCTCGGTGAGAACAACCGCCAGCAGGTGCGTGATCTTATAGAAGAACTCTCCAAAAACACTGCAGTCGAGAACGGCACAAATGCACAGAAGGTGCGCGACCTGTACAATCTCGGTCTCGACAGCGTGCGCCTGAACGAAGAAGGCGCGCAGCCCGTAATGGCAGATCTCGAAGTTATCGCCGCTACTCCCCGCGAAAAACTCATCGAGCTTATGGCAACCATGCCCGGAGTCGGCACATTCTTCGACACCGGTGTTGAAGCCGATCTGATGAACTCCGATATGAATGTCATGTACTGGAGCCAGGGCGGTCTCGGTCTGGGAGACCGCGACTATTATACCGACGACACCGACCGCGCCAAAGCCATCCGTGAGGCATACCGCACATACCTCGGCACTCTTGCAAAGCTCGTTGGCTATGATGAAGAGGCAGCCGCGCGTTTCGTCGATAACACTATGAAGATTGAGACAGAACTCGCGCAAAGCCAGATGACACGTACGCAGCTGCGCGACATCCCCGCGCAGTACAATCCTACAAGCGTCGCCGAACTTGTCAAGGACTATCCGGCTGTCGATCTGAAACACTATTTCGAACTCAGCAAGCTCGATGTCGACACTGTCATCGTCGGTCAGCCGGAATACTATGCTACTGTTGCCAAAGTGCTCGGCACAGCAGATGAGCAGGCTCTGCGCGACTATTTCGCCGCGTCATACCTCACTTCCGCCGCTTCTTACCTCAGCGACGACTTCGTGAACGCTCAGTTCGAGCTCCGCAAGGTTATGTCGGGCGTGCAGGAACAGCAGCCCCGCTGGAAACGCTCCCTGTCCATTCCTAACGGTGTCCTCGGTGAGGCTCTCGGAGAACTCTATGTTGAGAAATATTTCCCTGCAAGCTCCAAGGAGAAGATGCTCAATCTTGTAGGCAATCTTCAGGAAGCTCTCGGACAGCACATCGACAGCCTTACATGGATGAGCGACAGCACAAAGGCACGCGCACACGAAAAGCTCAACGCCTTTACTGTCAAGATCGGCTATCCCGACACATGGCGCGACTACTCAAAACTTACCGTAGACCCGTCACAGTCGTATTGGAAAAATGTCCAGAACGCAATCATGTTCAACGTCGACTACAACTACAGCGATTACGGCAAGCCCGTCGACCGCGCACGCTGGTTTATGTCGCCGCAGACAGTCAATGCTTACTACAATCCTACAACCAACGAAATATGCTTCCCTGCCGGTATTCTCCAGCCGCCGTTCTTCGATCCCGAAGCCGACGATGCTGTGAACTACGGCGCTATCGGTGTTGTAATCGGTCATGAGATGACTCACGGATTCGACGATCAGGGCCGCCAGTTCGACAAGGACGGCAATATGTCAGACTGGTGGACAGCTGCCGATGCCGAAGCCTTCAACAACCTCGCCGATAAGCTCGTCGCTCAGTTCGACAGCGTGGAGGTAGCTCCCGGCACACACGCCAACGGCCGCCTCACCCTTGGCGAGAATATCGCCGACCAGGGCGGTCTGCGCGTTGCACATACAGCATATCTCAATTCTCTCAAAGGCGCCGAGGCTCCTGTTATCGACGGTTTCACACCCGACCAGCGTTTCTATCTCGCATACGCTAATGTGTGGGCAGCCAATATCCGTCCGGAGGAAATACTCCAGCGCACAGAGAGTGATCCTCACTCGCTCGGACGCTGGCGCGTCAACGCCACTCTCCGCAATATCGAACCCTTCTTCGAGGCATTCGATATCGTCGAAGGCGACCCGATGTTCCGCGTTCCTTCTGAGCGCGTAATCATCTGGTAATCATTAGGCAGCTGGAATTATTGCGTGTAATTCCTTTATCTGACATAATAATTTGGCGGCTTGCTGATTTTTTCGGCAAGCCGCCGTTTTTTACATTTATTCGTTCTGCTAACTTTGGCTGTTCGGTGAAAAACATATATCTTTGCCGACAAATAGAAAATATGCACAATGACAGACGACGATAAGAAAAAACTAAAGCAGGATAAAGATGGTCTGGTGACCTACGAGTATCTTGCAAACCATATAGGCGAATGCGGACCCGAGGAAATCGACACACTTATCGAAAATATGGCGCGTGTCGACCTGTCAGGGCAGTTTATGGCAAGCGCTGCGCGCTATCTCAACGCCATCGACCCCGACGGTTATGCCCCGGCGGTGAAAAAACTGGTGTCGCTTGCCATCGATAAGGACAGAGAGCACAAATATCTGCCCGACCTCCTGCAGGGACTTTATGGTGAGGATTACGAAGAGCGCGCTGCAGAACTCTGCGCTTCCGACGATAATTTCCGACGCATCTACAAGCGTCTCTTCCCAACGACAATAATTTGATGAAACGATTTTTTTATACAGTGGCAGCTGCGATGATAGTTGCTGCCGCTACGGCAGGTTGCGGCTCAAAGTCGGCAGCAAGCCCCGAAGCAACTACTCAGATGAAAGAACAGAACACTCCCGACACAGCATCGGCAAAAGTAGAGGTAGCCACTACAGCCGGTAACTTCACAATTCTTCTCTATGGCGATACGCCTAAACATCGCGACAACTTCCTGAAACTTGTAAGGGATGGCTATTACGACGGCACGCTTTTCCACCGCGTTATCAAGGACTTCATGGTTCAGGCTGGCGACCCCGACAGCCGCACCGCCGCTCCCGGTCAGCACCTCGGAACCGGTGGTCCCGACTACAAGATCGACGCTGAGATTGTATATCCCAAGCACTTCCACAAGCGCGGAGCGCTTGCTGCGGCGCGTCAGGGCGATCAGGTGAATCCCATGAAGCAGTCGAGCGGCTCGCAGTTCTATGTTGTGACGGGAGCAAAGGTGTCGGAAGGACAGCTCGCCCAGCTTGAGAGCAGCCTCAAGAACCGCCAGATGCAGCAGATTTTCAACAATCTCGCGATGGCGCACCGCGACAGCATCATAGCCATGCAGAAGCGCGGCGATCAGCAAGGGCTGATGGCTCTCCAGAATCAGCTTATCAAGCAGACTGAAGAAGAGGTTGCCAAGACTCCGGCTCCGACACTGACAGCGGAGCAGCGCGAGGCTTACACGACAGTAGGCGGCGCTCCTCATCTCGACGGTGACTATAGCGTTTTCGGCGAAGTAATCGCCGGCATGGATGTCATTGACCGTATTGAAAAGGTTGCCACCGACGGTGCTGACCGTCCCAAAGAGGACATCCGCATAATATCTATGAAAGTTCTCTCTGAATGAGCATAGAGAATATTCCGGTGCGCCGTGCCGTTCTCGACAACGGTCTGCGCATCGTCCACTCCTTTGACGGCACCACAGCCATGGTTGCCGTCAATATTCTTTATAATGTAGGCTCACGCGATGAAAAACGGGAGCTTACCGGCATGGCACATCTTTTTGAACATCTGATGTTCGGAGGGTCGGTCAATGTGCCGGACTATGACGCTGTTCTGACACGTGCCGGCGGCTCGGATAATGCATGGACAAGCAATGACTTTACCAATTTCTATGCCACAGTACCGGCACAGAACGCAGAGACGGCTTTCTATCTCGAAAGCGACCGTATGCTTGGACTCGCTTTTGCCGACCGCTCCCTTGAAGTGCAGCGCGGGGTCGTTGTCGAAGAGTTCAAGCAGACACATCTCGACCGTCCGTACGGCGATGCCATGCACATTATCCGGCGTATGGCATACTCTCCTCAGCATCCGTATTCGTGGCCTACTATTGGTCTTGTTCCGGAGCATATCGAGAAGGTGACGATGGAAGATGTGCGCTCGTGGTTCTACGCACATTATGCTCCCAACAATGCCATCCTTTCCGTTACCGGCAATATTTCTTTTGAGCGTACGATGGAGCTGGCGGAAAAGTGGTTCGGGGGCATCGGACGCCGCGACATCGCTCACCGTAATCTTCCTTTGCCTGGTTTTCCTGTCGCGGAGATACACGAGACTGTCCGTGCCGCCGTTCCTGTGCCACTCCTTGTCATGGCTGTGCCGATGGCGCAGTATGGCAGCGAACGCTATTTCGCAGCTGATGCCATTACCGACCTTCTTTCTGCCGGCAAGGCGGCGCGTTTCAATTCCCGTCTGGTATACGGCTCGGCACAGGGACTCGTCACGTCGTGCGATGCATCCATCATCGGTAGCGAGCACGAAGGACTTGTGCTTATTTTCGCCCAGCTTGCCGATAGCAGCCCCGAGGCGTTCGACCGTGCGGCATCTCTTATCTTCGAAGAGGGCAGGCGGTTGTCTGCGCCCGGCGAGATTTCGCCGCGCGAGCTACAGCGTTGCTATAACAACTATGAGTCGACATTCCGTTTCTCCAATCTGGGATACCTGTCGCGGGCGACGAATCTTGCTCTTGCCGAGTATCACGGCGAGGACATCAACCGCAATGTCGACGACCGCCGCGCGCTGCCAGCCGAGACCATAGCGGCCGAAGCCAACCGCCTGTTCAACCGCACCCCGTTCGTCCGTCTGGACTACATTCCGCAATAAGATCAAGTTATTAAAAATCCCCGTGCAAATCGGGACTCTTCGTGGTCCGCATTTGCACGGGGATGTTTTGTAGGCGGTAGGTTTATTTTATTCTGACGGCGAAGCCACCGCCGGGGGCAAGATGCAGCTTGAGTTTGCTGCCGGACTCGACGGTTGCTGAAGTAAGCTTGAAGTCGCGTCCTGAACGGTCGGCGTTTGCACCGTCGGCGAATATCTCCGCTGCGTGTCGTCCGGCAGAGAGGAACGACAGGTCTACTTCGATGTCGCGCGGAGTCCAGTCGGTGATACCTCCGATATACCATGTGCTGCCTTTACGGCGTGCGGTGATGATATATTCTCCCATCTTTCCGTCGATGATACGTGTCTCATCCCATGTCGTCGGTACTCCGGCGATGAATTCGAGACATTCCTTTTCATTGTTGTAGTTCGACGGCGAATCGCACAGCATATCGAGGGGTGAGTCGAGCACCATGTAGAGGGCAAGCTGCCGGCAGCGTGTGCCCTGACTCATCGGTTCGGAGTTGACGGGGCGGTAGTTGCCTTTCGAAGCGTTGCGCATAGCGCCCTGTGTGTAGTCCATCGGACCGGCTGCCTGACGGATAAACGGAATCTGACAGTCGTATGTCACCTGGTCGACCGAGGGGTCGCTCCATTTCATGTTTTCAAGACCGAAGACGCCTTCGACGTTGAGTACATTGGGGTATGTCCGGTTGATGCCGGCAGGTTTGTAGGCTCCATGGAAATCAATGACAAGATGGTATTTAGCAGCTGTTGCGGCGGCTTTGTCATAGAATTGCGACATGAGCTGGTCGTCGCGGTCCATGAAGTCGATTTTGAAGCCCTTTATTCCCATTTCGGAATAATGTTTGCAGACGCGTTCGATGTCGCGGTTGAAGGCATAGTAACCAGCCCAGAGAATGAGTCCGACGTTACGTTCCTTGCCATAGCGTACAAGTTCGGGAAGGTCGATTTCGGGAACTACCTGGAACAGGTCTGCTTTTTTGTTGACAGCCCAGCCTTCGTCGAGAATCACGTATTCGATGCCGTTCTTACCGGCGAAATCGATATAAGCTTTATATGTTTCGTTATTGACTCCGGTCTTGAAGTCGACACCGTAGAGATTTAGGGCGTTCCACCATTCCCATGCCACTTTGCCGGGTTTTATCCATGATGTGTCGTCGACGCGTGAAGGTTCGCCGAGGACGTATGCAAGTTCTGTCGCGGCAAGAGTGCGGTCGTCGGGGGCTACGACGGCAATTCGCCAGGGCAGAGCGCGTGGAGCCGATATTTTGGCGATGAAACTTTCGCGTTCAGGCACGAGTTCCTGAAGATTGTTGTGTCCGCCTTGCTGCAGTGTTTTGGGGTAGTTCGCAAAAACGGCTTTGAGAGTGTTGCCGCTTGCATTGACGAACATTCCGGGATAGTCGAGTAGCGCCGATTCGGCAAGGAGCACTTTGCCATTACCTCCTGCGGGTTCGACAACGGCGGGCAGAAAGGCAAGACGTTTACCGTCGAGGCGGGGCAGAGGAGCGGTGGTATACTGGTTCTCGAACGAGTTGAAGAACTGTGACTCGAAGCTCTGTGTCTTTGTGGTGTTGACGAAAGGCACTGTGCCGATTGCTCCGTCGCTGAAATTGAATTCGGCAATTTCATCGTTTATGATGAATGCCTTCTTCGATTTGGACACGAAGCGGTAGGCTATGCCGTCGTTGTAAGCCCGGAACTGAATGTCCCAGTCTTTGCCTAATCCAAGTGTGAGCTGGTTATAGCAGTCGGCGATAGAATCGGAGCGGTAGAACGGCGAGGCTATCATTCCATTGTAGCTTTTGCGTTTTGCGGAGCTCACTTTGGCATCGGTACCGACTGTTTTCCCGTTTTCGAGCACGATGCCGACTGTGGATGGCTCAAGAAGCGCGTTACCATCGTAAGCGGCAGTGAATGTGATTGTTTCCCCTGCAGTGATTTCTGTCGACACTTTCCCGTCGGGCGATGTCAGTGTGTAGCTTGTCGTCTTTGCCGACGCGGCGATAGCCGTGATGCCGGCGAGGAGGAGCACTGTTGTTTTTTGCATGGTCTGTATTTGAATAAAAGTGTTGTTTTTGCAAAATTAATGAAAATTTCCTATATCTCATTTTTTATTCATAACTTTGCAGTCGATAACTAAAGAATCATCGACAATGGAATTGTTCGAACAACTGACCGCCAAGGCGCGGAAGTATCCTCAGCATATTGTGCTGCCGGAAGGTCTTGAAACGCGGACTCTGACAGCCGCCGACCGCATTCTCGGCGATGGTCTTGCCAAAATCACGCTTATAGGTAACCCTGAAGAAATCAAGGCTCTCGCCAGGGATCTTAAGCTGATGAATATCGAATCAAAGGCAAATTTCGTCGACCCCGCCGACGAACTTGTCATCGACAAGTATGCCAAACTTCTATATGAGCTCCGTAAGAGCAAAGGCATGACGATGGATCAGGCTCGTATGCAAGCTGCCAATCCTCTCTATCTCGGATGTCTGATGGTGAAGGCCGGCGATGCCGACGGTCAGGTTGCCGGCGCACTCAACACGACAGGCAACGTTCTTCGTCCAGCTTTCCAGATCATAAAGACTCTGCCCGGTATCAGTGTCGTTTCGGGAGCGTTCATTATGCTTCTTCCCAAAGGCTCCAAATACGGGACAAACGATATTCTTGTTTTTGCAGACTGTGCTGTTGTTCCCGACCCAACGGCTGCTGAGCTTGCCCAGATAGCTGTGTCGGCGGCAAAGACAGCGCGCGATATCGCCGGCATAGAACCGCGCGTGGCAATGCTTTCTTTCTCCACCAAAGGCTCCGCCAGCAATCCTGAGGTCGATAAGGTTCTCGAAGCAACAAAGATCGCTCATGAGATGGAACCGTCGCTTATTCTCGACGGCGAGCTTCAGGCCGATGCTGCCATAGTTCCTGCCGTGGCAAACCAGAAGGCTCCCGCCAGCCCGCTCAGCGGACGTGCCAACGTACTCGTGTTTCCGAACCTCTCCGTTGGCAATATAGCGTATAAGCTCGTGCAGCGTCTTGGCAATATTCAGGCTGTCGGCCCCATCCTGCAGGGTCTCGCAGCACCTGTCAATGACCTTTCGCGCGGCTGCTTCCCCGAAGACATATACAAGACCATCATCATCACCTGCAATCAGGCGATAGGTATCAAAAATCTCAATTAATATGAAAATTCTCGTACTTAATTCGGGCAGCAGCTCGGTAAAATATAAGCTCTTCGATCTTGAGGGCAGCGACAGCAGGACCCTCGCCGAAGGTGGAGTTGAAAAAATCTGTCTTGCCGACTGTTTTCTCAAATTCAAACGTGCCGACGGCAGCAAGGATACCATCACTCTCGGTCTTGTCGACCATCAGCAGGCTGTCAAAGCAATTCTCAACCTTCTTACCGACCCGAAGGAGGGATGCATAAAGAGCTATGACGAAATCGACGCTGTCGGTCACCGCGTTGTCCATGGCGGCGAGGAGTTCAGCGAGAGCGTACTCATAAACGATGCCGTCAAGAACAAGATCCGTTCCTGCTACGGTATAGCGCCGCTTCACAATCCTGCAAACATGACGGGCATAGAAGCAATCGACGCCCTTATGCCTGATGTGCCTCAGGTGGCTGTGTTCGACACTGCTTTCCATCAGACTATGCCGGCAAAGGCATATATGTACGCCTTGCCGTATAAATACTATACCGAAGACGGCGTGCGTCGCTACGGCTTCCATGGTACGAGCCATCGCTACGTGAGTCAGCGCGTATGCGAATTTCTCGGAGTTGATATCACTAAGCAGCGCATCATCACCTGCCACATAGGCAATGGCGGCTCGATGGCGGCTGTAGTAGGCGGAAAGAGCATCGACACCACAATGGGACTCACTCCTACAGAAGGTCTTATGATGGGTACCCGTGTAGGCGATGTCGATCCCGGTGCGCTCACCTTCCTGATGAATAAACATCACCTTACAGCCGACCAGCTCCAGACTATCATCAACAAGGAGAGCGGTGTTCTCGGCATAAGCGGCATAAGCAATGATATGCGCGAGATAGAAGCCGCAATCGCCGAAGGAAACGAGCGTGCTAAGCTTGCTCTGGATATGTATATGCTCCGGATTACGAAATATATAGGCGCTTATGCTGCCGAAATGGGCGGAGTTGATATCATTGTCTTCACTGGCGGTGTAGGCGAGAATCAGGCAGGGCTGCGCTACGATGTGTGCAAAACGCTCGGATTCATGGGTGTTGAAATCGACAAGGATGTCAACGCCGGAGTCCGCGGCACAGAAGCCGTAATATCCAAAGCTGACTCGCCTGTAAAGGTATGCGTGATTCCGACAGACGAAGAACTGACTATCGCCCGTGATACAGCGGCGCTTGTAAGATAATTCATAATACTCATCAATATCCCTAATTCTCCATCATCTTCCTGAGGTAGGTCGCTGTGAAGCGCCCTACCTTTTTTTATACTGTTAAGATTTTTTGCGTAATATTTTTTAACATAAAAAATGTATTAAAAATTTAGGGTATGTAAGTGGATCGGGTGTCTTAGATAATGTAAAGGCAATCATGAGCCATGGCTCATCGCTGATAATTCAATTGCAATACCATGAATATAAGATTCATCATCACACTTCTTCTGGCAGCATCCGCCTTCATCTCGCAGGCCGAAACAAAAGTCATAGCGCACCGTGGTTTCTGGAACACTCCGGGTTCCGCACAAAACACAACAACGTCTTTCGCCAAAGCAGACTCGATAGGGTGCTATGGTTCGGAAATCGACGTATGGCTTACCACGGACGGACGTTTGCTTGTCAACCACGACCGTAACTTCCGCGGTTATGAGATGGAGTTTACTCCTTCGAAGAAACTACGCTCGCTTCGGCTCGAAAACGGAGAGTGTATGCCTACGCTCGACGAGTATCTGGCAACTGTGCGCAATCATCCCGGCACGCGGCTGATTCTTGAGATGAAATCGCTCTCAGACTATAGTCGAGAAGATCTGGAGGCAAAAATGATTTTTAATAAGTTGCGGAAATACGGTCTCACCGACCGCACAGATATAATAGTATTTTCACTCAACGCCGCTATGGCTTTCAAAAAGCTTTATCCGACGGGTATGAATATCTACTATCTTGACGGAGATCTCTCGCCTAAGAAATTAAAGAAACTCGGTCTTGCCGGACTGGACTATTCTGTCAAGGTGATGAAGAAGCATCCCGAGTGGGTAGAGGAAGCTCATAAGCTGGGTCTTGAAGTGAATGTCTGGACGGTCAACACTCCTGAGGATATGAAATATTTCCGTGATCTTGGAGTGGACTATATCACGACCGACCATCCGGACAAAGCGCTGGAACTGTATGGTCAGAAAAAAGCAGATAATAAGGTAAAATAAGAAGGTATAGCACCTCATGTTGTTAGGTTTTAGGTAAAAACTGGTAAGCAAGTGGAAGAATTGTTGTTGCGCCATCCTCGGCGCGGCAACATTTCTCTCCCGAGCTTTTTCCGAACAATCTTCAAGCAATGACAGAACATCAGAAGAACTGTAAGAGAATATTAGAATTCCTGTACGAAATTCCGGAACTGCCCGACGAACTGCGTTCGAATATCAGCCGTTGGCTTCTTGCGCATGAGGACGACGAGGCTGTCGCTGAGGCAATGTCCTCGCTGTGGAACTCAAACTTCATACCGGAACAGGGAGTCTTCGACCCTTCGGGTCTTCAGCGTCTTCTGACCGAAGTTGATATCCGCCGCCGCCGTCCTCTGTGGCGTAGTGTGTGGCGTTATGCCGCTGCTGCCGTCATATTTGTTATGGCGCTTACAGGTGTCTACTTTCTCGGAGCAAACATTGGAGCACAGGACAATACGGTGCTTCTTGTCGCCGCTGGTTCCAAAGGCGAGTTTATCCTTCCGGACAGCACACGTGTGTGGCTCAACGGCGGTACGCGGCTGTGCTACAACGGAGATGATTTCAGGTCGGACCGACGTCATGTAAAAGTTGAAGGTGAAGCATATTTTGAGGTGACGAAGGACGCGTCGCGACCTTTCACAGTGGAGATGACGCAAATGGAAGTCGAGGTTCTTGGAACGTGCTTCGATGTGCGCAACTATGATTTCAGCCGTACGGAAGAGGTCGTACTTAAAGAAGGCAAAGTGAGTGTTGTCATGTCAGGCTCCGATGAAACGCTCTATCTGGAGCCGGATCAGCGTATAGTTCTTGACCGCAGCACAGGCAATGTCTCTCTTTCCGACGAGAACGCCTACAACTATTGCAGCTGGTATCAGCCGAAGGTTCGCTTCGAGGGCGTTGCCCTTGGAGATATTCTGACTCAGATAAGCCGCCGCTACAGTCTCGACCTCGAAGTGTCACCGCAGGTCAATACCGACATTCTTCTCACACTGACTGTCTATAACGACGATGCTGACGAAGTGATGAGAGCTATTGCCTATCTGGCAGACCTGAGCTATACAATAAGCGACAATACGCTGAATGTCAGATAGACGTTTTCCATATCCTCATAAATACCGATAATCATTAACCAATCAAATATCAATTTAAATCCTTTAATTCTATGCCCATCAATCAATTACGAAAGGGCGTCGGACGCCGGATGCTGGCAGCGCTTCTGCTTGGCGCCGCTACGACACTCGGCGCGCAGGCACAGCAGGAGCTTATCACGCTCAATGCCAGCAATGTGACTGTCAAGGAACTGCTCACTCAGATTGAAAGCAAGAGCCATTACACTTTTGCTTATGCTGACGAGTCTATTCCTTTGAACAAAATCGTCACCGTTGACGCCAAAGACCGTTCGATAGCCTCGATTCTCAGCGAGGTTCTTCCGGACACTAAAGTAAAAGTAGAGAATCGTAAGATTCTTCTTTCCGCAGCAAACTCCAGGACCGAAGATGCGGCAGAATCGGCTACCGACAAGAAAGGCTGGCTCTGCACAGGCACTGTCGTCGATTCACACGGCGAGACTGTAATAGGTGCCAACGTGGTTCAGAAAGGTCACAAAAAAGGTGTCGTCACCGATATCGACGGTAAGTTCTCGCTCCGTGTGACGGGTAAGAACCCTATCGTGACAGTGTCGTACGTCGGCTGTGCCACAGCTGAGGTACAGGCACAAAAAGGTAAGCAGCTCAATATCGTAATGCAGGACAAGACCACAGAACTTGGCGAGGTTGTCGTCACTGCTCTCGGTATCTCGCGCGAACAGAAAGCTCTCGGATATGCCGTCTCCAAAATCGGTAATGAAGAACTGACAAATACCGTCGGCGGCAACTGGCTCAACTCTATGAGCGGCAAAGTGGCAGGTCTGACAATGAGCGGAGCCGGAACAGGTCCGCAATCGTCGATGCGCGTCGTTCTCCGCGGCGACCAGTCGCTCAACTACGGTGCCAATGAAGCACTCTTCGTTGTCGACGGTGTGCCTATCTATTCCGGCGACTCGGGTACGAGCTCAGCCAATTCGCTCGATACTGACGCTCCTGTCGACTTCGGTAATGCCGCATCGGAAATCAACCCTGAGGATGTCGAGTCGGTCACAGTGCTAAAAGGTCCGGCCGCTACGGCACTTTACGGTTCGCGTGCGGCTAACGGCGCCATCGTCATCACGACGAAGTCCGGTCGTCCCGAAAAAGGACTTGGAATCACTGTCAACTCTTCCGTAACGTGGGAGAGAGGCATGCGCTATCCTAAGTTCCAGAGCGTTTACGGTCCCGGTTCCGATATGGGTTTCAATGAGTTCTCCTGTTGGAACTTCAAGGATATACAGCGTCCTGAAGGCTTCAACGAAGGCAGCCGCAACGCTTCCCGCTATGCTTTCGGTGAGGCTTTCGACCCCAACAAGATGCGCAACCAGTTCAATTCCTACAACTGGGAAACCGGTGAGTTCACCCTTACGCCTTTTGTTTATGCCGACGACTGGTATACAGGTCTTTTCGAGACCGGTGTGACTTATAAGAACAATGTCACCATCTCTTCCAACAATGGCAAAGGCACTTCCGCACGTCTGTCGCTCACCGATACGCGTAACTCGTGGATTCTGCCCAATACAGGATATGAGAATCAGACAGTGTCGTTCTCTTTCCAGACTAAGATGAACAAGTGGATCAAGTTCAACGCCAAGGCAAACTATCTTCATAAAGCATCCGACAACACACCTCCTCAGGGCTACAACAAGAGCAATCCTCTCTACTTCCTTATGTGGAGCATGAACAACGTGTCGATGAAGGAATTCAAGGACGAATACTTCTCGGGTCGTTGTACGAAGGAGAACTTCGAGTCCAACCTCGTCGACGGCGTCGGCATGGTGAACCGTCTGGGCAACTCTGAGCCGGGTAACGTATACCGCTCTCTCTACGAGGCTACTAACTCGATAAATAAAGACCGTGTCTACGGCAACGTCGCGCTCAACATCAACTTCCCCGTCAAAGGTCTTACTCTCGACCTCCGCGCCGGTACGGACGTAAGCGTCGACTGGCGCCAGCAGAAGAAACCTTTCCGTTCTCCTGGCTACAAGTCGGGCTTCTACCGCGAGCTCAACAACCGCGACATCGAAACTAACATCGACTTCCTGCTTCGGTATAACAATAAATTCTTCGACAAGCGTTTTGACCTCAATGCAGCCTTCGGCGGCAACACCATGATGCGCCGCGCTTTCCGCAACTCCATCACTCTCAACAACCTCGGAGAGGAAGATGTCTACAACACCACGAATACCGCCGTCGGTGAGAATCCGCGCAACTATAACTGGCGCTCACGTAAGACTGTAAATTCCTTCTACGGTTTTGTGAACCTCAGCTGGGATAACACATACTACCTCGACGTCACTGCCCGCAACGACTGGTCGTCGGCTCTGGGTCGTGGCAACTGGTCGTTCTTCTACCCGTCGGTATCTGCCAGTGTGCTCCTTGACCGTGTGTTTAAATTCCAGGAGAATGCCCGCTGGATCGACATGCTGAAAGTGCGTGCGTCGTGGGCTAACGTGGGTAACGATACCAATCCTTATACACTCACCGACGCTTACACCGCATCCAGCTCTTATCCGGGATCTTATCAGATCCCTGCTGCGCTCGCCAACTATTATATCAAGCCTGAGAACATCGAAAGCTATGAATTCGGTCTTGAAACAATGTTCTTCCACAACCGCTTAGGACTCGATGTGGCATACTACAACTCTTCCACCACCAACCAGATTGTGAACGCCACCATGGACTATATCACCGGTTCGTCGTCGCGCCGTCTCAACTGCGGTGAGATCCGCAACCGCGGTGTGGAAGTAGCGCTGCACATCACCCCCGTCACCTACCGCGACTTCTCGTGGCAGATCGATGTGAACTGGAGCCGCAACTGGAACAAGCTTGTAAGCCTTGAAGACGGCTGGGATCCTGCATCGCCATACTGGACAGCTCAGGGTGGCGCCGGCAACAACGCCTTCATCTATTCTTTCGTAGGTGAGGAGATGAACTGGATATACGGTCTCGGCTATGTGCGTGCTCCCGAAGGCTCCACCTATACTGATGCCAACGGTAACACTGTCGATTGCTCGGGACAGATTATCATCGACTCCAAAAACGGATATCCGATCAAAGACTCAGGCACACCCCATCGCATAGCCAAGGTGAACCCCACATGGCAGGGCGGTCTTTCCACCACCTTACGTTACAAGAGTTTTACACTTGGTCTTACCTTCTCCGCTCAGGTTGGCGGACATGCATATTCGACCACCCACGGCGTCCTGGCATATCAGGGTAAGCTCGAGAACTCTCTCCCCGGACGTTACGAAGGTCTGGTAGTCGCCGGTGTCAACCAGATTACCAATGCCGACGGCTCCGTGTCGTTCCAGCCCAACACTACTCCGACAGAAAGCGTCTATACGTATTACAACCAGTACAAATATATCCGCACCAACGCCGAGGAAAATACATTCTCCACCGACTTCCTCAAGCTCAAAGAAGCTCGTCTGGACTATACACTGCCGCAGCGTATAGTACGCAAGCAGAAAGTCATCAAAGGTGTGCAGGTCGGTGTATATGCTACAAACCTTTTCTGCATCACAGACTTCCCGCAGTACGATCCTGAGGCAGGCACAATGATCGGCACAAATATCTACAATGGTATCGAGGCCGGCTCGCTGCCCATGACACGCACATACGGTGTGAATCTCAAAGTATCATTCTAATCCCCCGATTTTCAGCAGCAATGAAATTCAAATCAACATTATATAGTCTGACGGCAGCCACGATGCTCCTCGGGGGCACCACCGCCTGCACTCACGACTTCGAGGAAATCAATAAAGACCCGAACAAAATGCTCGTGGGCGAACTTCAGCCCTATGGCATGTTCGAGGAACTGTTCTACGGCATGGCACGTCAGCAGACGAACTACACCTATGCCTGGAACAACGAGCTCGCGCAGATAACCGCCAACACCGGTCTTGCATCGCAGAACGTGCACCGCTATCTCATCATCGACACCAACTGGTCGTCATTCTGGAACAACTACGCCAAATACGGCGCCAACGCAGTGCACATGTACCAGCTCGCCGACAAATACGACGATGACGCCTGCCGCGCCGTCGCTCTCACCATCAAAGCTTATCTTCTGAGCAACCTCACCGACCTTTTCGGCGATATTCCCTATACAGAGGCATTCCGCAACTCCGAGGGCATCATGACACCTGTGTTCGACTCCCAGAAAGACGTATATGAGGGTCTTCTCTCCGACCTCGAGAACGCCAACCGCCTCTACGCAAAGAAGCCTGAGTTTGCCAAGCCAACGATGGATATCATGTACAACGGCGACATGTCGCTCTGGCGCAAGTTCAACAACTCGCTCTATCTGCGTCTTCTGATGCGTGTGAGCGGTCGCGACCTTGACCTCCGTGTCAGCGAAAGGCTCAGAGCCGTCGCTGAGAACCCCGGTCAGTATCCGCTCATATCCTCAAATGCCGAGAGTGCCATGGTGCACAACACCGGCGTCGACCCTTACTATAATTTCTTCCGTCCCATAAACAAGGATAAGTCGAGTTTCACTACATCGTCCTATCATATCACCCAGAATTTCATCAATCTGACTCTTCTTGCCGCCGGTGCCGACACCGAGGAAGACCCGCGCCTGGCAATATGGGCACAGCCCGCGAGCGAGGCCTACGGATGGAAAGGCACAGTGGCAGGATGCCACCCCACCGACCAGAAGGTTGTCGACGAAGGTACAAGCCGTCTGAATTATGAGATTCTTGTTCAGGACAATGCTCCCGCCTATCTGCTGGACTATTCCGAAGTTGAGTTCTGTCTTGCCGAAGCAGCCCTCAAGGGTATGATCGACGGTGGCGAAGAAGCTGCCCGCACGCACTACGAGCGTGCCGTCACGGCTTCCTGCAACAAATGGGGTCAGCTCGACTATCTGCCCTCCGATGTCGTGGAAAACAACCGCAACATCAATCAGGAAGACATCGACAAGCTTCTTTCCGGCAAGCTCGCCGGATGGGACCAGAACGAGAATAAAGAAGAACTCATCGGAAATCAGAAATATCTGTCGCTTTTCTGGGTGGGCTTCGAAGCTTTCCACGAGCTTCGCCGCACATCTTATCCGCGTGTCATCATTGGTCCGGGAACTGCGTTCAACGACTATGAACTTCCGCAGCGCATGGGCTATCCTTCCACAACGATTGGAACGCGAAGGCAGCCCTCGACCGCCAGGGCGGCGATAACACAATGAAGACACCCGTATGGTGGAGCTACAAGGCAATCCACGGCAGTTTCCCCACTTCCGAGCTTTCTTACAAACCCTAACTAAACAAGACCAAAAATGAAACTCAATTATATTAAATCAGCAGCATTTGCCATGGCGCTTGTAGCAGTGCCGGCAGCGCTCACCTCATGCGACGACGATTTCGTCAAAGAAGTGGCAGGCGGTGATCCCTACTTCGAGATGCCGGAACTCGATGGCGCCATCGAGATGGCAGTCGACGGCACCGGTCTCACCACCTGGGGTTCCGGTAAGTGCTATCTTGTGCGCTCCAACGCCCGCTGGACTGTCGTGCCTGTCGACGAAGCAGGCTATGCATGGGCAAAAGTCTTCCCGATGGAAGGCATAGGAGACGGCTATCTCCGTTTCTATACCGATGCCAACACTGCGCCGGTTAAGCGCAACGCTAAATATAAAATTATTGTCGACGGTGTTGCGGAGCCTTATGAGGTGACGTTATCGCAGGAGGAATCTCCGGCGCTCTTCCGTGTGTCGTCGCGCAATGTATGCTTCGCCCGCAATGGCGGCAGTGTAGACGTGGCTATGGAAAGCAACCTCGATTGGAAAGCCGAGGTGTCGGAAGGTGCCGACTGGATCAGTGTCAGTCAGGAAAACAATCTCATGCACATCTCCACATCGGCGACTGCCACAGCCGACGGTCAGCACAAAGGCATTGTGCGTGTTTCGGCTGTCGATTATCCTGAATTCTATACAGATATCAACGTCACACAGACGGCAGCTGTCTACTTCGATGATTTCTCGTGGCTGATTCCCAACAGCGACAACTATGCTCCTCAGATATGGGCCGGCACAGACCTCCGAATCGACAAGTGGATTCCGGAACAGAAAGAACTCAATCCCGGATGGACTTCTGTCGGTAACTATGTATATTCGCGCTGGCACTTCCTGAAGACCGGTACTGGCAGCAACATCGGCGACATCTGCGCACCCGCCGTGAGTGATGTACCCGCAGGTTCGAACATCACAGTGTCGTGGAACATGGCGGGCTACTGCACCAAAGCCAACGTCCGCGACCCCGGCAATATCTTCTATGTTGCCATTCTCGGTCCCGGCACGATAACAGGCGTACACGCTGCCGGTACCAGCACTGCGGAGCAGGACGGAACGAAGATCAAATACACTTCGACTGGCGCGAAAGGCGGGGCTTCGACAACGCTTTCGCAAACAGCATTATTCACCTTGGGAGCCGATGCATTCTTCGACACCAGCGATCCGACAGGTCTTGATGTATGGGAAAGTCCGGAAGCACAGTTCTCGATGGATGTTGCCGATGCCGGACCGAAAACACGTGTTGTATTCATCTTCGGCGACGGCGGTGTCGACAACAAGTGGAAGCCCGTGAAATATAAGACAAACCGTCTTGTGTTCGACAACTACAAAGTTGAAATAAAATAAGTTTTCATAGATTGGTCAGAGCCTTCCGTAGCCGCTGAGGCTGCGGGAGGTCCCGGCTTTTTCAGCAAAGTAATATGAAAAGATTATTATTTTCGTCTGTTCTCATCCTTGCCGCGTTGTCGGCGATAGCAGAAAACAGAGCGAAAGAAATCATAAATATAATCAACGATCCCAAGACCGACTATGTTCTTGTAGCCTCTCATCGCGGCGACTGGCGGAATTATCCGGAAAATTCTATTCCCGCAATGAACTCCGCCATCAATATTGGCGCCGACATCATAGAGCTTGACCTTGCCATGACAAAGGATTCTGTCCTCGTTGTGTGCCACGACCGCACTATCGACCGTACCACAACAGGCAAGGGCACTATTAAGGAGCTGACATACGACTCTATCTGCAATGTCTTTCTCAAGACAGGACATGGCATTGCCACAAAGTACCGCATGCCTACACTGCGCGAGGCTCTTGCGGTATGCAAAGACCGTGCTGTGGTGAACATCGACAAGGGCTGGCAGTACTACGACCAGGTTATTGCCATCACCGACGAGATGGGCGTGACCGACCAGATGCTCATCAAGGGTACAAAACCGCTTGAGAAGGTTCGCAAGGGTATGCGCAGGCATCCCAATAAGATGATCTACTTCGCCATTGTCGACTACACGAAAAAGAATGCGCAGGAAATAGCCGACGGCTATCTCGCGTCCGATATCACTCCGAAAGCCTACGAGGTAGTGTGGCCCGAATATACTCCCGCCGTAGAGAAAACTATAAAGAGTTTCCTCGCCCGCGGTGCGAAGCTGTGGGTCAATGCACTGTGGCCCAGTCATAACGGCGGACTGTGCGACGACGAGGCTTTTGAAGGCAATCCGGCAGATATCTACGGCAAGCTTCTCGAAACAGGAGCCTCCATGGTTCAGAGCGACCGTCCGGCGCTTCTGCTCGAATATCTGCGTTCGGTAGGCAGGCACAAATAGTCTTCATTCCGTTGACAGAGTCTTCATACACGCGCATAATAAATCACATCCTTATACTTATCTGAAAAATGAAAAAATCAATTATATCTGCTCTTCTTCTGTGTCTGGCGTCTTTCGGCGCCGCCGCTGAAGAGTATGTGGTCGATTTCTATTTTCTCGACCCGACGTCGGTGACGCTCCGTCCCAAGAGCCTTCTTGATGTATGGCAGAGCGAAAACAGTCCGCTCGTACAGGATGGTAACAAGAACAACTATCTGTGCCGCCTCACCGGAATGGAAGTTGTCAGTGAAGGTGTCGTAATGACATCCGACAAAGCCGCTGGCGGCGCTGAGCCGCGCTTCTTCTGGGGTGGCGGAACAACAAACGACACCGAAGATCTTTATATAGGCGATTTCCGCTGCTACAAAAGCAATACATTGCAGTTCACAGCTCCGGAAGGTACGACAATAACCAAGATTGTGATGCATCCCAAGGTGACGACAAAAAATGAGACTGGTTGCTGCGACAAGATTTTTATAGATGACTCTTGCGGCGGTACTCAGAAAATCACCGGTGGAACGAACTCGTGGACTGCTCCCGACGGCGGCGTCAGGACTGCAAGCTATACTGTCGGTCCCAAAGCGAAAACACAGGTTGTCTACCGTCTCTACGTCACTCTTAGCGGAGCACCTGCATCGGTAGGCGACATTGCTGCCGTCGATGACGATGCGCCCGTGGAGTATTTCAATATTTCTGGTGTCCGCTGCGACGCCGCCAGTCTTGCCCCCGGCATCTATCTCTGCCGTAAGGGCTCGAAATCTATGAAAGTTGTTGTAAGATAAAATTATGAAACGTTTCTTTACCAATATAGCTTTTGCAGCGTTTCTCGCTGCATCGATGGGGGCTAATGCTTCCGCCGAAACAGTCAATATCGGCGGCACCGACTATGAGATGAACAAGCTCGTCGACCGTGAGCTTGCGCCGGGCGTACAGTATATGCGTCTGCGTTTTCCCGACTATCCTCTGAACGTCAACCTGCTTAAGGTCGACGTTTCGAATCCGAAAGTAAAAGTAGAGACAACTGTTGCCAAAGAGTCGGCGCGCGGAACGGAACTGCTCACTTCTGTCGCAAAGCGTCTCACGTCAGCAGGTCACAAGCCTGTGGCAGCCGCCAATGCAAACTTCTGGGTGGTGAGCTCGCAGACACCCGACGGCGGTGTCTTCTCCGGTATCACACGCAATGCCAGTGTCCGCAACGGCAAGATTGTCACCGAATCCAATCAGTACCTCGACAAATGGGGCAATGGCGTGGGCACTACGCGTTCGGGCGTTGTATGCATCACTGAAGACGGCAAGGTGTACGTTGACTCCTGCACCTCGGCGATACGCGTCACGATAGGCGACAAAAAAATGCCCGTCCATTTATGCAACAAAGGTCCCAAACCCGGTGAACTTTGTATGTACAACAGTTTCTATGGCGCCGACCGCGCTTTCATGCCTATCCGTGTTGTCGACAACGCCGACAACAAGAAATGGTATGAGAAAGCACCGGCCGGAAAATGCACCGAGCTTCTTCTCGACCTCAAACCCGGTCAGAGCTGGATCGGCGGTAAGGATATAGTGTTTGTTGTGAAAGAAGTACGTACGGCAGGAGGGGAGGGCACACTCGGAAACCACGACCTCGCTCTCGTCGGCAACGGTACTGCATATTCCAAGTACTATTTCAAAGATGTCAAGCCCGGCGATGAGGTCACGCTCGAATATCACTGGACATTCGAAAACGCTGCGGGCGAGCGCGTACAGCCCGTTGTCACTCAGGCTGTCGGCGGAAACGCCATGGTGATGCGTGCCGGTGTGCAGACGATTCATAATACAAACGAGGACTATAATTCTATGGTCTACTCCCGCACGGGATATGGATGCTCCGAAGACAATAAGACTCTTTATATCATTGTCATCGACAAGTCTACCGACCCCGAATACGGCACTTCGGCAGGGTGCAGCACGGCAAAAATGTGTGATATCGCACGTCATTTCGGATGCTGGAATCTTTCCAATTTCGACGCCGGCGGTTCTGCCGAGATGATGGTAGACGGAGAGATAATCAACAAAACTACCGAGGCGACTCCGCGTGCTGTCGCCAACGGCATGATGATATTTACTGTTTCTGACTGATAGTGGCATATTATGAATCGTAATTGTCTGTACAGTATAATGTTTGCTATTCTGTGCGCTCTGCCTGTTTTCGGCGCCAAGAACAAATATGTCTATACCGATGCGTCGAAACTGACGATGGTCTGCCGTGCGCAGCCCGACTGTCCTTTCCTCGCACGCCTCGACACGGCGAAATATGCGGATCTCAACAAGTTAATGAACCGCTACTATAATTTCCCCACCGGTATGGCGCTCGTTTTCGAGACAGACAGCCCGAACATCGGTGCTCGGTGGACGACGGCGGATTCTGTAGGAAAGGTCAACACTATGGCAATGGCAACCCGCGGGCTCGACCTCTATATTCTTGAAGACGGGCAATGGATATTCGCCGGCACCGGCTCTCCTAAACCGTTCGGTCATAAACATACCGCCGACATTGTCCGCAATATGGACAGTACGATGAAAACATGTCTGCTCTATCTTCCGATATTCGACCGCGTTGGTTCTCTTTCCATCGGTGTCGACAAAGGTGCTGTCCTGCGTCCCGCTGCTAATCCGTGGGAAAAGAAGGTTGTGTTCATGGGTTCGAGCATCACGCATGGCGTAGGGGCTTCGCGTGCCGGAACAACATATCCGGCACGCATAGCCCGTGCTCTCGGTGTCGAGGCACCTAACCTCGGCATCAGCGGACAGTGCAAACTGGAGCCTGTGCTGGCGCAGATCATTGCCGACACGGAAGCCGACGCCTTTGTTATCGACGGTTTTTCCAATCCGAGCGCCGAGCAGATTCGCGAACGTCTGCTGCCGTTTGTCGACATTATTCGCAAGTCGCATCCGTCGACGCCTCTGATTTTCCTGCAGACCGAGCGCCGCGAAACCCGCAATTTCGATCTTGAGAAACGGGCTTTCGAGGAGGCACGCACCGCCGCTTCCGCCGCAGAGATGGAAAAAGTGATGAAGAAATATAAGGATGTCTATTTCGTCAATCCCGGAATGCCGCTTGGCGACGATCACGAGGCAACCGTCGACGGTGTCCATCCTACCGACCTCGGCACATACCGTATTGCCGGGGGAATTTTGCCTCAGTTGAGAGAAATTCTGTCACGCTACGGAATCGTAGCCAAATAATACAATCATAAGAATATGAAAAAAGCATCTTGTCTTGTCTCTACGCTTCTGGTAGGCTCTGCCTGCCTGAGTGCGCAACAGCAACGTCCCAATGTCATCGTTGTGCTTGCCGACGACCTCGGCTTCGGCGATGTGAGCGCGTATGGCTCGAAGACAATAAGTACTCCGAATATCGACTCGCTCGCTAAAGGCGGTGTCTGCTTCACAAATGCCTATGCGACGTCGGCAACGTCGACCCCCAGCCGCTACGGCATGTTCACGGGCGTATACCCTTGGCGTAATCCCGAGGCGCGTATTCTTCCGGGCGATGCACCGCTCATCATCCGGGAAGATGAATATACAATGCCGAAGATGATGCGTAATGCAGGATATGCCACCGGTGCGATAGGCAAATGGCATCTCGGCATGGGGCGCGGCAAAATCGACTGGAACAAAACTGTCACTCCGGGGGCAAACCAGATAGGTTTCGACTATTCGTGCCTTATCGCAGCTACCAACGACCGTGTGCCGACAGTATATATCGAGAACGGAAATGTTGTCGGACTCGATCCGTCCGACCCTATTCAGGTCGACTACGAGCACAATTTCCCCGGAGAACCCACGGCTACCGACAATCCCGAGATGCTGCGCATGAAGTGGCACCACGGGCACAACAACTCAATCGTGAACGGAATTCCGCGCATCGGATATATGAAAGGCGGCAATGCCGCCCGCTGGCGCGATGAAGACATGGCGGATTATTTCGTCGGCAAGGTTAAGGATTTCATCACCGCACATCGCGATTCCGCATTCTTCCTCTACTACGGACTCCATGAGCCCCATGTTCCGCGTGCTCCTCACGAACGTTTTGCAGGAGCAACGACCATGGGACCGCGCGGCGACGCTATTGTCGAGGCCGACTGGTGTGTCGGACAGCTTGTGGAACATCTCGACAAAGAAGGAATTCTCGACAATACCATCATAATATTCTCGTCTGACAACGGTCCTGTCCTTCAGGACGGTTACTATGACGGTGCTGTCAAGATGGCAGGTGAACACAGTCCTACAGGCGGTCTGCGCGGTGGAAAATACAGTCTCTTCGACGGTGGTACGCATGTTCCGTTCTTTGTCTACTGGAAAGGTCATGTCGCACCGGTCGTTTCCGGTGAGCTTGTCTGCCAGATGGATCTTGTGCCGTCGCTTGCCGCCCTTGTAGGGCAGAAAGTGCCCGACGGTCTCGACGGCATCGAGAATCTCGACGCTTTCATGGGCAAAGGCGCATCGAAACGCAAAGACCTTGTCATCGAGGCAAAGAGCAAGCTCGCATATCGCACAGGTCCGTGGGTGATGATTCCTCCTCACGAGGGTAAGGAACGCAACGTCACCGGCAACGAGCTCGGCAACCTTAAAGAATACGGACTATTCGATCTTACCAAAGATCCCGCACAGGTCTGCAACGTGGCGTCGCAGTATCCCGACGTGCTCGAAGCTTTGCGCAAAGAGTTTGAGGCACAGACCGACGGTCAGGTCCGAAATGCTCCGCCGGCTCCGGTTTCAAAGAAGAAAAAGTGAGAATAATGAGCAACATACGTCTGACACCGTCGGCGGTCGTCTCGGCTGTCGGTGGTGTCGGTCTTTCTTTGAGCGCCCTCGCACAGCAACGTTTGCCCAATATCCTGATATGCATGGCTGACGATGCCGGGCATGCCGGCGCATACGGTACTCCGTGGGTTCACACACCCGCATTCGACAGCATCGCCGCCAGGGGAATCCTGTTCCGCAATGCCTTCACGTGCAATTCCAAGTCGGCACCATCGCGCGCCTGCTTCATCACCGGCTGCAATTCATGGCAGTTGCGTGAGGCAGCAAATCATTGGCCTGAATTTCCCTGCGATATCTGTTCATTTCCGGAGGCTTTGAAGGATGCCGGATATTATACGGGCTATACAGGTAAGGGCTGGGGACCTGGAATCGCCCTGACAGCAGACGGAAAGGAAAGGGAACTTACCGGAAAGAAATTCAATAGCCGTAAGCTTGTTCCGCCGACAGAAGGAATCAATAAGATTGACTATGCCGCCAATTTCGGCGAGTATCTTAAGGGCTGGGATCATAAAAGCCCTATATGTTTCTGGTACGGCGCCCGCGAGCCTCACCGCTCCTATGAATACGGTTCTTCGGCGCGTTTTGGCAAGCATCTGCAGGATATCGATTCAGTGCCCGCTTACTGGCCCGACAACGATACTGTAAGAACAGACATTCTCGACTATGCTGTCGAGATTGAACATTTCGACCGCCATCTCGGACGCATTGTCGCCATGCTCGATTCAGTAGGCGAGCTCGACAACACCATTGTCGTTGTCACGTCCGACCATGGTATGCCATTTCCGCGCTGCAAGGGGCAGGAATATCTGGCGTCATGTCATGTGCCGCTCGCTATTATGTGGTCCGGCGGAATTGTCAGTCCAGGCCGTGCTGACGACAATTATGTTAGTCTCTCGGATATCGCGCCGACTATTATGGAGGCTGTCGGTCTCAAGCCCGATAGCTGCGGCATGATGCCCATGAGCGGTCAGTCGCTGATTCCTCTCCTGAGAGCGGACACGGCGGCAGTTATGCGCCCGTATGTCCTTCTCGGTCGTGAGCGTCACGACCCCGGACGTCCCGACGATCAGGGCTATCCCATACGCGGCATTGTTCGCGATGGTTTTCTCTACCTCCGCAATTATGAGCCTTCGCGGTGGCCTGCCGGCAATCCGTCGACAGGGTACATGGATGTCGACGGCTCGCCGACGAAGACGGCAATCATACGCTCGCGCCTCGACCCGGCGACACGCCGTTTCTGGGAGTTGTCGATGGGTCGGCGCGGGGCAGAGGAACTCTATGATATTTCCCGGGACACTGACTGCATCGACAATCTCGTCGGGAAGTCGGAATATGATTCGTTGCGCAGCGCTCTCGCCGAAGAGATGGAAGCAAGGCTCAGAGAGGAAGGAGACCCTCGTATGGAAGGTCGCGGAGAGCTTTTCGACAGCTATCCGAACATGTGCGGATCGAGACAGTTCTACAACCGTTTCCGTGCGGGCGAACAACCGCCGCACAAATGGATAAACGATACCGATTTCGACCCGGATGCAGAAAATAAGTAACACGTACTATCATACACAATATGCTATCAAAAATTAAGAATTACTATTCAATCAGCTCTGCGGCAGAACCTCGTGAGTTCTCCTCGGAAGCAGAGCAGCAGAAATATTATAAGCGTCTGCGGATGCAGAGCTTTGTCGCCGCCACTCTCGGCTACAGTCTGTATTATGTGTGCCGCACCGGTCTCAATGTGATGAAGAAGCCTATCATAGATTCGGGCACACTCAACGCTACGCAACTCGGTGTAGTAAGCTCGGCGCTTCTGTTTACCTATGCCGTCGGCAAATTTGTCAACGGTTTTGTCGCAGACCACTGCAACATCAAGCGTTTCATGTTCACAGGTCTGTGCATCTCTGCGCTTGCCAATGCCGTCATGGGTGTCATGGGGCTTACCGCCGGAATGATTCCGGCGACGGTGATGACAATATGCTTCGCCGTAATGTGGGGCTTCAACGGCTGGGCTCAGTCGATGGGCGCGCCACCTGCAATTATATCGCTTTCGCGCTGGTTCTCGCTAAAGGAGCGCGGCACTTACTATGGCATCTTCTCCGCCAGTCACAATCTCGGCGAGTTCCTGTCGTTCGTCTTCGTAGGCTCTCTTGTGGGACTTCTCAGCTGGCGCGCCGGGTTCTTCGGTTCCGCTATTGCCGGCATCCTCGGGTGCGTTCTCATATATTTCTATCTCCACGACCATCCCGGCGCTCACGGTCTGCCGTCAGTCGAGGCTCTGTCGCATGAGAAAGTGAGCAAGAAGACCGCCGCCATGTCGACTGGCGACATTCAGAAGATGGTGTTCCGCACGCCTGCCGTGTGGATTCTCGCCCTTGCAAGCGCGTTCATGTATATCTCGCGCTATGCCATTAACGGCTGGGGCATGCTCTTTCTTCAGGAGCAGAAAGGCTACACTCAGGAACTTGCCACATGGGTCATCTCTATCAATGCCCTCCTCGGCATTCTTGGCACTGTTCTTTCCGGCTGGTTCTCCGACAAACTTTTCAAAGGCGACCGCAAGATTCCCGCTCTCATCTTCGGCGTTCTCAACTCCGTAGCGCTCGCCATTTTCTTCTTCGGAGGAAACGCACTGTGGGTCAACGTTCTGGCAATGGTGCTCTTCGGAATCGCAATAGGTGTGCTCATCTGCTTCCTCGGCGGACTCATGGCAATCGACATAGTGCCGCGTCGCGCCACAGGTGCCGCGCTCGGTCTTGTCGGCATTTTCTCCTACGTCGCTGCAGGCATACAGGATGTCGCTTCAGGCATTCTTATTGACGGTCATTCCACTATGGTCGACGGTGTGCGCCACTACGATTTTCTCCCCGTCTGTCTCTTCTGGCTCGGGGCTTCCGTGCTTTCGTTCATACTGCCGCTGTTCAATAAAAAGCGTCGTCCCGACGAGGATGAATGAATATGAGATTTTTTATCACATTCGCGCTTGCGCTATCCGCGACTGCCGCTTTTGCCGAGTCTTTTTTTGTTGAGGCTGAAAGTTTTGCCGATAAAGGCGGCTGGGCTGTCGATCAGCAGTTTATGGATCAGATGGGCTCGCCGTATCTTATTGCGCATGGTCTCGGGCGCCCGGTAGCCGACGCTTCTGCTGTTATCTCCGTTCCTGCTCCGGGAAAGTACCACGTCTATGTCCGGACATATAACTGGACGTCGCCATGGCATTCCGGAAAAGGACCGGGCGCGTTTGCTGTCGCTGTCGACGGCAAGCGTCTGCGAAATGTGGTGGGAGACAAGGGTAATGCCTGGGAATGGCAATATGCCGGCGCCGTCGCTATAAAAGACATGCAGGCGGCGGTGTCGCTTAAAGACCTTACGGGCTTTGACGGACGCTGCGATGCGCTCTATTTCACAACGGACAAGACCGACGTGCCTGCCGACGACATGTGTCGTCCACGGAATGAGGCTGTTGCCGTCGGCAGATTCGACTTTGTCGTAGTAGGCGGAGGTATCGCAGGCATGAGTGCCGCGATGAGTGCCGCGCGTCTCGGCTCTAAGGTAGCGCTCATTCACGACCGCCCTGTATTCGGCGGGAACAACAGTTCGGAGGTGCGCGTGCATCTGGGCGGTGCTGTCGATGTAGGTCCTTATCCGGCGGTGGGAGCTCTTGTCAAGGAGTATGGTCCCGGTCGGGGAGGAAATGCCAAGACGCCCGAGCGGTATGAGGATTCGAAGAAGCAGGACTGGATAGATTCGGAAAAGAACATCAGGTCTTTTATGAACTGTCATGTGAACGAGGTTTTTGCTGTCGACGGACACATCGACTCGCTTATTGCCACAGACATTGTCACCGGTGAACGTTTTCTTTTTGAAGCACCTCTTTTCGCCGACTGCACCGGCGACGGAACAGTGGGCTATCTTGCAGGCGCCGACTATCTCTACGGACGCGAATGCCGCGACGATTTCGGCGAGAGCATGGCGCCTGAACGTCCCGACAGTATGACGATGGGCGCTTCCGTGCAATGGCGTACCCGGAAAGCCGCCGATGGCAATGCTTCCTTTCCGGAGTTCAGCTATGGTCTTGAACTCGACGATGAAAGCTGCCGCCGGGTGAGCATGGGAGAATGGACGTGGGAAAACGGTATGCGCTATCATCAGGTCGACTGTGCCGAGAGAGTCCGCGACTATGGGCTGCTTGTTGTGTACACCAACTGGAGCTATATCCGCAACAAGCTTGGTCTGTTTCCCGACCGTTCTCTCGATTGGGTGGCGTACATAGCCGGCAAGCGCGAGTCGCGCCGTCTTATGGGCGATTATATTCTCAAGCAGGACGATATTCTCAAACAGGTGTCTCACGAGGATGCTTCTTTCACAACCACATGGACGATAGACCTTCACTTCCCCGATCCTGGAAATTCCGCGCTTTTCCCAGGAGAAGAGTTCATCTCTGCAACGAATCACGTGAGCATAGAGCCGTATGCGGTACCATACCGCTGTCTCTATTCCCGCAATATCGATAACCTTTTCATGGCCGGACGCGACATTAGTGTGACGCACGTGGCTCTTGGAACAGTCAGGCTGATGCGCACGTGCGGCATGATGGGAGAGGTTGTAGGAATGGCTTCGTCGTTGTGCCGCAAGTATGGTGTCGGTCCGCGCGACGTATACCGCTGCCATCTGCCGGAATTGCGCAGTCTTATGAAAAAAGGAGTGGCGAAGGATAATCTTCCTGACAATCAGAAATACAATGCACTTCCAAAAGAGGTGACTAAACAAAAATAAGCATCACCTTCAGGAGTTTCCGTAGCTCTTTGAGGGCTATGCCGATATGATATTCCACCGTTTTCTGGCTCACGTTGAGTTTTTCGGCAATCTCGGCGTGAGTCATGTTTTCATATCTGCTCATGCAGAAGATGCGGCGCCGCAGATCGGGCATATGTTCTATATGGAGATTTATCATCTCCAGCAGGTCAGACGTTGAGATGGCACTGTCGGTATCATCGCAATGAATGTCTCCGGTAAGTTTTACTTCTGTCTCCCATTCGCAGACGACCTTGCGGTGACGCAGTTCGTTGAAGATGGCGTTTCGTGTCATACTGAACAGATAGCCCTTCATCTCATACACATTATGGAGTGTGCTGCGTTCGTCCCATAGCTTGCAGAATATGTTGTGGGTTATATCCGCAACCTCTTCGCGGTTGCGGATGAATCGGAATGCAAATTCACTGACAGCCGCTGAGTAGCGCATATACAGCACGCCGAGCGCCCCGGTGTCGCCGTTGCGCATCCGCAGGATGAGGTCGTTGTCTGAAAGCTGTTCCATCATTACAAAATTAATACAATTATTTGTCACGTGCAAGAGCTCTGTTTATCAAACATTCCGCAAGCGCGATTGTTGGATTTATATGAAAAATCTGATTTTGATACGTCACGGCGAAAGCGAGTGGAACCGCCTCAATCTCTTTACCGGCTGGACCGATGTTGATCTTACAGAAAAAGGTCGTGAGGAGGCACGTGAGGCGGGTAGAAAAGTCCGCGCGGCGGGAATTCTGCCGGAGTACTATTTTACGTCGTTTCTCCGCCGAGCCATCCACACTCTTCAGCTTGCTGCTGCAGAAATGGACCGCGAGTGGGTGCCGGTGGTGAAAGACTGGCATCTTAACGAACGTCATTATGGCGCTCTTCAGGGGCTTGACAAGGCTGCTACGGCAAAAAAATATGGCGACGAGCAGGTGCATATATGGAGGCGGAGCTACGACACCGCGCCTCCGGCACTGACGCCTGACGACCCGCGTTTTCCCGGAAAAGACCCGCGTTATGCCTCTCTGACAGCCGGAGAACTGCCGCTGGCAGAGTCGCTGCGCCAGACGATAGGGCGTGTGCGCTGCGTTTGGGAAGAGAAGATCGTTCCCGCTCTTGAACATTACGGCGACGTCATGGTTGTCGCGCACGGCAACAGTCTGCGAGGACTTGCCATGATGCTTCTCGGCTTGACGCCAGATGAAGTGACTTCACTTGAGATTCCTACAGGAACGCCGTGGGTCTTCGAACTTGACGATAGATGCAGGATTGTTAAACAATACTGGCTGTAGCATCTATGAAAACGTATCTGGTGAACAGCAACGGTTTTGTAGAATGCGATGCGTGGTCGCCGCATTGCTGGATCAATGTGCAATGTCCCGACAAAAACGATGAGGATTTCATGCTCGAAAATCTCGGGGTGCCCCGGGATTTTCTTGAAAGCGCTGCCGATATATACGAACGTCCGCGAGTCGACCGTGAGGGGGAATGGCGTCTCACCATCTTGCGTGTGCCTTTCCGGGCACGCGACGGCGAAATGCCTTACGGTACTGTTCCGATCAGCATAATGACGAACAAAGATATTCTGCTGACGGTATGCCACCGGACGACGGAGATGCTGGACGATTTTATATCATACAGCCGCAGCCGTGGAATCGCTGTCGGTACAGAGGCTGATTTTATTCTTCATATACTTAACTCGGCAGCGGCGTGGTATCTCAGATATCTCCGGGACATCAACAATCATGTGATACGTAATGAACGGAATTCAGAGTCGGATATCCGAAACGAAGATCTTCTGCGTATGTTGGCGATTCAGCGCACGCTTGTTTTTTTCAATACGTCCATTCAAGGTAATGAGATGCTCATCGACCGTCTGCAGAACGTCTACGGCGAACGCTGCGATGCCGGATTTGTCGAAGATGTGCAGATAGAGCTGCATCAGGCGGGCATTACCGCAAAAATATACAGCGACATTCTCGAAAGCACCATGGATGCATTCGCTTCAATAATCTCGAACAATGTCAACTCCGTGATGAAGAAAATGACGGCTGTTTCGGTCGTCCTTATGGTTCCGACGCTTGTTGCCAGCTTCTACGGCATGAATGTCGAGATCAGCTACGGCGACCATCCCTTCGTTTTCTGGCTCATTATCATGGGCTCGCTCACTCTTTCGGCGATGCTTTATGCGCTTCTTCGCAGAATACGTTGGTTATGAGACAAAAAATCCCCGCCTTGCGAACCAAGACGGGGTGATAGTTTGCATGACGCATTATTTGGCTTCCCAGCCGAGGGCGCTGGCGCCAAGAACTGCTGCGTCGGCTTCCTTGAGCTCGCTAAGAAGAACTTTAGCTTTGCCTTTGAAAACGCTGAGCATGTTCTTTTCCATGGCTTCGCGCAGAGGACGCATCAGCAGATCGCCGCTCTTGGCAAGACCGCCGAAGAGGATAAATGCCTGGGGTGATGAGAATACCATCATGTCGGCGAATGCTTCGCCGAGGATTGTTCCGGTATAGTCGAAGATATCTTTTGCAAGCTTGTCGCCGTTGACAGCAGCATCGTATACATCTTTCGATGTGATGTTTTCGATGGGCATATTGCGGAGAGTCGAGGGCTCGGAGCGTGCCTCAAGGAATTCGCGCGCTGTGCGGGCTACGCCGGTGGCGGAGCAGTAGGTCTCAAGACAGCCTGTGCGTCCGCAGCCGCAAAGGCGACCGTTGTTGCGCTTGACGATGACGTGACCGAGCTCGCCGGCAAGACCGTCGTGTCCGTATACCATCTGACCGTTGACAACGATACCGGAGCCGACACCCGTTCCGAGGGTTATCATGATGAAATCTTTCATACCTCGTGCGGCGCCGTAAGTCATTTCGCCGAGGGCTGCTGCGTTGGCGTCGTTGGTGATGGCGACAGGAATGCCGAATTTTTCGCTTACGATCTTTGCAAGCGGGAGATTGGGCCAGGGAAGATTGACGGCGTTGTCGATTTCGCCGGTGTAGTAGTTCGCATTAGGAGCTCCGATACCTATGCCCTGGATTTTACCTTCTGCATCGTTTGCCTTGATGAGACGTGATGCTTCGGTATGAAGTTCTTCGAGGTAGTCGTCGAAGTTTGCGTGTTTTCCTGTTTTTATCGAGGAGCTTGCAATGACATTGCCGCGAGCGTCTACGATGCCGAATACGGTGTTTGTGCCGCCTATGTCGATGCCGAGAACGTAAGGTTTCATGTTTGTATTGGATTTTAGTTAAAAAGACGGGTCAAAGTTAGTGATTATTTCGGAATTTCATGGTCTGAAAGATATAAAAATATTTATCGTGGCGAAAAATGCGTGAAAAGCAGGAAATGCACGAACAGAACGTCACATAAGTATCGCGGTTTCCCGCGCTGATGACAGAGGGCGGGATATATTGTTCTTAAAAGATTTTAAAAACTTTTTGTGCATTATTGGATAGTGTCGAAATAATCATTAATTTTGTGGTGCTGAATGCTGAAGTTCCGGCATTCGGATTACATGGAACAAAAACACAACCTAATATAATGAAAACCGATTTAAGTTCCCAAATCAAACTCGACAGAATCCCGCGGCGCTATTTTAGTCCGGAAACTGAAATAGAACTGACCGCTTTGCGTCGGGAAGAAAAAATTGACACACATATCTTTGAGACAGCAAACGAAGGCGCCGACTTCGTAGCGGCACAGATGGCGAAGTATATCAACCGCTTTGTCGATGCCAAAGGAAAGTGCGTCCTTGCTCTTGGAGCAGGAAACAGTACCCACCGCGTCTATGCCAGCCTTATTAAATTATATAAGGAAGGACGTGTCGATTTTTCCAATGTCATTGTTTTCAATATCAGTGAATTTTTCCCCGTATCGCCGGACGGACCGTCAACGCTTCGCCGTCTGAAGAGTGTCTTCCTTAATTCCGTCGACATAAAGCCGGAAAATATCCGCTCCATAGATTCCAACATCACCAAAGAGACAATGTACGAGGTATGCCAGGAATATGAGCGTCAGATTATGAATGCCGGCGGCATCGACGTCGCACTCTGCGAGATCGGAGTCAACGGCTCCATTGCGTTCAACGAGCCGGGCAGCCCTGCCACAAGCAATTGCCGTCTTGTTCTTCTTGGCAACGAATCGCGCAATCTCATCGGCAAGGACTATAAAACCGACGACGTGCCAGCTACGGCGGTCACTCTCGGTATTTCGAACATCGTGGCTGCCCGCCGCGTGCTCACAATGGCATGGGGTGAAAGCCGCGCGCAGATCATCCGCTGTGCAGTTGAAGAGCCCGCGACGCCTTCTGTTCCGGCATCGCTCCTTCAGGGACACCCGCATGTCAAGGTTGTCACCGACCTTGGCGGCGCTGAAGACCTTACGCGCATAAGCCATCCCTGGAAAGTGACTTCCGCTGAATGGGACGACAAGCTCATCCGCCGCGCTATCGTATGGCTCTGCGACATGACAGGCAAGCCCATTCTCAAACTCACCGACAAAGACTACAACGACTGGGGACTCGGCGAGCTCCTTGCCCTCTACGGTTCGGCTTATAACGTCAATATCAAAGTGTTCAACGAGCTTCAGCACACCATCACCGGCTGGCCCGGCGGCAAACCCAATGCCGACGACACATATCGTCCCGAGCGCGCGACACCGTACCCCAAGCGTGTCATCGTCTTTTCTCCGCACCCCGACGACGATGTCATCTCCATGGGCGGTACACTCAAGCGTCTCGTCGATCAGGGACACGACGTGCATGTCGCATACGAGACTTCCGGCAATATTGCTGTGGGCGACGAAGACATGATGCGCTACTTCCTGATGATGGACCGTATAGCTCCGCTTTTCGATTTCGGGGAAGGCGGCTATAAGAAACTCTCGCAGGAGGTGCATGAGTTCATTAAGAATAAGAAATCCGGCGAGACCGATACCAAGGACATCCGCGAGATCAAGACGATGATACGGCAGGCAGAGGCTACCATCGCCTGCAATTATATCGGCGTCAAGCCGGAGAACATCCACTTCCTCCGTCTGCCGTTCTATGAGACCGGCACGATCAAGAAGGGAGACCTCTCTCAGAAAGACGTCGACATTGTCAAGAAGCTGCTTCAGGATGTTCAGCCGCATCAGATTTTTGTTGCAGGCGACCTTGCAGATCCCCACGGAACTCACAAGGTATGCACCGACGCAGTCCTTGCCGCGATAGATGAGCTTCTCGATGAGCCATGGATGAAAGAATGCCGCATCTGGATGTACCGCGGTGCTTGGGCAGAATGGGAAATCGACCATATCGAGATGGCTGTGCCTATCAGTCCGGAAGAGCTACGCTTCAAGCGTAACTCCATCCTCAAACATCAGAGCCAGATGGAGAATGCGCCTTTCCTCGGCGATGACGACCGTCTGTTCTGGCAGCGTGCCGAAGAGCGCAACCGCGCTACAGCAAACCTCTACGAAAATCTTGGTCTTGCATCATACGAAGCGATGGAAGCTTTTGTCGAATATCATCCTATCCACAGTGATAAATGATAGTCTGACCGTTCTTTCAGCTTAAAATTTTAACCGCAGTCCTGTTTTTACGGGATTGCGGTTTTTTACTTCCTGATGTTTAGTTGTTGTCTGTATTGTGAATATTTGCCTGATATACGAGCGTTTTGCTGCTATACGGTTATGTTGTATAACATAACGAAAGCGGAATCTTTCGATTTAACGTTTTTTAGATTTTTCTTAAAACTTTAGCTTAAACTCGGTTTTATATAGCAAAAGTTTATTATCGACGATTAATAATTTCATTTGTCAACATAAACTCAGATAAAGCTAAAATCTTTTACCTGCTATGCCGCGCCCGTGCTTTGAGATATTTTGCAGGCAAAAAATTAATGACTAATTTTGTAGTGGAAATGATACGACAAGCATTGCATAATGCTTTTTCATATTAAACAAATCTGGAATAGACATATAAATCTAACATTAAGTACTATGTGTAAGAAAGCAAGGGCTGTCCGTGAGGATAGCCCTTGTTTGTTGTGCCCGGTGGTACTTTCGTTTAGAACAGCAGATAAAAAATCAGGCAGAGAATGCCAGTCTCTGCCTGATTGTTATAAGATTATGGAAATGTCAGTTCTGTGCGTCCTGCTCGTACCACTTGGAGTACATGAGGTAGTTTTTTGCGATTTTGACGTTAATCTCGCGTGCCTGGGCGGGGTCTACCATCTTGATGAACTTTGCCGGAGCACCGCCCCATAGTTCGTTGGCGCCTATTTTCGTACGTGAGAGGACAACGGAACCTGCGGCAACTATCGCGCCTTCGCCAACTTCTGCGTCGTCCATCACAACAGCGCCCATGCCGATGAGGGCGAAGTCGTGGATTTTGGCACCGTGGATGGTGACGTTGTGACCTACGGATACGTCGTTGCCGATTTCTATTGTCGATTTCTGGTAGAGCGTGTGAAGGACGGAACCGTCCTGAATGTTGACGCGGTCGCCGATGGTGATGGTGTTGACATCGCCGCGCAGAACGGTGTTGAACCAGATGCTGCATTCGTCGCCGATGGTGAGATCGCCGATGAGAGTGGCGTTTTGCGCCAGAAAACAGTCTTTGCCTACTTTGGGCGTAAAGCCGCGGACAGGGATTATCAGTGCCATAGTGGTGTCATGCAAGTGGTTCGGTATGTGCTGTGAGCCATGCGCGCGATCTGTCGTCTTTGAGTTCGGGAAGGAGACGTTGACGGACGGTTGCGTGGTAGTTGTCGACCCAGTCGATTTCTTCGGCGGTCATCAGTGAGAGGTCGAAGAGCTGACGGTCGAAGGGGAAGAGAGTCAGTGTCTCGAAGCCGAGGAAGGTGCCGAATTCAGTAGTCATGGTTTTGTGGCAGAGCACGAGGTTTTCGCATCGTATGCCATGGACGCCTTCGAGATATACACCAGGTTCGTTGGATGTTATGCAGCCCGGCATAAGGGGAGCTTCAACGTTGTTGAGGCGTATGCTGTGGGGACCTTCGTGCACGCCGAGGAAGAATCCTACGCCGTGTCCTGTGCCGTGGAGGTAGTTGAGTCCGTTTTTCCATAGGAACTGATGGGCGAGAGCATCGAGCTGCGCGCCGCGTGTTCCTTCCGGGAAGACGGCTTTTGCCAGTGCGATGTGACCTTTCATCACAAGGGTGAAGTCTTTCTTTTCGTCTGCCGTAGGTGTGCCCAGACAGATGGTGCGTGTGATGTCGGTGGTGCCGTCGAGGTACTGTGCTCCGGAGTCGACGAGCAGGAGTCCGCTGCGGGCGAGGGTGGCGTTGCTTTGTTCGTCGGCTTCGTAATGTACTATAGCCCCGTGAGGTCCGTAGCCGGCTATGGTGCCGAAGCTTTCGTCCTTGTAGTTCTCGCCCTGGCTGCGGTATTTGTGAAGCAGTTCGCCCATGGTGAGTTCGGTGACGGTGTCGCCGGCGGTAAGGCGGTCTTCCAGTTCCATGAATGCGTGGACGAGGGCAACACCGTCGCGTATCATAGCCTTTCTCACTCCGTCGAGCTGCGTTTCGTTTTTCACCGATTTAAGACGTGCGGCGGCTGTGGTTCCGCTGTCGACGACGCGGTCGCCGAGAATGTCGATGATGGCTCCGGCGGTCTTGGCGGTGTCGACGAGCACGCGTTCGTTCTCCGGCAGCTGCGTGAGGAATGCGGTGAAGTCGCTGTATGGTCTGGTTGTCACACCTTGTGATGCGAGGTATGCGTTGGTGGCGTCGTTGAGCTTGGCGCTGTCGATGAACAGTGTGGCGCTTCCTTCGTCAAGGAAAAGGAAGGAAGTGGCGACAGGAGTATATCTTACATCGTTGCTTCGTATGTTGAGTGTCCAGGCGATTTCGTCGAGAGCCGACATCAGTGTGGCGTTCGCCCCCGCGGCTACGGTAGCCGTCATGATTTTTGCGATTTTGTCGCGTGCACTTTCTCCGGCATACCGTATGTCATGCTCGTAGACTGCATCGGATGGCAGGGCAGGGCGGTCGGTCCATATCCGGTCGATGACATCGAAATGGCAGTTGAGTTTTATTCCTTTTGCGTCGAGGGCTTCTCTGAGGGTTGTTACCTGGCTGTACGGCATGAGCATACCGTCGAGTCCGACGACAGATCCTGCTGGAAGGGTGTCACAGAGAACCTGTGTCATCGAAGGGGTGGAAAGAAGTCCGTCTTTCATGAGCTTTATTCCGGTTCCTTCGAGCTGTGCGGCTGCCTGGATGAAATAGCGGGAGTCTGTCCACAGCATTGCGTTGTCGAGGGTGACGAGAAGGTCGCCTGCAGATCCGGTGAACGAACTCAGCCAGCGGCGCACCTGCCAGTGAGAGGCGAGATATTCGCTCAGATGCGGGTCTGCCTGAGGAATGATGGCGGCAGCTATTCCGGCTTCTTTCATAAGACCGCGGAACGCTTCGAGCCGTGCTTTGATTTCTTCTTTCATGTCTGTAATGTTTTATATCACGTTATCAGTACGTTTTTGCCGGAATGTCGAAGGCATCCGGTATATGTTCGATTTTATAGTTGCCTGGTGTGCCCGAGATGGCAAAAAGGTCGAACTGGGCGCGGTGTGGCGACCTGTTCGCCGCCATATAGGCTTGAGCGGCATGAGCCATGTTCAGCATCTTGCGGCGGTCGACGGCTTCGAGGGGGTCTTCATCGGGGTTGGTGCGTGTTTTCACTTCGGCGAAGACAAGAATGTCGTCGCGCATGGCTATGATGTCGATTTCGAGATGCCCCATGCGCCAGTTGCGCTCGCATATGGCATAGCCTTTGCTGGTGAGCATGTCGGCGGCAAGTTCTTCGCCCCATTTTCCTGTCTGGTTGTGTCGTGCCATATTCTATCTTTTCCAGAATGCGGGGGTTAGAAGAACAAGGACGGTAAAAATTTCGAGACGTCCTATGAGCATGAGCGCTGAGAGCACCCATTTTGCTGTATCAGGCAAGGTTTCATAGCCGGCGCCGTAGCCGGTGACTCCGGCACCGAGACCGGTGTTCGAAAGACAGGAGAACGATGAAAAACAGGCGTCGACGAGCGGAACGCCCATGGCTGTAAGGACAATTCCGCCTGCCACGATGAGCAGCATATATATGCACAGGAACGCTATCACTTTTGATACCAGGTCGGAGCTTACCACGCGTCCGTTGACTTTAACGGCGAGGATAGAATTGGGATAGAGGCAGCGGTAGAGCTCGTTGCGCGCGTTCTTGAAGAGGAAAAGGACGCGGTCGATTTTAGCGCCGCCGCTGGTGCTGCCTGCGCAGGCGCCCATGAACATCATGGCGAATGTCAGCGACAACGCAAACGGTCCCCATGCCTCGAAGTTCGTGACGGTGAAGCCTGTTGATGTGATTGTGGAAACGATCTGGAAAAGCGGGTCGATTGTCAGACTCTGCCAGTTGTGGTGTTCTCCGCGGATATAAATGGTGATGGAGAAGAGAACGAGCATTCCCAGAATGACGTTGATGTATGTCCTGAACACGTCGTTGCTGCGGAGTGCCCTGATGTTGCCGTGGAGAGCACGGTATATCAGACCGAAATTGACACCTCCGAGGAACATGAACACTATCAGGACGCATTTTATGTATACCGAATTGTGCCATTCGCCGATTCCTGCCGAGCTGCTGGAGTAGCCGCCGGTGGATATGGCTCCGAAGGCGTGGCATACGCTGTCGAAAAGATCCATCGGTCCGAGCCACAGCAGGAAGATGAGCAGGATGGTGAGGAAGATGTACACTTCCCAGAGCTTTATGGCTGTCTGGCTGATGCGCGGACGGATTTTGTCGTGTGTGATGCCTGTCACTTCGGCGTTGAACATCTGCATTCCGCCAGAATGGTTGAGCGAAGGAATCAGGGCAAGAGTGAAAAGGATAATACCCATGCCGCCTATCCATTGCATCAGGGCGCGCCATAGATGCACTCCGCGGCTCATGCTGTCGACAGATGTGATGACAGAGGCTCCTGTTGTTGTGAAGCCCGACATCGCTTCGAAGAATGCGTCGCTGAAGCTCAGCGGGTGTGAGCACAGCATGAACGGGATGAGTCCGAAGAAGGAAAATACTCCCCATACCATAGCCGTGAGGAGAAAACCGTCGCGCTTGCCGAGATGCGGGCTGTGCGGACGCGAATAGCGCCAGGCCGCCATGCCGGACAGAAGGGTGGCGGCGGCGCCGATGCCGAAAGCTTTCCAGTCGGGTTCGTGAAGGAAGTAGCTGACCGACATCGGGATAAGCATGAAAACTGACTCAAAGCACAGAAGCCACCCCATCACCCGGATTATCATACGGAGATTGATAAGGTGCATCTTTACTAAGTTTGTGATTGCCATGTTTTCAGCAGAATAAACGTTCTATTTTGTGCAGCGCACCGGTGAGGCAGAAAATGAGCACATGGTCGCCGGGCTGAATCTGCGTCATGCCGGTGATCAGCATTCCTTTCTCGTCGCGGATAAGTCCTGCCAATGTCAGTTCACGCGGAAGTTTGAGGTCTTTGACCGGGGCACGGGTAATCTTGGAGCCTTCGCGTGCCTCAAGCTCGGCGACTTCGGCATCTGCAAGAGCCATGAACTTCGACGACGACGAGTCGGCATCGAGCAGAAGCTGAAATATCGTGCTCGATGCAAGCAGTTTCTTGTTGATGACTTTGCCTATGTTGAGGCTCTCTGCCTGGGAGATGAACTGTATGTTCTCGACTTCGGCGACGGTTTTCTTAACATTAAACTCCTTGGATGTCAGGCATGTCAGGATATTTGCTTCACTGTTGTCGGTGAGGGTGAGGAAGGCGTCCATGTCGGCTATGCCAAGGTCGGCGAGCAGTTCGGGATCGCGTGCGTCGCCGTGTATTATTTCACAGTCGGGACATTTCTGAGGAAGTTTCCGGCAGCGTTCGAGATCGCTTTCGACTATTTTGAAGCGGAATTCGTCGTGAGCAAGGTTGACAAGGCGTATGGCTATTTTCGAGCCTCCCATAATCAGAACACGACGTACTTTGTAGTTCGTCTTGCCCGTAATTTCGATGAGTTCGTCGATGTTTTCGCGTATGGTGGTGATATAGAGAATGTCTCCGCTGAGCATCCTGTCGTCGCCGCGCGGGATGATGGTCTCATTGTTGCGCTTTATCGCAGATACGTGGAAATTGCGGTTTGCAGTGGCGAAATCGCGCAGCCTCACGCCTACGAGCGGAGCGCCGTCGCGCAACTTGACTCCTGCGAGGATGATGCGCCCGTTATGGAGTTCGAACCAGTTGCGTGCCCACGGGTGCTCAAGGGCACTCACAATTTCCTGGGCTGCAAGATATTCAGGATAGATGACGCGGTCGACTCCCATGTGGCGCACATGTTCTTCGTTGGAGGGGTTCATAAACTCATAGGTGTCGATACGCGCAACAGTGGTGCGTGCTCCGAGATTTTTAGCAATGGAACAGGCAACGATATTGTTGGACTCGTATGGCGTCACGGCAATGAAAAGGTCGCAGCGTCCTGCACCGGCCTCGCGTAGCGATGAGAACGATGTCGGCTCTCCCACGCATGTGAGCAGATTGAGCGTGGCGTCGAGTACGGCAAGCCGTTCGGCGTTGGCGTCGAGCAGGGTGATATCCTGTTCCTCGTTGCAGAGAAGGCGGGCAAGGTGTGAACCCACTTCACCGGCGCCAGCAATAACAATCTTCATAATTTCTGTTTTTTAGACACCATGCGTTTTATCGCGGCGGAGATAGAATCTGCGTCGAAGCCTGCCATGTGATGTTGCTCGGCGGGTGTGCCCTGAGGAATGAAACGGTCGGGTATTCCGAGGCGGCATATATCGGGCGAATGTCCGTTTGTTGTCATCCATTCGGCGACAGCGCTTCCAAGACCGCCGTTGACGGTGCCGTCCTCAACGGTGATGATTCCGCATCCGAGTGCTGCAACCTCGCGCATGATTTCTTCGTCGAGCGGTTTGAGAAATATCATGTCGTAATGTGCTGCGTCGGCTCCCGACATTTCGATAGCCTTAGTCACATCTGCCGCCACAGGACCGATGGAAAGGATGGCGACGTCGCGTCCGTCGCGCAGTTTCTCGCCTTTTCCTATGGCAAGCTCGCGGAACGGCGTGTGCCAGTCGGATGTGTCGGAGGCGCCGCGCGGGTAGCGTATTGCCATAGGTCCGCGACGGCGTAGCTGCGCTGTGTACATCAGGTTGCGCAGAGCGGCGGCGTTGCGTCCGGAAGCTATGGTAAGCCCCGGAACGGTACGGAGATATGCGAGATCATAGGCGCCATGATGTGTGGCTCCGTCTTCTCCGACAAGTCCTGCGCGGTCGATGCAGAATGTCACCGGAAGATTCATGAGCGCGACATCATGGATGATATTATCGTAGGCGCGCTGCAGGAAACTGCTGTATATCGCCACGAAAGGCAGCATGCCGTCTTTGGCAAGACCGCCGGCGAATGTCACGGCGTGTCCTTCTGAAATACCGACGTCGAACACACGGTCGGGCATGACTTTCTGCATTGTCGCTACCGACGTTCCGGAAAGCATGGCGGCGGTGATTCCCACTATAGCGTCGTTATGTTCGGCAAGTTCGACGAGTGTGCCTCCGAAGACATCCTGATATTTGACTGGAGCGTTTTTTGCGGAGCCGAGACGTTCGCCGGTAGCGGGATTGAAGCGTCCGGGTGCATGCCAGTGCGCGGGGTCTTTCTCTGCGGGTTCGTAGCCTTTGCCTTTGACAGTGCACAGATGGAGCAGGCGCGGACCTTCCATGCCGCGTATTTCTTTAAGGACACGTACGAGCGACACAACGTCGTGCCCGTCGAAAGGTCCGAAGTAACGGATATTGAGTCCTTCGAAAAGGTTCTGATGTCGGGTAAGGAGGCTCTTGATGCTGTTTGTGAAGCGGAGGATGGCGCCGCGGCTGCGCTCGTTGAGCAGATTGTGCTTGCGGAGCCATTTATAAAGGCGGTAACGGAGTTCGTTGTAGCGCTTCGACGTTGTCATGTGCGCCAGATAGGAATTAAGGGCTCCCACAGGGCGGTCGATGGACATGTCGTTGTCGTTGAGCACTATGAGCAGGTCGTTGCGCGTGTTGGATGCGTTGTTGAGTCCTTCGAAGGCAAGACCGCCGCTGATTGAGGCGTCGCCTACGATGGCTACGACATTGCGGCGGGGCTCGTCTTTCTTCAGACGTGCTGCAACAGCCATGCCGAGCGCTGCCGAGATGGAGTTTGATGCATGACCGGCGGAGAAGGTGTCGTATTCGCTTTCTGCCGGATTGGGAAATCCGCTCAGACCGCCCATCTTGCGGTTGCCGGAGAATACTTCACGCCTTCCGGTGAGAATCTTATGTCCGTATGCCTGATGACCGACGTCCCAGACAAGACGGTCGTATGGGGTATCGAACACGTAGTGGAGAGCCACCGTCAGCTCGACAGCACCCATGCTCGACGCGAAATGCCCCGGGTTTTCCGAAAGCTCGCTTATGAGGAATTGTCTGATTTCAGAGCACAGCTGCGGCAGCTCGTCGACGCTCAGTTTTCTGAGGTCGGCAGGGCTGTTTACCTTTGCAAGCAAGGGACCGCACTCCGATTTCATGTCTGTACTCATTTTTTCTTTACATATTTTTTATACATCGGCATGAAGATGATGATTGCCGACGCCACGACGACAAAAGCAGTGTACAGTGTGAATGGAGTTGTGGCGATAAGATATACCACAGGGGCGAGCCACAGCACACCTAAAATGACGAAGCGCAATATCACCGATGTTTTCATTCTCTTTTTCTTTAATCATGCAAAAGTAACAAAAATCTCCGAATAAAATGAAATCCCGCCGCCGCTATGTAAACATTTTGTGAGAATGTAGAGTCAAATGCAAAATTTTGATATGAAAGATGGCGGCGAGTGCAGATTTAGTAAAAAAAGTTGCTAAATTTGCGCTGTTAAAACATCCTATAATGTCAGCATATAAAGCTAATGTTTGGCGCCTTGTGCGCGATTATTTTTTTGTTACCCTCGGCATGGCTGTTTATGCCCTTGGCTTCTGCGGGTTTATCCTTCCGGAACGGGTTGTCATAGGGGGGCTTGCGGGTATAGGCACCATAGTCGACTTTACTACCGGCATACCTGTCGCCATCACGCAGTATGCGCTCAATCTTGTGCTCCTTGCTATCGCATGGAAAGTTGTCGGCAAAAAATTTGTGCTCGGCACGATATATGGCGCGACGATGATTTCGGTGTTCATCGGCATTTTCCAGCCTCTTTTTCAGGATGGATTCACCAATGAACCGTTTCTGAATGTCGTTCTCGGCGGTCTGATGGCAGGACTTGGCGTCGGGCTGGCGTTCACGCACAACGGGTCGAGCGGCGGAACAGACATAGTGGCGGCTATGGTGTCGAAATATACCAATGTCAGTGTCGGCAGAACGATGCTCTACACAGATGTCATCATTATCTCATCTTCATATTTCCTTTTCCATAAACTCGACCTTGTTGTATATGGTTATGTTGTGCTTCTGATAGCCTCCACGACGGCAGATATGGTAATCAACACGAACCGTCAGGCGGTACAGTTCACGATATTCTCTAAGAAATGGCAGGAAATAGCTACGGCAATAAACAATGAAGCCCACCGCGGATGCACTGTGCTTTCGGGCATGGGATGGTATTCGAAGCAGGAGGTGAAGGTGTTGCTGGTTATGTGCCGGAAGATAGAATCGGTTTATATTTCGAGAATCATCAAGTCGATAGATCCGGACGCGTTCACAACGCAGGCGAATGTCAACGGTGTCTACGGTCAGGGCTTCGACGAGCTGAAAGTGAAGATGAAACCTATACGCAACAGCAGCGATGAAGAAACCGAAGTGGCTCACTGACGTCATATCGCTCTATGTCGACGGTTTCAGGAACATGACGATAGGCAGGAGCCTGTGGCTGCTGATAATCCTTAAGCTGCTGATTATTTTCGTGGTGATTAAACTGTTGTTTTTTCCCGATGTGCTAAAGGAACACTACGATAGTGACGAAGCCCGTGCGGAAGCTGTCCGCGAGTCGTTGTCGGCAGATTGATATATTACTGAAATAAAACCCTCAAATATTAAAAATCAAATACTATGAACGAATTACTGAGCGTGGTCGACTGGTCGAGGGCGCAGTTTGCGCTGACGGCGATGTACCATTGGCTGTTTGTTCCGCTCACAATCGGATTGTCGCTGATAGTCGCCATAATGGAGACTGTATATGTGCGCACCGGCGATGAAAAGTGGAAAAACATCACTAAATTCTGGATGACGCTGTTCGGAATCAATTTTGCCGTAGGTGTGGCGACAGGTCTTATTCTTGAGTTCGAATTCGGTACGAACTGGTCGAACTACAGCTGGTTTGTCGGCGACATCTTCGGTGCTCCGCTTGCTATTGAAGGAATCGTTGCCTTTTTCATGGAGGCGACATTTGTCGCTGTGATGTTCTTCGGGTGGAACAAGGTTAGCAAGGGCTTCCATCTCGCTTCGTCGTGGCTGACGGCTCTGGGTGTCAGCCTTTCCGCGTATTGGATTCTTGTCGCTAACGCCTGGATGCAGTACCCCGTTGGAATGGAGTTCGACCCCGCTCAGATGCGCAATGTCATGGACGATTTCTTCGCTGTGGCTCTGAGTCCTGTTGCGCTCAATAAGTTCTTCCATACTGTTTCGAGCGCATGGGTGACAGGCGGTGTGTTCGCAGTCGGTGTCAGCTGCTGGCTGCTGTGGAAACGCCGCAACGCCGAGGTTGCCAGAGCTTCGATAAAGATCGGCTCGCTGGTCGGACTCGTAGGTATTCTGGCTACGCTGTTCACCGGACACGGCTCCGCTGTGGTAGTTTCGGAAGTGCAGCCCATGAAGCTGGCTGCTATGGAAGGTCTTTATGAAGGCTCTGTAGGACAGGATATTGTCGCATTCGGTGTTCTTAAGTCCGATCCTTCCGAGACGCCTGCCGATCCTATGGTTTTCAGCATCGACATCCCCAAAGGTCTCTCGTATCTTGTAGCAGGCAACGGCGATACATTTATTCCCGGAATAAACGACCTGATCGCCGGCAGAACCATCACGGCAGCCGGAGATACGGTATACGGCGAAAGTTATTCCGACAAAATAGCACGCGGCAAAGCCGCCCGTCAGGCACTTGCCGACTATGACAGGGCGTATAAAGGAGGAGATGAAGCCGCAATGCAGAGTGCCGCTGCCGCAGTGAAAGCCGATTTCCCGTGTTTCGGCTATGGCTATCTGGACAACCCCGAGGACGCTGTGCCACCAGTGGCAATGACGTTCTACGCTTTTCATATAATGGTATTTTCGGGTGGCTTCCTCATTCTGTTCCTGCTTGCCATGGCTTTCTTCTCATGGCGCGGCAGTCATATTCTTGAGAAGCGCTGGCTGTGTCTTATCGGCATTCTCTCCATCGCTGTCGTGTGGATATGCAGCGAGGCCGGATGGGTTGTCGCCGAAGTGGGTCGTCAGCCATGGACAATCCAGGACCTTATGCCGCGCAATGCCGCCATCAGCGGAATACAGTCGTCGTCGGTAGAACTGACGTTCTGGATTTTCGCCGTCGTTTTCACAGCTTTACTAATCGCCGAAATCAGCATCATGCTCCGCTACATCTCGCGGGCATCGAAGTCTGACATCGCAAAAACTCATTGACTATGGATAATTTAGAATGTCTTCAGGCCTATTGGTGGCTCCTCATAGCCGCTCTGGGCGCGGCGCTTGTCTTCCTGCTGTTTGTTCAGGGCGGTCAGTCGATGCTTTTCTGCCGTCTTTCCGATAAGGAGCGTAGCCTTATGGTTAACTCACTCGGACGCAAATGGGAATTCACATATACTACGCTGGTCGTTTTCGGCGGTGCTTTCTTCGCCTCGTTCCCCCTGTTCTACAGTACGAGTTTCGGAGGTGCCTACTGGCTGTGGATGCTTATCCTCATCAGTTTCGTGCTACAGGCGGTGAGCTATGAGTTCCGTGCCAAGCGAGGCAATATCTACGGTACACGCGTATATGACGGTTTTCTCGCTTTCAATGGTCTTTTCGGCTGCGTGATGCTCGGTGTGGCTGTCGGCACACTCTTCTTCGGAGGTGAATTTACAGTCTGCCGCGACAATATCCTGAATGCTCAGGCGCCTGTCATCTCACAGTGGGCTCCTACTCACGGTCTGGAGGCGATAGCCTGCTGGAAAAACCTTCTGCTGGGCTTTGCAGTGTTCTACCTTGCCCGGGCGCTCGCAGCGCTCTATTTCATCAATAACATAGGCGATGACGCCACCTTTACGGCACACATGCGCAAGCGCGTGCTCACGAACGGTATGATTTTCGCTGTCCTTTTCGTGGCATTCCTTGTCGTTCTTCTTTTCTCAGACGGCTATCGTATGGAAGAGGGCGTTTTCGTTCAGGTTCAGCATATATATCTTGCGAATCTGCTCGATATGTGGTATCTCGCAGTACTGTTGCTCGCCGGTGTTGTCGCAGTGCTCTATGCCATTTTCCGTTCGGCTTTGAGCAAGGCGTGGCGTTGCGGCATCTGGTATGCCGGCTTTGGCGTGGCAGCTGTCATAGTGACACTTTTCCTCATTGCCGGATATGCCGGCACGGCTTATCTGCCCTCACTGACCGACGCCCAGTCGTCGCTCTGCATCGCCAACAGTTCGTCATCGCTGTTCACTCTTAAGGTGATGACCTATGTATCTTTCCTGATACCTTTTGTTCTGGCATATATCTGGTACGTATGGTCGAAGATGAACGCAAAGCCGCTTACCGCTGAGGAACTCGACAAAGAATCACATATTTATTGACAGATGGACAGCGACGCCTACCTTACCATCGCCGGACCTTCCGGGGGAAGTCTGCGCGAGAAGATGAGTAAGTTTATTGCATTCGCGCATCCGGTGTCATCGGCTGCCGATGCAAAGGAGGTCGTCGCACGCTATCAGAAGGAATACCACGACGCCCGGCACGTGTGCTGGGCGTATATGCTCGGAGCCGAAAGAAAAGACTTTCTCAGCAGCGACAACGGCGAGCCATCAGGCACCGCCGGCAAACCTATTCTGGGACAGATCAATTCTTTCGGCGTCACAGATATAGTGATTGTTGTCGTCCGCTATTTCGGCGGTATCAAGCTCGGCACTTCCGGACTCATAGCCGCATACCGCGAGGCTGCCCGTCTTGCCATTGAAGATGCGGAAATCGTGCAGCGCTATGTGATGACGGAAATCAGCTTCACATTTCCGTACGTGGCGATGAACAGTGTTATGAAGCTTGTGAAGAATGGTGAGGTAGAGATTGCTTCTCAGGAGTTTGACAATACCTGTCGTATGACTCTCAGCTGCCACCGTTCGCTTGAAGATCAGCTGCGTGCGCGCTTGTGCGATATCGATGGAGTCTCATTATAAGGCGTTGTCGATGACGGCGTCGAGGTATGCTTCCATAATCGCCTGAAGGAATGACACCTTCGGTGCTTTCCGGCAGACGGCGTTCTGCGCTCTTGACGGTACGTCCGCAGAGACGTTCATCGCATTTACCTCGTCTACCATAATGGCATCCCATACGGCAGCGGAAATGTCGGCGATGAGCTGTTCGCCTTCCTCGCGGCTTCCGCTGTAGTCGCGCACAAAGACGGCAAGAGAATAGCATCCGTAGCCCCAGTTCGTTTTAAAACTGATAAATGCGAGATCGTTGAGGGCTGCCGGCGTGCCGTTGGCAGCGTTGAAGCCGGTACCTGTCTTGTGAAATACCTTTGCGTCCTTGTCTTTGAGCCCTGCTACGATGCGACCGGTTCCGAACGGCGACACACGCGCCATGAGTGCTTTGACGAGCGTCGCCGATGCCGTCGTGTCAGAGGCGAAAAAGCGGTTTATGGCTGCTGCCGCCGACAGCGGAGTGCCTGTGTTTGCCGCGCCGAGACTGTCGGAGTGCATCTGACGTTCTGTATATGCTATGCGGTATCTGCCCGGATATCCTGCGGCATGAAGAATGCTGTCAACTTCCGCCGGGCTGTTGTAGTGGTCGAAAAGAATGTCAGCGGCGTTATTGTCGCTCATCATAAGCGAATAGTCAAGCAGTTCTGCCGGAGAGAGAGTGAATGTTTCCGACCCTGCGGCTGCGCGCATGGGGCTCCAGGTGTTCTTTTCGAGCGTGGTAGGGTCGATTTCTATCTTTGCGCCTGTCAGTTCTTCGTACCCTTCTGTGCGCGCGAGAGCTGCTGCCTGATGGAATTTCGCAACGCTTGCGAGGTCGTAGAGTGAGTCGCCGTTGACAGTCAGTGTATCGCCGTAGCAGGTGATGACCGCCACACCAACATCTTCCTTGCCTATTATACGTCTGAGGCGGTTGTCCAGTCCGGCGAGACCGGCGTAAGCGCTCCCGACAGCGAGATGCAGGAGTATGAGGAAGAGAAATTTACGCATTTTAATATGAAGTGTGTGATTGAAAAATGCCGGACAATCCGTCATTGCGGAATGTCCGGCACAAAAAATCAGAGTATTATTCGAATTCGATGAGAGCCTGGTCGGCGGCGACAACTTCGTTGGGAGCTACGAGGACGCGCTTTACAACTCCGTCACGCTCAGCAGGAACGTCGTTTTCCATCTTCATTGCCTCATAGACAAGCACGACCTGACCTTTTTTGACAGCATCGCCTGCCTTGACATTGATTTCAATGACGCGTCCGCCCATGGGAGCGTTGAGAGTTGGACCTGTAATTGGTTCTACTGGTGCAGCTTCTGCTTTTTCTTCTGCTTTGGGAGCTTCATTGGCATGCTTTGCCTCATATTCTTCTTTGCGGCGGTTGCGCAGGAATGTATTCGCTACCGTCGGCAGAAGGGCAAGAAGAAGCTCTTCTTCCGTGTTCGTTGCCAGCGGCGTGTTTCCATATTCGGCGAGAATGGGATTCTCGGGCTTCTTGTATGCGCTGACGTCGTATGGTTTTTCAACAGGGCTGCCGGTGATTTTTTCGCGGAAGGCAGGGTCGACGGCAACAGGTGTGTGACCGTATTCGCCTTTGACGAGCGAAATGAACTGATTCGACGGATTGGAATAGTCCGGATTGCCTTTCTTGCGGTCGAGAGCCACACTGACTGCCTGGCTGCCTACAATCTGGCTCGTCGGCGTTACAAGGGGTACCAGACCGGCGTCGCGGCGCACCATCGGGATGAGTTTCATGGCATCTTCGAGGAGGTCGCTGGCTCCGAGAGCCTTGAGCTGGGCCACCATGTTGGAGTACATGCCGCCGGGCACTTCTGCGTTCTTGACAATTTCGTTTGGTTTGGGGAATTCGAAATATTCCTCGATGCCGTGGCATGCTTCGAGCAGTGCTTCCTCATCGCCGTTCTTGGCAGCGACGATAGCGGTGTCGAAGAGTGCGTCGACCTGTGCGGGAAGTGTGTCGTTGAGCGGGTCGAAATCTTTGGGAAGCTTGCCGAGGTCGAACTGCTTGAGCGACTGACGGGCGCCGAGGAGATGTTTGCGGATTTCGCCGACAGCTTCCATGTTGACGTCGACTTCAACGCCGAGTTTCTTGCAGAATACGTAGATAAGTTCGATAGCCGGTGCTGCGGAGCCGCCGCCGAACCACCAGATGTTAGTGTCGAGAATGTCGACGCCGTTGATGATTGCCATAAGGCTCGATGCAAGACCGTAGCCGGGGGTGCAGTGTGTATGGAAATCGACATCTACCTTGACATTGGCTTTGAGCTTGCTGATGATGGAAGCGGCGCGCGACGGCGTCACCAGACCAGCCATGTCTTTGAGCGTGATTATCTTTGCGCCGAGGCGCTCCATCTCTACGGCTTTGTTGACGAAATACTCGTCGGTGAAAATCTTTTCGGGCTCTGCGGCTTTCTTGCCGAAAAGGCGACCGAAGAAACCCTTCTTGGGAGCTTCCTCAGCGGTTTTGGGATCAACGGTATAGCATACGGCACCGTCGGCGACGCCGCCGAGCTCGTTGATCATGCGGATAGATTCCTTGACGTTGTCTATATCGTTGAGCGCGTCGAAAATGCGCATTACGTTAAGTCCGTTGGCAATAGCCTCTTTGTAGAAACCTTCAAGCACATAGTCGGGATAAGGTACGTAGCCGAAGAGGTTGCGACCGCGCGAGAGAGCCGAGAGCATCGACTTGCCTTTCATCGCTTTGGAGCAGATGCGCAGGCGGTCCCAGGGCGACTGGTCGAGGTAGCGCATCACGGAGTCGGGGATAGCGCCGCCCCATACTTCCATGATGTAGAAGCCTGCATTTTCGTAGTAGGGGAGGAGTTTGTCGATTTCCGACTGGCTCAGTCGAGTTGCGAACAGCGACTGCTGTCCGTCGCGAAGAGTAAGGTCGCGGATTTTGAGTTTCTTTGCCATTGTTATGTGTTTAAGTATGTTTCAAATCGTTCGCGGTATCTCTGAGATACCTCGCAAAGTTAGAACATAGTTTTGAATTAAAGAAATAATTCCGCAATTATTTTGAACCGTTCTTTGTTTTACCCGCTATACGTTCAACATGCTTCCGCAGGATATGGTGTGCCGGGTTAGCCATCGCTCCGTGGCTGTAGCCGTCGAGACGATAGATGTGAGTATCGGGATGCCCTGTGAGTTTCATCATTCGCCACATATAGGCATTTTCCTCATAGCGCCCGTAGAGTTCTTCTTCGGGATCGCCGGTAATCATTATGAACGGAGGAGCATCCGGACGGACGTGGTAGAGCGGGGCATATTCGTCGACTATGGCGCGGAGAGCCGGAATACCCTGGCTGTCGCGGTGAGCGAAATGTGTTATCATCTGCCCGCTGTACGGTATCAGCGCGGCGATGGAGTCGGCTTCGATGCCATATTTGGCAAGCCACTTTCGTTCGAGACCTATCATGGCGGTGAGATAGCCTCCGGCAGAGTGTCCGGCAACGAATATTTTCTTTTGCGAGCCTCCGAGGCGTCCTGCGTTGGCGAATGCCCACGCCACAGCACGTGCCGCATCATCTATGCATGAGTCGATAGGCACCGACGGCATCAGGCGGTAGTTGGGCGCCACGACAATGTAGCCTGCTTTTTCAAGTTGTGACGGCACGGATTTGTTGCCTCCGGTGAGACCTCCCCCATGAAACCATACCACGAGCGGCGCATCACTGGCGTCGTCAGGTGCCGAGATGTCGAGGCGGCAGCGTTCTGTCGCATACGGGTCGTCGCCAGTGTAGTAGGAGATGTCTTTTTCCGATTTGCGCGCCATGGCGCCGAACCCCAGAAGGGCTGCTAATGTGAGAATGAAGATTTTTTTCATCGAATTTCAGTTTGACGTGCAAATATATGAAAACACCGGCAGAATTCATGCTCCTGCCGGTGTATTTTTAATTCAGATGTCAAAACCTTTTACATAAATGAATCACAGGCTGACATGTTATCCGATGCGTTCGGGTTTCATTTCGTAGGATGCTATTGCGATGGTGAAGCCCCAGTATATGAAAGCTATGGAAGTAAGGAACGACACCATGAGCATGTTGCTGACCCATCCTGCCTCGAGGAAGAAGAAACCGATGAGGCAGAGCAGTATTCCGTTGATGATTCCTAGCCACCAGTATTTAGCGCTGCGGCGTGCGGCGGCATTGAAAAATGCCTCGATGCCCCAGAAGATAAAGATTATGGCGAGGAAGTATGGGAATACTACTTCGGATAGAATGATGCTGCGGACGAGCATAAAGCCGATGAACATGTCGATGATGCCGCCGGTAATCCACCAGCCCCACCCGCGCGGATGGTCAGGACCGGCGGCGACGCACAGCTGCACGACGCCGGCAAGGACGAGGAGCCAGCCGAAGATCTGCGAGGCAACGGCATATCCTGCCTCGGGCCAGAACCAGTATGCAAATCCGCCCAGAACAAGCAGAATGCCAACAAGAAGGATAACCCACCAATAGCGGGACTGTCCGATGATGTTCAGTTTTTGAGATTTCATAATGCGTATGTGTTTTAGTTGAATGTTACTACTAAAACACTCCGCATCGTAAATAGTTTATCTACGGCGGCTCTTATGCGTCTTCTGCGAATTCTCTTTTCCGGATGGTTTCCCCGGACCTTTGGAGGCACGGTGCGGCGGTGCGCTTCCGAAGAGCTTCGGAATAAGATCGGGACGACCTATCCGGTGAAGCGTTTCGGTGATATTGCGCCGGTACTCAGGGTCGTACCAGAAGAAGAACATGCGCTGTCGCTGCTTGTCGTCGGCTGTGGTGGCGGTGAAAACTTCCTCACCGGTGTAGGGGTGTATGCCGGTGTAGTATATCTCCGTAGCGAGCGTCATCGGCGTGGGGGTGAAATCCTGTACTTGCTCAAGATGGAAGTTCAGTCGCTTGGTGGCGACAGCGAGCTCTGCCATGTCTTCTTCGGTGCAGCCGGGATGCGACGAGATAAAGTAGGGTATCAGCTGCTGGCGCAGACCGGTACGACTGTTCTCGCGTTCGAAAAGAGCATTGAACTTGCCGAAGAGTTCGAACGACGGCTTGCGCATGAGCCGCAGAACGGCATCGGACGTGTGCTCCGGAGCCACTTTTAGTCTTCCGGAAACGTGACTGGTGATGAGCTCGCGGTTATACTGCGCATTTGTGCGGTCGGTGGTATCGTTGCCGGTGATGTGCATCGAAAGGTCATAGCGCACGCCGCTGCCGACAAACGATTTTTTCACCTGGGGCAATGCGTCGACGGCATGATATATGTCGAGGAGAGCTCCATGGTCGGTGTTGAGGTTGGAACATGGCGAAGGGTGCAGGCACGACGGGCGCAGGCAGCGGGCACATTTGCCGCGGTCGCGTCCCCCCATGCCGTACATGTTTGCCGACGGACCGCCCAGATCGCTGATATACCCTTTGAAATCCGGCATACGCGTGACCTGACGCGCCTCGCGGAGAATCGACTCTTTTGAGCGTGAGGCTATGAATTTTCCCTGATGTGCCGATATCGTGCAGAAGGCGCAGCCGCCGAAGCAGCCGCGGTGCATGTTGACGGAGTGACGTATCATTTCGTAGGCAGGGATGATCTTGCCGTGGTAGCGCGGGTGTGGCAGACGGGTATAGGGCAGGTCGAACGAGGCGTCTATCTGCCCCGGAGTCATTGCCGGAAGCATGGGGTTGACACGGACAGTTTTCTTGCCGGTGCTTTGCCAGAGGACGGTCGAGCCGTTCAGCCGGTTGCTTTCCTGCTCTATATGGCGGAAATTGGCAGCTTGACGGCGCCTGTCGGCAAGGCATTCTTCGTAGGAGGCGAGGATTATGTTCCGCTCGTCGGCTTCAGGCATTTCTGCCGTGTCCAGAAGAACAGCCGTCTGCGGTATATCAGTCAGCGACCGGACGCTTTCTCCTGCAGCGAGCCGCGAGGCGATTTCGAGGACTGTCTGCTCGCCCATGCCGTACGACAGGATGTCGACCGGCGCGTCAAGCATGATCGACGGGCGCAGACGGTCCTGCCAGTAGTCGTAGTGGCTCAGCCGGCGCAGCGAGAACTCTATTCCTCCGCCAATCAGCGGCACGTCGGGATAGAGGTCTTTAAGAATCTTTGAATATACCACCGACGGATAGTCCGGGCGGGCACCATGCCGTCCGCCGGGTGTATAGGCGTCGTCGGAGCGCCGGCGGCGCGCGGCGGTATAGTGGTTCACCATTGAGTCCATCGCTCCGGGACTTACGCCGAAGAATAGCCTCGGGGCACCGAATTTGCGGAAATCGCGCAGGTCGTCCTGCCAGTTGGGCTGTGGCACTATTGCTACCCTGTAGCCTGCCGCCTGAAGCGTACGCCCTATGACGGCGGCGCCGAATGCCGGATGGTCGACGTAGGCATCTCCGGAAAACAGAACGATGTCCACGCCGTCCCAGCCCAGGACCTTCATTTCCTTGACGGAGGTCGGAAGCCAGTCGGAAGGATGTAAATTGGTATAATCTATTTCTTTGACTGTCATTTTTCTTCTCTTTTCTGTGCAAGGAGCTGTTCCATCTTGATAATCTCGTCGCGGAGCTTGGCGGCGAGAATGAACTCCATGTCTTTTGCCGCCTTGAGCATTTCGGCACGCTTGCTGTTGATGCTGCGCTGAAGCTCGTCGGCTGTCATATACGGTATGACAGGATCGGCTGCGATATCGACGCTCTGCGAATACTCCTCGGCGTACGGCACTTTCTGCCTGACCGGAACAGGCTGACGCCGGCTCCTGCCTGGCGCTGCGTCGAAGTCGGCTTCTTCTTTCTCAAGTCCGACGATGGCGTTGCGTGCCTTGACGATAGCCTGCGGCGTGATGCCGTTCTTTTCGTTATATGCCAGCTGGATGGAACGGCGTCGTTCGGTTTCGTCGATGGTCTGCTGCATGGATTCCGTGATTTTGTCGGCGTACATGATGACTTCGCCGTTGAGATTTCGGGCGGCACGTCCGACGGTCTGGGTGAGCGAGCGGTGGCTGCGGAGAAACCCTTCTTTGTCGGCGTCTAAGATGGCGACAAGCGACACTTCCGGCAGGTCGAGACCTTCGCGGAGAAGGTTGACACCTATGAGAACGTCATATTCGCCGGACCGCAGTCCGTCGAGAATCTTTATGCGGTCGAGCGTGTCGACGTCGCTGTGGATATATGCTGTCTTGATGTTGAGTTTCAGGAAGTAGTTGTTGAGCTCTTCCGCCATGCGTTTCGTCAGAGTCGTGACGAGCGTCCTTTCGTTGCGCTCTATGCGCAGCTGAATCTCTTCGAGGAGGTCGTCAACCTGGTTGGCGGATGGCTTGATGGTGATTTTCGGGTCGAGGAGTCCTGTCGGACGGATGACCTGTTCGACAACGACGCCTTCGCAGCGCTCGAGCTCATAGTCGGCGGGAGTGGCGCTGACATAAATGACCTGGTTGGTGAGGCTTTCGAATTCCGAGAACTCGAGCGGTCGGTTGTCGAGCGCAGCCGGCAGGCGGAATCCGTACTGTACGAGGTTTTCTTTGCGTGAGCGGTCACCGCCGTACATGGCACGTATCTGCGGTACTGTCACATGGCTTTCGTCGATGATGGTGAGAAAGTCTTTCGGGAAATAGTCGAGCAGGCAGAAAGGACGGTCACTCGGACGGCGTCCGTCGAAATATCGCGAGTAGTTCTCGATGCCGTTGCAGTAGCCGAGCTCCTTTATCATTTCCATGTCGTACTTCACGCGTTCGCCTATTCGCTGCGCCTCAATGTCTTTCTGTTCCTGGAGGAAGCTGCGGATCTGTATGTCCATGTCGTTCTGGATCTGCGCCAGAGCAGACGCCTGACGTGCCGGAGAGACAACAAACAGGTTTGCAGGATAGATGTTGAAGCTTTCGTGGGTTCCGAGGTGGGCATTGTCTTCGGGGTGCACAATGATGACCTTTTCGACTTCGTCGCCCCAGAAGACAACGCGTACGATAATGTCCTCGTATGCCAACCGTATGTCCACTGTATCGCCTTTTACGCGGAAATTGCCTCGACCGAGTTCCAGCTCGTTGCGGCTGTAGAGCGACGCCACGAGCTTGCGCAGGAAATCGTTGCGGCTTATTTTCATTCCTTTTTTCACAGCGATGACATTCTCATGGAAATCGTCGGGATTCCCCATGCCGTAGATGCACGATACCGACGATACCACTATTACATCGCGGCGTCCCGAAAGCAGTGCCGACGTCGTGGCGAGACGCAGACGGTCGATTTCATCGTTGATCATCAGATCTTTCTCGATATATTTGTCGACTGTCGGGATATATGCTTCAGGCTGATAGTAGTCGTAGTACGACACGAAATACTGCACCGAATTGTTCGGGAAAAACTGTTTGAACTCGCTGAACAGCTGAGCCGCCAATGTTTTGTTGTGGCTCAGTATGAGCGTCGGTTTCTGCACCTGCTGGATGACATTAGCCATTGTGAACGTCTTGCCGGAACCGGTGACGCCCATAAGGACTTGCGAAGGCAGTCCGTCGCGGACGCCCTCGGATAGCTGCCTGATGGCTTCAGGCTGGTCGCCCGTAGGCTTATATTGCGATGTCAGTTCGAAATTCATCGTTGAATGAGCTTTTAACCTGCAAATATAACAATTTTTTCCATGAACAGCTGCGATGATTGCAGCGAAAGAAATAATCCGCCCGGAAAACCGCCTGAGATATGCCCGAAATGCGACAAAGCTGTCGTTTTTTTCTTGTGAGGACGCGCGCGGGGCGGCTATGTAAAAAATAATGCTTAATTTTGCAATGATGTAGCGAACCAAAGCGCTACTGTTTATAAAGCATGACTATAGAAAGTTCATTAGCCACTTTCGGCAGATATTGCCTCTTTGTCGGACGCGTTTTTTCGATTCCCGACCGCTGGTCGCAGTTCGGAAAACGGACTATTCAGGAAGTACATAAGCTCGGTATCGACTCGATACCGCTTGTGCTCATCATATCGCTCTTCATTGGCGCTGTCATCACTATTCAGATGGAGCTCAACACCACATCACCCCTGATGCCCGCCTATGCGGTCGGTCTCGCAACGCGCGACATCGTACTGCTCGAATTCTCCAATTCTATCCTGTGTCTGCTCCTCGCCGGCAAGGTGGGCTCCAATATAGCTTCGGAAATAGGCACGATGCGGGTGACAGAACAGATCGACGCACTCGAGATTATGGGTATCAATTCCGCCAATTTCCTCGTTTTGCCCAAGATTGTCGCTTTTGTCCTGTTCATGCCCGTTCTTGTGGTGCTGTGTATCTTCATGTCGGTTATCGGCGGCTATGGCGTCGCGGCATTCACCGACATCATTACCATTCAGAAATATAACTATGGCATGACGGCGATGTTCAACGAGTGGTATGTATGGTATGGTCTGATAAAGTCGCTCTTTTTCGCCTTTATCATTGCTTCCGTAGCATCGTTCTTCGGCTATACCGTGAAGGGCGGAGCTCTTGAAGTTGGCAAGGCAAGTACGAACGGCGTTGTTGCCAGCAGTATTTTCATTCTTCTGTTCGATGTTATCCTCACAAAGCTCCTGCTGCAATGATTGAAGTAAAGAATCTCACCAAGACCTTCGACGGACGCACGGTGCTGCACGGTGTCGACGCCACATTCTATACCGGCAAGACGAATCTTGTCATCGGTCAGAGCGGCTCGGGCAAGACCGTCCTGCTCAAGTCTCTTGTCGGTCTTCTCCGTCCCGAGAGCGGCGAAATACTTTTTGACGGACGGAATCTTCTCGCTATGAAAGGTGCCGAGATTGCCGAACTGAGAAAAGAAATAGGCATGCTTTTTCAGGGCTCGGCGCTTTTCGATTCGGAGACCGTTCTTGGAAATGTCATGTTCCCGCTGATAATGTTCACCCGGCAGAGCAGGGCAGAGATACGCGACAGGGCGATGTTCTGTCTTGAACGAGTGAATCTTAAAGGTGCGGAAAACAAATATCCGGCGGAAATATCGGGCGGTATGCAGAAGCGTGTGGCTATCGCACGCGCCATAGCGCTGAATCCCAGATATCTCTTCTGCGACGAACCTAACAGTGGTCTCGACCCTAAGACATCCATCCTTATCGACGAACTCCTGAGCGACATCACCCATGAGTATGGCATCACGACCGTTATCAATACCCACGACATGAACAGTGTCCTCGGCATTGGCGAGAACATTATCTTCATAAACCAGGGACACCGCGAATGGGTCGGCGATATGTCTATGATTTATAACACTTCCAACGAAGCACTCAACAGTTTTGTGTTTGCCACACGTCTTTTTCAGGAAGTGCGCGAATATGTGGCTGAGAACGGCACAATAGAACAGAGAAAAAAATGAAATTTTCCGACATACCCGGGCAGGATGATGTCAAGCGCCGGTTGCGCGAAATGGCAGACAGCGACCGCATCCCGCATGCTTTCGTGCTCGAAGGACCTTCGGGGACCGGCAAGTTTGCTCTTGCGCGTGCAATGGCGCAGTATATCCACTGCAAGCATCGTACTGCCGACGGCGAACCGTGCGGAGTGTGCCCGGCATGTATCCAGCATCAGACATACAGCAATGTCGACACTCTCTATTCTTTCCCGGTGCTTAAAAATGGCAGGCAGACTGCGATTTCCGACGATTACTTTGCTGAGTTCAAGGAATTTGTGGAAGAATCTCCTTTCATGGATTTCGATGCCTGGCTTCAGAAACTCGGCAATGCCAACGGACGCCCGCAGATGTATGTCGAAGAAGGTGCCGAGCTCTTGCGTAGACTCGGTTTCATGTCGAGAAGCACTAAATATAAGATAGTGCTCATGTGGCTTCCCGAGCGCATGAATGAGGAAACAGCCAACAAACTTCTCAAACTCGTCGAAGAGCCCACGGGCGACACTATTTTCATTATGACGAGCGACAGCCCGCGCGAGATTCTTCCTACAATCTACTCACGTACCCAGCGTATCACTGTCCCGCGCTATTCCGATGCCGATATTGCCCTGTACCTTGTAGGCAAAGGCATCAGTCCCGGCAAGGCTGCCGATGCCGCGCGAGTTGCCCAGGGTAATATGAACCTCGCCCTGCGTCTCGCTTCCGATGGCGACGGTAATGCGCTCTATTTCGATATGTTTACCGGCCTCATGCGTCTTGCATATGCACGAAAGGTAGGAGAGCTGAGGCAGTGGAGCGTCGACGTGGCGGCGTTGGGACGTGAGACATCGATGAAATTCATCGACTATTCCTGCCGGATGATTAGGGAAAGTTTCATTGCGCATCTGAAAGTGGACGAGCTGCTGTCGATGAGCGACGCCGAACGTGCCTTCGTAAGTAAATTTTTCCCCTTCATCAATGAAAAGAACGTTGAAGACATGATAGCGGTTTTCGACCGTACCCGACGTGACATCGCGGCGAATGCGAATGCCAAAATAGTGTTCTTCGACCTCGCCGTCCGCATAATCATGTACATCCGTCGAAAATGAGCCGCGACCGTGTCTTTCTGCGCCGTGTGGCTGATTTCTGTACATCGCCCGCTTTCGACCTGCCTTTATCCGAAATGACATTCGTCGTGCCGAACAAGCGTGCGGCGATGTTCCTGAAAAAATATGTCCGTCAGGCTGTGACGGCGGTGGTGATGATGCCGCGCTTTATGACGATGCGCACTTTTGTCGACATCTTGTCCGACCGTCCGCAAGGTGCCGATCTTCAGCTTCTCTTCACTCTCTACGACGCTTATTGCGATGCTGCGCGCAGGCACGATTTCGTGCCGCGCGATTTCGATTCGTTCATTTTCTGGGGCGATATGATGCTCTCCGACTTCGACGACATCGATAAATCGCTTGCCAATGCCGGCGATATTTTCAAAAATCTCCACGACAACAAGGAAATCCTTTCCGACTATCTTAACGACGAGCAGAAAGACATTATCCGCAGTGTTTGGGGCGAGAACAGGCTCACCGAGTGTGTGACGGAATTCTGGGCGCACATCAGCGATAATCCGGATAAAGATTCGGTAAGCGACAAGTTTCTTACATTGTGGAAAATACTTCCGGACATCTACACCGGTTTTCACCGGATGCTCGAACAGAAAAATATAAGCACTTCCGGACGCCAGTACCGCAAGGCTGCCGACATCGCGGCAGAAGCGGATGAGCGGGCAGTGCGTGGTGCCTCGCATTACGCCTTTGTCGGCTTCAACGACCTTAGCCATTCGGAAACCATCATCTTCGAACGCCTCCGCAAGGCTGGTCTGGCGATGTTTTTCTGGGATACGGCCCCGCTGGCTATGTGCGCCGGCTCGGTGAGTATGCCCGAATCGCTACGGCGCCTTTCGAAGCTCGCCGCGCATTTCAGGGCGCCGGAAGGCTTTGAGCCTGACGCAGACAATGCTCCTTTGCCCGAAATCACCGTCACGTCCGTTCCGTCGAATTCCGCTCAGGCGAAGGCTGCAGGAATGATTCTTGAGGAATGGATCAACGAAGGATATATCGACAAGGCAGACCCGATGAACACCGCGATTGTCATTCCCGACCAGGGACTGCTGCTGCCTATGCTGATGGCGCTTCCCGAGGCGGTGAAGTCGGTGAATATTTCCATGGGACTGCCTTTCAGAACAACATCGTTTGCCATCTTGCTCAGCTCTGTCATCGCAATGCAGCTGCACGCACGCGACAACAACGGAGTCTGGTGCTATTTCTACCGTGATGTTCTTGAAATCCTCAAACATCCTCACATCCAGGCGATAGCCGCTGCCGAAGCCGAACAGGTGGCTAAGTACATTGCCGAGGCAAGGCTTTATAATATTTCCGCCACAGAACTGATGGACGTATGCCCGCGCTTTGCTGCACTATTCGCACCCTTGCGCGATCAGGGCGACGTAGAACTCGCCGCCGCATATCTCACCGGACTGCTTGACTGGCTCGGCGCCGAACTGAGTGCTGTCGCCGGGGAAGGAATGCCGTCGTTCGAACTCAGGACCATCGACTTTTTTCTCGGTGAGATCGACAAGCTAACGGGGCTGGTGCACGAACATGATGTGAAAATCAGGAACCGTACCTTCCTTCAGCTCTTCGAGCGTGTGTTTGCCTCGCGTTCGCTGGCTCTCAGCGGAAAACCGCTGCAGGGATTGCAGATTCTCGGAGTTCTCGAGACGCGTGCGCTCGACTTCGACAATGTCATCGTTCTCTCGATGAACGATGGCGTTTTCCCGCGCAGGCAGTATGCAAAAACAATGATTCCAGGCAATCTGCGCTGGGGCTTTGACCTTCCCGATTTCGACAGCCTCGAATGGACATATTCCTATTCTTTCTTCCGTCTTGTCGCCAGGGCGAAGCATGTCGCGATTCTTTACGATTCGCGCACCGACGGGCGCGGCAAGGGCGAACGCTCACGCTATATATCGCAGATGCAGTATATTATGCCGCGCCTGACAATTGAGGAGAGGCAGCTCAGTGTCGGTTCCGTGGCTCCTGAGAATGCGCCGATAGAAATCGACAAGTCGCCTCTTGTCATGGCGGAGCTGGCGCGTTTCAAGGAAGGCGGCGATCTGAGGGTGTCGACCTCGGCGCTGAACGAATATCTGCGCTGTCCATTGTCGTTCTATCTCAAATATGTGCGGTCGTTCAGAGGCAGCGACGAGATGGAGACATACATAACGAATGCGAACTACGGTACCATCGTGCACAATACCATCCAGGCTCTGTTCCGACCGCTGGCTGGTACACTTGTCGGCACGGCGCAGTACGACCGGTGGCTTGCCGGGGACAATACGGAAATAGAAGAGCTGGTAACTGCAGAACTTCTCGGTCTGCGGAAGCGCCCGGGCGAGAATCCTAAGCTCGATGTCGAGGAACAGATTGCCCGCGAGGCGATTGCTTCCATCGTGCGCGCCGACCTGAAAGCGGAGCGCGATAAATATGCTCCCGGATTCACATTCATAGCCAACGAGATGAAGGTGAACACCATTGCCGAAGGAAAAGTATGGAAAATTGACGATGACCTGTCGCTCAATTTCGTCATGTCGGTCGATCGCGTAGACCGCATAAGCGCCGATACCTTGCGTTTCATCGACTTCAAGACGGGCAATGAAGATACCTCGGCAGAATCGCTCGGCTCGCTTTTCAAGACCGGAGAGTCGAAGAAGCACGGCATGTTCCAGTTGCTCACCTACTGCGAGGCTTATCTGAGCCTCGTCGACCCCGATGTAGAGATAGAGCCGCATATTCATCCTATGCGCGAACTCTCCAAGGGCAGTCCTATCGCCGACCTCAGGGTCAGTTCCGAGGATATAACAGGATATAAGGCGCAGCTGCGCGACAATTTCCGTCCCTTGCTGCATCATTACCTACACCGCATTTTCGGTCCTGACGGCAGTTTCGAGCAGACGCAGGATCAGAAGGTCTGCGATTTCTGCAATTTCGCTTCGCTCTGCGGACGTATTAAATCGAACTGAATCCTATGGCGGGTATCTATCTGCATGTGCCTTTCTGTCATTCGAAATGCGCCTACTGCGATTTCTACTCTGTGGCACGACCCGATAAAGCCGGAGCCTTTGCGCTTGCCGCGGAACATGAATATGCTTCCAGAGTAAGCGAGCTTGCAGGAGAACCTGTAAGAACGCTCTACTTTGGAGGCGGCACACCGTCGATTCTTCCTCCTGAGATTTTCAGCCGGCTTGCACAGATGCTTATGACATCCGACACCGAAGAATTCACCATAGAAGTCAATCCGGAAGACGTGGACGCTCAGCGCATCGAAGCTTGGAAGAGTGCAGGCGTCAACCGTGTCAGCATAGGAGTGCAGTCGCTTCACGACGGCGAACTCAGGCTTGTGAACCGCAGGCACGACGCTGCCGGAGCATTGGCGGCGATTGCTGCCCTGCGTAGTGCCGGTATTGAAAATATAAGCGCCGATCTTATCTACGGACTTCCGGGGCAGACCGATGAGAGCTGGCGCGACTCTGTAAGGCGTCTTACAGATGCCGGGGTGACGCATCTCTCCGCCTATTGTCTTAGCTTTGAGGAAGGCACATTGCTGACGCGCAAGTTGCGTCAGGGCATTGTCAGGGAAGCTTCCGAAGAAGAGATCGAGACACGTTACGGCATTCTCTGCCGCGAGATGGCGGATGCCGGATTCGAACATTATGAGATTTCCAATTTCGCACGTCCCGGATTCCGTTCCCGCCATAATTCGTCGTACTGGTGCGGTGTTCCGTATCTCGGGCTCGGACCGGGCGCACATAGTCTTACGGCAACCGGCAGCCGGCGCTTCAATCCGCCGGATCTCCGCAGGTATGTGGCTGCCGACGGACATATCACCGAAAATGATACAGAAACAGCCTCCGACCGTCTCAACGATTTGATTATGATACGTCTCAGGACTTCCGAAGGACTTGAAAAAGGTGCCGTCCCGTCCGGATGGCTCGCTGAAATAATGCAGGCGGCAAAGCCATGGTTGAGCAGCGGACATCTTGCCGATTCCGGTACGCATCTCTTCATTCCCGAACGCTCATGGCTTCTTGCCGATGCCGTTATAAGAGACCTTTTTGTTGACTGACAGACACGAAAAAAGGGTAAGCTTACTACATCGCACCGCTACGACCTGATACCCTTGCTTCGGTCAAGATCTGGGGGAGTTTTCAGGGAGCTGGTCGTGTAGGACTTACCCGGCTGCAAAGGTACGCACATTTTTCTTCCCGACAAGTGGCAGTTCCCGATTTTAACAAAAATTATCACCTGCTGTAACAATTGCTTATTTACTCTACAACTGATTTTCTTGCAAATTTTTATGCTTGGTGATTTGAAAAATAATTGCTATATTTGCAGACTAAACCAAACAGGAACAAAGAATCATACGTTGTTCTGTAAAGAAAAAAACTGCCGATGACGAGTTTTGAGAGCAAGAAACTGACAGAATTAGTTCTGTATATCCTTGGAAAGACTGGTGGAGTGGATTACTACCATGCTTTCAAGATTCTCTATTTTGCAGAGATGAGACATCTTGCAAAATGGGGAAGTGGCATTGTGCCTGATGAGTTCTGTGCCCTGAAATACGGACCGGTTCCAACTCGTTTATATGACGCGGTAAAAGAACTTAATCAGCCGAGAATGGCACTCGCTGAATATTTGGCGGAGGTGGTTCAGTTCGCAGGAGAGGACGCTCCTAATGTGCTTCTTCCTAAACGTGAGCCCAATTTGAAGTTTCTTTCCAAATCGGAAACTGAAGCATTAGACCACGCCATTGAGGAAAATGAATCTCTGACATTCGGTCAGTTGATGCGTAAATCGCATGATGAAGCATGGGACGAGGCTAACCGCCGTGTCAATGGCACGAATGTAATATCTCCAATTTCAATGGCAAAGGTTCTTAATGCTGATGAGGCGGTTCTTGAATACATTGAGGAGCAAATGCAGTTAGATTCAGCTTTGAGATGATAAAGATTTCAGATGCTCTAAGTGAAGATGAACTTTCACGATTGGCTTCAAGAACTGTCAAAGTTGGAGATGTCTATGAAATAACGATGACCGAAGCTAACGGCATTAAGCCGAAAGCAGGAGATTTGTCCCGTGACAAATATTTTGTCGTTCTTGGCTTTGATTCATAAGGTGTGGCGTATGGTGGAGTAATCATTAACTCTCAGATAAATAAGAATCTCCCCGGACATATCAAAATGTATCACATGCCTATTAAGCAATCCAAATACCCCTTTTTACGATATGATTCCTTTGTAGATTGTGTTCGCTTGAAGATAGCATATCCAAACAAATTTAATGAATGGAACTACTTGGGAGAGATTGATGAGTATGATGTCGAGCTGATTATTGGTACAATCAAGGAAAGTCCGAGAGAGAGCGAAGAACACCTTGCTCAATATGGTTTATAGAAATTAAAAATTCCGGATACGTCTGGAATTTTTTGTTAATGTTTTTTTGTAGTCATCGTGTGGGTCTGCTTCGGATGGTTACGTAGCAACAACAAAGCGCGCCCTTGTGAGGCGCGCTGTTCGGTTCGGTAAAGTACTCTTTATGCGTTCTTCACCTTCTCGACAACGGCTGCGAAAGCAGCGGGGTTGTTGAGGGCGAGGTCGGCGAGGACCTTACGGTTGATTTCGATACCGCTCTTGTGGATGAGGCCCATGAGCTTGGAGTAGCTCAGGTCGTGCATGCGGGCTGCTGCGTTGATACGCTGGATCCAGAGGGCACGGAAGTTGGCTTTGTTGTCTTTGCGGTCGCGATAAGCGTAAGTAAGACCTTTTTCCCATGTGTTTTTGGCAACGGTCCATACATTACGGCGGCTGCCGTAGTAGCCTCGGGTGAGTTTGAGGATTTTCTTGCGGCGGGCGCGAGAAGCGACGTGGTTGACTGATCTTGGCATTGTTTCAGAAGTTTTTGAATGTTAGCGTCCGGTTTGTCGGAGCTTTTTGGCTAAGCACTCGGTTAATAATGAAATTACAATAACACGAATTAAGTTGGAAAACAGCTCTTGGGCTTATTTCAGACCGAGAAGCGACTTAACGGCGGAAACGTCCACACGGTTGATAAGACCGCTGTGTGTGAGGTTGCGTTTCTGCTTTTTGGTTTTCTTGGTCAGGATGTGGCTCTTGAAAGCGTGCTTTCTCTTGATTTTTCCTGACCCGGTGAGTGCAAAGCGTTTTTTAGCACCCGAGTTGGTTTTAATCTTTGGCATTTTTGTAAATATTTATTGGTTTATATTATTGCCGCAGCCATAGAGGGCGACAGATAATTTCATTTATGCGCTAAGGCATCAGTATGACGGGACCCGGTTCCGGAATCCTTCATCAGACTTTCTTTTTAGGCGAAATCATGATAATCATGCGTTTCCCCTCAAGCACCGGCATCTGTTCCACCTTTCCAAGCTCTTCCAGATCGTTGGCAAAACGCAGCAGAAGCACTTCACCCTGTTCCTTAAAGAGGATTGAACGCCCCTTGAAGAACACATAAGCTTTCACCTTCGAACCTTCCTGCAGGAAGCTCTGCGCATGTTTCAGCTTGAAATTGTAGTCGTGGTCGTCGGTTTGAGGTCCGAACCGAATCTCCTTCACCACAACTTTCGTTGCCTTGGCTTTCTGTTCCTTCAGACGTTTTTTCTGCTGATAAAGGAACTTCGAGTAGTCCAGGATCTTGCATACAGGGGGCTGGGCGGTGGGAGAAATCTCGATGAGGTCCAGCTCCATCTCGTCTGCCATCTTCTGAGCCTGCTGAATCGGATAGATTCCGTTTTCAACATTATCGCCCACAAGGCGCACTTCCTTGGCACGTATACGCTCGTTGACTGCATATGGCTCTTCTTTGCGCGGCATACGCGGCCCCATCGGGGGACGGGGACCACTCGGGCGAGGGCCTGAAAAGCCACCCGGACGCGGTCCGGAGAATCCTCCGGGTCGTGATCCTGTAGTACCGCCGGGACGGAAGCCCGGTGCGCCCTGCGGGCGTGGTGCACTGGAGTGCGTGGGGCGCGGAGCCCCGGTGTGTTGTGGTTTTTTATCCATTAACTGTTTCGGGAACTGCCGTTTGCAGTGTTAAATATCCCGGATTTTGTTATGTTAGAGTCCGTTTCTTATTTCAATTCACTCACAAGGCGAGCAATTTCGTCTGCAAAGGTAGCAATTTTCATCGTACCCTTATCACCTTCGCCCTGTTTTCTTACAGAAATTTCACCATTTTCCGCTTCTTTTTCACCTACAATCAGCATATAGGGGATGCGGCGAAGCTCGTTGTCACGGATTTTTCGGCCGATTTTCTCGTTTCTGTCATCCACGGTCACGCGGACATCAGCCTCCGTGAGCTGTTTCGCCACTTCGTAGGCGTAATCATTGAACTTCTCCGAAATGGGGAGCACGATGGCCTGGTCGGGGGCGAGCCACAGCGGGAATTTTCCGGCGGTGTGCTCAAGCAGCACGGCAACGAAACGCTCCAGCGAGCCGAACGGGGCACGGTGAATCATCACCGGACGGTGCTTCTGATTGTCGGCGCCTGTGTATTCCAGCTGGAAGCGCTCGGGGAGGTTGTAGTCAACCTGAATGGTGCCGAGCTGCCAGCGGCGGCCAATGGCGTCCTTGACCATGAAGTCAAGTTTCGGGCCATAGAAGGCTGCCTCACCAAGTTCCTTGCGTGCATTGAGGCCTTTCTCCTCGCACGCCTCGATGATAGCGGTCTCTGCAAGATGCCAGTTCTCGTCGCTGCCGATATATTTCTGCTTGTTTTTCGGGTCGCGAAGCGAAATCTGAGCCTCGAAGTTATTGAAGTCCAGAGCCTTGAATATATAGAAGATAATATCCATGACTTTCAGGAACTCATCCTTGATCTGGTCGGGGGCACAGAAGATGTGGGCGTCATCCTGAGTGAAACCGCGCACGCGGGTCAGACCATGAAGCTCGCCGGTCTGTTCGTAGCGGTAAACCGTTCCGAATTCAGCCAGACGCAGAGGCAGGTCGCGGTACGAACGGGGGAAGGTCTTGAAAATTTCGCAGTGGTGGGGGCAGTTCATGGGTTTGAGCATGTACTCCTCCCCTTCCTGCGGTGTGTGAATCGGCTGGAACGAGTCTTTGCCATATTTTGCATAGTGTCCCGATGTCACATAGAGCATCTTGTTGCCGATATGGGGGGTGATCACCTGCTGGTAACCGTATTTCTTCTGGATCTTGCGGAGAAACTGCTCCAGACGGTCGCGCAATGCCGCGCCTTTGGGAAGCCACAGTGGCAGACCGGCTCCTACGTTGGTAGAGAATGCAAACAGTTCCATCTCCTTGCCGAGCTTGCGGTGGTCTCGTTTCTTTGCCTCCTCAAGCAACTGCAGATACTCGTCGAGCATCTTCTTTTTCGGGAAGGTGATGCCGTAGACGCGCACAAGCTGATTGCGTTTTTCATCGCCGCGCCAGTATGCCCCGGCAAGCGACATCACTTTTGCAGCCTTTATTGCTCCGGTTGAGGGGAGATGCGGACCGCGGCAAAGGTCGGTGAAGTTGCCTTGTGTATATGTAGTGATATGACCGTCCTCAAGTTCGGAGATCAACTCACATTTATATGTTTCGCCACGGTTCCCGAACATTTCGAGTGCATCGGCCTTGGAGATGTCAGCGCGTACAATCTGCTCATTCTTCTTGGCAAGTTCAAGCATCTTGGCCTCGATAGCAGGGAAATCGGCCGCCGTGATGGAATGGCCGTTGGGGTCGATATCGTAATAGAAGCCGTTCTCCACAGCCGGTCCGATACCGAATTTCACACCGGGGAAAAGTTCCTGCAGCGCCTCAGCGAGGAGGTGGGCCGAACTGTGCCAGAAAGCATGCTTGCCTTCATAGTCATCCCACTTGAACAGTTTTATGGTCGAGTCGGAAGTGATGGGACGGGTAAGATCCCATTCCTGTTCGTTTACAGATGCAGCGAGAACGTCGCGCGCGAGCTGAGGCGACAGCGACTGCGCAATCTGAAGGGGTGTAACGCCGTCTTCAAACTGCTTTACCGATTGGTCGGGAAAAGTGATGTTAATCATTTTATAGCTGTTTATCAATAAATTGCCACCAACAACGTGGCAACCAAACATAATGCGCCCTCAAAAGGCAGCACAAAGTTACAAATTTTTTATCAAATGAGGCTCAATTACATAGAAAACTTGCACGGCAATTTTTATCGCTCCCAAAAAGTTGATTTATCGCTGGCAAAGAGGCGTGCATATGCGGCTGCTTTTTTTTCAACGGCCAAGGGGTAGGCTCTCGACGTTGAGGGCATGCGCCACACCCTGAGAGACTGTCGGCGTTCGGGCAAGTTCAGCTGAACGAACGAGCCGACCGGCGGAATCTTCGAACCGGTGAGCGAAGCTACCACACCTGCCGCTTTCTCCCCGGTTGTGGCAATGTCTGTAAGCTCCGGCATACGGTCAAGCAATCCCTGCAGGTCCACCGGCTCCACGATTTCAAGATACTTGTCAGACGCATTGCCTTTAAGGCGCCGAATTTTGTGCCCTGTATCAGAAAGTGCAATCCCCTCACGGTTGAGCATGACCTTTATCTCAGCAAGATCAAACTCTTTCCTCTCCTTGTCATATAGCGCCAGTTTATCGCCGTAGAATATCAGTCCCATGACCTTCCAGAAATCATTGGTAGGATTGGGATAATAAAAATTCATGCGCCACCGGTGTGGCTGCGGAGGGAATGTCCCCATAATCAACACTTTGGCATTATCCGGTACAAACGGTTGCCAGGGATGGCGCTCCAAAACAGGCGAATTGTTCATAAATTTAAATTTGTAACCTAAACACAAAATTAAACTTTCTTGTTTAATTTTTATCATATATTTAAACCAAACCCGCAAAAGTTGTCGCCATTTATTGAAAAGACGCAACGGATGCACAAATATCAGTTATTATGAGAAAGTATCTTGCGGAGTGCGTCGGGACAATGTTCCTTGTACTCCTGGCCTGCGGAAGCGCAGTGCTTGCAGGACCGAAAATCGGTGTGTTGGGCATCGGTCTGTGCTTCGGTCTGGTTCTGTTGTGTCTGGTCTACTGCATCGGCAACATCTCCGGTTGCCATGTAAATCCGGCGGTGTCGTTTGCAATGTGGCTGAGCGGCCGCATGAATTTCGGCGAATTCTGCGGGTATGTAGTATCGCAGCTTCTCGGCGCAGCCATCGGAGCCGGATTCCTTTACTGGATGGTGGAGATGGCGCCCGGATTTGAATTCGGTGGCATTACCGGCGAAAGCAATCTTGCCGCCAACGTTCTGCAGCCCGGCGCGAATGCTGGTATGGCACTCATGGTTGAATGCTTGTTTACATTCTTCTTCGTCCTGGTCATCCTCGGTGTGACCGACGCAAAGAAAGGCTTCGGCAACTTCGGCGGCCTCGCCATCGGTCTGGCGCTCGGCCTGGTAAACATCGTAGGCATCCCTGTGGACAACTGCTCTGTCAACCCCGCACGCAGCTTCGGCCCGGCCCTCTGGAGCCCCTCGGCATGGCCCGATTTCTGGATTATGGTCGTAGGACCGCTCGCAGGCGCTCTTCTGGCTGCCCTGTGCTGGA
>USMC01000002.1 GCA_900555715.1 uncultured Porphyromonadaceae bacterium | reverse complement strand
TTATGACTGAATACTCGGGCCTCGTGATGAAGCCTGAGTATTTTTTTTACCGGGAGGCAAGCCTCCAGCGCTCTACAGACGCTACAACGCATGAGCACCGCCGTTTGGCGGTGCTCATGCGTTCTTATGTTTTGCAATGTTACGATTTGTTAATACATGTTATAAAAATGGGGGGGGTAATTTGAAATACTGATTTTTTGAATAATATTTATTACCTTTGTCAAATAATAATTTAATTATCATGATTAAATCTGATATGTCTAACAACATTCGAGATTCAACTGCTAATTATTTTAAACAAATAAATATTCAAAACAAAAAACTAACATGAAGAAATCAATCATTTTTGCAGCAGGCGCTTTGCTTACTCTGGGCTTCTCTGCTTGTAACAGCGACGAGCCCGAAAACGGCGGCGTAGCTCAAAAAGATGAAGACCGTTATCTGCGCGTCAACATCGTCAACCCCACCGGCAGCCGCGCAGCCAGTTTCGAACCCGGGACACCCGAAGAGAACTATGTACAGTCCATGTTTATGGATTTTTACGACAATACCGGCAACTTTGTCACACGCGCCACCTCGGCCGACATGCAGAAAACTACATGGGATCCCGAAAATGTGGACCCTAACACCCCAGGCGCATCCTCCGGGAAGCCCGGCAACGTCGGGAAAGTAGGATCGTACATCGTAAAGATAGGTCTCAATAAAACGCAGAATCTTCCGAGTTATGTCATGTGCTATATCAACCCCGTAAAATGGACTGACGAGGCTGCGAACCTTGCAATGGCAGATCTCCGCGAAGAGAAGCGCGATGACTACAAAAACGGCTCCAACTATTTCGCCATGACTAATTCATGCTATTTCGGCAAGGATGACGTAACCGGAGCCACTGACGTAAAAATCAGCGGAACTCCGATCAATGCCAAGCTTCTCTATACGTCATACGACGAAGCGGACAAAGCCGAATCCGCCTCTGTCGACATCTACGTGGAGCGCTACGCCGCCAAGGTAAAGTTCTCGATGAATACAACGCAGAAGCCCGGAGATTACGCCGCTGGAGGCAAAGGTATCTACGCCTATAAGGGCACTACGGCAGTCAACGGAGAGAACATTGAATACTCACTGAAATTCACACCCGAGAGATGGACAATCAACGCCGATGCGCCGGACATGTACGCTGTCAAGAACTTCCAGGCGATAAAAGGCAATCCTGTCGCCACATTTGCTGAAGTTTCGGCATACCTCGGCAATTGGTCGAACACCTTATGGAATGACGAGACCAACCGTCGCTCGTACTGGAGCTGCTCGCCGGCTTTCTTCGCCGAAAAATTCCCTGAAGTGTCAGATCAGATTTCCGACCTTGTAACAGACGGGACAAAAGGCGCGGGAACCGTTGTCGCACCTTACGCCCTCAAATATTACAGTTACAACCAGATATGCGGCACTGGCGGCAACGGTGAGTCTTCGTTTGCCACCGGCGTGAAATATGCATTGGAGAACACCATGGGCAAACCTGCGTTCGAGTCGCGCAACCCCAAGGCGGCTGTTCCTACCGTGCTTATCGTCGGAGGATACACAGCCACATATAACGGCACAGACATTCCTGCCGGAACATCGTTCTATATCGACGGCACCAGCATGTATTTCAAGGATGCGATTCCCGCAGGTGTAGAAAAAGGTGTTCTGATGATTGACAAATTCATCGCCGACCAGCAGATAATCTACGTCAAAAACGGCGAAAACTACAAACTCCTACGCTCCGCCGACATGGGAGATGCAGAATTCGAAGTCAGACACCCGGCAAAAGCAGTACGCGGCGAAAATCGTGTTTCCGAACGTTTCGTCACTCTCCAGCTCAAGAGCGTTCCCACCACTACCGAACTGTACTATATCCCCACCGGTGGCGGCTTCACAAGAGTAACAGAAGGGAACCTCAACGTTGTGAACACTGTCCTCTGGCAGCAGAGCGGCGTGGCATACGCCTATACGAACGGCAAGTGCTATTACTCCATTCCCATCTGGCACCTCGGCATGACAGAAAACACAGTAAATAAGCCTTTGAAAGATGGCGCTATCGTATGGGACAAACTTCGCGTGGGCGACCTCGGTCTTGTCCGCAACCACGTATACAATCTTGAAGTTGACGCCATCACCGGTCTTGCCACCGGCATCAACGATCTCGACAACCCCATCGTTCCTCCGATGGACCAGGACGAGTATTGGATCAAGTACCAAATCAATATCCTTAACTGGCGCATTGTCCCCACTCAGGGTGGAATCGTCCTCTAATATAGCTCAGATATAACGGCGGGCGGCGTCTGCCGCCCGCCCATTCCCATTTCCCTTAATGAACATTATCTTCAAAGGACGCAAAGCGCTTATCGCATCACTTGTCGCAGGATCCGGTCTTCTGGCATCGTGCGATTCCCTCATCTTTGACGACCGCAGCGGATGCGCGACAAGCTACACTGTCTCATTCCGCTACGAAGCCAACGTTTTGCGCTCTGACGCCTTCGGACGTCAGGTGACAGGCGTGGGACTATATGTTTTCGACAGCAGCGGCGAACTCGCCCGCCAGTACCATATCGCGCGCCCCAGCACCGCTGAAAACGATTTCAGCATCGACCTCGACCTCCCCGCCGGACGCTACGGAATGCTTGCCTGGTGCACCGGCACCGCAGCAGCAGCCGACCCCGTTTCTTTCTCCATCAGCAACGCCGAAAGCCCTGCGGCTATAGGCGACCTCTCTGCCTCGCTACCTCTTGAGCACGCCGCCGACGGCACACTCTTCTCGGCACACGACATCGTGCCCCTCTTCCACGGAATATCCACCGACATCGAACTGCCCGAAAAGCCCGGCAAGGTCGACGTCGGACCACTATACCTCATCAAGGACACCAACCGTTTCAACATCATACTTCAGAACATGAACGGCGAGGAAATAGATCCCGGCACGTTCAGTTTTGAAATAACAGGCGCATCGAGCGAGCTGAGCGCCGACAACACCCCGTCGGCTCCCGAAGCATTCTCCTACCGTCCGTGGGAAGTGCAGCAGACGGCAGTGAGCGGTGTCCGCGCCGACGACGAAAGCCGCTCCGGTGTCGTCGCAAGACTTACCACAAGCCGCGTGATGGCAGACAGCAGGCAGGAAGTGATTGTCAGAATAGCCGGCACTGCCGAAGAAGTGATACGCTTCCCGCTCGTCGACTATCTTATGCTCGTCAAGGACCATTACAGCCTTCTCGAAACGCCTCAGGACTATCTCGACGGCGTCGACGAATTCACATTCAGCCTCTTCCTCGAAGAAGGCTCCACATGGGCAAAAGCAAGAATTTTCATCAACGGCTGGCGGGTGGTGCCTAAACAGGAATCGCAGATGTAAGATCTCTGAATGCTACGCCTGAGACGACATATCATCAATGTTGCAGCGGCACTGCTCACGGCAGCGCTCCTTCAGGCGTGCTCCGGCAGCAGCACCGACATCCCCGACGACGGCAATGACATACAGGGAATAACCATATCTTTCTCGTTAGTGTCGTACAGCGCTCCCGGAGCATCCAAGACAACGTCGCGCGCGCCGGAAGACTATACGGAAGCCCCCGGAACAGGCTCGGAGAACTATATCGACATCGCAGGCGACGACATCCGCTTCTTCCTCTTCGACGGCACAGGCTCCTATCTCCAGGATTTCACGCCCACGACACAGGTCATCGGACCGTTCGACGGCACGGGCATGGCATACTATACCTGCACTACTGTTGTGAAAGACCAGTACTTCACGGATGCCACAGATGAAAAAAAGGGAACCGCCACTGTCGACTTCTACATCATGGTTATCGCCAACGGCATGTCGATGCAGCTTGGCTTTCCTTACTTCACCCGCGGAACGGATATGGAAGAAGTTTTCAGTTCGCTTATAAAACAGCCCATGCTCAGCCAGCCCGATACCTCGCAGCTTCTCGACGCTTCCAAAAACGGGCAGCACATCCCTATGGCGGGGATACAGCGTTTCAGCGTTCCCACCGACCGTCTGCGGGCATCATCATCAGACAATCCGCTCGAAATCTCCGAACTTACCGGCAATGACGTCGATCTCCTCCGGGCAATGGGGAAAATTGAAATTATCGACAAGATCGACATCACCGGAGCATGGGACCAGAAATACCAGAGCGACGGCAAACGCATATCCTCCGTCACCTTCAGCGGCATCATGCCGACGGGCAGCTGCGTGCCCGCCCTCGACCTGTGGCAGAACACATCGTCGGTGGCGACAGAGCAAGTTACGTCGCCCACACGTGCCGCCGGCAGCACCTACGGTACCGGCAGTCCAATTACAATGCTTCCCGACCCTGCCTCACGGACACAGTATCACGACGGATTCCCGGTCTTCTCCTGCTACCTGTGGGAATATGCCGACGGATGGCGCAGCGCCACCTCCGAAGCCCCTTACATGACGGTACGGCTCCAGGGCAATCCTTCGAAGACATACCGTCTCAATTTCCGAGTGTACAACACCGACGGCGATCCCTCCGACTTCGAGAGAATACTGCGTAACCACATCTACCGCTTCGAAATAGTAGGCGTAGGGCAAATGGAAGGTGAGCTGAACGCCAAATGGACCGTCTGCCCCATGACACCCGTAACAATCGACATTCCCGAATACAACTGATACGTTTATGAGCATCCTGCGGCATTACATACATTATCTGATATATGTGACAGTGGCAACAGTCGCGGTCGTGCTCAGCTCCTGCTCTGAGCAGGACATAAGCTACGACTTCACGTCTATCGGCGAGGAAGTGGAGATAGAAGTGCCGGTGATATTTCCACGGATGGAAGCCCGTTCACGCGCCGACATAAGTCAGGCCTACCTCAATGAGGTTCAAAGCCTGTGGATAGCCACTTACAGCAGCGTCACCGGCGAACTGACGTCGATGGACAGCTGGGGACGCAAGGGATGGATTAAAGTCACGCCGCCGTCGTCGATAACGGAGCATAAGAAGTACACGTTCTCGCTGCGCACACTCTCCGGACCGAGCTACATCGTTGCCGTTGCCAACACCGGCAACAAGGGCGTACACAAGAGCAATCCCGAAGCAGACCCCGGCAAACAGCAGACCCTCGCGGAGCTGCTCAATGAAGCCGACACATGGGTGAAGTTCCTTGACATAGCCACACCGTCGCCGTCCAATACCGAGAATGTCAACGCTCCGCCGCTGCCCCTGGCAATGTCCGGCACATACATCAACAGAGACACCGACTACAAACCCGAGGAATGGGAGCACCGCAACTTCGATCCCTACACCATTCCACAGCCCTCCGGTACAGGCAACAAGGTGAGTATGCCCGGCTGCATACATCTGCGCCGCTTAGTGTCGCACATCAAGTTCAACATCAAGTCAGGCTTGCCCAGCGACATAGCAATCACCCCGCACAGCTACCGTGTAGTCAACGCTCCCGCCTTCACATGGCTCTTCGAGAGACAGAGCAACTACGGCGACGACGCCACTATCTCCGACCGCGACGCCTACTACAAGACGCCCGCCGAGTTCGGCTCAAGCTTTTTTACCCGCAACGACGACAGCGACTACTCCTTCGACTTCTGGCTCGGCGAAAACAAGCACACCGGCACCGTCAGCGCCGCCTCTCCCCTGACGTCCTATGAGCAGCGCGACAAATACACAGAGACGACCGACGGGCTCAAGCTCTTCACAAGCCTCACCGGCGACACATGGACGCCGAACAACATGGCTACGTATATCGTAATAAACTGCACCGTAGACTACCTGCATCCATTCTATGTGGACGAAGATGGCAACGTGGTGGAAAATCCAGGAGCTGACGACTTACCATCGAACCGCACAGGCACAGCCAACTTCATCATACATCTGGGCTACATGGACAAGGTGGCGACCGACTTCAACAGCTACCGGAACGTGGCATATACCTACAACGTCACCGTCAACGGACTCAACGACATCCGTCTCGAAGCCATCTGCAAGGACGAAACACCGGGCGTTGAAGGACTCGTGTCGGACGTGCAGGAGCCGACGGTATACCTCGACTGCCACTACTCCCAGTTCAACGTCTGCCTCACCAAAGACGAGCTCCGTAAGTGGGTGGAGCACGTCGGCGGCTCCAGCGAGGGATTCGGCTTCATCATCACCACCTACGACAATCTCAACGGCGGTCGTAAATCGTACAACGAGAGCAGTCCGGAATTCGCGGGCAAGACATACGACGAGGTTGTAGCCGCAAATCCGGAAATAAAAAAATACATCGACTGGGTAGAATTCCGCAAGACAAAAGACGAGAACACCTATGCCGTCTACGAGCCACGCGGCGGCTCGAGCGGCGAGACTTTCAACCTTCTGGACGCCTCACGGGGCATCGACGAGAGCAAGCAGCGCTCAAGCAGCGACTGGTACACCATTTTCGTCAAGGAATACACCTACGACTACGGTTACGGCTCCGACGAAAAGACATTTGTCAACGGCAAGCCGCAGTGGCACGGATATGTCAACGCCGATCCGCGCCAGTTCTTCATACGCGTCACCAAAGCGGTGTCGGACGACGGCCACAGCATATACGCACACGCAAAATACGCCATTTCCCAAAACTCCATCCTCACATATTACAACACAGAGATTACCACCACCTCTGCCTCGTCTTCCAAGGTCCAAGGCTCGGCGTTAGGTATGGAGCACACCAACGAAAGCTTCGGTCTCAAGCTACGCAGCTCACTCGGAAACACCATAAACAACAACAAAATAAGCGATGTAAACGGTCGCGCCAATCTCAGCTACTACACCAACGGCGGCAACTGGAGCAGATTCATCAACCGCACCGTGCCTCAGCGGGTACCCGTAAATGCCGCCAACACCGCCGGAGAACTGAAGAACCTGCCGCAGACAGTGGCGTATTCAGGGACAAAATCCGCCACCAAACTTGACCCCAATCCCACCTATACCGCAGATGCGAATTTCTTCGAAGGCATCGCAGGATGCATAAACCGCAACCGCGACCTCAACGGTAACGGAAAGATCGACACTGACGAACTGCGGTGGTACGTGCCCGTACTGAGCAAATACCTCCAGATGGTGCTCGGCTCGCATTCGCTCGGCGACAACGCCATCATCAACTTCACCGATGTCAAGAAACTCGAAGTGCCGTCGGGCGTTACGTTTGCAAACGAACTTGTGGGCAAATACCTCTTCTACTCCAGCGACAACAATGTGCTTTGGGCTATGGAAGGCATGTCGACAAGCACATACTCCGACGTTGTCAAATGGTCGACCAATCTCGGTCACACCTCCTACCCCCAGCAGATACGCTGCGTGCGCAACCTCGGCACAAACCTCACAACGGTTGCCACAACCGACGACCCCATCATTGTCGCCTACGAGAGCTACACCAACTCCAGCGGCCGCACATGCTTTAAGCCTACATTCTACAACCTCACCAATATACGGCAGGTTCCATATACCGGAGGCAACGGAAACGGCAGTTTCCAAATGCCCGTCCACTCGCTTGTCGACTACGACTACAACTCCATCTACCGTAACGGCTTCGAGGTATACAGAAGCGACGCAAGCACCATCACGAGCAACGTAAGCCCGGAAAGATGGACAAATCTGCGTAACACCATAAACGGCACCGGGAACCCGTGCTCCAAACTCACGGGCAACGGCTGGCGCCTGCCCAATATCAACGAGCTCGCTATCATGCGCAACTACGGTCTGATCAGAGACAACTGGTATCTGAGCTGCACCATGGCGGCCTTCGACAACAACGGGACAAAAGTAACGCCTTATGATAATACGACCACCACGCACTTCTTCCTGTGGGCGTTGACAGGCTCCATCACTCAGTCGTGGAAAGACCATACCTCAGCCCTCATCCGCTGCGTGCGCGATATAACGGAATGAAAACCATCATCGCCTTTGCCACCGCCATCATTTTTGCCGCATGCACACCGGCAAAGAAGGAACCATCTCCCGAGGAAAAGCATCCGGAGGCGAAAGAACTCGCTGTGCCGACTATACCTGCCGGCATCACAGACCCGCAGGAACGCGCCTCTTATCTTCTGCTCCACTTCTGGGACAGCCTCGACTTCGCCGACCGGAGCGCCAGCCTCGACACGGCACTGATGGAACAGAGCTTCGCCAACTTTGCCGCTATCATGCACATGGCTGTACCCAGCAGACGTGCCGAAGCCGTCGACACGATGATGAGCCGCGCCCTCCGCGCCGGACAGGACGTCTACCTCTTCACCGCTTCCGTAGCCGACCGCTATCTCTTCGACCCGTCATCTCCGCTCTTTTCCGAAGAGCTCTACGAACCTTTCGCGCTCTTCGCTGCCGATGACGCTCCGGACGCTTTCGCCGCCAAAGAGAAACTGCGCATCATCGACACAAACCGTGCGGGACGCAAACTGCCGGACTTCACCGTCAGCACAGCCGACGGCAGCCGGATATCCACGCGCGACTTCGCAGGCAAGCCTTTCATACTCTTCTTCTACGAACCGGGCTGCGGCAACTGCCGTCAGGCGGCTTTCGATCTGATGGCAGACAGCGCCATAGGCAATCTACCTGTTCTCGCCATCTACCTCGGCGACGACGACGATGCCTGGCGCAGACATCTCGGCGAAATGCCAGCCGGCTGGACAGTAGCCCGCGACACCGGGCGCGTAGTCGACAGCCACCATATCCTGTATATCCGCGCGACTCCCTCCATAGCTCTTATCTCCGCCGACGGGACGCTTCTGCGGTGGATTTAAACGGTATCCAAGTCACAATCCGGCTACAAAGCGTTCAAAAATCGGTTAAGCGGTTGCAGGAACGAATGTGCAGGTGTAATTTTGCACCACAAGCAATTCATCAATGCAAAAAGAAAACAGAAAACACACACGGAGAGACTTCCGCCGCACCACAATATATAGCCTTGGCGCCATTGTCCTTCTCGGCGCCGCCATAGCCGCAGGCTGCAGACATAAAACAGACGCCTACCGCGCCGACAGCGGCATCGCTCCCTGCGAAATAACCGAACCATTCGACCGACTCTTTGCGCCGATGTTCCCCGAAGACGGTCCGGGCGCCATAGTGGCAGTGATGCGTGACGGAAAAATCGTCTACCAGCATTCCTTCGGGCTTTCCCGTCTGGACGAACCGCAGCATATCACCGACAGCACAGTCTTCAACATTGCCTCCGGCTCGAAGACTTTCGCCTCCGTGGCTCTGCTCAAACTGAATCAGGATCCTAACGTCGACATCCTGCTCGACGACCCGCTCAGCAAATATTTCCCTGAGTTCCCTAAGAAAATATTTGACAATATCAAAGTGAGCGACATCATGAACCACACTTCCGGTCTTCCCGAGTTGCGCCCGCGCAACACCGAGGAATGGGACGAATATCTCTCGAACACAAGTTCGGTGTTTATCGAGGCTCCAGACTTCCGCCTCTTCGGCACAGAAGAAGAGCACATGAAAGTATTCGCCCTGCTCGACAGCACCGCCTATGAGCCATCGGTACACTATCAGCGTACCGACCCTGCTCTTGTGCTCATCGCTCCATTGATTGAGCGCGTCACCGGACAGAAATACGACGTGTGGATGAAAGAAAATATTTTCGATCCGGCAGGACTCCACGAAACATCTTACTACAGTGGCCTCGACCGATACAAAAACAGGCTCACACATGGCTATCGCGCCGCTACCGACTCCGACCCAAACTCTCCCGACAGCAAATGGGAAGAATACGACTATGGCGAAGCCGACTTCTTCCTCACCAAAGCTGACCGCGGGGCTTTTTCCAGCGTACGCGACATACTGAGCTTCCGCAAACAGCTTTTCGACGGCAAGATAATTGCCGACTCCATGCTTGAGCTCTACCGTCACCCGTCTATCACTGTCACGACGTCGCACCACGCAAAAATGGCTATGGGAATGGGTCTGCGCATACGTCCCGGCTATCCTTTTACCATCTACCACTGCAACTACAACGGCGGTTACCGCTATATCGAGGCAAGTTTTCCGGATATCGATCTGCACTACGTTATCATGGCGACCCGCGCCGACTGGGACGGCTACCACATTATTGATGTCGTCGACAGCATCCTTAAAGCTAAAGAGTGGATTTAACGTCGCCGGACAGGCTCGCTGATGTACCGCTTGTAATATGAAGTGATGAGCGACGTCACGGGCAGTGCAATTATCATTCCGATGATTCCGAGCAGGCTTCCCCACACCGACAGCGACAGCAGAATTATAGCAGGATTCATTCCCAGCTCACGTCCCATGACATGCGGCGTCACAATATAGTCGCATATACACTGGCTTATAACATATACCAGCGCGCACTGACCGAGCATAGGCCAGAATTCGGCATAACCGCCAAGAGAATATATTAAGCACAGGATAGCGACAGGAATAACGGTGACATACTGGAAATATGGAATCATAAACAGTATGCCCACAAGTATGCCCATAGGTATGGCGAGCGGCAGCCCGACGATAGAAAAGCCGACGCAATAGAACACAATGGCAAAGGTAGCCACAAGCCCTTGCCCGCGGAAGTAGCGGTTCATGCTCACTTCGACATCGCGGACAACGGCAATGCCGCGGTCGCGGTAGTTATACGGTATTATAAGCTTGAATCCGCGGCATATCTCAGGATAGTCGATGAGAATGAACAGGACGTAGACGAGTGTGAGCATCCACGACAATATCTCAAGAACGAGTCCTATTGAGTTTTCGATGAACGAAGAGCCCTTTGCGATGAGAGTTTCGAAATGCTCGCCGGTGAGCACGGATTTTATATTGTCGAAGTTGAAATAGCGGTTGATAAAGTCGATGAGCGGAGCGTAAGTCTCGGGCATGCGCTTATTGCCGGCACTGATGTCGCGTATGATATTGCCAAGTGTTTCAAGCTCGCTGATGACAGAAGGTAAAAAGATATATATAACAAGCCCCACCGCTACCGTAACGTCGAGAATAGTAAGCAGAGCGGGAACGACGCGTCCTTTGGCACGCACGAGACGCCTGTTGAAGTCGACGACAGGCTGTAGCATATAGGCGATGAAGCAAGCGACAAAAAAAGGAAGGAGAACATTGCTCAGATAGCGCACAAGCATGATTACCGCAGCGGCTATCGCTCCGCCGATGAGCAGATGCATGATCCTGTCGATGTTCCAGAAACATTTAGATTCCGAGGGCATAAGCATTGAGTTTGTCGCAAAATTAGCAATAATATTCCGCACGGCATATCATCTGATAAACAATTTTTTTCGGACGTTTGTTAGAATAGCACTACTACAGGACATGCCGGTCCTCTCAAAAAATAAAACGTTATGAATATCATCTGTTCATCACTGATTGCCGCCGATGCTATCATGCTCGCAGCCATCCTTACAACAGCCTGCTCGGGAAGCGAACGGGCGGAACTTCCCGATCCTGTAAAGGTGTCTGTAATGTGTGTCGGCGAGACCTCTTCCGCCGGCGGACACGTATTATCCGGGACGGCGGAATCGGCGAAGACGTCGACGGTAAGCTTTTCCGTTCCGGGAACAATAACCGACATCTGCGTCGAGACCGGACAGCGCGTTGTCAAAGGTCAGACTCTGGCGCATGTGCGCAGCAGCGACTATGTCAACGCTCACAACATCGCAGCCGCCGAACTTGCCGAGGCACGCGATGCCTATGCCCGTCTTAAAAAACTCCACGATGCCGATGCTCTTCCCGACGTGAAATGGGTAGAGGTGCAGAACAAGCTCAAACAGGCGGAGAATGCCGCCGAGATGTCGGCACGTGCAGTGTCCGATGCCACGCTGACCTCGCCTGTCACCGGAGTCGTCAGCCGCAAGCTCGCCAACGTCGGGCAAACCGTCATTGCCGCAGAACCGGTGTTCGAAATCGTGAGTGTCGACGACATCCGCATATCGGTCGACGTTCCGGAAAGCGAGATAGGCACCATTGCCGAAGGACAGACGGCTGTGGTATCCTTCAAAGAACTTAGCGTCGATTCTCTTCCGGGGACAGTAAGCCGGAAAGAGGTTGTCGCCAATCCTCTGACGAGAGCATTCAGCGTCAAGATAGATATTCCCAATCCCGAAGGTAAGATTCTTCCAGGCATGGTAGGCGATGTGCGTCTGTCATCCTTATCCATGCCCGAAGGCTTCGAACTGCCGTCGCAGGCGGTTCAGCTCAGTTCCGACAACCGCACATTCGTCTGGCTTGTCAGCGACGGCAAGGCACAGCGCCGCTATGTCGTTGCCGATGAACTGTCGCCGCAAGGCGTCATTGTCTCATCCGGTCTCGCCGCCGGCGACAGCGTCATTGTCGCCGGTATGCAGAAAGTGGGCAGCGGTACAGCTGTCGATGCCGAATAAAAACTTACAGCTATGGCACAGCAGGAGTCAGACAAAAACACGGCTGCGAAGGTGAAGCCATCGCCTATCGTTGTCGCAGGGATGAAATACCGCAAGGAAATCATCCTGATAACATGCATATTCATCGCTTTCGGCATATACTCTCTCAAAGTGATGGACAAGAACGAATTTCCGTCGTTCACCATACGCGAGGGTGTCGTCGCCGCCCTCTACCCCGGCGCTACCACAGAGCAGATAGAGCAGGAAGTGCTCAAGCCGCTTGAAGACTATGTGTTTTCCTACAAGGAGGTCGACAAGACCAGCACCCACTCGCAGGTGTCGGGCAACACTGCCATCATTTTCGTTGAACTCGACGACAACGTTGACGATGCCGACAGCTTCTGGAACGATTTCAAACTCGGCATGAATAACGTGAGGCTCACTCTTCCTCCTGGAGTGCTCGGGGTGGAGACATTGAGCAATTTCGGCGAGACATCGGCATTGCTTATCACCATGCAGAGCTCCGAGAAGACATACCGCGAGCTCAAAACCTATATGGATAAGGTCAAAGAGCGTCTGCGGTCGATAGAGAGTGTGGGCAGTATGTCGGTCTACGGTATGCAGAACGAGCAGATAGCCGTATACTTCGACCCTGTCCGTCTGCAACATTACGCCCTGTCGGAGAGTACTGTCGGAACGACATTGCTCGCTCAGGGATTCCAGACAACAGGCGGCGCATTGCGCGACGGCAGTTATACAAGTCCTATCTTCGTGAACCGGATGGTACAGTCGGTCGCCGACGTTGCCGACATGGTGGTATTCACCGCTCCCGACGGCAGCGTTGTCCGCCTCGGAGATATAGCCGATGTCAAAAAAGAATATCCTGACCCCGAGAGTTACATAACGAACAATTTTGAGAAGTGCATCCTTCTGAGTATCGGCATGAAAGACGGCTACAATATCGTCGAGATGGGCAAAGAAGTAGACGCGCAGCTCGCCAAGGCAACAGCTGACATTCCACCGTCGGTGAAGCTTTTCAAGATAACGGATCAGCCCGTGGTTGTCAACAGTTCTGTGAACTATTTCCTTGTAGAGCTGCTCATTGCCATCATCGCTGTCGTAGTGGTGATAATGATTCTTCTGCCTCTAAAAGTTGCGCTCATAGCGGCAGCGACAATTCCTGTGTCGATCTTCATATCGTTAGGTCTGTTCTATGCTTTCGACATAGAGCTCAACACAGTGACACTGGCGTGTCTGATTGTATCGCTCGGCATGATAGTGGACAACTCCGTGGTAATTATCGACGACTATGTCGAGCTCATATCCGAAGGCATCGACCATCAGACGGCGACTCTGCGGGCGGGTACGGAATTTTTCAAGGCGATATTCTCCGCAACTCTCGCCATCTCCGTCACCTTCTTCCCATTCCTGCTGACAGTCACGGGTATGTTCCGCGACTTCCTCACCGACTTTCCGTGGGGCATGACGATCATTCTCTTTGTGTCGCTGCTCATCGCCGAACTTCTGGTGCCTTATCTCCAGCTGAAACTCATCAGACGCCCCATATATAAGGAAGAGCAGGAAGCTCTTGTTTCCGGAAAGAAAAAATTCAGTATTTTCAGTTCCATGCAGAAAGGCTATAATATACTGATAGCCTGGTGCTTCAAGCGCCCCAAGACCACGATTGCGCTCGGTGTGCTGTGCATCGTCGGAGGCGGATGGCTGTTTGTGGCTACGCCCATGCAGCTCATGCCGATAGCCGAACGCAACCAGTTCGCTGTTGAGATTTTCCTGCCGCAAGGCACTTCGGTAGAACGTACCACCGCCGTAGCCGACTCGCTTGAAGGAATCCTTTCCAAAGACAGCCGAGTAGTATCCATAGCGTCGTTCCACGGCTGCTCGTCGCCGCGCTTCCAGGCAACATACGCCCCGCAGGTGGGAGGTCCGAACTTCGCGCAGTTCATTGTCAACACAGAAAGCAACCAGGCGACAATCGACGTGCTCAACGACTACACCGAAAAATATGAAAGCTATTTTCCCGATGCCGTCATACGCTTCAAGCAGCTCAGCTACTCCACCGCCGACTATCCTGTGGAAATACGCTTCACGGGCTCCGACGAGACAGTTCTCAAGCAGGCGTGCGACTCTATGCTTCAGGTAGCGCGGCGCGTTCCGGGTCTCCGCAACGTGCGCTCGTCGCTCGACAACCCGCTGGCGTCGGTTCTCGTAGAGCCTGATGTCACACGTGCTTCGCGCGTCGGACTCAACAGCGTGATTATGGAAACCACTCTTGCCATCCGCTACGGCACCGGACTGCCGGTGGCTACAATGTGGGAAGGCGACTACGGCATCCCTGTGATGCTTAAGACTAAGGCCTCGAATAAAGCCACGCCTACCGAATTATACGACGAACCGATGCCCGTCCTGGGCTTAGGCAACGTGCCGCTGCGGCAGATAGCCGACCTAAAACCGGAATGGCACAGCGGAATGCTCACACGCTACAGCGGCGAACCGTCTGTTTCGCTCATAGCCGAAGTTCAGCGCAACGTCAATGTCATCGACCGCACCGAGGCACTCATGGACAGCATCTCGCGCTACACGCTGCCCTCCGGAGTAGAACTGAAACGCGGAGGCGAATGGGACAACACCATGAGTACCCTTCCGCAGATTCTCGGCGGACTCGCTATCGCCGTGGTGATAATTTTCTTCATTCTTCTTCTCCATTACGCCGAAGCCGACACCGCCATTCTCCTTCTCCTCTGCCTGCTGCTCTGTGTTCCCGGGGCTGCACTGGGTCTGCGCATCCAGAACACCGACCTGTCGCTGACATGTGTTCTGGGTCTGGTATCGCTGATGGGAATTCTTGTCCGAAACGCGATAGTTCTTCTCGACTATGCCGAAGAGCTCCGCAATCAGGGACAGAACGTACGCGATGCCGTCATCAACGCATCCATGCGCCGAATGCGGCCTATATTCCTGACCTCGGCAGCTGCTACGATGGGTGTTCTGCCGATGGTAATAGGCGACAGCGCTCTCTGGAAACCTATGGGCGTGGTAATCTTCTGGGGCACGCCTGTGACGATGATCTTCATCCTCACTGTCATTCCTGTTGCATATTGTATGATTAAAGAGCGGCAGAAAGGCGCCGACAAACCGCTTGCCGAACCGCTCGAAACACACCTGCTATAATGAAAATCCTGAAATACATATTGCCGGCTCTGATACTGTCGGCGACAGCTGTCAGAGGCGCGGAGAACGTGCCGGTGATAAGTCTCGACAGCTGTCTGGCGCTAACGTTGAAAAACAACGCCGCTGTCCGCAATGCCGCCAACAATGCGCGTGCCGCCGTAGAGCTGCGCAAGGAAGCGTTCACCAAATATTTTCCTGAGATTTCAGCCTCGGGCGGTGCTTTCTGGACACACAACGATGTCTTTCAGTACAATATTCTGGACATTATCGAAATAGGCTTCATGAACAAAGGCAAGATGGCAAGCGTTCAGGCTCTTCAGCCGGTGTTCATGGGCGGACAGATTGTCAACGGCAACAAGCTTGCTTCTGTGGGTGAAGAAGTGGCACGCCTTCGCCGCCGGCAGACCGACGACGAGCTCCGCCTCACAGCCGAATCGCTCTATTGGAAACTTGTCACGCTTAAAGCGACTCGCGGCGCTCTCGAATCGGCAATAACACTTCTCGACACTCTCGACAGACAGATCGACGTGGCATACGAGGCAGGACTTGCCATGCGCAACGACCTTCTGAAAGTTCAGCTCAGACGCAACACGTACCGTACCGAGATGATCGATCTCGACAACGGAATAAAACTTGTGAAAATGCTGCTCGGGCAATATATGGGTCTGGGAACTGACGGCGCCTTCGATGTGGAAGGCGATGTGCCCGAAGAAGTTCCGTCATTTCCATCAGTACTGTTCCTACCGGCGTCGGACGCACTTCCATCGACCGTCGACTATCGCCTGCTGGAGAAAAACGTAGAAGCACGGCGGCTCGAAAAACGTATCGAAATAGGCAGAAACCTGCCGCAGGTTGCTGTCGGTGCCGGATGGTTCTATCACGACCTGCTGCAGCAGAATCACAATTTCGGCGCGCTTATGATAGCCGTAAACATCCCGTTGTCCGGCTGGTGGGGCGGCTCACATGCCATAAAGCGCAAGTCGCTTGCTCTTGAGAATGCCCGCAATGAACTCACCGACCTCGGAGAAAAACTCGAAATAGGCATGCAGGAGAAATGGGACAACCTTACTGCAGCACACCGCAAGATGGAAATAGCGGCCGAGGGTATAGGCGAGAGCAATGAAAACCTGAGACTCAACCGTCTCTACTATGATACCGGAATGTCGACCATCACCGACCTGCTCGACGCCGAGACAAGTCATAAACAGGCGCTCGACGACTATATAGCCGCATACGGTGCTTTCCGGACAGCACAAACCGCCTACCTCATCGCTACAGCGCGTTAGCCGGCATCGTCGTCGTGCTTAAAGAGTTTGTCGTGCTCGTCAAGATAGTAATATTTCGAGAGGAGCGCGACAAATTTTGCTATCTGGTCGATGGCACGTGATGTCTCCGGACTTATCTCGACATGACGCAGACGGAGCAGAAGAATATTGTAGAGAGCATTGAAGCAGGTTTCGATCTCGCCCGATTTTGCCTCGCCCGACTTTGCACGGAGCTCCACAATGTAAGGCAACGTGGCGTAGAACTCTTTATGATAGTCGACAAACTTCGGTTCTGCGAGAACACGGCGGTTGAGATCGGCGAGGTCACCGATGATATTCCTGTTCATCTGCAGGTGTCCCTTGTCGACGACGTCCTCACGGCGCATCATGTCGATAAGCGACTCATACCACTCCGCCATTTGCTTCAGCGTAGCGTCGTCGAGCTGGAAGCGGCTTATGACATTCTCCTTTATCTTATCGATATCCAGACCGTTTGCTCTGATGATATCCTCTATCTGCCACATATACAGCAGATATTCGGCGATGTTGTTTTTTCTTTTTTCCGATGCTATAATCATAATACAGACTTAACAGCCGAAAGATTCTATTGTTCGCCGAATCGCCACAAGGCGTTCCAGCAAAGGTTCGAGCAGGTCGAGGCGAAGCATGTTGGCGCCGTCGCTTTTGGCAAGTTCGGGATGCGGATGTGTCTCCATGAAAAGACCGTCGGCACCGGTGGCGACAGCAGCGCGGGCAATAGTTTCGATGAGCTCAGGTCGACCTCCAGTGACGCCTCCGGCGGTATTAGGCTGCTGGAGCGAATGCGTGCAGTCGACAATGACAGGAGCGGCGCACGCCTGCTGCATTTCGGGAACTCCGCGGAAATCGACAACAAGATCGCCGTAGCCGAATGTCGTGCCTCGTTCGGTCACGGCAACGTCGCTGTTGCCGCATGAGCGCACCTTTTCGACGGCGAAACGCATCGACTCAGGGGCGAGGAACTGACCTTTCTTGATGTTGACAGCTTTACCTGTGCGACCTGCGGCAATGAGCAGATCGGTCTGACGGCAGAGGAAGGCCGGGATCTGGAGAATGTCGACAAAATCGGCTGCCATAGCGGCTTCTGCCGGCAGATGAATATCCGTGACGACGGGAACGCCGAGTTCTTTGCCGACGCCCGACAGAATTTTGAGAGCTTCAAGGTCGCCGATACCCGTAAACGAGTCGAGGCGGCTGCGGTTTGCCTTGCGGTAGCTGCCTTTGAAGGCGAACCGTATGCCGAGGCGCTTGCAGATATTATTTATGTGACGACCGATTTCATACGCCATCTCTTCACCTTCGATGACGCACGGTCCGGCAAGAAGGAAGAAGCCGGAGCCGTCGGTGAGCCGGTTGAATGTACTGGACATGTCTATCTATTACTGAATATTTGGTTTACAATGTGGATTGTATCGCAGCCTACCAGTGCTGCGGTTTCGGTACGGAGCCTGTTGTCGCCCATCGTCACGGGCACATAGCCTGCCGCTATCGCAGCTTCTATTTCCGATGGGGAGAAATCGCCTTCGGGACCTATGAGGATGCGGACATCGCTTCCGGGTGTGTAGGCAGTGGCGAGCAGACGCCGCTCTGTGGAATCGTCGCAGTAGCCGACAAAACGACATCCGGAGACGCTTTCACCGAGGAAGGCTTTCAGCGGCATGGTGTCGTCGATGCGTGGAAGAACAGCTTTAAGCGACTGCTTCATCGCCGCGACGGCAATCTTGACAAGGCGTTCGGTCTTAATCTCCTTGCGTTCACTGCGCTCACACCGCAAAGGCACTATGCGGTCGACGCCGACCTCTACGAGTTTCTCCACGAGCCATTCCATGCGGTCGGCATGCTTGGTTGGGGCTACGGCGAGCGTTATCTCCGGTTTCCATACCTTAGGAAGCTTAACGCTTTCGACAATCTCGACAACGGCGCCGCGCGTATCGTCGGTGACAAGACGACAACGGTAGAGCGATCCCCTTCCGTCGACGACATCCACCTCGTCGCCGGCGCGGCGGCGCAGCACACGGATAGCATGTGCGCTGTCTTCCGCCGGCAGTTTGGCGGTGTCGAGAATATCCGGTGCGTAGAAGCGTATCATATGTCAGTGTCGCTGCCGGTGGTATCTTCGGCAGTCTTTATAGCCTCAGTAGAAATCCGGTCATGCCCTGGGTCTTTGAAAATCAGGAAGAAAAGTACAGCTACGACAAGCGCATAGGCGGCAAAGATGAGCCATGAATTCTGCCAGCCCTCTATCTGCGCCATTCCTTCCGGCTGCGAGAAAACATTGTGGTTGATGACCTCCTGTGCGGCGAGAGTGCCGAAAGTGGCACCGATGCCGTTTGTCATAATCATAAACAGCCCCTGAGCGGAAGAGCGTACATCCTTAGACGTCATCTGGTCGACGTAGAGAGAGCCTGAGACATTGAAAAAGTCGAAAGCCACGCCATAGACTATCATGGAAAGGATAAACAGCCATACACCGTCACCCGGGTTGCCGATGCCGAAGAAACCGAAGCGGAACACCCATGCCAGCATCGACATGAGCATTACAATCTTGATACCGAATCGTTTGAGGAAGAATGGAATGAGAAGAATACAGAGTGTTTCGCTCATCTGCGATATGGAGATGAGGGCATTGGCATTATGCACACCCCACGTATCGGCATATTCTTCTATCGAACCGAAGCTCTGGATAAACGGATTTGCAAATCCGTTTGTGATCTGCAGCGCCACGCCAAGGAGCATGGAGAAAAAGAAGAATATCGCCATGCTTTTGTTCTTGAAAAGCGCGAACGCCTTAAGCCCGAGAGCATCGGATAGCGATTTGCTGCCGCTGCTCTTGCTCACGGGACATTTGGGCATTGTCAGGGCGTAGACCACCATAACAAAACTGAGCACGCCGGAGGTAACGAGCTGTGCGGCGGTATTCTGGAAACCGGTGAAATTGACGAAGAGCATAGCACAGATAAAGCCTATCGTTCCGAACACCCTGACGGGCGGGAAATGCTTGACGGTGTCGAGTCCCGCTTTGTCAAGAGCAGTATAGGCAACAGAATTGCTCAGACCTATCGTAGGCATGAAGAACGCTATCGAAACTGCATAGAGAGCAAACAGAACCGTGCTGTCGGGATGCTCCGCCGACATGCCGTAGAGACCTGCTGCGAGCATGAAAGCGCCTGCGGCGAGATGACAGAGGCTAAGGGTTTTCTGAGCCTGAATCCAACGGTCGGCGACGATACCGACGAGTGCCGGCATGAAAAGCGATACGACACCCTGAATGGCGTAGAACCAGGCGATGTGCTCCCCGAGTCCGATACTGCCGAGATATGCGCCGAGTGATGTGAGATAGGAACCCCAGACTGCGAACTCGATGAATCCGAGCGTGGCAAGACGGGCTTTTAGTGCAAATGTATTCATTTCAGGTATTAGGTATTTGATTATATCGGTGCTCCGCCGTCGCGGAGACGTTTTTTCTTATTCAGAATCTCGCTGATGCGTGCAGCTTCCTCATAGTTTTCTTTCTCAATGAGGTCGGCAAGTGTTTTTTCAAGCTCTTCAATAGTGAAGCGCTCCGGGTCGGGTTCTGCCTGATAATCGTCGCGGTCGGCGTAAGTCGGTTCGTCGTCAATGTCGTCCTGAAGATCTCCTGCATCGTCGCTGTCGCGGCGCAGAACCTCTTCGTCGATGATGAAGCCGGCTTTTTCAAGGATTTCTTCTGACGTATATATCGGCGTGTGCGTCCGCAGGGCTATAGAAATAGCGTCTGAAGTGCGGGCGTCGAGACTCACTGTCCGGTCGCCGTCGCTAAAAGTAAGTTCCGACGAGAAGATGCCGTCTTCGAAACGGTAGATATACACTTCTTTCAACTTCACACCGAAAGCATGGGCGAAGCTGACGAAGAGATCGTGCGTGAGCGGGCGGGGAGTATGTATGCCTTCGAGCACTATGGCTATCGACTGTGCTTCCGCAGCGCCAATGATGACAGGTATGCGTCGCGGACCGACGTCTTCGGCGAGGATGAGCGCGTAGGCTCCCGACTGCAGCTGACTGTAGGAAAGCCCCATCACGTGTATTCTGATTTTATCCTCCATTGTCGTGTTTTTTATAATGTCACTGCCGCGCCGGTGATGATACCGGAGCCATAGCAGATACGGTGACCGGGGTCGTAGACTGCTGTAAACTGTCCGGGCGCTATGCCCTGAACGCGCACGTCTGATTCGATGACATATTCGCCCGGCGAACCGGCGAGCCGGCGGATACGTCCGGGTATGAAATCGGGACTGTGCCGGTTCTTGAATGTCAGCCGGACACCGTCGACGCTGTCGGCGGCGTCGCCCCACGGGTCGGCTGTTATGAAATGCATCTCGGCAAGATGGAGTGTGCGTCCATATTGTTTTTCCGTATCGTACCCGCGGGATACATAGATGACATTCTCTGCTACATTCTTACGCACCACAAACCACGGACCTCCGCTAAGTCCCAGCCCTTTGCGCTGACCGATGGTGTGGAACCAGAAGCCGCGGTGCTCACCGAGCTTGCGTCCTGTCTCTATTTCAACAATAGGTCCGGGGCGCTCGCCGAGATGACGGCGGATGAAATCGTTGTAGTTTATCTTGCCGAGAAAACAGATACCCTGCGAGTCGCGGCGGAGCGCGTTTGGCAGCTTGGCTTCGGCAGCAATGCGGCGCACTTCACTTTTGGGCATGTCGCCGAGCGGGAAGATGAGGTGCTGCAGCTGGCTGCCGCTGATACGCGCAAGAAAGTCGGTCTGATCCTTTACGGGGTCGACTGCTGTGCCGAGCCATTTGCGTCCTTCGCTGTCAATGATAGTTGTGGCATAGTGCCCTGTTGCAGTGAGGTCGAACTGGTGTCCGACCCGTTCTTCGAAATAGCCGAATTTTATGATGCTGTTGCACATTATGTCCGGATTGGGCGTCAGACCTTGGCGGACAGTGCGCAGGGCATAGTCCATAACGTTGTCCCAGTATTCCTGATGCAGCGACACCACCTCAAACGGCAGTGCGTAACGGTGCGCTATGAGCTGACACATCTCGATATCTTCCTCGGCGGAGCAGTCGCCCTCGCCATTGTCCATGCCTATACGGATATAGAAGAGGTGAAGGTCGAGGTCTTTGTTCCGGCTGAGCTGGTGGACGACGACAGCGCTGTCGACGCCGCCGGATACAAGAACAGCTATTGACTGACGGCTCATTTTTTCCTTCGGCTTTCGTTGGTATATTTGAAGGCGCCGAGCAAATACTCCTGCGTCATATTCTTTGCGAGCACTTTAAGCTCACTGTTGAGGAAATAAAGCTGCGGGGATGCAATCTTTCCGAAGTATTCTGCGGCATCCTCGATGGCGACATTGTGCCAGTTGGCAGGATAGTCTTTCGCTTCCTCTGTCCATTTGGCATCGGGCTTATGAGGATATATAGACACGATTGTGAGTTCACGGTCTTCGATAAGCGCCCGCGTATTCGGGTCGGCGTCGAAGCGTATTCTTACGATGGAGCTTCTGGGGTCGCCCGGCTCATTGAAAAACAGAAGGACGGAGCCTTGCGCGATTTCGCTTAGTTTGCCCTTGCTGCCGTCCGGACGGAAGAACTCAAGGTCGGGAAGCGTACTCCCCACCATGCTTGAGTTTATAACTTTCTCTATAGCGGCAAAATGCGCACGGTCGGCTTTGTCGATTTTTTTGTGCGCCGCCGCTGCCCGGGCAAAGGGAAGCATGATTTCTTCAGAGTGGAGTTCGGAAGTGTCCGAATATACCCACGCCTCGGCAAGGCGCGCTGCAGCGAGAGTTTTGTCGCCGCCTTTCTTACCGAAACCTGCAAGAAGGCGGTCGATGGCATTATGGACAGTGTCGGCAGATGCGTGGGGCATGATGCTGACCCAGTCGCCGAAAGCCTTGTTGAACTCTGCCGGATGCAGGAGCGCCTGATCGAAATTCGTGCGGTCCCAGAAACGGCTGATGATATAGTCGCAGCGTGGCTGGAAGAGCGTCATCGTATCCGGTGGAGTGGGATATACAAAAAGATTTTCCTGAATCTGAGCGCCGGCAGGAAAGACAGCCACAAAGGCTAAGAGTATGATGGTTAAGAGTTTTTTCATAATATATTCAGAAAGTCAGGCAAAAGATGCGCCTATATCTGGCAAAATTACGAAAAATCTCCGAAATAGCAAGTGCCTGTTTCCGGAACGGGCACAAAGTCGGAACGAGGCGCGGTTGTTTTGGGAATTTTGCTTAATTTTGCGGTGATAAGAAAACAATAGCATAAAATGAATAAAATAGCAATGACAGCAGGTGCAATGCTTGTGGCAGGTTCTGCGGCAGGACTGACCTCCGATTTCAAATCGACAAGCGGCATCTTCGACGCCGAAGCGCTCCAGGCTCTCGGACGCGTATCCGCTCCGTCGATATCACCCGACGGCAAGACCGTTCTTTTCGGCATCTCTTTCGAGAATCTCGCCGAAAACAACTCAAACAACGACCTATATCTGCTCGACCTTACCAAAGCCGATGCGAAACCGCTGCGCCTCACCGACACTCCCAAAAGCGAAAGCGGCGCCGTGTGGATTGCAGGCGGAAGCCGCATCGCCTTCATGTACCCGGACGCCGACGGCAACATGCAGATGTGGACAATGAACGCCGACGGCAGCATCCGCACTCAGGCAACGGAACACCCCGGTGGCATATCGGGCTTCCTGCTCTCGCCCGACGAGAAGAATGTGCTTGTCATCGGCAATGTGAAATACAGCCGTTCGGCTGCGGATATTTATCCCGACCTGCCCAAAGCGACAGGACGCGTCATCGACGACCTCATGTACAAGCACTGGGACGAATGGGTGACCGAGATTCCCCATCCTTTTGTCGGCTCGTTCGACGGCATGAAAGCCAAAGAATTCAAAGACATCATGGACGGCGAGCCGTACGAATCGCCTATGAAGCCTTTCGGAGGAATCGAATCTTTCGCATGGCACCCTGACAGCAAGCAGCTCGTATATGTCTCGCGCAAAAAGACAGGTGTGGACTATGCCGTATCGACAAACTCCGACATCTATCTCTACAACCTTGCAACGGGCGCAACACGCAACCTCACCGAAGGCATGATGGGCTACGACACTATGCCCGCATTCTCCGCCGACGGCAAATATATGGCATGGCTGTCGATGGAACACGACGGCTACGAAAGCGACCGCAACCGCCTCTTCATCCTCGACTGGGCGACAGGCACCAAACGTGAGCTTACCGACCAATGGGACTACTCCATCGACGAATTCGCATGGGCGCCCGACAGCCGCAGCATTTTCTTCATAGCACCGAAGGACGGTGTGATACCCGTATTCAGTATAGACCTAAAGACATCGTCGGTAAGCCAGCTCACCGACGTACGCGCCGACTTCACGACGCTGTCGCCGGCAGGCAAGAACAAAGTGCTGACAATGAAACACTCGATGCTCCGCCCCAACGAACTTGCCATGATAACAATCAATATGAAAGGCAAGAAATCATCCGGGAAGCATACGCTTACCGAGCTCACCGACGTCAACGGTCCTATTTTCGCCCAGCTGACAATGCCGACTGTAGAGAAACGCATGGTGCCGACCGTCGACGGCAAGGAAATGCTCACATGGGTCGTGCTCCCGCCAAAATTTGACTCATCGAAGAAATATCCCGCCATACTTTACTGCCAGGGAGGTCCGCAGTCGCCCGTAAGCCAGTTCTGGAGCTACCGATGGAACCTTGCTCTGATGGCATCGCACGGATATGTCATGATAGCCCCCAACCGCCGCGGTCTGCCCGGATTCGGCAGCGAATGGAATGCGCAGATATCGAAAGACTACCCCGGACTCAACATGCAGGACTACCTCTCGGCTGTCGATGACATGAAAAAAGAGCCCTACATCGACAGCGCCCGCATCGGCGCCACAGGAGCCAGCTACGGCGGCTTCTCCATCTATTACCTTGCGGGCATCCACGACCACCGTTTCGCCGCCCTGCTCGCCCATGCCGGCATCTTCAACATCGAGGCACAGTATCTTGAGACGGAAGAAATGTGGTTCGCCAACTGGGACATGGGCGGAGCTTACTGGGAAAAAGGCAATGCTGCCGCACAGCGTACATTCGCCAACTCGCCCCATCGCCTTGTCGACAAATGGGACACTCCGATAATGATCAGCCACGGCGAATACGACTACCGCATTCTGTCGTCGCAGGGCGAAATGGCGTTCAACGCCGCAAAGCTCCGCGGCATCCCCGCCGAAATGGTGATATTCCCCGACGAGAACCACTGGATTCTCAAACCGCAGAACGCCGCCCTATGGCAGCGCCTGTTCTTCCGCTGGTTCGACCGCTGGCTGAAACCCGAAAGCGCCAAGTAATGTCAAAAGCCGCTCTGCGAAAAGAACTTGCCGCATTCGACGCCGAACAGCTCCGCGAGCTGGTCCTCAATGTCTACGACGCCTCGAAAGAGGCTAAGGCATACCTTGAGTTTTTCCTTAACCCCGACGCAGAAGCCCTTCTGCAGAAGAAAGTCGAAGAAATAAACAAGGAACTGCGCCGGACAAAACGCGGAAGCTACAGCAAAGCACGCGTAAGTGTCATCCGCAAGAGCATAAAAGAAGTGGAATCGTACGGCGTAGGGTACAGATATGTTGCAAAACTCATGTCGACAGTGATACAGCTCTACATGGTCAATGAAAAGTTCGTCTACTATACCGCAACACAGGAAAACGGGCTCAAAAGACTTGTCAGAGACTATCTGTCGCTCTGCACCGCACACGGCGAAGGACTCACAGCTTTCGAGACCGTCAAGCGCTATGCCGACGATCCCCGACTGTGCACCAACCACATGCACAGGCTCATGACAGGCTTTGTCAACTCTGCTCTGGAAGAGCTCAGAACGCCTTTAGGCTGACAATTGCAAAGATTTCGGCACAAGCTGTTTCAATTACAGAAATTTTTCGTAATTTTGCAGGAAATAAAACACATACCAAATAGCAAGCTATTATAAACTATTATGAAAATTCAGAAAATCACCGGACGTGAGGTGCTCGATTCCCGCGGCAACCCCACAGTAGAAGTAGACGTAGTTCTTGAATCTGGCGCACGCGGTCGTGCATCCGTTCCCTCGGGCGCATCCACAGGCGTCAACGAAGCTCTTGAGCTCCGCGACGGCGACAAGAGCCGCTACATGGGCAAAGGCGTCCTCAAAGCAGTGGCAAATGTAAACGGTCCTATCGCATCTGCCCTCGTAGGTATGAGCGCTCTCGACCAGATCGCCATCGACGAAACCATGCTCGCTCTTGACGGCACCGACACAAAGAGCAACCTCGGCGCAAACGCCATCCTCGGCGTATCGCTCGCTGTTGCAAAGGCAGCTGCCGACTACCTCGACCTGCCCCTCTACAAATACATCGGCGGTTGCAACACATACGTTCTTCCCGTTCCGATGATGAACATCATCAACGGCGGCGCACACTCCGACGCTCCCATCTGCTTCCAGGAATTCATGATCCGTCCTATCGGCGCAACATCGTTCCACGAAGGCATCCGCATGGGCACAGAAGTATTCCACAACCTCAAGAGCGTGCTCAAAGCCCGCGGTCTCAGCACCGCAGTAGGCGACGAAGGCGGTTTCGCTCCCACACTTGACGGAACAGAAGACGCACTCAACGTCATCATCCAGGCCATCGAGAAAGCAGGCTACGTACCCGGCAAGGACGTAACCATCGGTCTCGACTGCGCATCCAGCGAATTCTTCCACGACGGCGTATACGACTACACATGGAAGCAGGGCGCAAACGCTCCCAAACTCACAAGCAAAGAGCAGGCAGAATTCCTCAAGAAACTCGTTGAAGAATTCCCCATCGACTCCATCGAGGACGGCATGGCAGAAAACGACTGGGACGGCTGGAAAATCCTCACCGACCTCATCGGCGACCGTTGCCAGCTCGTCGGCGACGACCTCTTCGTCACCAACGTCAAATACCTCGAAAAAGGTATCGAACTCGGCTGCGCCAACTCCATCCTCGTTAAGGTCAACCAGATCGGCTCGCTCACAGAGACTCTCCGCGCAGTAGAGCTCGCTCAGCGCAACGGCTACACAGCTGTCATCTCGCACCGCTCCGGCGAAACAGAAGACGCTACTATCGCCGATATAGCCGTTGCCACCAACGCCGGACAGATCAAGACAGGCTCCGCAAGCCGTTCCGACCGTATGGCAAAGTACAACCAGCTCCTCCGCATCGAAGAAGAGCTCGGAGAAGCTGCCCGCTACGGCTACGGCAAGAAGACACGCCGCGCCGAATAATCATCGCCACTCAAAAGATAACGAAAGCCCGGGCAACCGGGCTTTTTTCATTTTCATCACATTTTCATTCATTCGTTTGTTTATATAGAGATAAAGGTTTATTTTTGCATTATGAAAAAGATATTAGCCATCCTTCTTCTCTTATTCGGCTTCTCCGCCCTGCGCTCTGAAGCCAAACAGACCTTCATATACAATATCGTCGGCAGCGACACCCTGCGTCTCGACCTTTATGAGGCGTCCGGCGTCGACAAACCGTCGCCTGCGCTTATCTTCGCCTTCGGAGGCGGATTTGTCAACGGCGAACGCGACCGCTCCGACTATATCGGCATGTTCGAGTTCCTCGCTCACAACGGCATCAGCGTAGTTTCCATCGACTACCGCACACAGCTCCGCCACCTCACCGCCGCCGACACAGGCTCGATGTCGCGGATGGTCGACTGTCTGACCGACGCCATCACCTGCGCCGTGAGCGATTTTCTGAGCGCTACCGGCTATGTGCTTTCACACGCCGCCAGCTGGAACATCGACCCATCACTCATCTTCGCCAGCGGCTCCAGCGCAGGAGCCATCACGGCGCTGCAGGCTGAGTATATGCTCTGCAACACCCCCGGCGGCATCGGCGGTTTTCCGGCTGATTTCAACTTCGCCGGAGTAATATCCTTCGCCGGAGCGATATTCAGCGAAGGAGAATTGGAGTGGACCCGCACCCCGGCTCCCATGCTGCTCTTCCACGGCGATGCCGACAGCAACGTACCCTATACCGACGCTACCATCAACAGCGACGGGCTCTATGGCTCCGGTCCTATCAGCAAGAGCCTTGCCGACAAAGGCGTAAAACACTGGCTGCACACATTCAAGGGCGTCGACCATGCCATTGCTATCCGTCCTATCTACCGTAACCGCGGCGAAATATTCGACTTCATACGTGCCGTACGCAACAAAGAGCTCGACGACATGCGCGCTGTCGAAACAGTTCGCACAGACGGCTACAAGACGACATTCACACTCCAGGACTTCATAAACTCCAACTACAAGCACTAATCCGGAATGCTCACACGCTGTGTTGCTCTTGCTATAGCTATCGGTTCTCTGACACTCAATGCGAATGCCGGCGACAACACCGCCGTGCACTACCGCGCGTCGCTTGTCGCCAATGCCTCCACCGGCGACCTCGCACCGTATATGATAGGCTCGTGGAACTCAGGACGCATAACAGGCGCCAGCGGAATATGGCAGGACGGACATATTTTCAAGACTCTCGACACAGACAGACGTTTCAGCTGGAGCGCCGGATTCGAATATATAGCCGGATACGGTTCCGCCGCCGACTACGCGCGCTTTACAGACGGCACATGGGGGAAAAACGCCAATCGACAATCGCCGGCACGTATCATCCAGCTGTACGGACAGCTGAAATACCGCAGCGTCTTCATGCTTGCAGGCATGAAAGAGCACAAATCCGGAATTGTCGACAACGAACTGTCTTCCGGCGATCTCACCCGAAGCAACAATGCCCGTCCGATACCGGGTGTGTCTGTGGGTTTCCTCGATTTCCAGAACATACCGTTCACAAACGGCTGGGTGCAGATCGACGGCGAACTCATGTACGGACGATTCACTGATTCATCATTCCGCAAAAACACATTCAACTATTACTCCGGACTCATCGGCACCTCGAACTGGTACACATACAAACGTTGCTATTTCCGGACAAAACCGACAATGCCACTGTCGGTGACTATAGGAATGCAAGCGGCAGGAGAATTTGCCGGGCAGGCAAAATTCTATCGCCGTGGCGAAGTATCCCGAAAGTTCTATCGCGGATTTCAGTTCAAAGACATCATCGATATGTTTTTCCCCATTGAAGGATCGGGCGAGGACTATTACAAAGGCAGTTCGCTCGGCTCATGGGATGTCAAAGCGCTCTATCGCTTCAAAAACGGCTCGAACCTGACAGCGTATTTCGAAGGACCGTGGGAAGACGGCTCCGGCATAGGACGCCAGAACGGATGGGACGGTCTCTGGGGCATTCAGTACGATTTCAAACCTGGTCTGCCGGTATCTAAAATAGTTCTGGAGTATTTCGACTTCACCAACCAGTCCGGTCCTATCCACTATGCTCCGCATGATACGCCGGGCTCTTCTATCACCGATGTGGCGACAGGAGGCGACAACTATTACAACAACGATTTCTACGGACCATATTGCAACTACGGCATGAGCATCGGCTCGCCTTTCGTTGTCTCGCCGCTCTACAACACCGACGGCATGCCCGGCTACTGTCATAACCGCGCACGCGGATTTCACGCCGCTGTCGCCGGCGCACTCTCGTCGCAGTGGACCTACACCGCCAAAGCAAGCTACCAGCACGCCGGAGGCACAGGACGCATACCGGCAATACGCCGCCTGCACGACACATCGGCACTCATCGGCATACGCTGGACAGCTCCCGGACGGCTGCGCGGACTCGAAGTTGACGCCAGGCTCGCCTTCGACTGCGGCAATCTGCGGGGAAACAACTTCGGAGCGATGGTAGGAGTATCATATTCAGGCAATATCTCATCAGCTAAAAAATGAAAAAAGCGACACTTGGCATATTATTCATTTCGCTGTTCTCAGTCATCTTCACCGGATGCACGCAGAATAACGGACATATAGGCAAGCTATTCGGCTCATGGGCGCTTGTTGAGATGACAGAAAACGGCGTAGCTTTCCAGCTGCCCGATGATGCCGAAGGAGCCTCCATTAGTTTCCAGAACAATATCGTACGTTTTTCGCTGATATATAATTCTTTCGAATCAGTGAACAATGTCGCCACATGGACCAGAACCGGTGACTTGCTCACGTTTGACTTCAACAACTACAGCGACAACAACGAACCCGGAACAGGCGTTTTTGCCCCACCGTGGTGGTTCCGCATGAGCGATCTGAAAGAAAGCTATATCATCACGCGGCTCGACGGCGGAATTCTTGAGCTGAAAGGAGAAAACAGCAAAGGCGACAGATACGAGTACCGCTTCCGGAGCACCTGGTAGTCACGGCATCACGAACAACGCGCGCTGTTCTCTCCATCCGCGGGTAGCGTTGCGCACACTGAGGCTGAGAAGCCCTGTGACGCCTCCGGCGGCACGGCGCACTGCAAGGAGCACTTCATTGATAGAATTGAAACCAGAGGCAGAAAAAGAGGCGACCGTGCGTCCCTCGAAAGTGGCTGAAGCCTGAACTAAATCGTTGTAAGATACCGTTGTCATTATCTGAGGAGTTTTTTGATTACGATGCAAATTTACCTCGCTACATGTGCCATTAATTTACACATCCATATTAAATTGGATTAACCATGCATAATACAAGAGAATTCTTTAGTCTGACAGGAGAGCTTGTTAGAATTGATAATCCCTCTTTTGTTAAGTGCGATTAGACGGTTTGCGCATTTTTTGCTAATTTTGTACTCATAAACAAAAGCATAGATGCTGACGTTTCTAAAATATCTCATCCAGCTCATCCTGTCGCCGTCGAACGGCTGGGACGATCTTGCCAAGCATGATCCGGACCCCGAAGTCATGCTCAGGGAAGGACTGTTCCCGCTTATGGCACTGTCGGCTGCGACAGAGTTCCTTGACATCCCCTACGGCACCGATGCCGGGCTGCTTCAGGTAATTTCCTCTGCCGTGACCGACCTCGGAGCATACTTCCTCACGGTGTTTCTTGCGCGCCTGATATTCGACATCAGTCTGGACAAACTATGTGACAGACCGCCAGAGCAGCGGCGCGTCCATACCTTCATCAACGCCACTGTAGGGCTTATGGTGCTGTTCAGAATCGTCGACAACTGCCTGCCCTGGAATCTGATGCTGCTCAAATTTCTGCCGCTCTACGTTGTGCTGGTGATTTCAAAAGCCACGAGATATGTCGGCATACGGCGCCGCGACGACATGGAGTTTCTCGGCATAGCCTCCGGAGTGACTGTCGCTGTTCCGCTGTGCATCTATTATCTAATCTATCTTCTCATCCGATGAATCAGAAAGAAATCAACATAAAAAACCGCCGCGCGACATTCGACTATGAGATCGTCGAAACGTTCACAGCAGGTCTTGTGCTCACCGGCACCGAAATAAAAAGCATCCGTTCCGGACATGCCTCGCTGGTGGATACATTCTGCTATATCAGCGGACCAGGTGAGGTATGGGTGAAAAATATGAACATCGCCCAGTACTTCTACGGGACCTACAACAACCATGAAGCGCGCCGCGACCGCAAGCTGCTGCTGAACCGAAAGGAAATCACAAAGCTCGCTAAAGCTCACAAGGACGCCGGCTACACCATTGTTCCTCTGCGCCTGTTCATCAACGGGAAAGGTCTTGCCAAGCTTGTAATAGGCATAGCGCGAGGTAAAAAAGAATACGACAAGCGACAGTCTATCAAGGAACGCGAGGACAAGCGCAATCTTGCACGATTAATGCAGAAGCGATGATATATCCCGAGAATATCGAAAAGAAAATAGGCTTCGACAGCGTCCGCGACCACATACGGCAACTATGCGCATCCGCCATGGGAGCGGAATGCGTAGAAGCGGCAGACTTCCGCAAAGACTATCCGACAATACGGCGGCGTCTCGACCAGACAAACGAGATGCTCGGCATCATAAAATCTGACGCCGGACTGGAGATAGGCGCCATACACGACTGCCGCGCTGCTCTCCTGTCTATACGTGTTGTCGGGACAGCGCTTTCCGAGACCGATCTTCCGGCTATCCGCGCCAGCCTTTCGACGATGGCATCGATAGCCTCGTTTTTCGAGAAAAACCGCGACGATCAGAGCAACAGCACCCCCTACCCCGCTCTCGATGCCCTCGCCGCCGGACTGACACCCTTTCCTGCCATCGTCGCTGCCATCGACCGCGTCATCGACCGTCACGGACAGATAAAAGACAACGCATCGCCCGAACTCGCCGTCATCCGCCGTTCCATGGCATCGGCGACGGCAAGCATCAGCTCCGCCATGCGCCGTGTCATCTCCGCCGCCGTGCGCGACGGCATCCTCGACGCCGACGCCACTCCGTCGGTACGCGACGGACGTCTCGTCATCCCCGTTCCTCCGATGAACAAGCGCCGGATTCCCGGTATTGTGCACGACGAATCGGCTTCCGGCAAAACATATTTCATCGAACCCGCCGAGGTTGTGGAAGCGAACAACCGCCTGCGCGAACTCACGATAGAAGAACAGCGGGAAATAAAACGTATCCTACGCCTTCTCGCCGACGACATGCGCCCGCATATCGACGATATGCTTGCCGGATTCAGCCTTCTGGGTGAGTTCGACTTCATAGCGGCGAAGGCACGTTATGCCATCGACATAGACGCCACCCTGCCATCCATAGGCGACCGCCCCGAACTCGAATGGTACGGAGCTTGCCACCCGGTGCTCAAGCTGTCGCTGCGCGAGCAGAACAGGCAGATCGTGCCGCTGGACATCACACTGTCGCAGAAAGAAGGGCGCATACTTGTCATATCCGGACCGAATGCCGGAGGCAAATCCGTAACGCTGAAAACCGCCGCCATCGTGCAGTATATGACTCAGTGCGGAGTACTGCCGCCGGTGCATTCCAATTCGCACATAGGTCTGTTCAACGACATCTTCATCGACATCGGCGACGACCAGTCCATCGAAGACGACCTCAGCACCTATTCGTCGCATCTGCGCAACATGAAGCAATTTGTGATGCGCGGCAACAAACATTCGCTCGTGCTCATCGACGAATTCGGCAGCGGCACAGAGCCTGAGATAGGCGGCGCCATAGCTCAGGCAGTGCTCCGCCAGCTCAACGCCGACGGCGTATGGGGTGTCATCACAACACACTACCACAACCTCAAGCAGTTCGCCGAAGAGACGCCGGGGCTCATCAACGGTTCAATGCTCTACGACAGGCATCTGATGCAGCCGCTTTTCCGCCTCGCCATAGGACATCCGGGAAGTTCGTTCGCTATCGAGATAGCGAGAAAGACAGGGTTGCCTGAAAACATCATAAAAGACGCTCAGGAGATTGTCGGCAGCGACTATATCAACATGGACAAATATCTGCTCGACATTGCCCGTGACCGACGCTACTGGGAGAAAAAGCGCGACGAGATCCATCGCAAGGAGAAGCAGCTCGACGAAACACTGGCGCGATATTCCGACGATGTGGAAAAACTCCGGCAGCAACGGCGCCAAATTATCAGCGACGCGCGCGAAGAAGCCAAACGCATACTCGACAGCAGCAATGCCAGCATAGAAAAAACCATACGGGACATAAGGAGCGCACAGGCGGACAAAGAAAAGACCAAGGCGGCGCGGGAGAAGCTCAAAGAAACACGCGCGACGCTCGACAGCACCGCCGAAAGCGAGCATCCCCTGCTCAACGCTCCGAAAGCGAAAAAGAAAAAGCCGGCAAAAACAGAACCGGCGAAGGAAGAGCGTCCGCTTATGGAGGGCGACAGCGTCGTTCTCTCCGACGGAGGCTCCACGGTAGGCACAATCGAGAATATCTCAGGCAAAGAAGCCACTGTCATCTTCGGAAGCATACGTACAACCGTCAGGCTGAACCGCCTCAAGCGAACCATACGCAAACCAGACTCCGGCGTCGGAGGTGTGTCGTACATCACCGCACAGACGAGCAACGCCAGCCGTGAGCGACAGCTCGATTTCAGCACGGAGATAGACGTGCGCGGAATGCGCGCCGACGAAGCCGTGCAGGCTGTGATGTACTACATCGACGACGCAGTCCAGTTCAATGCCGGTCGCGTGCGCATCCTCCACGGCACAGGCACGGGAGCGCTGAGGCAATATATCCGCCGCTACCTCGACAGTGTGGGAGCCGTCAGAAGCTACCACGACGAAGATGTCCGTCTCGGAGGTCCCGGCATAACGGTTGTCGAACTACAATAAGCATGTTAAAACAGTTATTCATCACATTTGCAAAGATAGGTGCATTCACCTTCGGCGGCGGATGGGCGATGATAAGCATCATCGAGCGCGAGGTCGTCGACAAAAAACACTGGCTCGGACGCGAGGAGTTTCTCGATCTCCTCGCCGTGGCGCAGTCGATGCCAGGCATTCTGGCTGTAAACATATCTGTTGTCGTAGGTGACAAGCTCCGCGGACTCAAAGGAGCTGTCACGGCGGCTGCCGGCACCATATTACCGTGCTTCGCAATCATTCTCGCCATAGCGATGTTTCTCACGCCCGAAACCATCACCGGCAACCCGACACTGACAGCGATTTTCAAAGGTATACGTCCTGTCGTGGTGGCTCTCATCATCGCTCCGGTCATAACGACAGCCAAGGCGGCGAAGATAGGCTGGAAAACAGTGTGGATTCCTGTCGTCGTGGCGCTTCTCATCTGGTCGAAACTGCCCGTTATATCCAACCCTATAATATTCATTGTCGCCGGCGGATTCGTGGGCTGGTGGTTCTCGCGCCGGCACAGCAGAAAGGAGGTTCAGCAATGATGATATATCTCAGGCTCATCTGGAGCTATCTGAAAATAGGATTTTTCGGCTTCGGCGGAGGCTATGCAATGCTTGCGCTGATAGAAAACGAAATCGTCACCCCGGGCTGGATCACCGAGCAGATGTTCACCGACATTGTCGCCATATCCCAGATGACTCCGGGACCCATAGGCATCAACTCGGCGACATACATCGGATATGTCGCCCCGGCAGTGTCGTCGCCGGCGCTCTCGTCGCCCATCTACGGCATACTCGGTTCCATCCTGTGCACCCTCGTGGTCGTTCTGCCGTCGTTCATTCTCGTGCGCTATGCCGGACACTACATCACGCGCCACCACGACAGCCCCGCAATCAAGGGCATATTCGCCGGACTGCGCCCCGTTGTCATCGGACTGATTGCATCGGCGGCGCTCATACTGATGAACGGCGAGAACTTCGGCACCACTACCTCCGAAATTATCAAAAGCACAGTCTTGTCGGCGGCAGCGCTCGCGACTGTTCTGTTCACAAAGATTCATCCGATAAAAATAATCATTGCCGCAGGATTCATCGGCTGGCTCATTTTCTGATGCGTCAAGGACTGATTCTTTTCCCAAAATCCACTCTCAGCAACGGGAGCAATGCTTTCGGATGGTGGCGCGACGAAGCCGCAGCGCTCGGCATATCGCTGGAGGTAGCTTTTTTCGAAGACATCGTCCTAAGATACGGAACGGAGCACAGCGCATACATCGGTTCCGAAAGGCTCACGCAGCCCGACTTTGTCATCATGAGAGGCTACTCCGAGAATATCTCGACGCATTTTGAAAGCGCGGGCATCCCTGTGTTCAACCGATGGAACGCCATGGCAGCAAGTCATAACAAGTTGCGCACGCACAGCATACTCGCTCTTTCCGGAATACCGACACCCCTCACTGTAGCGGCATCCCTGGCGAGCTACGGGGAAGCCTGCGCCATGCTCGGAAAAGATGTCTTTGTCGTCAAGCAGCCCGATTCGTCGCGCGGCAGCAACGTCTTTTTTGTCCGCAACAAAGAGGAATATGACTCGGCAGCAGCCGCGTGCAAAGGCGATTTTCTCATTCAGGAATATATATCTGCCAGCCACGGTCGCGACCTGCGGGTATGGACTGTCGGCGACAGTGCCGTTGCCTGCGTACTACGCCATTCCGGATCCTCTTTCCTTTCTAACTACTCCCGTGGCGGGAGCGCCGACCCGTTCGATGCTCCGCAAGCGGCTCTCGACCTTGCCGCCCGTGCGGCCCGTGCCGTAGGACTCGACTTCTCCGGCGTCGACCTGCTCTTTACTGCCGACGGCAATTTCACTGTCTGCGAAGTGAACGGCAATGCCGGCTTCCGCACACTGTCGGTTGTAGGCGGCGAAAACATAATAGCAATCTTTATGAAACACATAGCCTCAAAAGTTTATGGAGAATATTGAAAAACGATATGAGCAGGCTCTTGCCGACCTGTCGGAGAACTACACGGCTTTCCACAAGGTAGGAGTCGCTGCATACTGCCCCGGACTCGAAAAAACGCTCACCCTGGCATCGCGCCTGAACAATCCGCACAGGCAGTACCGCACCATCCATGTGGGAGGCACAAACGGCAAAGGCTCTACGGCGCACACCATAGCGGCCGTTCTTCAGAGCGCGGGCATGAAAGTGGGACTCTACACGTCGCCGCATCTGCTCGACTTCCGCGAAAGAATACGCGTAGACGGACAGAAAATCAGGAAAGAGTTTGTCGTTGATTTCATGCGCCGGCTCAATGCCATTAAAAAAGACCTGCAGCCGTCATATTTCGAAGCTGTCACACTGATGGCATTCGACTATTTCTCCGCCGAAAAAGTAGATATCGCCGTTATAGAAGTCGGTCTTGGAGGACGCCTCGACAGCACGAATATCATAACACCAGTCCTTTCTGTCATCACCAACATATCGCTGGACCATACCGCCATTCTCGGCGACACGGAGGAAGCCATAGCAGCAGAGAAAGCCGGCATCATCAAGCCCGGGATTCCGGCAGTCATAGGAGCGGCATCGCCGTCGGTGCTCGACGTTTTCCGCTGCAAAGCGGAAGATTGCGGCTCTCCGCTCTTTTTTGCAGCGCAAGAGAACCTATACAACAGCGCTGAACCGGAAGCCGACAGCATAGTGTACCGAGGCACACCGTGGGGCACTGTTCAGGGAGAGCTCACCGGCGACTGTCAGCCGGAAAATGCCGCAACCATAATGACCGCACTGCGCATTCTTGCCGGACAGGGAATGCCGGTGACAGATCGCGCTGTCAAAACCGGCTTTTCAGAGGTCTGCGAGCTCACGGGGCTTATGGGACGGTGGATGACAGTACAGAAAACACCTGTCAGGGTGATATGCGACACAGGGCACAACATCGGCTGCTGGCGCCACCTCGGACCGCGCCTGTGCTCTCTCGCCGAACATGACAGACTGCACGTGGTGCTCGGGTTCGTTAGCGACAAGGATGTCGACGCAATTTTTGCCACCATGCCGACCGATGCCGCCTACTATTTCACAGCCCCGGGCGTCGACCGCGCACGCCCGGCTGAATCAACAGCATCGATGGCTCTCATTCATGGAATAAAAGGAGAGGTATACCCCGACGTATCAGCAGCATACGGCGCAGCGGCAGCATCCGCAGCCCCCGGCGACACAATCTTCGTCGGCGGCTCAACCTTCATCGTCGCCGACCTCCTCGCCGCAACCCCATTAAATTTTAGCTGATAAGAGAAAAAATCCCAACATTTCACATATATGTGAAATATATGTCGTATCTTTGCGTTGTATTAAAAGAACTAAAGATATGAGCGAAGTAGAACTGGTTTTAGTCAACGACACTGACAAGTGTACCATTTACACTATTCAGTTCTCGGAAGAATCCGAGAGTGAGTATGAGCGTTTTTATTCCAAATTCATTAAAGACGCTCAAATGAATCAAGACTTGTTACGCATTGTGCAGCTTTTAGATAAGATTGCAGAAGAAGGAGCACTTGAACGTTTCTTCCGCCCCGAAGGCAAGATGCGTGATTCTGTGGTGGCTCTTCCTGTGCTTCGCTCAAAACTCCGCCTATACTGTCTGCGTCTCTCCGACCGGATTCTTATTCTCGGTAATGGAGGTGTCAAAAACTCGCGGACATACCAAGAAGATGATTCGCTGCGTGGGTATGTCCTGACGTTACAGAAATTTGAAGAACTGTTGAAAGAGGGGCAACGCGACGGGACCGTAACAGTAACATCCAAGACAATCGAAACCGACAAACCGTTTAAGTTATGAAGGATATTAGAAACAAATACCGTGAAATGGTAAGTCAGGTACCACCTGAAATAAAGGAAGAAATTAACTTGTCTTTTGCAATATCCAATAAAATCGACGCCCTTATGCAGGAGCGCGGGCTTTCAAAGAAGCAGTTTGCCGAACAGATAGGGAAACGTCCGAGTGAGATAACGCGATGGCTTAGCGGTCAGCACAATTTCACTGTCTCCACACTCGCCATGCTGTCGGCATTTTTCGGCAAATCTATAATATCCGTATAGACAAGGAGATAAAGCCTCTGAATTCAGGCATATAATTCAGCATTTCTCAGCGTTTGCCGAAGGTGTAGCCGATGCCGAGCATGAGGTGGTTTGGCTCGTGGAAGTTATGAAGCTGATAACCGATGTTGATGAAGCTGCCTTTATATATGTATGCCTTCAGCACAAGCGACTGATAGAACGCCGCCATGTCATGTCCCTTGGCGATAACATTCCGTCCGAGCCCTACATTTATACTGAAAATAGGCATATTCAGCTGAGCATGAAGGGCAAGCCCTACTGAAAAACGTTCCTTAAACGGCTGCCGGTAGAACTTCACATCATCACCTGACAGACCGGGGACACGATTCTTATCGAGCGAAGCGCTGTCGTCGTACGTAAAATCTGCCGAGACACCTGCGCAGAACATCGGATGAAAGGCATACATAGGCGTTACCGATATACCGCCGACAAAGAAAGTGCGGTCGAGAAGATTCAGATCTCCTGCATCGTCGGTGTACATACGCTGCACAGGAGCGCCGAAGAGCAGAACGTCATACTCCATTCCAGGCTCGAAGGAATACTGTCCGGCGGTCTTTTCAGACTGACGGGCATCGAAAGAATACGAGACACCGACACGCACCGACGCCGTATTCACGCCTCCGTTAGGGAGTTTACTGTTGCCGTCGGAATAGTGCGAACCGTCAATTCCGGCAGTCAGTGCCCAGCGGTTGTCCAGACGATAGTGCAGACGCAAGCCGAGGGTCAAGGCGGCATTTACGGGCGAGCCGACAGCACCGTTCTCAGGATTCTTTTCGTTGTCGTAGGCTTTCCACAAGGCGGACACACCGAAATTCCATTCATAGTCGAGCGACAGTCTGCTGCCGAGCTTCGCAAGACGCGCGCCCTGAAAAACATAGAGCGACAAGGGATGCCCGAGCTTCGAGTTTTCAAGAAATACTGTATTGGCAAGCCCTATGCCCTGATATGCCGTAGGATAGAAGTAGCTCTCGCGCGTGCCCTGCGCAAAACGGAATGAGTATTTCAGGTGCTGGGTAAGGGCGGAATGCACTCCGATGCTTTTTATGTAATGGCTTGTCGGAATCACCCACGTAGGACTTTCTTCCACAGAAACGGCGCTTTCTGCGATTTCCACAGCCTTGCAAGGCGTCAGACACAAAGCTGTGAGTGCGGCGCAAATGATGACTGGAAGTCTCATGGGATCACCTCCTCTCCCGTCTCCAGATCGAGATACCGATAGCCTACTGTGTCGACAGCATATTCCGACACTTTCGCCTTTCCTAAAAACTGTATCGGCTCCAGACCGGGCATCGACGGGCTTACAGCATAAGCTGTGAAAGGAATACTGTATTCCGTCATAATAAAGGTGACTCCTATCTGCAGCAGGGTTCTCGGCGGCGCTTTGAACTCACGGTAACGGTCATCAATTTCACCACCCGGGCATAGCGACTGTCTCAGATCGTTAAGAGTCACCGGCTGGTCGAGTACCGTCACTTTGCCATCTTCAACTATCGCCGGATTCACCTCGGGGAAGTCATCTCCAAAAATTCTCAGGAGACCGTACTTCTCAAAGTTAAATACTATGCTCGTCGGACGAAGATATTTCGGAAGAGTGAAGATTTTGGCAGTGTCGGCGCTGTTCACATAGTTATATGTTACGCGCGATGTTTGATCTGACCGAACGGTATAGGAATGCGCATAGTCTAACGATTTCAGCTCTGCCGGTCCGGAAGGCACGATTTGGATTTCGGCAAGTTCTTCCGAATAATCCTGAGAACCAGCCGAATATATGACGTGCCTTACACGGACAATGACATCTGTAGCTATCAGGCTATAGTCGAGGTCGATTGTCAACAGTCCTTGCGATGCATCATATTCTGCCGACATTCTGAAAATGTCGTTATAATTGATTGTCTGCTGACTGCCGTCTTTTACGGTCTCTTGAGCGAACTGAATTCTGTTGTTTTCGTAAACGTATTCAATCTCTACAACAGGTGCTTCGTAGCGACTGCCGTCGAAATGCACATAGACCTTGCCGCCGGACGGCTGTAAAGTGTCATCCGAAACAGAAACGCCATTCGTCTCCCGCTTGACAAACAGGTCATCATTGCACGAGCACAAAAAGACAGAGAATATAATTATATAGAGACACTGGAGTCTGTTCATCATTGAAAGAGTTTTTACAAAGATAGCTAAATTAAACGACATGCATAAAATATTGTGATGATTTTTGTAAGTTTTTCATCAAAATGCGCAAATGCCGTGAAGGATAATTTGGCAATTAGAAAATTAACTATTAAATTTGCGACGCGGAAGAGTCCGCATACATATTTTTTCAGAAAGCGTTAATTGTAAGCCTTTTATCGAAAGTCGCCAACTTTTCAAAGTCTATAGGATACAATCCGAACGCTCATGCTGAGTGCATCTTCATTTCCATATTTCTGGAACAGGATAGCGCCCAAGCGTGAGAACGGTTTGTGATTTATAGACTTGGGCGTTTGGCGATGCCTCGATAAAGAATTGCAATTCCGTTCCGCGCTTTTTTTGTTTATCCTAAGCAGGAGGGACGGTCTGCTCTTTTTAATGGTATGCGACCAGTTTTCAAAAAAATCCTTTTTGGATTATCCTTAACAATTGCAATAACATCTTGCAATACTACGAAACTCGCTGTTCCGAGCGTAGGTTATCAGTCTGTGCGTACAAATTTCGCGCAACCGAAGGAGATTCCGTCTACTGCAAAAATTGCAGTCCAATACTTCATCAATGCTTCCGGTGAAGTGCTCGCAGTAATCTACAATCTTACGGATGAGATTATCACAGTCGATCAAACCAAGTCATTCTTAGTGAATACTGATGGACTCTCCTTATCTTATTATGATCCAAACGTATACACTACCTCTAAGGGTGAATTTAACTCATCGACCGGAAGTGCATCATTCAATCTTGGTGCAATAGCAAACGCATTCGGAGTCGGCGGTCCTTTGGGGTCTCTTTTAAACGGCACCACAATAGGCTCTTCCTCAACTATGGGAACAACAACACAGAATTCTGTATCTGTATTTGACCAACCACAAGTAAAGATAGGTCCTCACGGGAGAATTGCCTTATCAAAGCAATATGCCAGTGGAATCGGCATACCAAGTATCAGCTCTGTATCCCAGACTTTTCTGCGACAAAACTACAATTCATCTCCTCTAAAATTCAGTATATGCGTAAGCTATACAATTGGCGAGAACGGGACACCACAAAAACTTATTACGAAGTTTTATGTTAATGACAACATTATTGAACCTGTTCAGAAAGGAAAAGTAAATGGAGCATTTCAGAGCATCTATGAGCAGAAAACAGATGCGCTGGCAGAAAACTTCTTTATTATGAATATCAATAATAACATACCTTTGGAGGGTTATGACATGTGGGGAGGTGCCAATAATGAAGGCAAGGTGATTTCCTCATATTCCAAAGGCTCACTGATAGATTTCCAATAACTATGAAATATACATATTTAATTATGAAGTGGTTTCTAACTGTAGCGCTCTTTGCGTTGTTTCTGACCGGCTGTACAACAACTGAAAAGATGGTATTTTATTCGAACACCCCTACTACAATATCGTATGATGTTGTTAATAAATCAAGAGAAGTTCAAACTGTGAATATTGATTCCCCGTCTTGGGTGAAAGTGAAAATTCCAAGTGATATGTATCTTGGATATATTATTGCTAAAGACAGCGATACTGGTCTGGAAATACCTATTGGTCTTGATCTGCACAGGAATTCAAGAAACACGCCAAAAGCGTTGATATGGCTATCATTACCTACATTAGCAGCAATAAGCTTAGGAGCCATACCGACGATAGTCAGTTGTCGTATGGAGCAAATGTCATATCGATACGAGTTTTCATACGACAGTCATCAACAAATTGAAATACCTTTCTTATCTACAACTTTGCGTTATCCGGATCCTCCCAAAAGCGATTCATCTATTTCTGAGTAGATTCCGAATCTGATTATTATAACTTTTCAAAGCGGGCTATAAGTGGTCTAAAAAAAACACTTATAGCCCGCTGTATTTGAAAAATCTCCTGAAGCGGCTTTTCGCTTCCCCTTTACACGCCAAGAACAACAGCCGGAGATATATTTAGTTTTTTACTTATGTTGCGACCGACTTTCAATGTGGGCTCGGATTTACCGGAAAGGTAGTCGCATACTCTTGATGGGCTTACTCCAATTAACTTAGCCAAAGCTGCTTGCGTGAGACCCATTTCATTCATGCGCAGTTTTATTAACTCGATAAGAGTAGGTTCTCCGACGCTATAATGTTCATCAGAGTAGTCGGCGACGAGATTAGAAAGGAGCACTAACTCGATATAATTAGAATCTGTCTCGGGAGTATCATCATTCACAAGAGGAAGCAACTGCTCCACTCTGGCTACAGCCCATTCATATTGTTTTTCATTCTCTATTCTTGTCATTATGCTATTTGCTAAATTGTTGAACAATCAATTCTGTCGTATTCTTTATGAGTCCCAATAAACCGTATGTACACGAACTGAGGTCTGAACTGAATAACAACCACCAATCTGTAATCGTTTCCTTTTATGTTAAAAACATAGTGTTGATTACCAACATAATCTACTGAATTGAAAGTCTGTTTAATATCACCCAAATTTCTCCAGGAACACTCTTTAACTTTCTTTACCCAATCCTGAATTGCAGTTCGGGCATTCGGATGACCCTCTGCATATTCCTTTAGCGGTTTTTCGGTGAATATCCTCATATTAAGAGTTTCAGAATTATCATTGCAAATTTACAACTAAATACCTTAATATGCAAACCTTGCGCGATTTGTTGAATGTTAAATTTATGTTCTAAAACATATTTTTCACAAATTATTGCTAATTTTGCAGTGCAATTCTAAGTAAAAAGATTCGTTTATGTCAACAACCGGTACGACTACGGCATCATCTGCCGCCAAGGCTGTCATTTCCAACGCAGTGGATTTCCATCCGAAACTATTCAAAGCTCTTCGCAGCTATACTCCGGAAAAACTTAAATCCGACATCATTTCAGGTATCGTAGTAGGCATCGTGGCTCTTCCTCTCGCCATTGCATTCGGTATCGCTTCCGGTGTCAGCCCCACGATAGGACTCATCACCGCCATCATCGGCGGCTTCATGGTGTCGTTCTTCGGCGGCAACTCCGTCCAGATAGGCGGTCCGACAGGAGCATTCATCATCATTGTCTACAACATCATCGCTCAATTCGGGCTTCACGGTCTTGCCGTCGCCACATTCATGGCGGGGTGCATACTCGTTCTGCTGGGCATGTTCCGCCTGGGCACAATCATAAAATTTATTCCCTACCCCATTGTCGTCGGTTTCACCGCGGGTATAGCACTGACAATTTTCTCCACGCAGATCAACGACTTTCTGGGTCTCGGACTCACCGACATTCCCGGTCAGTTCATTCCGAAATGGGGCATGTACCTCAGCAATCTGGGTCACATATCTCCTGCCGCACTGTGCACCGCCCTTGTGTCGCTGCTCATCATTATCCTGACGCCGCGCATTTCCAAGCGTCTTCCCGGCGCACTCATCGCAATCATAATCGTCACAGCCGTATCTTACTTCATGTCGAAAGCCTTCGACTGGTACAGCGTTGAAACTATCGGCGGACGTTTCGGCACCATGTCGACCGACATCCCGACTCCCCATGGCTTCACCCTCAACATGGCGACAATAAACATGCTCCTGCCCTCTGCCTTCACCATCGCCGTGCTCGGAGCTATTGAATCGCTCCTGTCCGCAACTGTAGCCGACGGTGTCACCGGGTCGCACACCAACAGCAACACGGAGCTCATCGGTCAGGGAATAGCCAACATCACGGTTCCGTTCTTCGGCGGCATTCCTGTCACAGGCGCGATAGCCCGCACGATGACAAATATCACCAATGGCGGACGTACTCCGGTTGCCGGCATAGTCCACGCGCTTGTGCTGCTGCTGATATTCCTCTTCGCTATGCCGCTCATTAATTATGTCCCGCTCGCCACACTCGCGGCTGTCCTCATGGTTGTAGCCTACAATATGAGCGGATGGCGCACTGTCGTTGGCATTTTTCATGCTCCGAAGAGCGATATCTCAGTTCTTATTGTCACATTCCTTCTGACTGTCGTCTTCGACCTCACAATAGCAATAGAAATCGGTCTGCTCCTCGCTGTCGTTCTTTTCATACGCCGTGTAACCGAGAACACCGAGATAAAAGTATACTCCGAAAAACTTGATGTTGCCGAAGGTACCGATATCGACACGCACGAGGTTCTCAACGTTGCCAAAGGAGTGAGTGTCTACGAAATCGACGGTCCGTTCTTCTTCGGCATCGCCACGAAATTCGACGAACTAATGCGCTCCGCCATGCGCGAAAAGCCGCTTGTCCGCATCATACGAATGAGAAAAGTGTCGTTCATCGACGCCACGGCAATCCACAACCTCGAAATCCTCATCAAGAGCAGCCACGACAACGGCATACATATCGTGCTTTCGGGTGTCAAGGACAATGTGCGTGCATCGCTCGAACATGCAGGCATAGGCAAACACATGAACGAGATGCACATCTGCTCGCACATCTCACAGGCAGTCGAGATGGCGAACAGCATCGTGGCGGACCTGAACAAGACGGCTATTGTTTAACACTGATTCACAATACACAGATTCATTGTTAAATAATGCTTACAGGCATATAAATAATATACTGCGACAAGAACATACTGCCGAAAAAAGCTGTAATTTTGTCGCGTTTTAGAAGAAAACAATAGTTATATTTTAAACTCAAAGAAAATGAAAAAGTTAGTTATGATGCTTGCAGTTGCAGCAAGCATGTCGCTCGTTTCCTGCGGCACTAAGGCAGAAGAGAACAAAGAAGCTGAAAACACTGAAGCTCAGCAGACAGAAGCAGAAGCTCCCGCAGCAGAAGCTACTGTAGTAGAAGGCGCAGCAGTAGAAGGCGACAGCGCAACAGTTGTTGTTGCAGAAGGCGAAACTGTTGAGACTCCCGCTGAGGCTCCCGCAGAAGCTAAATAATCAGACAACTCTACTTATCCAAATAATCGGCTCCTATGCGGGAGCCGATTTTTGTATGTTTTGATTCAGCCGCTATTTGCATAAGTCGAAAAAAAATCTTACCTTTGCGGCGCATTTAAAAACAAACCAAATACAAAAACACTCTAAATGGCAACAAAAATCAGACTGCAACGCCATGGTCGCAAGAACTATGCGTTCTATCCCATTGTAATCGCCGATAGCAGGGCACCACGAGATGGTAGATTTATTGAAAGGATAGGTTCCTATAATCCGAACACTAATCCTGCTACAATCACTCTTAATTTCGAGCGTGCTTTGTATTGGGTAGCCAACGGCGCCGAACCCACCGACACCGTCCGTTCCATTCTTTCGCGCGAAGGCGTCCTTCTTATGAACCACCTCCTCGGCGGTGTTAAGAAAGGCGCATTCGACCAGGCCGAGGCAGAACGCCGCTTCAACGCCTGGAAGGCAAAGAAAGATGCCGTAACAGCCGCTGTGAAGACCTCCGAGGAGAGCAAACGTCAGGCTACGGCAAAACAGCGTCTTGAAGCTGAGGCTGAGAAGAACAAAGCCAAAGCCGAAGCCGTCGCTCAGAAGAAAGCTGAAGCCGCCGCTGCTGCCGCTGCTGCACAGGCCGAAGCCGAAGCTCCCGCCGAAGAAGCTCAGGCAGAAGCTGCTGAATAAGCAGTGCGCCTCGCCGGCTCGACGATATCCGGAAAAGGGTGTGTCTGCGTTTGTCGCCGTCACACCCTTTTTGATTTCAAACTCAGAATTTCCTAAGAATGAAAAAGTTCAACGAATATTCCGGTCTCAACCTCTCCGATCTCAACAAAGAAGTGCTTGAGAAATGGAACAGCAACAATCTTTTCCGTCGTAGCGTTGCGCTGCGTGAAGGCGCGCCATCTTTTGTCTTCTACGAAGGACCGCCATCTGCGAACGGTATGCCCGGCATACATCATGTGATGGCAAGAACCATCAAAGACCTTTTCTGCCGCTACAAGACAATGCAGGGCTTTCAGGTGCAGCGCAAGGCAGGATGGGACACCCACGGGCTTCCCGTAGAACTCGGCGTTGAAAAATCGTTAGGCATCACTAAAGAAGACATCGGCAAGAAAATAAGCGTCGACGAATACAATGCCGCCTGCCGGCGCGAGGTGATGAAGTATACCCGCGAGTGGGAGACACTGACAAACAAGATGGGCTACTGGGTCGACATGACCGACCCCTATATCACATACGACAACCGCTACATCGAAACAGTGTGGTGGTTGCTGGCACAACTCTACAAAAAGGAACTCCTCTACAAAGGATATACAATCCAGCCTTATTCTCCAGCCGCAGGAACAGGTCTCAGCTCGCACGAGCTCAACCAGCCGGGCTGCTACCGCGACGTCAAGGACACAACCTGCATCGCACAGTTCACCGTCACCGACCCCATCGACGCCATGAAAGGCTGGGGCACTCCCGTGATGCTGGCATGGACCACTACGCCGTGGACTTTGCCGTCGAACACGGCGCTTGCTGTCGGTCCGAACATCAGCTACTGTGTAGTCCGCACATATAACCCATACTCCGGAGCGCCCATCACCGCCGTTGTCGCCGAAGCGCTTCTTGGCTCGATATTCAATGCCAAGGCGAAAGACATCGCCCTGAGCGACTACAAGCCCGGCGACAAGCTCGTGCCTTATGAAGTTGTCGCTACTCTTAAAGGCACCGACCTTGTCGGCATGCACTACGAACAGCTTCTCCCGTGGGTCAATCCCGGCGAAAGCGCCTTCCGTGTCATCCCGGGCGACTATGTCACCACCGAGGACGGTACAGGCATAGTACACATCGCCGGTACTTTCGGTGCCGACGACTTGCGTGTGAGCAAGCAGGCAGGTGTGCCGCCGCTGCATCTGATCGACCGCGACGGCAAGCTCCGTCCTATGGTCGACATGACCGGACGCTTCTACCGTCTTGAAGACCTCGATCCCGACTTCGTAAAGAAGATGGTCGACACCGAGCTGTACGGCAAATGGGCAGGACGCTATGTCAAGAACGCCTACGACCCCGACGCCACAGAACAGACAGAGACACTCGACGTCGCAATCGCAATGGATCTTAAGCTTTCCGGAAAAGTATTCCGCATAGAGAAGCACGTCCACAACTACCCGCACTGCTGGCGCACCGACAAGCCCGTGCTTTACTATCCGCTCGACAGTTGGTTCATCCGCTCTACAGCCGCGCGCGAGCGCATGATGGAACTCAACGACACTATCAAGTGGAAACCCGCGTCGACAGGCTCAGGACGTTTCGGCAAATGGCTTGAAAACCTTCAGGACTGGAACCTCTCGCGCAGCCGCTTCTGGGGCACGCCGCTACCAATATGGCGCACCGAGAACGGAACGGAAGAAATATGCATCGACAGCGTCGCCACTCTCTACAACGAAATCGAAAAAGCTGTAGCTGCCGGAGTGATGAAATCCAATCCCTTCAAAGACAAAGGATTCGTCCCCGGCGACTACTCTAAAGAAAACTACGCCAAGATAGACCTTCACCGCCCCTATGTCGACGACATCGTCCTCGTCAGCTCCACCGGAAAACCGATGTACCGAGAGACTGACCTTATCGACGTATGGTTCGACAGCGGTTCCATGCCTTACGCACAGCTTCACTATCCTTTCGAGAACAAGGAAGCCGTCGACAGTGGTCGCCTCTACCCCGCCGACTTCATCGCCGAGGGTGTAGACCAGACCCGCGGATGGTTCTTCACGCTCCACGCCATAGGCACTATGGCATTCGACTCGCGTGCATTCAAAGCCGTTATTTCCAACGGTCTCGTGCTCGATAAGAACGGCGAGAAGATGTCGAAGCGCAAAGGCAATGCCGTCGATCCTTTTGCGACAATCGAGAAATACGGTTCCGACCCGCTGCGCTGGTATATGATCTCATGCTCCTCGCCGTGGGACAACCTCAAATACGACAACGAAGGCGTCGAAGAAGTGGCGCGCAAGTTCTTCTCCACCCTCTCGAACACATACAACTTCTTTGCAATGTATGCCAACGTCGACGGCTTCACCGGCGACGAACAGCAGGTTCCCGTCAGCAAGCGTCCCGAAATCGACCGATGGATTCTGTCGCTTCTGAACACCCTTGTAAAGACTGTCACCGACGAGCTCGACGACTATGAGCCGACACGCGCCGTCCGCGCCATAAGCACCTTTGTGATGGACAATCTGTCGAACTGGTATGTGCGTCTCAACCGCAAACGTTTCTGGAGCCGCGGACTCGACGAAGATAAGCTCGCCGCCTATCAGACCCTCTACACCTGCCTTCTGACGGTGTCGAAACTCATGGCGCCTGTCAGCCCCTTCTTCAGCGACCGTCTCTACTGCGACCTCACCAATTGCAGCAGCGGCAACTCTGTCCACCTTGCCGATTTCCCCAAACAGAATCCCGCTCTTGTCGACAAGGAACTCGAACAGCGCATGGATGTCGCCCAGCGCCTGACGTCGCTTGTCCTGTCCCTGCGCAAGAAAGCGAACATCAAGGTGCGCCAGCCGCTTGCCAAGATGCTCGTGCCCTCTTCCTCAGAGACCATGACAGCAATCCTCAAGGCTGTGACACCCATCGTCACTGCCGAAGTGAATGTCAAGACCATCGAGATTGTCTCGTCCGACAACGAAGTGTTTGTGAAACGCGTAGTGCCCGATTTCAAGAAGCTCGGACCCAAGTTCGGAAAGAAGATGAAGGCTGCAGCCGAAATCATCAAGAATCTCGACCGCAAACAGATTTCCCTGCTTGAAAGCGAAGGACACATCGGCATCAGCATCGACAGCGAAAATGTCGACGTCGTGCTCGACGACGTGAAGATCATCAGCGAAGACATGGAAGGATGGCTCGTCGCCAACGACGGCGATCTCACCGTCGCCCTCGACATCGAGATTACGCCCGAACTGTTCCGCGAAGGTCTCGCACGCGAGATAATCAACCGCGTACAGAACATCCGCAAAAAACGCGACTACGACATCACCGACCACATCACCCTCCGTTTCCTGCCGTGTCCCGAAATAGAGCCGGTAGTGGCGGAATTCGGCAAATATATCTCCGAGCAGGTTCTTGCCGATGCAATTACAGTGAACGACCAGGACGGCGACGTCGAAATCCTCGACATCGACGACCTCAAGCTCGGCGTTGTGATCGCACTCGCATGACAATCCCATAAATAACGCCGCCGGACACGTCCGTCCGGCGGCATCAACAACCCTCTCACCGCATCATGAGCGAAAAAGTTAGATATTCCGACGAAGAGCTTGAAGAATTCCGACAGCTCATCCTTTCAAAAATAGAAAGTGCACGCGCGCTGTTCGACGAACTCGTCGCCACGCTGAAAAACAGCGACGGGAACGACACATCAGACACATCGCCCACTTTCAAGACTCTGGAAGAAGGCGCCAATGTCCTCGAACGGGAAGCTACGGCACGCCTCGCCGAGCGCCAGCGCAAATTCATCGAACATCTCCAGGCTGCTCTTGTTCGCATCGACAACAAAACGTACGGCATCTGCCGCGCCACAGGCAAACTGATTCCCAAGGAACGTCTGCGCGCCGTGCCTCATGCCACACTGTGCGTAGAGGAAAAATACAACCCGAACCATTGAGCATCATTTCCGATATGACACTCTCGCGAAACAAGAGGATGACCGTCACAGCATGGGCGGTCATCGCACTTGTCATCATTGTCGACCAGCTCATAAAAATATGGGTCAAGACGCATTTCTACCTCAACGAAGACTACGAGATACTCCCGTGGTTTCATCTTCATTTCATCCAGAACAACGGTATGGCGTTCGGACTTGAGCTGTTCAGCAAATATGCCCTCACCTTTTTCCGCCTCATACTTTTCGGATTTCTGGTGTGGTACCTTATGCGCATGTGCCGGAAAGGAACCGCTCCTATGGGCTATCTCATCTGCATATCCCTGATAGCAGCCGGAGCGTTCGGCAACATCATAGACTGCGTGTTCTACGGTGAGGTTTTCACAAATCCGGCAGCTCCCTCCGTCGCCGCTGTCGTTCCCTGGGGTGAAGGCTACGGCAGCCTCTTTCAGGGACTTGTGGTCGACATGTTCTATTTCCCGCTCTTCTCATTCAACTGGCCTGAGTGGTTACCCTTTATCGGCGGACGGCATTTCTCGTTCTTCGATCCGGTGTTCAACTTCGCCGACGCCGCTATAAGCGTCGGAATGATATGCATTCTCATCTTCTATTTCAAACGTCTTGAAAACACTATCGACGGCAGCGAAAAAGAACAAAACGTCAAAGACACTCGCGGCAGCGACGATTAGCCTTCTGCTCGTCATAGCCGGATGCTCGAAAGTGCCTTCCGACGTCATACAGCCGCACGAAATGGCGCGACTGATGGCAGATGTGCACATCGCCGAAGCGGTCATCGACAACGACCGGGCACATTTCCATACCGACTCCATGAAGCAGAAAATGAAACAGTCGGTATATGCCCGCCATGGAGTAAGCACCGAACAGGTCGACTCATCTCTGGCGTGGTACGGCAGGAACATCAACATGTATATGGACGTCTACGACGAAACCATAGAACTTCTTGAGCACCGCCTCATCGAGAGCGGCAACAGAGTGGCTGCTGCCAACGCGCTCTCTATATCAGGCGACTCCGTCGACGTATGGCCCGGAGCACGCTATGTCGTGTTCAACAGACGGATGCCGTCCGACATAATAACGTTCAGCTTCGACCGCGATCCCAACTGGGAGCGCGGCGACAACTACACATGGCGCGCCAAATTCTTCAATATCCACGGCGACGCCTCGTGGGCTATAGGTGCTGAATACGACGACGGCTCCGTAGAATATCTCAACAGCAACATTAACGACGACGGATGGAAGGAAATACGCCTGCAGACCGATTCGCTCCTCGAACCCGTCCGTATCTTCGGCTATCTGCGCGTGTCGCCCCGCGCCGGAAGCGACCTGCGCCTCGACAGCCTCGAAATGGTGCGCAAACGCGTCAGCCACGACAATTACGTGCGTCCTTACAGCACTTTCCGCCGCAAATTCTATCCGGAGACGAAGTCGGACAGCGACAGCGTCGCACCAACAGAAAACATGGCTCAATAATGGAGCGCTACCTCGCACACCGCATCATCTGGCGCGGAAAAGAGTACAAAATGTCCGTCGTCACGCTCTGTCGCCTCAGCGACGGCACTGTCGAAGTATCCGTCACTCCATTCGAGGGCGAAACAGCCGCCACATCCTTCCACAGCGGAACAATCACTGTGACAGATGATGCATTTCCGCACCTTATTTTTTCATAAAGTCATATTTTCTGAAAATAATTTGACAAAAATTTGTTTGCAGCGCATAAATTGTATAATTTTGCCACACAGATCGAATTCTATTCATCATTAAATTATATGTTATGACAAAATTCTACACATTAGCACTCGCAGCAGCAGTAGCAGCAACAGCATCGGCAATGCCGGAGCTCACACTGCACACCGATGTTATCCAGAAAGAGCGTGTCGAAACGCCGGCTATCGCAAAGAAAGCAACGCCGTTCAAGATGGAAAAGTTCCGGACAGCACCTGCAACGCACCGCGCAGCAGCAGCCGACGAAAGCATCTACGGCGACTACACCCTAACACTCGGCGACTACTACTTTGAATCGTCGTTGGGTGTAATTGAAATAGATGCCACCATCTCTGAAGTAGAGCCCGGTGTTGTCAGCATCGAGTCGCCGTCGCTCGCCACCAATGTTCTCGCAGCCTACGATGAAGAGACGCAGACACTGACATTCGTCAAAATTGACGGAGGACCGACAGGTAACTATTATCTCCGTGTAGAACCGTTCGAATATGTCTACGATTCAGAAACGGAGGGTCATATAGAAATGCTCGACTCGTTCAGCGTTACATACGCCGGCGGCACCATCACCTTCCCGGCTGATCACGGAATAAGCTGGAGCGCATACGACGATGCTGATTACACGACTTTTGCAGGATACTTTGAACTCTACGACTTCCTGTCGATGGTGAAGGTTGTGGAGACAGACCCCGACGAAGGCTGGACAAGCGTCGGCACAGCTACCTTTACCGATCCATGGCTGATGCCTGCTGTCGGATACACTGACACTGACGAAATGAGCACATGGCCGGTCGAACTGCAGCAGAAAGACGACGATGCCAACGTCTACCGCCTTGTCGATCCCTACCACGGCGAAAGCCCGCTGAGCATGCTTAACGAAAGCACCAAACCCGGCTATATCCAGTTCGACATCACCGATCCCGACCATGTTGTCTTTGCATTGGTAAAATCCGGCTTCGCAAGTTCTCAGCTCGGTCTGAGCAATCTCTACTGCTATGACGTCCTGACAGCTTATATACTGCAATACTCCGCATACGGATATGCACCCGCCGACATTATCGGAATCCTCGGCGATGACGTATGCTACACAACATTCGCCGACGGAGTTGTCACTATCGGTTCAAAGGAGATCACCGATCCTGCAACAAATGAGACCTATACCGAATATGCCGCCTGCTTCACAAACGATGCTTCCAATATTATGTTCTACCATTGGAATGATGGAGACGGAAACGCAGTTCCGATGACCGGCAAGATAGTATTCCCGGAAACGACCGGCATAGCATCTGTCGCAGCAGAAAATGCTCCCGTACGCTACTACAACCTTCAGGGCGTTGAGGTAGCCCGTCCCGAAGCCGGACAGCTCGTCATACGCCGTCATGGCAGCAAGGCAACAAAACTCATTGTCCGATAAAACCATACTCAGAATATTCCGGGGAAGCTGTGCCGCCGCGCACAGCTTCCTTTTTGCACGGAGTTGCAGATTCGGTCTATTTTTGCTAAATTTGCAGAAAATCAATCAACAGCCACATAATGAAAAAAATAACAGCACTCAGTATACTCACAGTGTCAGTGGCCGCCGCAGCACAGACCACGCCTCTGTGGATGCGCGATGCCAAGATTTCCCCTGACGGAAGCCACATAGCCTTCACATATAAAGGCGACATCTTCACAGTGCCGGTAAGCGGAGGCGACGCCACACGCGTCACATCGCAGACCGGATATGAACAGCTTCCCGTATGGAGTCCCGACAGCAGGACGCTGGCATTCGCATCCGACCGTTTCGGCAATTTCGATATTTTCCTCACTGCCGCCGACGGCACCGGCGAATGGAAACGCCTCACCTTCAACTCTGCTAACGAGACACCAGAGGCTTTCACTCCCGACGGAAAATCAGTTCTCTTTTCCGCCGCCATTCAGGATCCGGCGGAAAGCGCGCTGTTCCCGACAGCGCGAATGAGCGAGGTATATTCGGTACCTGTCGCCGGCGGCGCCCCGACACAGATTCTTGCCACTCCGGCCCGCGCTATATCGTGGGCTCCGGACGGCAAAAGCTTCCTATATCAGGACGTCAAAGGATTCGAAGATACCTGGCGCAAGCATCACACATCGTCGGTGACACGCGACATCATCCGCTACACTCCGGCAACCGGCAAGCACACAACGGTAGTTGGCAATGCCGGCGAAGACCTCGACCCCGTGGATGCCGGGGAATACATCTACTTCCTCAGCGAACGCGCACCGCAAAAATCGCTCAACGTCTACCGCGCCAAGGCATCGAATCCGGATGAAGCGCACGCCATCACCGATTTCAAGAAGCATCCTGTCCGCTTCCTCAGCCGCGCCGGCAACGGCACCCTCGCCTTCACCTACGACGGCGAGCTCTACACCCTCGCACCCGACAAGGGAGCGAAGCCTAAGAAAGTCGCAGTGAAAATCAATGCCGACTTTCCCGACGAGACACGCGACATCTCCGCATCGCGCGGCGTAGGCAACGCCGTGCCCTCGCCCAACGGCAAACAGGTAGCCTTCGTATACCGCGGCGATGTCTACGTGACATCCGTCGACTATGCCACTACCAAACAGATTTCGTCGACTCCGGAAGCCGAAGGCGACCTCTCATGGGGAAATGACTCGACCCTTTACTATGCCAGCGAACGCAACGGGAAAAGCAATATCTTCAAAGCCACATTCGCCAAAAGCGCCGACGAGCCCGACTTCACCCACGCTACGGTCATCACCGAAGAGCCCGTGTTCAAGGCCGACGGACACGAGCGCAATGTACCAGAAATGTCGCCCGACGGAAAGAAGCTCGGCTTCATCCTCGACCGCAACAAGCTGTGCGTCATGGACGTAAAAAGCGGCAAGGTGACACAACTTACCGACGGCTCGACCTACCGCCACCGCAACGGCGGGTTCAACTACTACTGGTCGCCCGACTCACGCTGGATAGCGCTGGAGATAATCGACCGCAAGCACGACCCGTACAGCGACATAGCTATAATCAACGTTGCCGACGGCTCGCTCACGAACATCACCAACAGCGGATATTTCGACGCCGAACCGCGATGGATCATGGACGGTAACGCGATAGCATTCCAGTCGGAACGCTACGGTATGCGCAACCACGCTTCATGGGGCTCGCAGAGCGACGTCATATTCGCTTTCCTCAATCAGGAAGCCTACGACCGTTTCCGCATGAGCAAAGAGGAACGGGAGATATACGACAAGAAAAAAGCCGACGAGAAGAAAGCTGCGAAAAACGACAAGAAAGACGACAAGAAGAAAGACAAAGCTAAAGACGGCGACAGCAAGGACAAAAAAGACGCCAAAACAGAGGAGACAGAGCCCGTCGTCGTGGAACTCGACGGTATCAGCGACCGTCAGGTACGTGTGACACCAATGTCGACCGACCTGCGCGATGCCGTTGTCGACGCAGAAGGCGAGACACTCTATTTCATCAGCGGCGCCGACACCGGAACCTTTATATGGGAATACGACCTCGACAAAGGCGACCTCAGAATGAAGCAGCGCCATTCCGACAGCTCCGCACGCTTCCAGACCGCCGACGGCGGCAAGGAAATCTTCCTTCTTGGCAGCACATTCAACAAATTCGGCTCTTCGCTGAAACCCATAAGCTTCAAGGCAGACAAGAAACTCGACCCCGCCGCAGAGCGCCGGTATATCTTCGACAACATCGAACGCGAGGAAGCTGAGCGATTCTACACAACATCCATGCACGGCGTCGACTGGAAAAGCATGAGCAACGACTACCGCAAATTCCTTCCTCACATCAATAACAACTACGACTTTGCCGAACTCCTGAGCGAATGGCTCGGCGAACTCAATGTGAGCCACACCGGCGGACGCTATATGGGAGGTGCCTCGGCATCCGCACCCGACCGCACGGCATCGCTCGGAGCGCTCTACGACCTGAAATATACAGGCGACGGAGCACGCATAGCCGAAGTGCTCGAAAAATCACCGCTCGCAGCCGTCCGTCCGGCAGTCGTGCCCGGCGACATTGTCATCAGAATCAACGGCGAGAAAGTGACGGCTGAAATGCCTGTCGACCGTCTGCTCGCCAACCTCGCAGGAAAGCGCACACGCGTGACAATACAAAGCGCCGACAAGACGACACGCGACGTTGTCGTAAAGCCCGTTGCCGCCTCACGCATGAACAGTCTGCTCTACGACCGCTGGGTGAAGCAGCGCGCTCACGAAGTGGACAGCCTTTCGAACGGACGGCTCGGATATGTGCATATCAGCTCCATGGACGACGATTCTTTCCGCAAAGCATACTCCGACCTTCTCGGAAAATACAACGACCGCGAGGGTGTCGTCATCGACATACGCTGGAACGGCGGCGGACGACTCCACGAAGACATCGAAGTTCTCCTGAGCGGACAGAAATACTTCACACAGGAAATACGAGGTGTCGAAACATGCGACATGCCGTCGCGCCGATGGAACAAACCGTCCATAATGGTTATGGCGGAACCGTGCTATTCCAATGCACACGGCACACCCTGGGTCTACAAGAACCGCGGCCTCGGCAAACTCGTCGGAATGCCTGTGCCAGGCACCATGACATCGGTCAACTGGGTGACGACACAAGACCCGACCATCGTCTACGGCATTCCAGTGATAGGCTACCGGCTGCCCGACGGCTCTTTCCTGGAAAATCAGCAGCTCGAACCCGACATCCGCGTGGCTAACGACCCCGAAGTAATCGTCACCGGCACCGACCAGCAGCTCCGTGCTGCCGTAACCGAACTTCTTAAGGAAATCGACAGTAAGAAATAAAGAACTGAACGCCAACCTCCTAAAGAATAATCATAAGAATGCCTGACAAAATAATGTCGGGCATTCTATTTTTTCGACTAAAAATTTAGTTGAAAATTTGCAAACTAAAAAATTAGTTTATAACTTTGCCGTGAACTAATTTTTTAGTTATGAAAACCTCGACAAAAAAACTCACTGAAAAAGAGACGGAAGTAATGGAACGCCTCTGGAAAAACGGAGCGCAGACCATCCGCGAACTTCTCGCCGACTATCCAGACCCTAAGCCGCATTTCAACACCGTGGCTACCATCGTCCGCATACTCGTCGACAAAGGATATGTCGAACACAGCGGCGAGCGCAACGGAGCGTTCACCTACGCCGCCAAAGTGCCGCAGGAAGCGTTCCGCACACGTTCGTTGGCGCAGGTTGTGAAGAGCTATTTCAACAACAGCTACAGCTCAGTCGTGTCGGCACTCGTAGAGGAAGAGAAAATTTCGGTCGACGAACTGCGTGAGATAATAGACTTGGTAGAACAAAACCGTAAATGAACATGGGCGCACTGGCAGCATATTCTCTCTACACCGGCATCTTTCTTCTTGCCGGTTATCTGCTCTACAAACTCGTCATGTCGGGAGAAAAGCAGATGACACTCAACCGCGCCGTGCTGTGGACGATCTACGCCGTCGCTTTCGCAGCGTATCCCCTCAGCACGCAGCATTTCCACAACGGCACAGCGGCTCCAGCTGCTGCCGTAGGCTTCGAACTCACGCCGCTCGCGGTCGCGCCAGCCGCGTCATCGCAGCTACCAGGAATACTTGTCGCCATATATCTTGCCGGCGTCGTCATCGCCCTGCTCGCCGCTATAGTAACGGCGGTACGTCTCACCTCGCTCGTACGCGCAGGACACCGTCAGGAGCACGGCGGATACACTCTTGTCCTTCTTCCGGCAGACAAGGTAGCACCGTTCAGCTGGGGGCATTACATAGTGATGGGCGAAGACGATTATGCCGCTGCGGGAAGCGTCATCACCGCTCACGAACTCGCCCATATCCGCCACCGCCACTGCGCCGACCTCCTGTTTGCTCAGGCGGCGTGCATCCTGCTGTGGTACAATCCCGCGGCATGGCTCATGCGCGAAGAACTCAAGACCGTTCACGAATATCAGGCCGACGCCTCTGTGCTCGATTCAGGCATAGAGCCGCGGACCTATCAGATGTTGCTGATAAAAAAGGCTGTCGGCACTCGTTTCCAGTCGCTTGCCAACAGCCTCAATCATAGTAAACTTAAAAAACGCATTACAATGATGTGCAAAGAAAAGAACAGCGGACTCCGCCGCCTCCGCGGCTTAGTCCTGGCAATGGCACCTGTGGTAGCCGTTGCAGTAGTCAACATTCCGGCTGTGGCAAATGCTATGGCAAGCCTGCGCGCTGCGGAAATGCCGGTCGAGAAATCCGAACCCGAGGCACCTGCACAGGTGACAAAAACGGTTTCCGAACGCAAAGGTAGTGAAAAATCTGGCAGTGCGATCTTTAGTCAGGCAAGTTTTCCCGGAGGAATGGGAGAACTGATAAATTTTCTCGCCAATAACGTCAAGTATCCCGAAGCAGCAAAGGAAGCCGGACACGAAGGAAAGGCGGTAGTACATTTCATCGTACGCGCCGATGGCTCGCTTTCCGATTTCAGCATCCTCAAAAGCTCGTCGTGGGAAGAACTCGACAAAGAAGCATTGCGCGTAGCACGCAGCATGCCTCTCTGGGAGCCGGCAGTAAATGAAAGCGGAGAAGCTGTCGATATGGGATTCGCGCTGCCCGTAAACTTCAAACTTGGTCCCGACAGAAGACCCGCGCCCGACTACACCATCGACGGAAAACCGGCTACAGCAGCGGAAGTTGAAAAACTCAATACCGATGAAATCGAGCACATATCAGTCTTCAAGAATGACCCCAACCATCCGAACGGTCTTGTAGTAATAGAACTGAAAAAATAGAGAACAGCCATATCCCCCGGGGGCAATGACAGATCTTCATGTATGTAGCAAAATCATAGAGGAAAAACATTCAAAGAATGCCTCCAGGATATATTTGGGCAATTATTGATGTTTTTTGGCTAAAATGTGATAGATTATCGCTCGTGCGTATTTGCACGGGCGATATTTTTATGTTAATTTTGGAGCTATGAAACCAAGCCAAATTTCAAACACTAAAATATATCATAACACCATGGATCTCCAGAAAAAAATCGAAAAGACATTCGAAGAAAAATTCGGCGAAAAAGGCACTCTCTATGCATCTGCCGGACGTATCAACCTCATAGGCGAACACACCGACTATAACGGCGGCTTCGTGTTCCCCGGCGCCATCGACAAAGTCATCATGGCAGAAATCCGCCCCAACGGCACTGAAAAAGTAAACGTCTTCTCCATTGACATCAACGATTCCGCATCATTCGGTCTTAACGAAGTCGACGCACCCAAGGCATCATGGGCTCGCTATATATTCGGTGTATGCCGCGAAATCCTCAAGCGCGGCGGCAAGGTCGAAGGCTTCGACGCCGTCTTTGCCGGCAACGTGCCCCTCGGCGCAGGTCTCAGCTCGTCGGCAGCGCTCGAAAGCTGCTTCGCCTTCGCTCTCAACGACCTTTTCAACGGCAACAGCATCGATAAATTCGAACTCGCCCGCATAGGTCAGAGCACCGAGCACAACTACTGCGGTGTGAACTGCGGCATCATGGATCAGTTTGCCAGCGTATTCGGCAAGAAAGACCATCTGATGCGTCTCGACTGCCGCTCGATGGAATTCGAATACTTCCCCTTCAAGCCCGAAGGCTATACGCTTGTGCTCGTCGATTCCGTTGTAAAGCACGAACTCGCCGACAGCCCGTATAACAAACGCCGCAACAGCTGCGAGCGCGTGGCAGCACGCCTTGGCGTAGAAACCCTCCGCGACGCCACCATGGAAATGCTCGACGCCGCCAAGAGCGACATCACCGCCGAAGACTACTTCCGCGCCAAGTTCGTCATCGAGGAGAAGCAGCGCGTGCTCGACGTATGCGACGCCCTCGTCGCCGGCGACTACGACACTGTAGGACGCTGCATGTACGCCACACACGCCGGTCTGTCGAAAGACTACGAGGTGAGCTGCGAGGAGCTCGACTTCCTCAACGACATTGCCAAGGAATGCGGCGTGACAGGCTCGCGCATCATGGGCGGCGGCTTCGGCGGCTGCACCATCAACCTTGTGAAGAACGAACTCCTCGAAGGATTCCTCGAAAAAGCCAAGAAAGAATTCAACAAGCGCTACGGTCACGAGCCCAAGATCTACGAGGTTGTGATCAGCGACGGCGCACACAAAATAGAAGCTTAAAACACCAATATGGCACAATTCAAAGATACAATTCTCGTGAGCGGTGGCGCCGGATATATCGGCACACACACCACCGTCGCTCTTATCGAAGCCGGTTACGACGTTGTCGTAATCGACAATTTCTCCAATTCCGAACCGACAGCCCTCGAAGGCGTCGAGAAAATAATCGGACGCAAACTGACGTTCGAAGAAGTAGACACCTGCGACATCAATGCTCTCCGAGGCGTTTTCGAACGCCATAAGTTCAGCACCGTCATACACTTCGCAGCCTTCAAGGCTGTGGGAGAGTCGATGACAGAACCGCTGAAATACTACCAGAACAACCTCGTGTCCTATATGAACATCCTCCAGCTCATGAAGGAGTTCAATCGCCCGAACATCCTCTTCTCGTCGTCGGCAACCGTCTACGGAGATGCAGAAGTGCTGCCCGTCACCGAGCAGACACCGCGCCAGCCCGCCACATCGCCCTACGGTAACACCAAGCAGATCGCCGAGGACATCCTGCGCGACTGCTGCCGCGCCTACGAAGGCATGTACGGCATAGCACTGCGCTACTTCAACCCCATCGGCGCACATCCGTCGGCACTCATAGGCGAACTGCCGCGCGGCGTGCCTAACAATCTGGTACCCTTCGTGACACAGACCGCCGCCGGCATACGCGAATGTCTCTCTGTGTTCGGCAACGACTACGACACGCCCGACGGCACATGTCTGCGCGACTATATCGACGTTGTCGACCTTGCTAAGGCACACGTCGCTGCTGTCGACCGCATGGTAGAAGGCAAGATGAAGACCAAATACGAAATCTTCAACGTCGGCACAGGCAGCCCGCTGTCTGTTCTCGAACTGCTGACACGATTCGAAAAAGCCAACGGTCTAAAGCTCAACTATAAGATCGTAGGACGTCGAGCCGGCGACGTACCCGCCGTATGGGCAGACACAGCTCTCGCCAACGAAGAACTCGGATGGAAAGCCGAACGCGACATCGACGACACCCTGCGCGCTGCATGGGCATGGGAAAAACATATACGCAACATGCAATGATCCGCCGCACTGTATCACCGTCGCCCAAAGGCGACATCACACTGTTCACCATCACCAACGCCAGCGGTGCCTCCGTAACTCTCTCGACGCTTGGCGCCGGCGTGGTGGCTGTATGTGTTCCCGACCGCAAGGGCAATCTCGCCGACGTAGCATTGGGCTATGCCGATGCCGCCGACTACATCGCCGACGGTCCGTGCGCAGGCAAGGTGCCCGGACGCTATGCCAACCGCATAGCCAACGGAAAGCTCACCATCGACGGCAAGAACTACGAGCTGCCTGTCAACAACGGTCCCAACCACCTTCACGGCGGTCCCGAAGGATTCCAAAACCAGATATGGAAAGTAGAAAGCGCCGAGAATCAGACCGTGGTATTCACTCACATATCGCCCGACGGCGACAGCGGATACCCCGGCGAACTGAAGGTCAAGGCAACTTATACATGGACCGACTCGAACGAGCTCTATCTGACGCTGGAAGCCACCACCGACGCTTCTACAGTCGTAAACCTCACCAACCATACCTACTGGAATCTTGCCGGTCATGCCTCGGGCAGCGTCCTGTCGCAGAAACTATGGCTCAACGCTTCTTCATATCTGCCCACCGATTCCACCCTCATCCCCGAGGGCGCCGCGGCTCCCGTCGCAGGAACACCGATGGACTTCACGGCTGCAAAAGAACTCGGACGCGACATCTACATACCTTTCCCGGCACTGAAATTCGGCAAAGGCTACGACAACTGCTGGGTGATCGACAATCACACTCCCGGCGTGCCCGCAACAGCCGCCATCCTCGCCGACGACACTTCCGGTCGTGTCCTCAAGGTTGAGACCGACCAGCCCGGCGTACAGGTATACACAGGCAACTGGCTTGCCGGCAGCCCCGCAAGCAAAGCCGGACGCAGCTATAACGACTACGACGGCGTCGCCATCGAATGCCAGGACTTCCCCAATTCACCTAACACTCCGGCATTCCCCTCCACTCTCCTCCGCCCCGGCGAGCGCTATATACGCCACATCAATTTCAAATTCACAACTCAGAATGCATAATTCATAATCGTGATGAAACCAACCTTATTCATATTAGCCGCAGGCATGGGCAGCCGCTACGGCGGTCTCAAACAGCTCGACGGGCTCGGACCCAATGGTGAGACCATCATGGACTACTCGGTCTTCGACGCTCTGCGTGCCGGCTTCGGCAAAATAGTATTCGTAATCCGCAAAGACTTCGAAAACGAATTCCGCGAGAAAGTGATTTCGAAATACGAAGACAAAGTACCGGTAGAAGTAGTTTTCCAGTCGGTAGACAAACTGCCGGAAGGCTTCACCTGCCCGGCAGACCGCACAAAGCCCTGGGGTACTACCCAGGCTGTTCTCATGGGCAAGACAGCCATACACGAGCCTTTCGCCGTCATCAACGCCGACGACTTCTACGGTCGCGACAGCTTCGCAGTGCTTGCCCGTGACCTCATGCGTCCGCGCGACCGCAAAGGCGACTATTCGATGGTAGGCTTCCGTGTAGGCAACACCATGACAGAAAACGGCACCGTCAGCCGCGGCATCTGCAAGACAGCCGACGGACTTCTCACCGCCGTCGAGGAACGCACCGACATCCGCTATGACGCCGACCACAACATCGTCACCAACAATGCCGAAGGCGAACTCCAGCAGCTTGCTCCGGAGACTCCCGTATCGATGAACATGTGGGGATTCACTCCCGACTTCTTCGAACTCGGCGAGGAGCGCTTCATCGATTTCCTCAAAAAGAACATCGACGTTCCCAAAGCAGAGTTCCCCATTCCGCCGTGCATCGAACCGCTCGTTCAGAACGGCACTGTGACTGTGAAAGTGCTCGACACCACATCGCGCTGGTTCGGCGTAACGTATAGCGCCGACCGTCCGGGCGTCGTTGAGAAATTTGCCGAACTTCACGCTTCCGGCGAATATCCTACGCCTCTTTTCGGATAAAAGACCTCACATACCATCCTGCTCCGCCATAACACAAACGTTACGGCGGAGCACATTTATTTTTTAAAATATTTAATTTTTTACCAAAAACACTTGCACAACCCGAAAAAGGTGCGTAACTTTGCAGTCGAGAACTTTGCTTTGTCCTTAGACCAATTATTATTTACAAAATTACCCAAATATATGAATCTAAGTCAAGGCATCTCCGGTGCCAACGTCGCGACGACAGTCGGCGCTCCGGATTCAAGTTCTTTGTAAGTAAGTATGATATAATCTCTACATTCAATTGCTATAAACAGCACACACTTGAATCACAAATCATGCCTTTTGGCTTAGGTCCTGAAACGTTGCCGAAACGAGTTGGGACTTTCTTTTTGCGCGCACATCTCAGGTCTGAACAAAAAAATACGCTCCGCCTGACTTGCAGACGGAGCGCTGTAGATAATCTGAAGTATTTTACTTCACGTAAACTTTGCTGACGGTCTTGCCCTGAACGCGGATATAGAGACCGTTTTCGGGGTTGGCTACGCGTACGCCCTGAAGGTTGTAGTATACAGCCTCTGCAGCTTCGGCAGCTTCGATGGTGTCAACACCGGTAGTGGAGACAGCTTCGTAGTACACCTTAATAAGCTGCGCGCTTGTAGTGCCTGTTACAAAGAACGACTGGCTGACAACAGATTCATCGGCATTGTTGTAGAAGAAGCCGCAGCCCATGCCTTCGGGAAGAGTGTCGACAGCGCTAAGTTTTGCACCGTCGGAAGCGCCGACAGCCACATTGCCGAGGTTACTCTGTTTGGTAGTACGGGGCGAATAGAACTCGACAGACTGAACATAGTAGCCGTCGGGAGCGCTGACGAGGAGGTGACGCCTATTATACCAGCGGAGTTCCTGCACACCGGATGCCTGACGATAGATGCGCCATGGAGTCGTAGTTGTGGTGACACCTTCATTTAAGAAATCAGCAAGTTCCACGCCGTTGTTGGTGAATACTACATCTGTCAGGTCAATCATAGTATTGTTATTGTCGGCAACCCAAGGCTCGGTGTACTCTTCGGTCCAGTCGGGGAAGGAAGGAGTGAGAGTTGTCGGAGCAGCGAAATTGAAAGCAGCGACATTTTCTACCGGAGGTTCGGGCTCGTCACCGCCTACTTTGGTAACATAAATTTCGTCGGTCTTGGCATTGTACTCGAAGTTGTAGAGGTCGCCTTCCTTGGCGCCTTCAACAGTCATGAGCTGATCGGAGTTGCCTACGACAGCCGTCCAGACATCGAGCGGAAGAGCCTCGCCGCTGCAATGCCACATATCGGCAGCGCCGTTCCATACTTTGATTTTGAAACCGCCGTTGCCGACAGCCACATTCTCACGCTTGGCAATGCCCTCGGCGTCGAAACTAACACCGTTGTCATCCCATGAGTTAAAATCGCCTACAATGTTGAGATACCACTTGGTATAGTCGATTTCCTGCTGAGCGTCGCCGGTGACGAGAAGTGTCGAAACACCGTCGGGATTATATGTAAATGTGATCGTGCATTTGCCCTGGAAAGCGGTCATGAGGCTGCCTCCGTCATCGGCGAGTTCGTAAACCTCGTTGAGAACAGGCTGGGAACCGCTTGAACCGAAGTTAGGTGAATAGCCTTTGGCTGAAATCTTCCAATCGCCGGCAATGCCGTCTTCTGCAACATATGTAAACACATTTTCAGAAGTCTCTGTCATCTTGACAGCATCGTTGAATGCGCCCCATCCGCCGGGGAAGGGTGAGCCGGTGACGTAGAAAGTGACTTTCTCCACTTCACCAACAGTAGCTGTGACAATGCTATATGCCTCGTCGACCTTATATGTTACTTTGGAGCTTGACCATGCAGCAGGAGCCTTGACATTGGCATTGCCATTGCTCAGAGTAGCTGTCGCTACATTTCCGTCTAAAGTCCAAGCCGACGGACGAAGCGCACCGCCGTTGAAGGCGTTCCAGTCACCCATGACTGTCGACATCTTGAACTCGCCGGTTGCCTGGAAAGTATAATAACCGTCCTGAAGTTCCACAACGAGAGGTGAGGACGGATTCCATTCTGAAGTCTGACCGTCAACATTACCACCGGTAACATACAACTGTGCCTGAGCGCCGGAAGCACTCAGCATGCCTGCTGCAACAAGCGCGGCACATGCAAAATTTGAGAAAAGTTTTTTCATAGTAAGTATTGATAATTAAAGATAGGTAATCTCTACTGTTATTCCGCCCCAAAGTTACGCATAAAATCTTACATTCCAAATCATAACATAAAAAAAGTTGTACGATGGCAAAAAACAGATATGAAACAAGACAGGGTGTCTTCTCACGAGGACACCCTGCTGCGTTTTAAAAGACTTAAAACAATTACATAACTAACATAAAACACATTTTCCTATTATACTATAACCGTAAACGGCTGGCTATGACTAAAGCCGTCAGCTTGGAAAGGTTCACGGAAATATTCATGGATATAACAGACAAATAAATCTAACCCTATATTATGAATCAAATTGTGTTTCTTTCGTAATGCGAAGTTACGAATAATATTCGGATTGTTCAGCATTCCAGCAAGAAAATTCACCATTACAACAAGGTTTAACTTCTGTAAATAAGAATTTTAACAAAATCAGCTATCAAGTATAAAAATCCGCGGATTGGCGCTCGCCGACCCGCGGATTTCTATAATCGGATTACAATTATCTTACAAGAAGTTTCTTACCTCTTACAATGTAGAGTCCCGAAGGAAGAGCGCGCAAGTCGGCGGCAGATGATGCAGTTGTCACGCGGAATCCCTGCAGATTGTACACCTCGGCAGGCCATGAAACGTCATCGCCGGCGACGTCGCCGACACCTGTTGTCTGGTCATACTCCTCGTCGCGCACACAGCGCAGCGACAGACCCTGCGAACGACGGTCTTTATTCACCTTGAATGTGCGTTTGCTGTTGATAATGAACATATACTGTCCGTATAGCGTCGGGTTGGCTTCAAGATTAGCGGATGTCTTGCCTTTTGTGCCGAACCACAGACCGCTGTAAGGATTGTTGCCTTCGGGGAAATCGAGACCTCCGGAAGCATATACACGCGAACCTGTTGCAGGGAACCACTGTCCGTCCTGCTCGGCGCCGCAGCCGGTATTATCCCATGTCATGTTGGCATATTTGAGCCAGTCGTAGGGAGTCTCACCGGCTTCGTATGCCACAGGCACCTTGTAGCCTACAGGACTCGGATCGTATATGGTCTTATGGTGCGATTCGCCGCCCCAGAAATCATCGTCGGACACGTCGGTCCAGTCGCCGGTAACAGGATCGTCGACAAGAATCTTCTCGCCGTACTCGTCGATTTCGCCGGTGTCGCGCTTAGTATTGGCATAGAATGTCATCGGGTTGGCTATGGAGAGGGCAAGCGAGCCGTGGTACTGTGCCTGCGAGCTTATCGTAGGCAGAATGTTGTTGTCGATGTCGTAGAGTTCGGGCTCGCCGTCGACCTGATAAGTATAGTCTTCATTCATGATTGTCCGGCAGGCTGCTCCGGGGAACGGGTCTTTTCGTCCCCACTGGAATAACATGCCGTATGAACCGGTATCGCCGTGCGCTGTCGTGGTAGCGCCGAGATTGCGGTCCATGAATGTCCACGTGCGACCCGAGGCATTGGCGGGTGTCGTATAGTCGTTGTCGCTGTCATAGTCGGTAATCCACAGGTGCCAGCTCCAGAGGATTGTGCCGTCGGCGTCGGTAGCCGCTACAAGAGCGTTACCAGCTTCGCCTGATGTAGTGAAGCTTATGCGCCCGTCATTATAGGCAAGATTCGTGACAAGCGATCTGGAAGTCTGCCATACGAGGCGGCATCCGGCGATGTCGCCCACACTCTCGGTGAGCGAGTTGCCTTTGTGAGTGGCGTCGAAGCTGCCGGCAGTGCCGGGCTCTACGATATAGCAGTTGGCGGTGCCTTTTGCCGAAAGATCAACCGGGTCGCCGGTCTCTGCGGCAGGGATAGCAAGCGAGAAGGCAAGACCGCTGGAATACCAGTAGCCGTCGAAATAGTCGCGGTCGGCATACCAGATGCCCCATTTGGGGAAGGTCACCACACCGTTGCTGAGTACACCGGTTTCGAGACCGGCGGCGAGAGCCTCGTCGAGCGTATAACCGGCTTCAAGAGCTTTTGCGATATCGGACGTGACGCGTCCGTCGCCATATCCGAAGTCGGCTCCGACAGGAGAGTTTTCGATCCATACAGCTTTCGGGTTCTCGGCATGTACATATATATAATGATTATGGTCGTCGGTACGCTCCATAAAGTTATACTCATACGCAGCGTACGGATTGACAATGCGGTAGAAGCCCGGAGTTGCGATATTCTCCTGAATCTCAACTTCAAGGTCGGTCTCCGGATAATCGTAGTGTTCGGCTATGATAGCCTCATGGTATGTTGTCATTCCGAGTGATTTCCACTCGCTGTCATTGTCGTAGACACCATACAGTTCCGTCGATTTAAACGACTGCACAGCACCTTCGGCGTCGGAAGAAACGACAACAAGCGTGTACATTCCGTTTTCGGGGCATTCCACGAGCAGTTCTCCGGCAGTGCACGGCGTTCCGGAAGCGGCTACCTCCGCAGCAAGAGCGTCGTCGAGCTCCTTGGCGCCCTTATAGAGCGCATACTTTATCGAAGCTGATTCTTCGGCGCATACAACAGTGACAGGTACCTTGTTGTCCGCTCCGCAATAGGGATTGGAAAGGAACACGGTGTAGTCCTTTACAACCTCGCCGCCCGGAAGCTCGACAACGAACTCGCCCGTCGTGTTGGTGACAAACCAGCGCTGATCGGGATCGTAAATATTCACGAAAGCCATGCAGCTTGCCGGGAATGTAATCTTTCCGTCGGCAAGAGTGCCGTAGTCTGCCGGCTCAGCCTCCCAACCGCCGTCTGGCACCATGTGCGTGAACCAGAAGAGTTCATATTCTGGATATGGCTTGAAGTCTTCCATCCACACCTTGTCCGGGTTCTCGGCATGGATAACCATGTATGTGTCGTCGCTCGCCTCGAGCCATTCCGCCACCTTGCTGAACTCATGGTAGGGAACGAAACGGAAGAGTCCGGGCGTTTCGGTACTTTCTTCGATGGTGACGTTCCATTTCTGACCCCGCGCGAAGCTTTCGTCATAGTCAGGAATGAGATTCTCGTGGTAAACACCCGTCCCGAGCGTAGTCCACTGTGCCGACAGCTGCCATACGGAAAGCAATCCGACAGCCGCAGCAAGCAAAATTCTTTGTGATTTCATATAAATGCAACGAATTGATAATTACTTTCGCAAAAGTACAACAATTCGTCAAAGAATGCAAGCGTCAGGCATGCGAATCGATCTTCATCACGTCACTTTCGAAAGTATCTCGGTTGATTGCGCGGCTTTTCAGCCTGTTACGGTAGGAATATATGGTATTGAGCGAATAATTGAGCACCTGAGCGATACGCGGGCTTTCGTCGATGCCGAGCCGCATGAAAGCGAGGATGCGCAGGTCGGTGTTAAGCTTCTCATCATCCGGTTTCTCAAAGCGGCAGTCAGGACGCAGAAGAGCGTTCACCTGTTCGATGAAGTCGGGATAGATATGCAGGAAAGCATTGTCGAACACTTCGTAGAATTCTTTACTCTGCTCTTCGACGAACTTACCCGAGCGTGCCATCCGGTAGAGCTCATCGGTCTGTCCGGCGGTAATCTTGCGGGTCACGACCTTACAGAACTGATTGAGTTTGTCCATGTAGATCGAGCACAGATTAAGAAACTGGCTGATATAAACTTCCTTAGCCGTGTTGGCGGCTCGCAGGTTCTGCTGCAGACGACGCATCTTAGCCATCTCGTGACGCACAAAAAGAAGCATCAGGAGCAGAACAATCACAAGAAGCGCCATTCCCGCCATTACCCAGTAGAGCATGCGCCGACCCGACGCTATCTCGCTGCTGTGTGCGCGTTCGATAATAGGCAGAAACTTGGCGGTCTCCACCATTCGCAGCGGCGCACCGCAGACTACAGCCTTTTCGAGAGCCGCTGACAGATAGTTGTATGCTCTCAGAATGTCGCCGGAGCTGTAAATCTCGTTGCCGAGCTCCTGCAACGACGCCACCTCACGGGTAGCGGAAAGAATATCGGAAATCGCCGACATGGCGAGGTAACCTATCGCAGCCTCGTTGTCGCCGTTTTCCTTCGCAATGGAAAAGAGGTGATGGGCGGCGCGTGCCCTGAGATTACTCGACTCCGGCTCGGTGTCGACAAACTCCTCGAGCAACATCCTCGCCTTCTCATTGCTGCCGGTAAGATAATAGTATTCACCGAGATTGAACTTCTTTTCCCTGCTGCCGTCGGGAAGAACGTCCAGAAGCTTACGCTGCATCTCCAGCGCTTTCGCCTTATGTTCTCCGGCAGTCTCAGGATAGTCGCGGAAGAATGCACTTATATACGAGTACATCTGGCGTCCTGAATCATAATACGACGGAAGTTCTTCCGCCGGAACACTGTCGGCATCGACTGAATTGTAGGTTCTTATCGCCTGGTCGAAAAAGCCGTCGAGCGGGAGCAATGCCGCCACTCGCCAACGGAAACGGCTGGCGGCGATACCCTCCGTCATGCGTGCGCCGCTCCTAAGATAGACAATGGCGGAATCGTTATTATATCCTTTATATGCCTCGGCGATCGCGAGAAGCAGCTCAGGCGAATTTTTGCCACGGCGGACATTGCCGAGACTGTCGATGTATGCCTGCCGACTGTCGAGATATACTTCCTGCCGCTCAAGAACGTCGTCGAGACGATCGAGAGCCGCCTTGGCGTCGATATCGCGCGGCATGACAGCCAGCGGAACAAGAAAGAATAACAACGCGAGAGCCCGGCACATCGTCTATCGGGCGAAACGGTCGCCTATCTCGTCATTTGTCAGAAGCGTCATCGTCGGCTGTCCGTCGGGAGTATGGGCGGGCTCGGAGCACCGGAAGAGATCGGCGACTATGCGGTCCATATCAGCCGCCGACAGGGGCTGACCCGGCTGCACTGCCGCACTGCGCGCCATAGCGAGGGCAAGAGGCTTCCTGAGGGTTTCCGCATCGGCTTCGCCGCGCTCGGTGATGTCTTCGATAATCGACATTACTGACTCCAGGGGCGATACGGAAGTAAGAGGCGACGGTACAGCGATGATACTCCAGCGCATGTCCCCGTTGTCGCACAGATTGAAACCAAGAGCCTCGAACTCGCCGAGCGATGCGGTCAGAGTGGCGTTTTGCGCCGGCGAAAGCTCCATATCTTCCGGAAAGAGAAGAATCTGGGAGCTCATAGAGCCTTCCGCAAGCTGACTCATATAGTTTTCGAAGAGAATCCTGACATGCGCGCGGTGCTGGGAGATAATCATCAGTCCCGACTGCGACGACGTGACAATGAAGCGGTTGTGAAGCTGCATACAAGCCGCCGTCACTGCGGTCTGAGTCTCCGGTTCCTGCCCGAAGGGTAGCGTCTCTGCCGGGAAATTGCGTTCGGACGGTATGAGCCCTTCGTCGGGCACAAAGTCGGCAGAGCCCGACGTGAAAGCATCGTCGCGCTGCTCGCTGAACGACTGGTAGAGCTTTTCCCAATCGTGCGGAACGCTCTGGTTCTTCGGAGTATAGGAATACGGCTGCCGGGGGATGTTGTCGGACGACGGACGCAACTCGCTGCCCTGGTTGAAGACAGGAATCTCGGGAGCGTCGGCATTGTCGAAATCAATGGCGCCAGCCGCCTGGTTCTTTCCTAATGTCTCGCGCACGGCAGCCTCAAGAATCTGCCATATCGCCTGCTCATGCTCGAATTTTATTTCATATTTCTGCGGATGGATATTGACATCTATCGTCGACGGCTCAACTATGAAATTCACAAAATACGACGGCTGGGCATCCGGACTGATAAGTTGTTCGTAGCATTTGAGAATGGCACGATGGAACACCGGATGGCGCATGTTGCGCCCGTTGACAAAGAGGAACTGCTGATAGCCGCGCTTCTTGGCGAAACGCGGCATGCCGATGAAGCCTTCTATCCTGACGAGCGATGTTTCCGTCTCTATATGCGCCAGCTGCGATTCCAGATTCTTGCCGAACAGCGATCCTATGCGCTGCTTCAGGTTTCCGGGACCGAAACGGTGAAGGGTGCGGTCGTCGCTGATAAGAGTGAAGTCTACCGAGGTATTGACAAGGGCAAGACGCTCGAACTCACGCAGGATATGCCCGAGCTCGATGCTGTCTTTTTTCAGGAACTTCCGCCGCGCCGGCATGTGGAAGAAAATACTCTTCACCATGATGTTCGTGCCGGGAACCATGGAGCATGGTTCCTGACTCTCGAACTTCGACTCGTTGATGAGCAGACGCGTTCCGGTCTCGGCGCCCTGACGCATAGTGCGGAGTTCTACCTGCGCCACGGCGGCAATCGACGGCAGAGCCTCGCCGCGGAAGCCCATGGTATGAAGCGTGAACAGGTCGGCAGCCGACGAAATCTTGCTGGTGGCATGACGCTCGAACGCCATACGCGCGTCGGTGGGCGTCATGCCGCAGCCGTTGTCGACGACCTGAATTAGCGTCCTGCCGGCATCTTTGAGGATGATGCTGATTTCTGTCGCTCCCGCGTCGATGGCGTTTTCCACCAGCTCCTTGATGACCGACGCCGGACGCTGGATGACCTCGCCGGCGGCAATCTGGTTGGCGACAGAATCGGGAAGAAGACGGATTACATCTGCGTTCATCTCACTTCACCTCCCACGTTCCGCCGGCAAGAATCATGTCGCGAAGGCGTGAGAATCCTTTGCGCGCGCGCACTTCCTCTACCTGCTGACATACGCCGTCGTTATATGTGGGCGCCGCTACGTCGCGGATCACACCGAGCGCCAGCGGCAGACTGCCCAGACCGTCCATCATGGCAAGCTGCTGATGCAGGAAGTTCGACTCGCAATGGGCGTCATGGACAAGAACATCGTCCATCGTATAGCCATCCTCGCCTATCGTCACCGCCTTGAGCAGAAAACCGTCGCGCACAAGACCTTTGTTGCGGTCGGCACCGAAAATCATCTTTTCGCCGTGACGGAGGACAATGGTACGGTCGGCGCGCACAGCCTTGTCGGTGATGGGATTGTGGATGCCGTTGTTGAAAATCATGCAGTTCTGGAGGATTTCGCATACCGACGTGCCTTTGTGGCGGGCGGCGGCGACCATGATTTCGCGCGAAGTGTCAAGCTCGACGTCGATGGAACGGGCGAAGAAGGTACCACGTGCGCCGAAGACAAGCTCGGCGGGGACAAACGGGTCTTCCGTAGTACCGTAAGGACTCGATTTTGACACAAAACCGCGATCGCTCGTCGGAGAATACTGACCTTTGGTAAGACCGTATATCTTATTGTTGAACAGGATGATGTTTATGTCGATATTACGGCGCACGGCATGAATGAAGTGGTTGCCGCCGATAGCGAGTCCGTCGCCGTCGCCGGAAATCTGCCACACTGTCATCTCCGGATTCGCAACCTTATAGCCTGTTGCTACTGCCGCAGCACGTCCGTGGATGGTATGGAAACCGTAGGTATTCATGTAGTACGGCAGACGCGAGCTGCATCCTATGCCGGAGATGACGGCAGTCTTATGAGGAGCGACGCCTATCTCCGCCATCGCTTTCTGAAGAGTGTTGAGGATGGCATGGTCGCCGCAGCCGGCACACCAGCGCACTGCCTGGTCGCTCTTGAAATCGGCGAATGTATATTTGTTCTGTTCCATTTTTTATTCTTCCATAAGTTTCCCCGCACGCTCTACAAGTTCGCCGACCGAGAACGGCTGTCCCTGAATTTTATTGATACGAAGGAAGTTATACTTATTGAATTTCGCCTGCAGATAATCGGCGAACATACCCGTATTGAGCTCGGCGACGATGAAACGCTTATAGCGTCCCAGAACTTCCGCAGTGTTTGCCGGAAGCGGGTTGATATAGCGGAAATGAGCCAGAGCGACGCGTTTTCCTGCCTTGTTCAGCTCTTCGGCGGCTGTACGCAGATGTCCGTACGTACCGCCCCAGCCTATCAGCAGAGTGTCGGCACCGGCATCGCCGCACACTTCAAGCTGCGGTATGTCGTCGGCAATACGTGCCACTTTTTCACGGCGAAGAAGCACCATGCGCTCGTGATTGGCGGGGTCGTTGGATATCGCGCCTGTTTCGGCGTTTTTCTCCAGACCGCCGAGACGGTGCATGGCACCTTCCGTGCCGCCCATAGGCCAGTAACGTCCGAGGTTGTCGCGGCGCAGATAAGGACTCCACTCTCCCCTTGCAATCATGTCGGCAGGGACATCCGGCGTCTTTATGGCAGGATATTCATCCTCGTCGGGCACACGCCACGCCGAAGAACCGTTGCCGATGAAAGCGTCGCTGAGCATGATGACAGGCGTCATGTGCTCTACGGCGATGCGGCATGCCTCGAATGCCATGGTGAAGCAGTCGGTGGGAGTGGCGGGAGCCACCACTGCCACGGGCGACTCGCCGTTGCGCCCGTAGAGCGCCTGCATAAGGTCGGTCTGCTCGGTTTTCGTAGGCAGACCCGTCGACGGACCGCCGCGCTGAACGTCGATCACGACAAGCGGAAGCTCTGCCATCACGGCAAGACCTATGCCTTCGCTCTTGAGCGCCAGACCGGGACCCGATGTGGACGTCACGGCAAGATCGCCGGCGAAGGAGGCGCCTATCGCAGAGCATACGCCTGCAATCTCATCCTCCATCTGGCAGGCCTTCACACCGAGGTCCTTGCGCTTGGCAAGTTCGTGGAGGATATCAGTGGCGGGAGTGATGGGATATGAGCCGAGGAAGAGCGGACGACCGCACTTCTCCGAAGCCATTATCAGACCCCACGCCGTTGCCGTGTTGCCGTTGATGTCGGTATATATGCCCGGTCGGGGCTCGTCGGTCTCTATGCGGTAGGTGCTGACGCTGGCGTGGATGTTGTGACCGTAGTCATAGCCGGTCTGAAGAACGATAGCGTTTGCCTCATAGACAGCCTGTTTCTTGGCGAATTTGGTTTTCAGATGTCTGAGAGCGGCATCGACCGGGCGGTCGAAGAGCCAGCACACCAGACCGAGAGCGAAAATGTTACGGCACTTGAGGATACTTTTGTTGTCGAGACCGCTGTCGGCGAGAGCCGCTTTGGTCATAGTAGTGACCGGCACCTCTACAATCTGGTCGCGGATACCGAGCTCCTCGAATGGACGGTCGGTGGTATACAGCGCTTTTTTAAGGTCTGATTCCTTGAACGAATCGATGTCGACAATGACAACGCCTCCCGGTTTGAGGAATTTGATATTCTGCTTGAGAGCTGCGGCATTCATCGCCACAAGCACATCGCAGGCATCGCCGGGGGTGTGCACGCCTCTGCCGACACTCACCTGGAAGCCGGACACTCCGCCAAGCGAACCTTGCGGAGCACGTATTTCGGCAGGATAGTCGGGAAAGGTCGACACCTGATTGCCAAGCCCTGCCGACACATTGGTAAAGATGTTTCCGGCAAGCTGCATTCCGTCGCCTGAGTCGCCTGAGAAGCGCACGACTACCTTGTCGCACGTCTTGACGTTTGTGTTTTCCAACATGATTGGTTATTGCATTATCATGTCCGGTGACCGGGATGCCGCACCGGAATCCGGAGCGGCGCACGGGCGCCGGACAGTGTTATATCGTATTTGTTATACTGTGAGAATTTCTTTTTCCTTGGCAGCGAAAAGCTCGTCGATCTGCTTGAGGTATTTGTCGTGTATCTTCTGCGTCTTTGCCTCGGCGTCTTTCTCGACGTCTTCGGGCATACCCTGTTTGATAGCCTTCTTGAGTCCCTCGATAGCGTCGCGTCGCGCATTGCGGACAGACACCTTTGCATTCTCCACCTCTGCCTTGCACTGCTTGACAAGAGACTTGCGGCGGTCTTCGGTCAGCGGCGGGATGTTGAGGCGGATCACCTCACCGTTGTTCTCGGGAGTTATGCCTACTTCAGAGTTGAGAATAGCTTTCTCAATGGGCTTGAACATGGTTTTCTCCCAGGGGGTGATGACTATGGTGCGTGCATCGGGTACGCTGATGTTGGCAACATTGGAAATCGGTGCCATCGAACCGTAGTATTCTACGCGGACTGCGTCGAGAATCTTGGGATTTGCCTTACCGGCGCGTATGCGCTGGAGAGTCTCTTCCAGATAAGCCACTGCCATTGCCATTTTTTCTTCGGCGGGCTCAATGAATGTCTTAGGGTCGGTCATGGTTATAGGGGTTTTGTATTTTTCAGTAAACAAGCGTGCCTATGGGATCTCCGGCGAGCACTTTGGCGAGATTGCCGGGAGTGTCCATGTCGAAAACTACTATCTTCATGCCGTTTTCGCGGCACAGCGTGGTAGCGGTGAGGTCCATGATGCGGAGACCGCGGTTGTAGATTTCGTCGTAGGTGATTTTGTCGAATTTCGTCGCTGTCGGGTCTTTTTCGGGGTCGGCGGTGTAGATGCCGTCGACACGCGTGCCTTTGAGCATGACGTCGGCCTTGATTTCTACGGCGCGCAGAGCCGATGCCGTGTCGGTGGTGAAGAACGGATTGCCCGTGCCGCCGGCAATGATGACAATCTTACCTTCCGCAAGCATGTCGAGAGCCTTCGCCGTGCTGTAGCCCTCGCCGATAGGCGACATGGCTATGGAAGTGAGCACTTTTGCCGGCTTGCCGAGACTTTCGAGCGCCGAGCTCAGGGCAAGAGAGTTGATGACTGTCGCAAGCATTCCCATCTGATCGCCCTTGACACGGTCGAAACCTTTCGATGCACCCGACAGACCGCGGAATATATTGCCGCCGCCGATAACGATTGCAACCTGAACGCCAGCATCGGCAAGTTCCGCTATCTGACGCGCATAGGAACCCAGACGCTCCGGGTCAATGCCATAGCCCTGATGTCCCATCAGCGATTCGCCGCTGAGCTTGAGAAGTATTTTCTTATATATTGTCTTCATAACGTTTGAAAGGCGCTTTTATATTGTTTTTCAGAGTTTCGGCAAAGTTAACCATTTTTTATCGCAAGCCAAAATTTTAACTGCAAGTAATTGCGTAATTGCGATGTGTTGCCAAAAAAATGAAAAGAGGGTGCATCGAAAAAATCGACACACCCTCTTGTATGGTTGGGGATATCAGTGCATCAGATCATCTTGATACAACTTACATCGTAAATCATGAGACCGCGGCGTTCGTACCATACGGCGATGTAACCCTGCTGCTTTTCGTCGTCGAAACACCAGTCGCACATCACACATGAACCTGTGTAATAGTCGATCCATGGTGTCGACGTCTCAGAACCGATTTTGAAAAGCCACGTGCCGTCGAATGCGCCATAGTCTGTATAATATACGCCGAGGTTCTTGTCGGTGATAAGTGTGCGCTGCATTTGAGGAGCGCCATCCCCGCCGCCGGTAGAGAAGAGAGCAAGTTCGACTCCGTTGAGATTCATGGCGTGAACAGTCGGGCGACGCGCGCCCTTCTTGCTTGGAGCCTGACCGGTACGCTGCCACCATCCCTGCCATGAGTTGTACGCAGTCTGATAGTAGTCCGCCTGAGCGATAGTGTTGCCAAGGTTGTCGTTGAGACGGATCTCAACTTCATTACGCATGTTGTCGGTTTTCTCTGACTTCTGGCAGTCACCGATGAGATAAGCCGAATTCTTCTTGGTAGAGAAGAACGAAATCATCTGGAACTCGTTCATATCGTTGGAAGGATAGCCGGTATGGATGGTTTCATAGTTGTCGGTGCGGAGTATGGCGCCTGAAATGTAGTATTTGTAGTGAGTACCGAGAGCGTCGCGCTCGCCACCGAAGGCAATGACAGCCTGAGTGGTGACGTCGCCTGTACAGCTGATATAAGTGCCCATCATGCCGGGCTCGCCTTCCTCGTACTCAACGCTTGTGTGGGTCTCCCCTTCAATGGCAACAGGAGCCTCGTCAGGGGATGTGTAATAGAAGAATTTAGTGTGACCTGACTTGAAGCCGCCTACTGCCACAACGAGATGACCCTTGGAATCGGACGTAACAGCCACGACGTCTTTGACATCAAAAGCCGGATCTGTCTGAAGCTCACCTTTGGCGCCATGAACGTTAAGCGAGGGAAGATCATAAGCACGGAGAGTGTTGTACTTGCGTGAGAACATCACAACATTGTCGAGACCGCAGAATGCGGGTGAAGCTATGATGTCGCCGTTGAAGCCGAATTCATTTTCGCCGATTTTAGCCGAACAGAAGAGGTCGATACTTGCGGGGAGCTCGCCTTTGTCGAGGAGCATAGGCTCTACAACGACATAGCTGACATAATAGGTACGTGTTGCTCCGTTCTTGGCGGTAACGGTGTATTTGGGAGCGTTGTCACGGTCAGCGAAGTTTTGAGCTTCGGTTATAGCGGGCGTTACCGTTGCACCGAGGCTAAGATAGAACTTAGGAACTGCTGCGGTGAGTTCTTTGACAGGATCGACGTTCTGAGGCACACGGATAAAGAAAGTATCCTGGGTAGCGTTGAGCTGAGCCTTGTAGATGCGCGTCTGGTCGACAGCCGAGGGTACATAGAAAGCATCCGGCTCGATGTATGCCTGCTCTGAGAGGGTGTCGGTGATGTCGTCTTTGCAAGAGCTTGCAAGGACAGCCAACAGAGCGGCAGCAGCAGTCAGGGCGTGTTTGCTATAATTGAGTTTCATTTGTGTCTGAGATAAAAAACGTTAGAAATTAATTACCTGATGCTTCGGGAGCAACTTGATATTCACCGTCGAAGTAGCCGATGACGGTGTATTCGCGGGTTGTGCCTATGCCGGAGTGAACGGTAAACTTGATGCCCTGGGCGACACCCTCGGCATTACGGTTGGTAATATTCTTGATGCCGGCGAGACCGGGTTTGATCACTTCGTCGAAAGTAAGCGAGGTATTGAGGTAACAGTGTTCGGGGTCGTATTCGCCCTTATAGTCGAGGTCGAGCACGAACCTGATGATACCGTAGCCGCCTTTGACTCGCTCTACTGTCACCTCATCGGTAGGCACGAGATTGCCCTGAGCGTCATACTCCTCAATTACACCGGGGAGACCCTGTGCGCCGGCACGCAGACAGAGCTGCATCCAGGCGATAAGGTTATTGTCATGTTCGAATTCCTTGTCAGGAGACTCGCACGCCGAGAAAGAGGCTGAGGCAAGCAGACCGACGAGAGAAAACAGAATATATTTAATTATCTTCATAATGATCGTTATATTAGATTGTTGACGAATGTCGGATGATTACCAGCCGGGGTTGTCCTCACAGAGTTTGTTGTTGGTGAGCTCGGTGGCAGGGAGTGAGAGACGATAGTAGCGGTCTTCGAACATGCGCTTCTGTCCGTCGTCGATGTCGACTTCCTTGTATGTCTTTGTACCAGTAGCACGCATGGAAATCTGGACACCGTGGAACGACTGACCGTCGATTACCTCCTTGGCAAGTCTCCAGCGGATGAGATCCCAGTAGCGCTGACCTTCACCGGCAAGCTCGCATACACGTTCCTTGCGCAGAAGATTCATGAAAGCAGCCTGATTGGGAGCGTCGGCAAGAGTGCGTGCGGGCAGCTTGACACGTGCACGGACTTCATTCAGAGGCACAAGAGCTTCCTCGATACGGTTCTGCATGGCGAGACCTTCGGCCTTGTTGAGAAGAACCTCGGCGTAGCGGAGGCATATCTCAGTCATTGTGCTGCCTTTGGTAAGGAAGTCTTTGTTACCTTCCATAAGATATTTGCGGATGTAGTAGCCTGTGCAGGTGTGACCATCGCACGTGCCTGCGCGGGTCCATGTCTTGATTGCGTCGACGCCGTCGGGTACGCTGGCAGTCTGACCGACATAAGTCTCGATTGTGCGGCCTTCCCATTGTGCGCCGTCATAGAGGATTGTGGCCTGGAAGCGGGGTTCACGATATGTATAAGGGTCGGTAAGGGTTTTCCCTTCACCGTCTTTGACTCTCTTCCATGTCGACCAGTCGAATGGAGTACCGTCCTTAAACTCGTACATGTCGGCAAGCTCTGCCGTCGGCACGATAGTGGCAGTCGCGGGAACCTTATTTATTGCTGCATCGCCGGGGCTGCGCATAGCATTGTCGAAGCCGTGAGTGGCAAGTTCCTTCTTATAATAGATAGCGAAGATGACTTCGCTGAGGTTCGACTCGTCCTTAGTGTAGTTGAAGAGGTCGGCGTAGTTGTCAACAAGTTTGTACTTGCCGTACTTGGCGCACGAGTCGGCGGCATTGGCAGCCATTTCCCAATCCTCTGCGAAAAGAGCCACGCGTGAAAGGAAGCCGTAGACCATGCCTTTTGTGGCACGACCTTCGAGTTTGCCGCCCTTACCCCATGATTCGGGAAGGTCCTCAGCGCACTCGTTCATTGTCTTCATAATAAAGTCGTAGGACTCTTTTTCAGTAGCGCGGGCGCGGTTGCAGTCTTCGGGATTTGCGCCATCATCAGTACCGCCGTTGATACCTGACTTATCGGTACGGATAACAAAGCCGCCATAGACGCGGGCGATGTAGAAGTAATTCATCGCAATAGCGAAGCGAACCTCGGCGCGGCGGATTTTCACCCATTCCGGATCGAAGCGGTCGGCAAACCTGTCAAGGTCGTTGAGCAGAAGATTGGCACGCTTGATACGACCATAAGCTGTGTTCCACGAAGCGAAGTCGGCGGCATTATTTTTGCCGAACTGTGAGGCGAGCATGAACTCCTTATTATACATGTGGTCGTATCCGAGCCATGTGGTCGACTTGTAGAGGTCGGTGTAGGCGTCATAATAGTGACGTGTGTGACCGGCGAGGATAGAGTGATCCTTGAAGTGCTGGTACGACGCCATTATATAATAGTCGGCAGAGGTCTCTGTGCTCCAGATCGCGTCCGAACCGTATTGGTCGGACGGCTGAATGTCGAGAATGTCGCTACACGATGTCGACGAAAGAGCCAGAACCGCTAAAGCTGCTAAAAATATAGATTTTTTCATTTTGCGGAATCGTTAGGATTGATTAGAAGTTGACATTAAGACCAAGCGACCATGTTGCCGGCTGGGGATAGTAACCTGCGGCGATAGAAGGAGACTCGGGGTCAAGGTATTTGAAGTGGCTGAAGGTAAGAACGTTTGTACCCGACACGTAGATATTGAAGCGCGAGAAAGGTGTGTGTTTGAGCACACTCTCAGGCACATCATAACCGATGGTGAGGTTCTTGAGGCGGAGATATTCGCCGTTGATGAGCCACCACGTAGAAGCGACAGCGTTGTTCTGACGGGCTGTCGAAGACAGACGAGGATAGCGGGCGTCGGTGTTTTCGGGTGTCCAGGAGTCTTCGACAAGATACTTAGGTGCGTTGCCGTCGCTGTAGAACGGACGTGTGTATGGAGTATGGTCGCAGTGATTTGTACCCCAGATACCGTTGAGCTGATAATCGACATGGGTAACGCCCTGCCACAGCATGTTGAGGTAGAAGTTCTTGTAGTTGAAGTCCATGTTCATCGAGAAAGTGATTTCGGGGAGCGAACCGTAACCGATGCGGACGTAGTCAGACTCAGAACCTTTGTACATGATCTTGCCGTCGCCGTTGGTGTCCTGATAGAGGAGATCACCGAGCTTGATATCGCCCGAAGGTGCGGCGGGAGCGTTGTCGATCTGCTCTTGTGTCTGAGCGAGACCTGTGGCGATAAGACCGAAGCGCGCGCCCATCGGGTAGCCGAGAGTGTTGCGCCACGAGGGGTGGTCATCGACGATCTTCTTGCGGAGAACTTTATTGCGCGCGAAGCCGAATGTGCCGCGCAGACGGTAGCTGAAGTCCTTGTTGACAGCGAGTTCGTGCTTGATGGTAAAGTCGACACCGCGGTTGTCGACAGCACCCGAGTTTTCATACTTCGGAGTGTTGCCGCCGAGCGACGAGGGATAAGCGCCGCCGATACCTTCGAGAAGGTTGGATGTCACCTGATAGAATACGTCGAATTCCAGACCTAACTTACGGTGCAGAACGTCGACATCGAAACCGACATTATAAGTCTTGGTAGTCGACCATTTGAGGTTGCGGCTCTGAGTGTAGGAGTCGGTCCATACCAGAGGAATTGAAACGCCGCTGGGGAAGATGTAACCGTCTTTTTTCGATTTATAAAGATATTCATAAAGGAAGGCCGAGAGGTTGTCCTTACCTGACTCACCGTAGCTGGCGCGGAGTTTGAGGAAGTCGACCCAGGGAAGATTGTTCTTGATAAAGCCTTCCTGCGACATTACCCAGCCTGCGGATACAGAGGGGAAGAAGCCCCAGCGGTTTTCGGGAGCGAATTTGTATGAGCCGTCGTAACGGAAGGCAAACTCGAGGAGATATTTCTCGTCCCAGTTGAAATTGAAACGACCGATGTGGGAGGCTTTCGCCGAGCGTCCGTGACTACCGGACACGGCGGTAGGAATAACCTCAAGACCGAGACCGAGGTCGACAGGATCGGGAGCGATGTAATTGCGCGCCGATGCGCCCACGTTGCTCGTGAAGTATTTGGTAGCTTCATACAGGTAGAGGAGACCGATGTCGGCTTTGCCGAACTTGTGGTTGTAAGAAACCTGAGGACGGAGCATTGCTGTCCAGTCCCATGCCGAAGACTTGCTGTAAGAAGTATTTTCCTGACCCTTTGCGTAGGCGGCCTTGTAAGTGACAGTTCCTTTGGTTACATCGGATGGGAGAACCTGGAACGCTTCAATTGCGCCGAAATAGGACTCGGCGTTCTGGTGCCACGTGTTGTAAGAACCCCAGACAGACACTTTCAGACCGTCGAGAAGAGGATGAACAGCCTTGAAGTCATATTCCAGAAGGGCTGTACCTACGAAACGGTTGGCGTATGTGCGTTGAAAACCGCTCTGTTCGATTGCGGCGACAGGGTTGAGACTGTCTGCGCCGTAACCTACGGGACGGCCCTGATATTCCTTCTGGAAGATAGGAAGCGTGTAGACAGCTTCTGAAGAGGGGTTGTATGGACTCTGCTCACTCATGTTGGTGTTAGGATAGTCCTTTTCTGTACGGTAAGCGGCGATGGTGCTGGCAAAACGCATGTTCTTGGCAACCTTCATTTCGAGGTTGGAACGCACGTTGTAACGGTGGTAGCTGGTGCCGCGCATTGTGCCCTGCTGGTCCATGATGCCACCGGAAACGAAGTAAGATGCGTTCTTGCCGCCACCGGTTGCAGATACGTTGTGCTGCTGGGTGAAGCCTGTGCGGAAAATTTCCTTGAACCAGTTGGTGTTGCCTAGCCAGTCGTCGGGAGCGGCTTCCTTTACACGGCGGAGAACGTCGGCGTCGTAGCGCGGGGTAATACCGTCCATGATCGATGCCTTGTTGTGCCAGTAGATATATTCTTCAGCGTCGCAGAACTCTGGAAGAGCTGTGTTGTGAACCCATGAGAAAGAACCATTGTAAGCGATCTTTGCAATGCCTTCCTGACCTTTCTTGGTAGTAATGAGGATTACGCCGTTGGCGCCTTCGACACCGTAGATAGCTGCCGATGCATCCTTAAGGATAGACACACTTTCGATGTCCTGAGGGTTGACAAGGTTCATATCCATCTGCACACCGTCGACGAGCACGAGAGGACCGGAGTAGTTGAAGTCACTGACACCGCGCACTTTGATCGATGCGGCGTCCTCACCGGGACGACCGGTGCTCTGAACTGCGGTGATACCGGAAACCTTACCGGTGAGGAGGTTCGAAACGTTCTGCATAGGCGCCTTTATAAGGTCAGAACCGGACACTGCCGATACCGAGCCGGTAAGGGAGACCTTCTTCTGAACGCCGTAACCGACAACAACGACTTCGTCGAGGAGCTCTGTGTCTTCTTCAAGAACGATTTCGACGTTTGACCTTCCGTTGAGAGCGACTGTCTGCTTTTTAAAACCGACATAGCTCACTTCAAGCTGAGACTGAAGATTTGGAACTTTAATGGTGAATTTACCGTCTATATCCGTAGCGGCGGCAACCTTAGGATTGCCTTTGAGTTGTACTGATACACCGGGCATTGTTTCACCCGTTTTATCAGAGACAGTACCTGTCACTGAAACCTGCGCGTTGGCGCATACCATAGCTGCAAAACACCATAGCAAGGCAAAAAGCCTGAGTCTTAATAATGGAGGTTGCTTCATGACTGATTGATTGTAAATATTTAAGGTTAATTTGATTTTAAATTTGATTTTAAATTTGATTTTAAAATTAATTTGAATGCAAAAATAATATGTTTTTTTCTAATAACCAACAAAAAGTTTTTAAAAACTTAATAATATGGCAACACTTTTAACTATAAAGGTATTTACAAACGTTTGTACCGTCGTTTTCACCATTGCTAAACACGCGATTTCACATTCTCCGAAACGCGGATTCCTTTAAGCAGGTCTAAAAAATAATCTCCGGGAACAACCGGAGATTATAATCTGTGGGTAATAAATGCTTTCCTATTCTGCCGGAGGAGCGTCCTGCGCCGACGGCTGTCCGTCCGCGGCTGGCTTCGGCTTGCGGCGATGACGCCGTTTCGGCTTGGGCTTCGGCTGCCCTGCTGATATTTCCTGAGCGTCGCCGCTTTCGTCAGCCATGTCGCCGGGCACATCTTCCATTACCTGTTCTGCAGGAGGAAGAAGGTGAGCAGGGTCGGTCTGAGCCTGCGGCTCGGCTTTTTTCTTCGCCTGACGCTGCTTTGGTTTCTTAGCTTTCGGCGCCGGTTGCTCCGGGGCGTCTGTCGATTCCGCCGGCTGTTCTGTCGGCGTCTGCGCCGGCTGCTCTTTCTGGACCTTCGCTTGCTTGCCTTGTGGTTTCGGCTGCTCTTTCTTCGCCGGCTGCGGTTCTTCTTCTTCGGCACCGCGCTTTATCGCCTTGTCGGCAGTCTTCGCCACAGAGCTCTTGCCGTTGTCTTTTTCGTCGACAAGACTGAGTTCATTGCGCTCGCTGTCCACGACACGGTACTGAAGATACGCAAGCGATTCGTCGGGAACTATGCGGAACACCCGTCCGAAGCGACGGCGCCACTTGCCGTAAAGACTTGTGAACAGACCTTTTTTAATATATGCGTCCACATAGGGATGGACATACATCACGAAATCTTTCTTTCCGAGAGTATCGACGATATATTCGAGTTTTTCGGCAAGAGTGTCAGTAAAGAGAATCGACGGCTGCACTTCGCCCTTGCCGCGGCACGACGGGCACTCCTCGTTAGTGTGTATGTCGAGCACCGGACGCACACGCTGGCGCGTGATCTGCATTAGTCCGAACTTACTGAGGGGCAGAATGCTGTGGCGCGCACGGTCGTTTGCCATAACCTCGCGCATGTGGTCGTAGAGCTGCTGGCGGTGCTCGCTCTTCGCCATGTCGATGAAGTCGACAACAATGATGCCGCCCATATCGCGCAGGCGGAGCTGCCTGGCGATTTCGTCGGCGGCGCGGAGATTGACGTCGAGAGCATTGCTTTCCTGGTCGGTACCCGCCTTGGCGCGGTTGCCGGAATTGACGTCGATGACATGAAGCGCCTCCGTATGCTCAATGATGATATACGCGCCCGACTTGAACGACACCGTCTTGCCGAACGACGATTTTATCTGCCTCGTGATGCCGAAATGGTCGAATATCGGAAGATCCTTGTCGTAAGACTTTACAATTTCTTTCTGTTCCGGCGCTATGAGCGCCACATAGTTGCGGATGTGCGAGCATATCTCGCTGTCGGCGACATATATCGATTCGAACGACGGGCTGAACACGTCGCGGAGCATGGCGACAGCGCGGTTTTCTTCCTCGAAGACAAGTTTCGGAGCTTCGGATTTCTGTGCTTTGGCGCAGGCGTCTTCGAACGCCTGCAGAAGGGATTTAAGCTCGGCATCGAGCTCGGCGCTGTTCTTTCCTTCGGCAGATGTGCGCACTATCACGCCGAAGTTTTTCGGTTTGAGGAATTCGATCAGTCGGCGCAGACGCATCTTCTCCTCCGACGACTTGATTTTCTGTGATATGGAAATCTTGTCGCAGAATGGCGTCAGGACAAGGAAACGCCCCGTGAGCGAGAGCTCTGTCGTCAGGCGCGGACCCTTCGACGAAATAGGCTCCTTGACAATCTGCACAAGGAGCTCCTGACCGGGAGTGAGCGTATCGGCTATCGACCCGTGCTTGTCTATTTCAGGAAGCAGTTTCATTGCCGAAAGCTTCGGCACACGCTTCTTGTCAGCCATGAGCTGACGCAGAAATTCGGAGTACGACGAGAAATTCGCGCCGAGATCGAGATAATGAAGGAAAGCATCTTTTTCATACCCCACGTTCACAAATGCGGCATTCAGACCCGGCATTAGCTTCTTCACCTTTGCCAGATAGATGTCGCCTACAGCATACGCGATATTTCTCGCCTCTTTCTGCAGCGACACCAGACGCCCGTCTTCAAGAAGGGCGACAGATATTTCCGAAGGCTGCACATCTACGATGAGTTCGCTTTTCATTTGCTGAGGTGGTTATGTAAAAAATGTTCTGTTGGGTTCAGTCAAAGGCATGACTAAAAACGAACAAATCTTCGCCGCGGCAGGCTCTCAAGGGTGCGCCGCAGTGCGAAGTTTGCTCATTGTCTGGTAGATATGGTTCGTCACGAACGTATTCGCGGGCTCGGGCTGCCCGGACTGGCAGGACAGCCTTGCCTGCCTTATTTCTTCTTATGACGATTCTTTCTCAGACGTTTCTTGCGTTTGTGGGTTGCCATCTTGTGGCCTTTTCTTTTCTTTCCGCTGGGCATTGTCTAACGCTTTTGTGGGTTAATTAATAGTATCGGGACCTTCCGGCTCAACACCGGAAAGCTTGAAATTTCATTTCTTCACTTCATCCATGAACACACGGCTGGGCTTGAAAGCGGGAATCTTATGTTCGGGGATGATGATTGTGGTCTTTTTGCTGATGTTGCGTGCAGTCTTCTGTGAGCGTACTTTTACGATGAAGCTGCCGAAGCCACGAAGATACACATTCTCACCGCTTGCAAGTGAATCCTTTACTACTTCCATGAAGCGTTCGATTGTTGCAAGAACTTCTGCTTTGTCGAGATTTGTGCTCTTAGCAATTTCGTTTACGATGTCGGCTTTAGTCATTTTTATATGAGTTTAAATACAATTGGTTATAAAAAATCCATAAGCAAATGGCGGGACCGGGGAAGCCCTGTTCCAAATTGCGGTGCAAATATCGCTATTTTTTTTAAAACTACCACAAAACGAAAGCCTAAAATTGCATTTTTGCCAGCATATTTGTGTGAAATAGTGGCTATTTCGCAATTTCAGGCTCAAAAACGGCGCTTACGGAGGCCGGTCGGCACTTATTTGGCAACGTCGCCTGTGGCTTCGGAAGCAACGTGTCTGCGGCTTTTCAGAATGAAGTATTCCGCAATGGCGGCGGCGCCGAAAGCCATGAATCCGGCGCCCGCGATGACGATTTCTGTGACACGCCCCGGAACATAATCACTCGTGAAGATATACACCGCGCAAGCGACCAGCGACGTCGGCACTATATAGAGCCATCCCGGCAGGCGCGACGGACGAGAACCGAAGAGAATAAGATAGAACTGGAAACATGCCAGAAAAACAAGAAGCACTCCAAGGATGAAGCCTACAAGACCGGCGAATGTCGATTTGAAGATTATCATCGCAAGTCCGAATATTATCGCAGCTGCGGCGGCAATCCAGCCGAGCACAGTGCCTACAGCACCGGCGTTTTTCCGTTTTTCGGAAGGGCGGACAATGAGAGCGAGGTCGAGAACTCCGGCGACAGCAAACAGTATGCCGGCAGCGACAACAACACGACCGTCGGCGAGCGATGCACGCATGAGCACGAGAAGAAGACCGGCGACAAGAGCCACAAGCCCCGTCAGTATCAGATTCTTTACATTCATAGCATAAATATTTACATGTTATACACCTTAATAACAATTAAGACAGCCTCACAGCAGTACGGAATGAATATTTTTTTCTAACTTTGTACTCACATAAGAACCAGTCAGGATGGAAAACACCGATAAACGCCCCAGCACACGTCCCATAACAGCCCGCGCAGCCGAAAACGGTCTGCGCCTCGGCATATTCTTCTGCGTGGTTATAGCGCTCATGGGAGCAGGGACGCAATACCCGTTCCTCGCTCTTATTGCCTTTGGCGCAGCCATAGCACTGCCCTTCTACGCATTCAGCCTCCTCAGCAAGAACTGTCTGCGAAGCGGCGGCTTTCTCTCGTTCCCTGAAATATGGGCAGAAGGCATAGCCTCATTTTTCCTCGGCAGTCTCATTCCGGCAGCACTGACCTATCTGGCTCTGCGTTTCGCATTTCCGAACTTCATAGCCACACAGATGCAGGACAGCATCGACGCCTTCCGTGCTCTCGGCACACAGCAAGGCGACGTATGGGCGCAGACAATAGAGAAGCTGCGCGACGAAGGGCTCACACCGACACCGGCAGACGTTGCCGCAAACATCATATCCATCAACATAATTGCCGGCACGGTGCTTTCGCTTTTCATGGCGATAACCCTCAGCACGCGCATCCGCATGCGCCGTATGCGGCAGAGACAGAACAATCAATAAGAATATGGACATTTCTGTAATCGTTCCATTATATAATGAAGAAGAATCCCTTCCCGAGCTGTATGCCTGGATTAAGAAGGTGATGAACGAACATAACTTCTCCTACGAAGTGATTTTTGTCGACGACGGTTCCACCGACCGCTCCCTCGACGTCATCCGCCGCCTTGCCGACGACGACCCCGAACACGTCCGCGGCGTATCGTTCCGCCGCAACTACGGCAAAAGCCCCGCGCTGAATACCGGCTTCGGCATGGCGCGCGGAAAAGTAGTCATCACGATGGACGCCGATCTGCAGGACAGCCCCGACGAAATTCCGGAACTCTACCGGATGATAACCGAAGAGAACTACGACCTCGTATCCGGATACAAGAAAAAACGCTACGATCCGCTGTCGAAGACAATACCTACAAAGCTCTTCAACGCCACAGCACGACGCGTCAGCGGAATAAAAAACCTGCACGACTTCAACTGCGGTCTGAAAGCCTACCGCCTCGCCGTGGTAAAACACATCGAAGTATACGGCGACATGCACCGCTACATACCCTATCTGGCGAAGCTCGCCGGCTTCAGCCGCATAGGCGAGAAAGTGGTACACCACCAGGCGCGCAAATACGGAAAGACAAAATTCGGGCTCGACCGTTTCGTCAACGGCTATCTCGACCTGATGACGCTGTGGTTCACCGGCAAGTTCGGACGCAAACCCATGCACCTGTTCGGACTCCTCGGCAGCCTGATGTTCATTCTCGGCTTCATAGCCGTAATACTCGTCGGCGTCCTCAAACTGTACGCCATGCACCACGGGCAGCACTACATCCTCGTCACCGACTCTCCTTATTTCTATATTTCACTCGTCCTCATGCTCCTCGGCTCGCAGCTGTTCCTCGCCGGATTCATAGGCGAGCTTGTTGTCCGCAACTCGCCCAAACGCAACGACTATGAAATTGAAGAAGTGATCGACATGACACCCAATGTAACATTATGAAAGAAAAAGACATATTCGCAAAAATCGTAGCATCGCGCTACTCCTGCCGCTGCTACTCTTCCGAACCCGTAGCAGAAAGCGACATCGACTGGATTCTCGAACAGGTACGCCTCGCCCCCTCGGCTTGCAACCGCCAGCCATGGCGCATAGCCGTTGTCCGACCCGGCGACGAAGCCGGACGCTCTGCCGTTGCCGCCGCATACAACCGCGAATGGGTGCGCACCGCACCTTACTATATTATAATGTGCGGAACACCGGCGGAAGCATGGGTACGCCCCGCCGACGGACACAACCACACCGATGTCGACGTTGCCATCGCCACCGAGCATCTCTGCCTCGCCGCGGCGGCGATAGGTCTCGGCACGTGCTGGATATGCAACTTCGAGCCCGACAAGCTCTCGGAAGGTCTCGGGCTTGATGCCGATACTGTCCCTGTTGCCATCGTTCCGGTAGGACATCCGGCAGAAGGCACAGAAGCGCCTGAGAAGAAACGCAAACCAATAGACGAAATCCTGATAAAGCGATGAAACGCCTCGTGCCGCTGATCGCACTTGCCGTAGCCGCCGCAGCATGCAACACGACAGGATGCCTTGACAACAGAAATGCCATTCCGCGCGCCGCCTTCCTGTCGTCGGCGACCGGCGCAAGCGTGTCGCTCAACCTGTTGCAGATTCACGGCATAGGAGCGCCAGGCGACTCAATTCTTCTGAAATCGGGAGAAGCGGCAAGCGAAGTATATCTGCCGATGCGCTCGGAGCACGACATCACCCAATGGTGCTTCCATTACACCCAGAGCGACATCAGCGATCTCGCGATGAACGACACCATAACATTCCGCTATCGATCCATACCCTACTTCGCCTCCGAAGAATGCGGCGCCATGTACCGCTACGACATCACTGAATGCAGCACCACGACGCATCTCATCGACTCCGTCGTTGTCATCGACTCGCTGATAACGAATGTCGACCGTGTGCGCATCCGCATATACTTCCGCACCGACGACAACGATACCGAAACCGCCATGCAAAAATGAGAAAATCCAGTTTAGCCATATTGCTTGCCATTGGCATCACAATCCTCATTCCGGCATGGGGACGGCAGAAACGCCGCGCCACACCCGTCACGACAGCCGCAGCGGAGACACAGGCGGTGAACGAGACCGAACGCGACACATCCCGCATAAATGCCAAGATGCGTCAGCGTCCGATACACTACGTCAACAAAGACGGCTTCAACGTGTATGTCGATTCCGTCACCGGCGACGAATGGATCGACAGCACTCTCATCACCACCATACCCAAGATGGAGTTCCCGCTGCTCGATGCGCTCACCGTCGGCGTAAACGTATGGGACCCTCTCCTGAGAATATTCGGACAGCACTACGGCATCGCCGACGCCTGGGCGGAACTATCGCTCCACAACCGCTACAAACCGATTTTTGAAGTCGGACTCGGCACGACAAGCTACAAGCCCGCCGACATGAACTACACATATCGTTCGCCGCTGAGCGTCTTCTTCCGCATCGGTGCCAACTACAATTTCTTCTACAACTCCAATCCCGACTACAGCCTTTTCGCCGGCTTACGCTACGGACTGTCGCCGTTCAGCTTTTCGGTCGACGACGTTACGCTCGCCCCGGGCTACTGGGACGAAGAATCGCGCTTCAGCATACCGGCACAGCACGTCACTGTCGGATGGTTCGAATTCAGCCTCGGACTGCGCGTCAAAATCTGGGGTCCGTTCTCCGCAGGATGGAGCGTGCGCTACAAAAGCATTCTCCACCGGAGCAAAACTCCATACGGGCAGCCCTGGTATGTTCCCGGATTCGGCGCGCCGGGCGCTATATCCGGAAGTTTCTCCTTCTCATACACCCTTCCGCTGAAACGCTCGAACAAGACCGACGCGGAGGCTGTTATAAATTCTGACACAATACCCGATCTGTCGCGCGGTTCCATTCCCGGCGAAGCAGACGGCACGATTGTTGTCGGAAACGATACAATAACAGTACAATGAAAAAAATCATAGTAATCGGAGCCTCTTCCGGCATGGGCAGACGCGTGGCATGCGACTTCGCACGTCTCGGATGGCGCGTCGGCATTGCCGCCCGCAGAGAAGACAAACTCAGAGAAATCAAGGACATGTACCCTGCTAATGTGGAATACATGACCATCGACGTTGCCACGCCCGACGCAGCTGAGCGGTTCAACCGGCTCATAGAACTCATCGACGGCATGGACTATCTGCTCTACGCCGCCGGCTGCGGATGGCAGAACCCGTCGCTCGACCCCGCACGCGACGAGCAGACCATCGCCACCAACGTGCTCGGCTTCACGCGCATCATCAACGCAGCATATCTCTACTACAAAGCCACCGCCAACCTTCACAAAGGGCATATCGCCGCCATCACGTCTGTCGCCGGCACAAAAGGCATCGGCATTTCCGCCACATACAGCGCTTCCAAGCGCTATCAGTGGACATACCTCCAGGCGCTCGACCAGTTGGCGCACCAGCAGCACGTCAATGTCGCGCTGACCGATATACGCCCCGGATTTGTCGACACACCACTTCTCGACAAACACTATCCCATGGAAATGAGCCTCGACTATATTGCCCCACGGCTCGAAAAAGCGATAATACTCGCCCCACGCATCAAATATATCGACTCGCGATGGGCGGTTGTCACAGCGCTGTGGAAACTCATTCCTGACCCGCTGTGGCGGCGGCTTCAGCTTGGCATCTGACAAAAAAGCGGCTCATTATCCGGTGCAGGAGCAAAATTTGTTAATAATAATCTATAATGTTATAAAAAATCACTACCTTTGCACTTGCACAGTCAAAAATGAAGATGAAAGTTGTTAAGATACATCGCGAAGGAACGGAGCTACTCTATATAGTTCTGGCTTTCCTCATCATTCTTAACCTGCCGCTGTGGCTATGGGTGCGACCGCTCGCATGGGCGATTTCGGTCACCTCAGTGTCGGCGGTATTCTTCCTTCTTCTCGCCAACTTCTTCCGCTGTCCGCGCCGCTTGTTCACAGGCAGCCGCGACAATGTTGTCGTATCATCTGCCGACGGCACTGTCGTAGCCCTGGAGGAAACATTTGAAGACGAATACCTTCACAGCCGCTGCATACAGCTGTCGGTGTTCATGTCGGTTCTCAACGTCCACGCCAACTGGTTTCCTGTCGACGGAACGGTGACATATATCAAGCACCACAACGGTCAGTTCATGGCTGCCTACCTGCCCAAATCGAGCACCGAGAACGAACGCTCCACCGTCGTCATCCGGACGGAAGGCGGTCAGGAAGTGCTCGTCCGTCAGATTGCCGGAGCTATGGCACGGCGCATCGTCACATACGCCCGCGTAGGCGAAGAAGCCTCCATCGAAGACCATCTCGGATTCATCAAATTCGGCTCAAGAGTGGACATATATCTCCCGCTCGGCACTGAAATACTTGTTAAAATAGGCGACAAGACCACCGGCGGCATTACCGAGGTGGCGCGCCTGAAACCATCGGTAAATGCCTAAAACGATTTCTTCATACATCCCCGATACCGTCACGCTGATGAACCTTCTGTCAGGCTGTGTCGCCATATTCATGGCGTTCCACCTCGACGAACAGTTCGGATATTTCAATGGCGCACAATGGTCGATGATAGCCATCGCCGCAGCCGCCGTTTTCGATTTCTGGGACGGTGCGCTCGCAAGGATGCTCCACGCCTATTCCAACATCGGCAAAGACCTCGACTCACTTTCAGATCTTGTCAGCTTCGGAGTTGCTCCCGCAGCGCTGATGGCAAACACCATGCTCCACTACGGTTCTCCGGAATGGACCTGTCTGTTTGCCCTTTTCATTCCTGCCTGCGGAGCAATACGCCTTGCTAAATTCAACAACGACACCGAACAGGCTGCCGTATTCCGCGGACTTCCCATCCCTGCGAATGCTATCTTCTGGATAGGACTCTACGGGTGGGTGACACAGTACACCTACCCAGGGTGGGCAGTGATGGCGGTTCTCTTCGCAGTCATTTCACTGGCGATGACAGGCAACTTCAAAATGTTCTCGCTTAAATTCAAAAACTTCGATTTCGCCGAGAACTTCTGCCGCTATGTCATCATCCTCGGAGCGATAGGCTTCATAGCTCTCTACGGCATCGCCGGACTCCTGTGGACCATACTGCTCTACTTCCTGTTGTCAATCCTAAGGAGAAAACGGCTGTAAAATGGGCGCATTTCTCCTTTTCCTGCTCATCTTCTTCATCGTCATTCCACTTGCCAAAGCCTTCTGGGCGATATATCGCCAGATGCGGCAGGTGAGAAGCTTCATGAACGATCCCGCCGGGTACTACAGCCGCACTGCCGGAAAGCAGAAAAAACGCAAACCGGAACCGCAGAAACAGACCCACCGAAAGGTATTCACTAAAGACATGGGCGAATATGTCGATTTCGAAGAGATCAGAAGCGACAGTCCGCAGCAGAACGGAACTTCCGATGAAGTGAAATACAAGAAGGAAGAGCAGGTGACCGACATCAAATGGGAAGATCTATGAAAATGAAAGAAGTATTCGCATTCCTCGACCAGCTGTCACAGAACAACAACCGCGAATGGTTTGCCGCTCACCGCGCAGAATACGACTCCGCACGCGCTTACTGGCTCGGAGAAGTACAGCAACTCATAAACGCCATGGCGCTCACCGACACATCGCTGCGCTACATCAGAGCCGAAGACTGCGCATACCGCATATATCGTGACACCCGGTTCTCCATCGACAAAACACCATACAAGAACTATTTTTCCGCCCTCATCTCACCCACCGGGCGTCACTGCGACCGCGCATGCGCATATTTCCATTGCGGCAGCGACGAAATAGCTCTTTACAGCGGACTATGGTGCCCGGAGCCTAAAGTGCTCAAGAAAGTACGCAAAGCAATCATTGATAACGTTGAAGAGTTCCGGAGCATCGTCCAGACACCTGAGATAGACAAAGAATTTCCGGGCTGGTGGGGACGACAGCTGAAGACAGCGCCTAAAGGATACGACCGTAACCACCCCGACATCGACCTCCTGCGACTCACCGAATACGGCAAATGCCACAATCTCAGCCGCGATTTCTTCGACAACCCCGGCTGGCACAGCGAAGCAGCCCGCCTGTACGCGCTGCTGAAGCCAATGAACGATTTCCTCAACTACTCCATCGACGAATAAACCTCTATTATCTGACAACAATGCACGTTCTGAAATTTGGCGGCACGTCGGTAGGATCGGCGAAGCGTATCGAACACGTCGCCGACCTCATCGAACACGCCGGACGCTCCATAACGGTGCTCTCCGCAATGTCCGGTACTACAAACTCACTCGTTGAAATCAGCGAATACCTCTATAAAGGCAACGTGCCGGGGGCACAGGAGACAATCAACGCCCTCGAAGCAAAGTACAACAGCGTCCTCGCAGAGCTCTTCGGAGACAACTCCGGCGCGGCGCGTACTGCCATCGACCGTGTCTTCGCACTCCTCCGCTCTTACTGCGCCGAACCGCTCACAGAGGCCGGAGAAAAAGAGATACTCGCCCAGGGCGAACTCATGTCGACAGCCATCATGCACCGGTTGCTCACATTGCGCGGACGCCGCGCCGTACTCCTCCCGGCGCTCGACTTCATGCGCACGCTGCCAAGCGGAGAGCCCGACATAAAGCACATCCAGAGCCGTCTGCGACGACTCATAGAACTCGAACAGGATGCTGAGATATTTCTCACGCAAGGATATATATGCCGCAACGACCACGGAGGTATCGACAACCTCAAACGCGGCGGCAGCGACTACACAGCTTCTATCATAGGAGCTGTCATCGACGCAGAGGAGATTCAGATATGGACTGATATCGACGGCATGCACAACAACGACCCGCGTTTTGTCGACGGTACCAGACCTGTCAGTACTCTCCATTTCGAGGAGGCAGCGGAGCTCGCCTACTTCGGTGCAAAAATACTCCATCCGTCATGTGTTCTTCCCGCCAAACTGCACAATATTCCTGTCCGGCTGCTCAACACCATGCAGCCTGAAGCGTCGGGAACTCTCATCTGCAATACAGCTCCGGACGGCAAGCTGAAAGCCATTGCCGCCAAGGACAACATCACCGCCATCAAAATTAAATCCGGGCGTATGCTTCTCGCTTACGGATTCCTGCACAAGGTATTCGAGACCTTCGAGAATCATCGCACAAGCATCGACATGATGGCGACATCGGAAGTAGGTGTTTCCGTGACTATCGACAACACATCGCGCCTCGCCGCCATTGTCGACGACCTCAAGCAGTTCGGCACCGTCACTGTCGACAAAGACATGGTTATCATCTGCATTGTCGGCGACCTCGAATGGCACAACTGCGGATTCGAGGCAAAGGCACTTCAGGCGCTCAGCGACATACCAGTCCGCATGATTTCCTACGGCGGCTCAAACTATAACATCTCAGTCCTCGTCCGCGCATGCGACAAAGTCAAAGCGCTGAAGGCACTCAGCAAACATCTCTTCTGATATGATAAAGCACATTGTAATGTTCCGCCTCGAAGGCGAAGGCAAAGAGCAGGCTGCGGCGCAATTCAAAAAAGCCATCGAAGCCCTGCCGGCATCAGTGCCGCAACTGAAAAGCGCCGAAGTCGGCATTGACCTCGGACACATCTCAGGCAACTGGGACATTGTCCTTACAGCCGAATGCGCCGATGAAGCCGACCTCGCCGCATACTCAGCGCACCCTGACCATCTCGCCTGCGTTGCCATCATAAAGCCACTGCTCGCCGCGCGTGCATGCGTAGACTACTCCGCATAAGCATCACCCTACATGTATATCACACATGAAACTCCTCAATCATCTCCTCATTTTTGCAGCAAGCCTTGTCCCGATGCTTGCACTGACGTCCTGTGAAGAAGAAGAATCGCCCATCCGGTTCACAGCAGTCGCCAACTCCCACCCGGAAAGTTTCACTTACAAGTACTTTAGTCCTGACCCCCGTATTTTCGAAAAACTACACTATATCGATGCAGACATCAACGAAGGCGATATAGTTCTTCAGTGCACAACACACCGCAAGATAGCTATCACAAATATGCTTGCATCGCCCTCCGATTTAGAAACCAACACCTATCGCAGCGAAAACGGAGCATGGACCGCTTCCATATCCGACGGAAACATCCTGAAAATACACTTTGACAAGTTAGATGCAGATAAAGACTTCGACGACCGCTATATCAGAGAAAACCTCGGCATCGCTGCATCTACGAAGAAAGGACTATTGGTTGTCTATATCAGTATTACACGAGAGCTGCCTTATAAGGCAAAAGAGTAACAAGGAAGGTATAACAAAAAAAGTACGGAGCGCTTCTCACGAGGGGCTCCGTATTTTTTCCGTTCTCTTGAACAGATGGCTTATGCATACTCATGCACAAACCATATTTACTAACCATTATAACTTGGTTGCAAAGTTACATCTTAAATCGCAAATCTAAATAGAATTAAGAAAAATCAGAACAAATCAAGAATATAGACAACACTATTTAGCTAATTTTCAGCGTTTTAAAATGGGGGGGTAAATGTTAAAATATAAATATTTTTCTTTTATATTCTACCAAATTTATAACTTTGCACTCAGAAATGAATGCCTACATGAACAAATTTCTTGCTTTTTTCCTCATTTTGCTTTCAATTTTGCCTTCGCGGGCAGAGATGAACGACGCTAACCGACGCTTGCTCGGTGACGTGAAACAACTCTTTTCAGAGCTCGAATATCATGAACGATTACGCAACGAACGGCTTGACTCCATCCGTTCGATGCGCCGCTCACTGCCGAACTCAATAGAAAGAGTACTTATGACGCAGCAACTCGCCAACATATACATGGAGACAAACCTTGACTCGTCAATGATATATTGGTCGCTTGCAGAACAGGAAGCTCGGACGCTTAACCTCAACAATAAGGTAACAGAAATAAGAATGAAAAGATTATCTCACTATCCGCTGATAGGTCCGAGCCTCGATGCAGTCAACTCATTCGAACAGCTCGACACCGCGTCGATGGACAGGAATATGAAAAACAAATACTGGATCAATTCTGCCCGCCTATACTACTATATACAACATTTCTATCCGGCAGGCAAAGCAAAAAACCGATATATGGATCTCACCCTCGCGTCCTACGATTCACTGCGGAACTACTATCCGCACGAAAGCGTCCATAATGCGCTTATAGATGCAAGAATGCAGGAACTCAGAGGTGAAAAGACACTCGCCGTAGCATCCCTGCTTGAGATATTACCGTCGCTTGAAAGCTGTTTTGAAGACTACGAGGAAGCTCTGAAGACAATTATAAAATACTATTCGAGCAAGCCCAACCATAGACAGATATATCTCCATTGCCTGCTCAGTTATGTTAAAGCAGTGACGCAGCGAGGTATTGTACGACCGTACGCCATGGCAGAAACCGGAAAAATACTGTATGAAGAGGGAGAAAAAGACCTTGGGCGCGAAATGATTCTTACCGCCCTGACAAGACACGACAGCAGCAGAAACATCGAAGAGCCATTCGATTACACAAGATTCGTGTCGTATCTTAGTGCACAGACGCGGGTTGTGCGCTTCTGGATAGCCGTCATTGTTGCTTTTCTGCTGGTGCTTGTTATCGCTCTTGCGTTTTTATTGATCCGCGGAACATTATACAGCCAGAGGTCTCATGCGCGCTATACAAATAAGCTCCGAAAAATGCAGGCACGGATAATCGATGCCGAAAAGATTGCTTCAGCAACCAAAGCAATGAATATAATGCTCCAGGAAGAGCTCAACGACTACAACCTCCATGTAGCACGCCGTCTTAAAGCCGGACAGGTGAGAGAACTATACGACGACATAGAGAATGGAGACTACGCAGAAATCCAGAAGGACAAATTCTTCACCGCCTTCGACGAAATATTTCTGAATCTGTTCCCGGATTTTATCGAGCGACTCAACGAACTGTTCGTTCCCGGAAAGGAACTGTCATTGCTTCCGGGCAAACGCATGACGCCCGAACTACGCATAGCAGCATATATGCGTCTCGGCATAACAGACAGCGCAAAACTCTCTGCAGCCCTCGGACTCTCCATAAACACCATCTACACTTACAGAAACCGGCTCAAAGGGCGTGCTTTTGACAGGAATTTATTTGAAACCAAGTTGCAGAACTGGGTAAATTCCTGAAAATTTCAGCATAGCCTCCCATATTTACATTTATATTTAACACCATTAGGTTAGCTCTCATAATATTGATTATCTGCGGTTTAAAATCATATATTTCTCAGATATATTTATATCGTATATATACATCTCGATTTTTCGTTCATTTGTTAATTAACTTTGCGATGTAAATAATAATGGTCTAAGATTCAAAGGACACGGTTCTCCATCAGGACACGTAAAAAGGATTAAAGGTTTTAGGAATAATGTAAAAAAAGACGGTCGCTTCGTATGAGGCGACCGTCTTATAGTATGTCAGAATCTATCAGAGACTATCATTGTCGTAGACATGTGTACGCAGATAATCACATACTGAAACAGGGGTATAACCGAGCGCTTTAATGAGCCTGCTGCAACTGAACCGTTCAGTGGTTGTATAGTAGCGGTAACGTTTGCCATACAGCATTTTTGCCATCATCTGCTGCGGACGCGTGCTGATGTTGGATATACGTTTGTTGTCCATCCGGAAGGCAAGCGCCTCGGCAAGGTCGTGCAAGGTCGGATCTTCGTTGTCCGTGATGTTGAAAACACGTTCGCCAGCATCAAGGCTAACAGCATTGACAAGACATGCCACAGCCTTTGCGATGCCGGCAGCATGCACCACGCTCTTCCTGGCGTCATTGTCCGGAAAATGCATGAATCTGCCTGAATATATCTCCTCGACAAGCCTGCGCATGGCGCCGGTCATCCCTGTGCCGACAATGGGAGCCGCGCGCAAGATAATACCGTCGGGATGTGATTCGAGAAACTCTCTCTCGAGTACCTCCCATTTTGAACCGGGAATCTTATCAGCGCTCTCATCGAGAATCTCGTCGGAATGCGAAGCGTAGATTTCCGTGCTCGATATCATCACGGCGAGCGACCCGGGATTCTTGCCTACCTCGCGTTCGATATACGGAAGGAGAAAATCAGCTTCAGGAGCATAAAATACAAAACTTTCGTTCATTGCGGTATTGTTTTATCCGAGGACGCGGCGGCGGAGTTGCGAAGCAGTCCTGCGAGTTTAGTACGTTTTATTGCACTGTGGCGGAATATATGTGAAAACTCATCCTGCGACATGTCAGATACATCTTTTTCCGTAAGCGACATAAGCCGCTTGTCGGGTATGAACTCTCCGAGCACAGGCAAGTCGGCACCGGCATTCCCGAGCGGACACACATCCCTGCAGATATCGCAGCCATATATTTTTCTGCCGGCGAGAGAAAAACCGTCTGGAAAAGCGCCGCGGTGCTCTATCGTCAGATATGACAGACAACGGCGTGCGTCGAGACCTCCGTTGCCGTCGAGAGCCGCGCCGGGACAAGCTTCGATACACCGACGGCATTGCAGACAGGCCTCTACGGCGCATGGCTCCGACGGCGTCACAGATGCGGTCCATAAAATTTCCGCGAGGAACACAGCCGAGCCTTTTCCAGGAATGATAAGCTGATTATTAAGCCCTATATAGCCCAGACCGGCTTTAACCGCCCAATAGCGTTCGCGCAAAGGCGCTGTATCGACACATATTCTTGTGTGCGAGCCTTCGGCGCATTGCTCCATCAGCGATGCGACGGGCGCAAGATGTTTTCTGAGCACCTCATGATAGTCCTCGCCGAGAGCATAGTCGGCGAACAGAGGATGCCGCGGCGTATGCGCCGATCGATAGGCGAAAGCAAGGCAAAGGATAGACTGTGCGCCGTCGAGGAGCATGGCGGGGTTGCCGCGCACTTCGGCGTATTTTTCAAGATATGCCATTCCTCCATGACGTCCTTGCGCTATCCAGTCGCGATAGATTTCCGTCGAACGGGAACTGACAGCCGTGACAGCTGCAAAACCGACGGCACATGCGCCGGTGGCGCCGGCGGCTTCAAGAATGACGCTCCGGGTACGGTCGTCACATCGGAAGGGGAAGGAGTTCATATCCTTGCTCAAGAAGCCACTCAATAGCGCGCGGCATTGCATAGCGCATATTTTTCGAGGCTTTCAGAGAATCATGGAAAACGATGATAGATCCGTTACGGGCAAAACGGCGCACATTGGCAAGCACCTGTTCGCCATTGAGCTTTTTCGAATAGTCTCGCGTAACGAGGTCGTACATGACAATATTGAAATGCTCTTTGAGAGCATTCGCCTGTTTCCAGCGTATGAGCCCGTGCGGAGGACGGAAGTAGGAGGAATCAATAAGCTTTGCCGCCTCGCTGATATCGCGTAGGTAGCGTGTCGTTTTCATTTTGAACCCTTGCGCATGGTGCATGGTGTGGTTGCCTATGCTGTGACCGCGCCGGCGCACCTCTTCAAGGAGTTCGGGATGACGCTTCACATTATCGCCGACCATGAAAAAGGTTGCCTTCACCCCAAGACGGTCGAGAGTGTCGAGAACCCATGGCGTTTCTTCAGGGATAGGTCCGTCGTCGAAAGTGATATATGCCACCTTCTTTCCTCCCCGATGCTTTATTCGCCATAAAGCTTCGGGGAAGAGAAGACGGTAGAGAAGCGGGGGCTGTTCGATAAACATGTCAGCGAGTAAGTGCCGCCCACTGCTGGGCAGTGAAGCCATATTCGTCCATAAGCTTTTTGGAGAAAGCCATAGGATCAACGCCGGCATCCTTGTTAAGCGTCATAATATCGATTATCTGATCGATGAGACGGCGGCTCTGATCTTCCACCTGCGAAGCTTGCTTCTGCAGTTCATCGAGCGAGAGCGGATCGACATAAATAAACTGTGCAATGTTGAGGTCGCCCTCGAAGGAAGTCATGCGTATGATATCCTTCTGCTCTTCCGTCGCTTCGGGCATGGCGCTGAGCACGTCCGTGAAGTTACGCAGAGCGACAGCCTCGGCAAGGTACTGCATGTTGTACAGGTCGGAACGGCTGAGCTGACTGAAAAGCTCCGGACTAAGCCCTGCGGCATATCTGAGGAACTGTGCGAAGCGACCGGCCTCGGCAGTAGCTATCTGCTGCGCTTTTTCAAGATCTTCCTTATGACCCTGAGCCAGATAAAGGTCGAGATATGTGCGGGCGAAATAAAGTCCGAGTACACTGTCGAATGGTGCGACAGACGCCGGCATTTTTTCGTTGATAAAGTCGAGCAGCTGGCGCGCCATATCATAATGATTCATGGGCTCGTCGAGACCCGCTTTCTTCGCAGCCTCTTTAGCGGCGGCAGATGCCGGAACATCGCCGGTATACAGAAGGTCTTCGATGGTGGTGTATACTCCGGAACGCACAGAGGCAGCCATGCGGCGCACGGTTTCGTCGAGATAGAGATTTTCAGCGCCGGGCTGGTCGAGACCGCCCCAGCGGAAGTCGCTGAGTACTCTGCAATAGGTCTTGTCGGCGGCAGGTGACAGAGAGGGATTGCTGAACGGAGTCACCTCGTATGCCATACCTGCGCCCGAAAGATACGGACTCAGACCGAGATAATAGGACGTCGGGACAGTTGTGGCAAAGTAGACAGGACGTTTCCAGCCGTCGGCTACAGAATTAGCCACCATATCGAGCGAGAGCACCTTGCTCTGGTTCAGACCTCCGCTTTTGGAGAAATTAAGACGGATATCATCAAGATATGGTCTAAGATGCACACTGTCGGTAAAAGCATCACCGGAAGAATAACGCTCCATCGCCTTAGCCGAATCGACGGGCATGACGAGTACGGGGTTTGTCATTATCGGAACGCCATACTGCGATGTATCGAAACCGTAGAGCTCCTTCAGCGACTCGATGGCATCGGTCTCAGACGTGTTCTGCGGAACGACATAACTGTAGACAATACGTTCATATTCGTAGTCCTTTGGCTTTGCGGTCATGGGAATCGCATCAGCACCCGACGTGGGCAGTTTCATCTGATTCGCATACCAATCGGTAGTAAGATACGACAGGTTCACAACCCTGACATCGGTTCGGAAATCCTCGACTTCCTGCGCATACCACAGCGGGAAGGTGTCGTTGTCGCCGTTGGTAAAAATGATAGCGTTTTCATCGAGCGACGCAAGGTAGTTGAATCCGAAATCGCGAGTGGTATAACGCCCTGAACGGTCGTGGTCGTCCCAGGTCTGCGACACCATCTGCAGCGGCACTCCCAGCGCCACCACGCAGGCAAGCGCAGCCGTCACAGCGGCGGTCCCCTTGCTCATGGCAGGCTCTTCGTCTTTTTTTCTGTCTTTGCGCGAGAGGAGGTCGCGAAGCATTATGGCAAGCGCCGGGATGCCGATGCCTATCCATATCGCGAAGGCGTAGAACGAACCGGCAAAAGCATAGTCGCGCTCGCGCGGCTGCCCCGGTGTCTGGTTAAGATAGAGCACAATGGCTACACCTGTCATAAAGAACAGGAAGAACACGACCCAGAACTGCTGGATTCCGCGCATAGGATTGAGGCGGTGATTGTACAGCGCCTGCCAGAGAAGTCCGATGAGACCGAGGATAAGCGGCAGCATATAGAACACGTTGTGTCCCTTGTTGCCTTTTCCGTACTCATCCGGAAGGAGCGACTGGTCGCCGAGACGGGCGTTGTCGATCGCGGGAATGCCGGAAATCCAGTTGCCGAGATGCGGCTCCCCGTTACCCTGGATATCATTCTGCCGTCCGGCGAAGTTCCACATGAAGTATCGCCAGTACATGTGGTTGAGCTGGTAGTTGATGAAATAGCTCAGGTTGACACCGAAGCCGGGTTTCCATGCCATTGTGGTGGCGACAGGTTCGTCGGTCTCGGAATCGACAGCTGTGACAATTGACTGAAGATGCGGCAGATACTGCATCACCTCGTATTTCATCGCATATCCTTGTTTTGCCCATTTGTCGCGCACTGATGCCGGAATATCATAGATATCGGGAGTGGAATATCCCGCCCATGCTTTATATCCGGCTACATTCTTGCCGTCAGGATCGCTGCTGTATATACGCGTGAACAGCATGTCGAGGTCGGGAGTTGTCCTGTAGTCGGGACGTTCTATTTCTTTAACGTAACGGTCAGGCTCCGACGGATCGGATTTGACGACTTTCGTATATGAGAACGTAGGATTATTGAATGCAGAGCCCTTTTCGTTGCGCAGATAGCCGTCGAGGATGCGTGTCTTGGGACGTCCGTAATCATCGACTGCGACATAGTAGATGGAATTGCCGTCCGGAGTCTCATAGGAGTCTTCTTCAAGCGCCTCGGCAAACACGGGACCTTTGAAGAGCGGACGGTCGCCGTATTGCTCACGGTTGAGGTATGACGCGAGGGAAAATACATTGTCCGGTGCATTCTGGTTCATCGGCGTGTTGGCGCTCGCGCGGATAAGCAGAAGAGCATACGAGGCGTAGCCGACAAAGATGACAAACACGCTGAGAATTATTATGGAAAAGATACGTACATGAATCTTCTTGCAGAATCCCCAGAGATAAATGGCAAGAGCTGCGAGAACGAGCGCTCCTATGAGCGCAGAGTGACCGATGAAAGGCATACCCGACAGCCCTATGCTGAGCCAGAAGAGGAAGCGCACGCGTCCGGGATTTTTGGCGGCATACAGTTCTTTTATAGTTAGAACAAACACAGTCACCAGCAGTACGGCATAGATGAGCACACCCATATTGTAGCTCAGTCCCAGACCGTTGACAAACAGAAGTTCGAACCACTGCGCCACCTGTATGAATCCGGGCACGAGTCCGTAGAGAATAGCTCCGACAATGACGCACGACACTCCGAGGGCGATGAGCGAACCTGTTGCATTGGCTTCTTTCCATTTACGGTAATAGAAAATAAGCCCAAGCGCCGGTATACAGAGCAGATTGAGCAGGTGCACGGCGATAGACACTCCGATGACGAACGCGATGAGAATCAGATAGCGGTCGGAGTGCGGCATGTCGGCACGGTTCTCCCATTTGAGCATGAGCCATACGACGAGCGCCGTACAGAACGACGAGAAGGCATAGACCTCACCTTCGACAGCGGAGAACCAGAAAGTGTCGCTCCATGTGTATGCAAGGGCTCCGCAGACACCGCCTGCCATGATGACGACTGTTTTCCACCATCCTATCTCTGTGGCGTTGTCGCTGACGATGATGCGCCTGATAAGATGTGTGACGGTCCAGAACAACAGCAGGATCGTGCCGGCGCTAAGCAATGCCGACATACAGTTCACGGCAAGCGCCGCCGACGTCATGCTGCCGCCGAAGAGAGTGATGAAGAAGCGGGCTGCAAGCATGAAGATGGGGTTGCCCGGCGGGTGACCCACTTCGAGCTTCGCGCCCTGGAGAATAAACTCGGGACAGTCCCAGAAACTTGCCGTGGGCTCTACTGTAAGAAGATATGTGACGGCTGCGACGATGAAGCACAGCCAGCCCAAAGCATTGTTGATGATATTATACCTTTTCATAAATACAGAACGGACGGTTTCGCCCGAAGCGCAAAATTAGCAAATTTCCCCGATGTTAGCAAATTCCGCATCTCCGCACGGCCCGCGAACGTCTGAAATTAAGCGCAGACTCGAATGAGCTGCCTTTATTCTGTTCAGAATTATCAAAACTTTTATAGGATCACCAGCGATACTCTTCTGCCGAGACCTTCAAAGATTCGAAAGAGAGTGTTGAGCTGGACATCAGCTTTGCCATTTTCAAGGCGGGAGATATAGGTTTTCTTTGTACCGATACGCTCAGCAAGCTGTTGCTGCGTCAGTCCGGCTTTGAGACGTTCCTCCTTGAGTGTCTCCGCCAGACAGAACGCCGCCGCGTCAGCATCGAACTGTTCTCGCTCAGGTGTACCGGGTCTGCCATATTCTGCATCAAGAAGCTCGTCGAAAGTCTGAGCGTTCATGATGGCATCTTTTTTTGCTTTATCCATTTTCTTTTTCGTTGAAGTATTCTTTCATCAATTTTCTTGCTCGTTCAATTTGTTGTTTAGGGGTTTTCTGAGTCTTCTTCTGAAAACCATTGAAGAGAATCACAAAAGCTCCTTCGTCAAAGCAACAGAAAATCCGGAATATATTACTTCCGACTTCGACACGGATTTCATATAATCCGTCTGCATCTTCCATATTCTTGAGGATGGTCTTTGGAACTCTATCCACAGTCCTGACAACATTGATACAGTAGTTTATCTTACGTCTTACTGCATCCGATTGAGTCACATAGAACTCTTTGAAGTAGTTCTTGTAAAGC
>USMC01000001.1 GCA_900555715.1 uncultured Porphyromonadaceae bacterium | reverse complement strand
TATCTAATAACACAATCCTTGAGAAGGCAACGCAATCTTAAATGAAAGAGCCGTGAGGGCTGGCTCAGTCGTGGTGGTTGCGCAGAAGGGCTATGGCGTCAGTAAGGCGATCGGAAGGGACAAGAAGGCGCACGGGCGCCCAAGTGGCGCCCGCCGCATATATTGTTGTCATCAGACTGCCTTCCACACGAGCCTCGATGCCGTTGTTCTCCAGCATTCCTGCGGCGATAGCAGCGTCGACTTCTGTGTCGTATTCTGCTGCGCAGACAAAACGGACCGACATCAGCGGACGATGAGAAGGTAGTACTGCTTCTTTCCGCGCTGAACGATTATATATTTGTCGTTCAGAAGCATATCTGTGCTTGCCACAGCCTGCGGATCGGCAATTTTCTCTTTGTTGACCGAGAATCCGCCGCCCTGCACGAGCTTACGCATTTCGGCTTTGGAAGAGAATACGGGAGCTTTCTCCACAAGCAGGTCGGCAAGGCGTATGCCTGCCTCAATATCGGCACGCTCAACCTCAAACTGCGGCACACCCTCGAAAACGTCGAGAAGTGTTGCCTCGTCGATATGGTGCAGCGTCTCTGCAGCCTTATTGCTGAAAAGTATCTGCGATGCCTCTTCGGCGGCAGCAAGGTCTTCGGCGCTGTGCACCATCGTGGTGAGTTCCTGAGCGAGGCGGCGCTGGAGCGTACGGCGTCCTGGGTCCTGGCGATGCTCGGCAATGAGGGCGTCGATTTCCTCGCGGGTAAGAGTGGTGAAAATCTTTATATAGCGTTCTGCATCGTCGTCTGCCACATTGAGCCAGAACTGATAGAACTTATATGGCGATGTGCGCTTGGGGTCGAGCCATACGTTGCCGCTCTCGGTCTTGCCGAATTTCGTGCCGTCCGCCTTCGTGATGAGGGGGCATGTGAGCGCGAACGCCTCGCCCTGCACGGTACGGCGGATTAGTTCGGTTCCGGTGGTGATGTTGCCCCACTGGTCGGAACCGCCTATCTGTATGCGGCAGTTGTGAGTCCGGTAGAGGTTGAGAAAATCGTAGCCCTGAACGAGCTGATAGCTGAATTCTGTGAACGACATTCCTTGCTGGCTGTCGCTGCCCTGAAGACGTTTCTTGACAGAATCCTTCGCCATCATATAATTGACAGTTATGAGCTTGCCTACGTCGCGGATGAAATCGAGGAAGGAGAAATCTTTCATCCAGTCGTAGTTATTGACAAGTACGGCAGCATTTGGCGCGTCAGAGTCGAAATCAAGAAACTTGGAAAGTTGTTTTTTGATAGCTTCCTGATTGTGGCGGAGCGTGGGTTCGTCAAGCAGCTTGCGTTCCTGACTCTTCATCGAGGGGTCGCCAATCATGCCTGTTGCGCCGCCTACGAGCGCTATCGGCTTATGCCCGCAGCGCTGGAAATGCTTGAGCATCATCACACCGACAAGATGACCGATATGGAGGCTGTCGGCAGTGGGGTCGATGCCGAGATAGCCGGCGGTCATGCCCTTACGGAGCAGTTCGTCGGTACCGGGCATCATGTTGTGCACCATGCCGCGCCATGTAAGTTCTTCTATAAAATCCATATTATATAAAGGGAAGTTTAAAATTCATTGAATGCGAGCGGAAGAAGCGCCTTGACCGACGGGACGATGTAGACGGTATCGCGTCCGGCAAGAAGTACCTTGACATCATGCCCGGCAAGCTTTTCATATTCCAGGAGCGCCTGCCGGCAAGCTCCGCAAGGAGCGGTAGGCTCCGGAGGCACAGTACCGTCGGGAGCGACGGCGGTAATGGCTATCATCTCGAATGCCGCTCCGGGATAATTTGCTCCCGCCCAATAACACGCCGAACGTTCAGCACATGTTCCGGACGGGAAAGCGGCGTTTTCCTGGTTCGCTCCCGTAGCGACGGCTCCGTTATCGAGAAGAATAGCGGCTCCGACACGGAAATGACTGTAAGGCGCATAAGAGTTCTGCGTCATTCGACGCGCCTCGTCGACAAGACGGCGCTCTGTTACGTCAAGTTCGTCGAAGTTCTTGGAAATTATGCGGATTTTCAGTTCAAATTCGTTCATAGAAATAATTTCATAAAGAGTGTGCAAATTTAAGATTTTCGTTCCAAATTACCAAAAATGCTTGTTTTCGCGCCCAGTCTGAAACAAAACGACAGCGGAACAGCAAGCCTCAGAAAACATTTGCAGGGGATATATAAAAAATATTTTAATTATTTTCGCTTTATTTTTATGATTTGTGGAAATTTTTCCTTACTTTTGCAAGGAAAACTAAAATAAACCATGAACAATCATATCAATTTCGGCTATCTGCTGTTTATTACATTTGTAGCCGCCCTCGGAGGTTTCCTCTTCGGCTACGACACAGCTGTTGTCTCAGGCACCAACGAAGCTGTCTGGCAACATTTCAGTATCCAGAACGGCTCGTTCTTTGCCGGTTTCTTCGTGTCCGCCGCCATCATAGGCTCCATCCTCGGCGCACTGTGCGGCGGAACGGTCAGCGAGCGTATAGGGCGCCGTAAGTCAATGATTTTCGCAGCTCTGCTCTTCCTTGCCTCATCGGTATGGTGCGCCGTCTGCACATCGTTCGCCGAACTGCTCGTGGCGCGCATCTTCGGCGGCTTCGGCATCGGTCTGGCTTCCGTAGTCTGTCCGTGCTACATATCCGAAATGTCTGTTGCGAAATACCGCGGCACACTCGTCGCCACATATCAGTTCGCCATCACCTTCGGCATCCTCATTGCCTATGGTGTCAACTACATCCTCGATCTCCATGCCGCAGGCGCCGCAAGCACCGATTTTTCTCTCTGGGGGCGCATCTGGGGTTCTGAGGTATGGCGAGGCATGCTCGGCATGTGCGCCGTTCCGGCACTGTTCTTCCTTATAGTCCTCTTCTTTGTTCCCGAAAGTCCGCGCTGGCTCATCGTCCGCAACCGCGTCAGCGAGGCTGAAGGCATCCTCGGACGCATCTACAAAGCCAAGGAAGCGGTGATGAAAGAAGTACACGCCACCCAGAACATATCCGCCGCCGAGCCCGCTTCGGGACAGTGGGACTACATCCGCCGCCACAAAGGTATCGTCAAGGCTATCGTCATCGGCATGGCAATCGCCATTCTAGGGCAGTTCATGGGAGTCAACGCCGTCATCTATTACGGTCCTACTATATTCAAGAACGTCGGTCTGGAAGATCCTCTGCTCGGTCAGGTATGGATAGGCGTGGTGAACTGCGTCACCACCGTCATCGCCATCTTCGTCATCGACAAAGTCGGACGCAAAGGTCTTGTTTACTTCGGCGTCAGCGGCATGATCATCAGCCTTCTCCTTGCCGCAGGATTCCTCCACTTCAAAGAAGCATGGCAGCTGAACGACATACTTATGATTGTCTTCCTCGGAGCATATATGTTCTGTCAGGCAATATCCATCAGCGCCATCATCTTCGTCATCCTCTCGGAAATGTATCCCAACAAGGTCCGCGGTCTTGCAATGTCGATAGCGTCCATGTCGCTCTGGATTGCAAACTGGGTGGTATCGCAGATATTCCCCAACCTTCTGGAAGCACTCACGCTCGAAGGCACATTCCTCCTCTTCGCCGCCTGCTGCGTGCCCTACATACTTATAATGTGGAAACTCGTGCCCGAGACTACAGGCAAGACTCTTGAAGAAATCGAGGCTTACTGGCTCAAAGAAGACATTGCACATCTCAAAGAAGAAAATAAATAACTAACCCCAACTAAATATTATGATTGAATTCGATAAACTCATCGCACAGTATAAAGACGAGCTATACGGCAATGTGCTGCCATTCTGGCTTAAAAACTCCATAGACCATGAGTTCGGCGGTTATTTCACCTGCCTCGACCGCGAAGGCAAGGTTTTCGACACCGACAAATTCATCTGGATGCAGGGACGCGAAGTATGGCTTCTCTCCATGCTCTACAACAATGTAGAAAAGAATCCCGAATGGCTGGCAGCAGCCGAGCAGGGCGCCGCATTCCTCGACAAATACGGTCACGACGGCAGCTACAACTTCTACTTCTCCGTCACCCGCGAAGGCAAACCCATTGTCTATCCGTATAACATTTTCTCGAACACATTCGCCACAATGGCATTCGGACAGCTTGCCAAAGCCACCGGAAATAAAAAATACGAGGAAATCGCCGTCAAGACATGGAACAACACCCTCGCCCGCCGCGACAACCCCAAAGGCAAGTGGAACAAGCTTGTGCCCGGCACGCGCCCGCTGAAGAACTTCGCTCTGCCGATGATTCTCTGCAACCTCGTGCTTGAGATTCAGCACCTCCTCGATGACTCCATGCTCCAGAAGACAACCGACGAATTCCTCCACGAGGTGTGCGACGTCTTCATCCGTCCCGAACTCGGCGGTCTCGTCATGGAAAACGTGCTCGAAGACGGCACATTGTGCGACTGCTTCGAAGGCCGCCACATGAACCCCGGACATTCCATCGAAGCAATGTGGTTCATCATGGATCTCGGACGCCGCCTCAACCGTCCCGACCTCATCGAGATGGCAAAAGAAACAGCCCTCAAGATGGCAGATTACGGATGGGACAAGGAATACGGAGGCATCTTCTACTTCATGGACCTCAAGGGCGTGCCACCGCAGGAACTCGAATGGGATCAGAAACTCTGGTGGGTACACTGCGAGACTCTCATCTCGATGATCAAAGGCTATGCCTTCACCGGCGATGAACGCTGCCTCGAATGGTTCAAGAAAGTACACGACTACTCCTGGAGCCACTTCAAGGATCAGGAATTCCCCGAATGGTTCGGCTATCTCAACCGCCGCGGCGAAGTGCTCCTGCCCCTCAAAGGCGGCAAATGGAAAGGTTGCTTCCACGTTCCGCGTATGCTCTATCAGGTTCACAAGGTGCTCGAATATATCAAGAACGAACGCCCCGACCTCGTTCCCGCTATTGAAAAAATCTTCTGAAACAGTAAATAGTCATAAAAATATTAAGGCGTACCGTAAAAGGTGCGCCTTTTTTATCGCAAAAACTCACCTCAATGACGATTTTTTGTGTACTTTTGCGATATCAACCTTAAAAACCAACGAGACATGGCAAAAGTATATGGAGCTGTCACCATCGACGCCGCACGCTGCAAAGGCTGCGACCTGTGCGTGGTGGCGTGTCCGCAGGACGTGCTGGCTCTCCAGCCAAAGGAAGTGAACGACAGAGGATACCACTTCGCCTATCCTGCTGTGCCCGACAAATGCATCGGCTGCATGGCATGTTCAACAGTGTGCCCCGACGCATGCATAGAAGTTTATCGCGTTGTCGACCGCGGCTGATTTCCTCTCTTTTTAATCCTGTAAAATGAAAAACATGGAAGAAGTAAAATTAATGAAAGGCAACGAAGCCATAGCCCATGCCGCCATCCGCTATGGCTGCGACGGCTATTTCGGCTACCCCATCACTCCGCAGAGCGAAGTGCTCGAAACGCTTGCCGAACTCAAGCCGTGGGAAACGACAGGCATGGTAGTCCTGCAGGCAGAAAGTGAACTTGCCGCAATAAACATGGTCTACGGCGGAGCCGCAACAGGAAAGGCTGTAATGACCTCGTCGTCGTCGCCCGGCGTAAGCCTCAAGCAGGAAGGAATATCATACCTCGCCGCCAGCGAGCTGCCGGCACTGATTGTCAACGTCATGCGCGGCGGTCCCGGTCTGGGTACCATACAGCCGTCGCAGTCCGATTATTTCCAGGCAACCAAGGGCGGCGGTCACGGCGACTACCATCTCATAGTCCTTTCTCCGGCGACAGTGCAGGAAATGACCGACTTTGTCGCTCTCGGCTTCGACCTCGCATTCAAATACCGCACTCCGGCGATGATTCTCGCCGACGGTGTCGTAGGACAGATGATGGAAAAGGTGGTTCTTCCTCCGCAGCGTCCGCGCCGCACCGAAGAGGAAGTGCGCCGCCAATGCCCGTGGGCTGCCACCGGCAAAGGCGACCGCAAGCACCGCAACGTCGTCACCAGTCTTGAACTCGACTCAGCAAAGATGGAAGTGAACAACCTCCGCTTCCAGGAAACATACCGCCGCATCGAGGAGAACGAGGTGCGCTATCAGGAGTACTTCACCGACGATGCCGAATATCTCATCGTTGCCTTCGGCTCTGTCGCCCGCATCTGCCTCAAAGCCATCGAGGATGCCCGCGAGAAAGGCGTCAAGATAGGTCTTATCCGCCCCATCACCCTCTGGCCCTTCCCGACAAAGCGCATCGCCGAACTGGGCAAGAAAGTGAAAGGCATCCTCACCGTCGAGCTCAACGCCGGTCAGATGATAGAAGACGTCCGCCTCGCCGTGGAGGGCGCAGTGCCCGTCCGCCATTTCGGACGCATGGGCGGCATCGTGCCCAACCCCACAGAAGTGATAGATGCACTCAATGAACATTTTAACATCTGAAGCCATGACCCAGGAAGAAATCATACGTCCCGAAAATAAGGTGTACAGCCGCCCCTCGCTGCTTCTCGACACCAACACGCACTACTGTCCGGGCTGCTCCCACGGCGTCGTGCACAAAATAATCGCCGAGCTTCTCGACGAAATGGGCATTGCCGACAAGGCAATAGGCATAGCCCCCGTCGGCTGCGCCGTTTTCGCCTATAACTACATCGATATCGACTGGATAGAGGCTGCCCACGGACGCGCACCGGCACTCGCCACCGCCGCCAACCGCCTCAACCCCGATGCCATGGTATTCACCTATCAGGGCGACGGCGACCTTGCCGCCATAGGTACCGCCGAGACAATACACGCCTGCAACCGCGGCGAGAACATCGCCATCATCTTCATCAACAATGCCATCTACGGCATGACTGGCGGACAGATGGCGCCCACCACCCTGCTGGGCATGAAGACAGCAACGACGCCTTACGGCAGAAATGCCGAGCTCAACGGCTATCCCCTCGCCATAACAAACCTGCTCAAAGAACTCGACGGCACATGCTACGTCACCCGTCAGGCAGTGCACACGGCAGCCGCCGTCCGTAAAGCTAAGGCAGCTATAAAGAAAGCTTTCCAGAACACCCTTGAGAAGCGCGGCACATCGGTTGTCGAAATTGTGTCGACCTGCAACTCCGGATGGAAGCTCACACCCGCACAGGCAAACGAGTGGATGACGGAACACATGTTCGAGAAATATCCCCTCGGCGACCTCAAAGATGTTGAACATAAAAAGTAAAGCCCTATGAAAGAAGAAATAGTAATTGCCGGTTTCGGCGGACAGGGAGTCCTTTCCATGGGCAAGATTCTCGCCTATGCCGGACTGATGGATAACCTCGAAGTGACATGGATGCCCTCCTACGGACCGGAGCAGCGCGGCGGTACGGCGAACGTCACCGTCATCCTCTCCGACAAACCCATCAGCTCACCGGTGCTCGACAAGTTCGACACCGCCGTTGTGCTCAACCAGCAGAGCCTTGATAAGTTCGAAAGCAAGGTAAAACCCGGCGGAACGCTCATCTACGACCCGTCAGGCATACACCGCACACCCGAACGGACCGACATCAAAGTTGTCGCTGTCGACGCCATGACAGCCTCGATAGAGCTCAAAAACTCCAAGACCTACAACATGGTGCTTCTCGGCGCTCTTCTCAAACTGCGTCCCGTCGTTGAAATCGACGCCGTGCTTCGCGGTCTGAAAAAGACTCTGCCCGAACGCCATCACCACCTTCTTCCCCTCAACGAAGAAGCTCTCCGCAAAGGCATGACCCTCGTCTGAACGAAAGAAAAAATCCCCCTGAACATAATACCGGCTGCGCCTTTTGACGCAGCCGATTTTTTTACTTTGAGAAAACGACGGATTTGGAAAGGTATATGTCGGCGTTGTCGGAAGGATTGAGCCACTTGAAGGTAAGCGTGTGGTCGCCTTGCGGAAGATCGTAGTTCCAGAACACCTGATAGCGGCGTGCCTGTTCTGCAACCGGCATCCTGAATGTTTCCACTAATTCGCCGTCGATACGTGCTTCCACTTCCGCTACATAATCGTCGGAGCCGCGCACACCGCCGCCGACAACTATGCCAGAGCCTGTAAATTCTATAGTATCGAGATTGCGGATAGAAGTCCAGCGGTGGTTTATGCGCCGTGACGGAACAAGCCCTTCGAACGCCACTTCCAGCGGAACGGCGACAGGTTTCTGCGTGCGGATAGTGACGCTGTCGGCGCTGACTTCACCGCCTTCGCGCCCTATGACTTCAAGAGCCTGATTGAAACTCATCTCATACGCGCGGTTGAGCGATATGTCGGTGTATGCGAAATCGAGATCCTCCACCTCGCGGAGATTGTCCATCCATTGCTCAGGTATGTTGCTGTAACCGAGCACGGTGCCGAGAATACCTCCGGCGGTGGCAGGGTTGCAGTCGGAATCCTGTCCGCAGCGGGTGGCAATGTCGATGGTGCGTCCGAAGTCGCCCTTGCCGTAGAGAAGACCGATTACGACATAGGCACTGTTGATGGTGGCGTCGATGTCATAGGCGACAAAGACGCCGTCGGGGCTATGCTGAACCTCGCTGTATTTCTTCTGCACCTCGAACCATGTCTGTTTCCAGTCGTCGGGATACTGCTCGTACCACGCAATTACGTCGCTGATGCATTTTCTGTAGTGGCTCTGCTCAGGTATGGTCTTGAGAGCTTCACGGACGATAAACTCGATATCGTCGGAAACGAATGCGAGGCTATACATGGCACCCACATACACGCCGCCGTAGAAGCCGTCGCCGCAGTTCATTATATGCCCTACTTTCTCCGAGAACTGCGAAGCCGTGTTCGGCATACCGGGACTCATCAGTCCGGAGTAGTCAGCCTCGATCTGATAGTCGATGTCGTCGGCATGAGGGTTATTCTTCCAATGCCCCGACTCAGGGGGCATGATGCCGTTGAGAATGTTGTAGCGGGCACACTGGTTGGCAGCCCACAGATTGTAGCCGGCTGTGGCAAACGCCATCGCAAGGGAATCGGCAGGGGCGTCGAGTCCGAGGCGGTCGAACACATTCACAAACGTCAGATCCATATAGACGTCATCGTAGAGTCCCGGGAAGTTGTCATAGTACCATTTTATGCATCCGTCTTCCCACTCGATAGGCACATAGTCCTGAATCATGGTGCCTTTAAACTCAAATTCTGTCGGTCCGCCGTAAGTACAGCCGATGGTCTGCCCTGCCCAGCCGCCTTTTATCTTGTCGAGAAGTTCAGCCTTGGACATGGTTACTGTCGGCGGAATGGAGTTTTGCTGTTTCTCTGTAGTGCACGATGCAAGCAGAACGGCAGCAAAAAGCGCGAACGCGGTTTTAATGTATTTCATAGTATTAGATATTAGTTTCGATGTATATGTCGGAGAGTGAAGATGCGGGCTGTCAGCGGCGAGAAAAGGGCACGGAGCGCCGGTACTGCTCCTTTGCGCGCCGGGCGGATGAAAGGACGGAAAAAGATGTTGGCGAGAGGGTCGTACCAGCGGTGCATCGTTATCATACCGGAATTGACAATGCCCGGATCGGCGCAATTGACGCGCACGCCATATGCTGCCGCCTCGGGAGCAAGTGCGAGAGCATAGCGCGTGATGAGTTTCTTCGACAGTCCGTAGGTACCGAGCTGGCTGAAATCTTTCTCTGTCACCTCCTCGGGCAATACGTCCGTATGCCCGGCTTTGCGCGTCACAGACGTTGTGAAGACGAGCGCACCGCCGTGAGCGACCTGCGGAAGAAGCAGCTCGTTGAGCAGACGGGTGTTGAAGTAGTTGACATTGAGCGTCGTCTCGGATCCGTCGGCGCTGAGGGTGAAATGGCGGCACATTATGCCGGCATTGTTCACTATTCCCGCAAGCTGCTTTCCGGCGATTGCGGCAGCAGCATCGCGCACACTCTGCGCACTGTTGAGGTCAAGGGCTACATAGCTTATCTGAGCGGCAGGATAAGCCGCAAGGATGCGTTCCCTTAGTGTTTCGTACTTTTTCTCATTCCGACACGGCAGAATCATCGGCACGCCCATAGAAGCGAGTGCGAGGGCTATTTCCGTGCCTATGCCTCCTGTGGCGCCTGTCACCACCACCGGCAGTCCTGCGGGAAGACAGCTGATATCGTAACGTTCTTTCATTGCATTCTGTCCAGCAGTTTGTGCTTCACCATCATCCGCACTGGCGTAGGAGTGATGCCGACAAAGAAGATTGAGAAGCGGTTGAGCAATCCGTTGATATATTGCTTTCTGCCCCGGAGCATACGGTTCACAGCCTTATGCGCGAAACGCTCCGGACGCATGAGCACGCCAAGCCGCACGGCGAGACGCTGAAGCCGCACAGGCAGTCCGAACAGGTCGGTGGCTATGCCGCCGGGACAGGCTACGGTGACGGTGACTCCGCTGTCGCGCAGCTCATAGTGCAAAGCGCGGCTAAAAACGCGGATATATGCCTTCGTGGCGGAATACAACGCTATCCCCGGCATCGGCATCCAGCACGACATCGACGACATGTTCAGAATCCTGCCGCTACCGCGCCGGGCAAAACGCTCGCCGAAAATACGGCTCAGCTCGGTGACGGCGCGCACGTGCAGATCGATGAAACAGTTCACTTTCGCCGCAGGAGTCCTGACGATTTCTTTGAAAGAAAATATTCCGGCGTTGTTTATCAGATAGTCGGGACTCAGCCCCATTCCGTCGAGCCGCTTGGCAATTGTTTCTGCACATCCGGCATCTGTGAGGTCGAAAAAGAGAGGCACAGCCTTTACGCCGAACTCACCGGCTATGGCTTCCGCACAGCCGTCGAGGCAGTCCTGATTGCTCACCATCACAAGATTGCAGCCGCGCCGGGCAAGCTCACGGCAGAAACACAGCCCTATTCCGCTGCTTGCTCCCGTGACGAGGGCGAGACGTCCTTTGCAGTTTTCCATCACGCTTTGCTACGCCTTTTGATTTCCTCGATTTCGCGGACGATTTTCGGAGGAAGGTCCTTGCAGTTCCGGTGACATGCCATCTCGCGCGAATACATGCGCGCTATGCAGTAGTTGACATGCTCGCAGGGTGAACAATGGTTCTCCTCGCTCCGCATGCGGTTGACAAAGTCGGGCTCGGTGAGCAGTGCGCGTCCCATCTGGACAAAATCGAAGCCCTCGCTGTCGAGAACGGTGTCGGCATTCTCACGCGAGCATACTCCGCCGACATAGATAAGCGGCAGCGACAGCTCGCGACGGAACAGACGCGCGTCGTCCAGGAAATACAGCTCTTTGAACGGAACAGACGGAATCATCATCTTGCCGCACATACGGACACCATATTTCAGCCAAAGCTGCTTCATGTAGTACGTCATGGAATAGATTGGCATCTCGCCGCGCATGACATACATGGGCGCCTTGCTGACGAATCCTCCGGAAAGAACAATACCGTGCACACCATGCTTCTCTATTTCCTTCGCCACGGTGAGGCAGTCGTTGATTTCCAGACCGCCTTTGAAGCCGTCGCGCATGTTTGTCTTGACGATAACACCCATGTCGGAACCGGCAGCCTTCATCACTTCGTCGAGACACATGTGCATGAATTTCATGCGGTTGTCGAGCGAACCGCCGAAAGCGTCGCGCCGGCGGTTGGTATATGGCGATAGAAACTGCGATATGAGGTAACCGTGTCCGGCATGTACCTCCACGCAGTCGAAACCGGCGTCGCGCGCTGTCCGCACGGCATCGCCGAAGCAGCGGGCTATCTGCGACAGCTCGTCGGGGCGCAGTCCGCGGCAGAAGGTGGGAGAATAGAGGTTGAATCCCGTGGTAGCGCCCACAGGTATTCCGCCGGCGGTAGAACGGTGCGTCATATTGCCGCAGTGCCCTATCTGAATGGAAGCTTTCGCCCCCTCGGCGTGTATGCGGTCGGTGATGTCGCGCAGCTGCGGCACAATCTCGGGACGCAGCCATAGCTGCGTGGTGAACGACAGCGCCGAGCGGCACACACCCGCATAGGCAAGCGTTGTCATGCCGACGCCTCCGCGGGCAACGGATACATGGTAGTCGCGCAACATGTCGGTGGGAGAGTAATCTTTGCCCATGCCCTCGAAAGCTGCCGAGCGGATGGTGCGGTTGCGGAGCTCGACGGGTCCTATTTTCCCTGGTGTAAAAAGCTTCATATCAGTAAATGTATGGAAGAATATAGCGGCGCCCGAGACGGCTGTACTCGTCGCCGAATTCCTTTATGTATCTGTTATGTATAGATTTTGCCCGCGGTGCGAGATTGGCGAAAGTCCAGACAGCGAATGCCGCGCCGCCGAGGCTCCATGTGAGGATGGCATAACCTGTCCACTCTACGAACTCGCCGAAATAGTTGGCGGAAGCCACGTAGCGGTACATTCCGCCGCGGGGGATATAGTGCTTAGTATCGCCGGGCTTGCGCAGGGAGCGTACTATATGGTCCGACTGTATGTTTATTCCCATCCCGGCGAAAAAGACGAGCGTGCCGGCAATAAACTGCGGCGACCACAGCCACGACACGGGATAAGTGCCGGCAGGAGCGACATAGAAAATCCATCCGCCTATCATATAGGCATTGATGACATTGAAAACCACACCCATCGCGATGATTGCAAGTGGCATGCGCCCCTTGCCTTTGATAAGCAGAGGGAAAATGAAGCTACGCTGGAAATAATGGAGCAGGAACAACGACGCCATCACCGCCGGCGCTGCCTCGCAGGCACGCGGACTGAAAACCCACAGAAGCACCATGGCGGCGAACACCGGCGCTTCCATCAGCACCCACCCGAGACGGTTTCCTACCGTCGGACCCCAGCGCCGGGAATACATCATGCCGTAGCCTGCCGTGACATATTGCAGAGCGATGAACACTACCACCGCCAGAGCAAGCATGGCAAGCACCACTGCCATATAAAAGTCGTATGAGAATATCTGAGACATAGCAATATCATTTTACACGCAAATGTAACAAAACTTTAGATGTTAGGCAATTTTTTGCTAACTTTGTATTCAGATATTTATCCTTATGACCAACATCACAAGCAAAGCAGGAGCATCGTCGCAGGTGCTTCAGGCAAAACAAAGATTTGGAATCATCGGCAACGCTCCGGCGCTGCTGGCTGCCGTCGAGCGTGCCATACGCGTGGCGCCGATCGACCTGTCGGTGCTCGTCACCGGCGAGAGCGGGTCGGGCAAGGAGTTTTTTCCGCAGGTAATACATGCTTTCAGCGCGCGCAAGCATGCCAAATACATAGCCGTGAACTGCGGCGCCATCCCCGAGGGCACCATCGACTCCGAGCTTTTCGGGCACGAGAAGGGCGCGTTCACAGGCGCCATAGATTCACGCAAAGGCTACTTCGAGGAGGCAAACGGAGGCACTATCTTCCTCGACGAAGTGGCGGAGCTGCCTATGACTACACAGGCAAGGCTGCTGCGCGTATTAGAGACGGGCGAATATCTGCGCGTAGGTTCGTCGACGGTGCAGAAAACGAGCGTACGTATCGTCGCAGCGACAAATGTAGATCTCGTCAAAGCCGTCGCCGACGGACGTTTCCGCGAAGATCTGTTCTACCGTCTTTCAACAATACAGATACACATACCGCCGCTGCGCGACCGCGGCAGCGACATACGGCTTCTGTCGCGCAAGTTCGCCGCCGATTTCGCCGAACGCTACCGAATGCCGCAGATCGAATTTTCGGAAGACGCCGACGACGCCATGCGCCACTACCGCTGGCCCGGCAACGTGCGACAGCTCAAAAATGTGGTGGAACAGCTCGCCATATTCGAGACAGGAGAGGAAATAACACCCGACACACTCCGCAACTATCTCCCGGCTATAGACACGAGCTATATGCCCATGGCAGCCGCAGACGTGCACGACTATGCGCGCGAACGCGAGATGCTCTTCGGAATGATTTTCAACCTGCAGAGCCGCATCGACCAGCTGCAGGAACGCCTCGACACCGAACAGCACACGCCGCACGTGAGCAAGGGCGGTCTGCTCGCCGACACACGCGCCGAGCATCAGCAGGAACAGTTTTCCACAAGTCTTGTCGTGCGGCACGACACCACGCCGGCAGCCCCCGCGCCAAGCGAGGTGACATATTCGGAAGTCTCTTCCGTTCCCGAGACTCTCGAAGCCAAGGAACGCGAAGCTATACGCGCCGCCCTCGAACGCAACGACGGTCGCCGTAAGGCAGCCGCCGCGGAGTTGCAGATTTCAGAACGAACTCTCTACCGCAAAATCAAAGAATACGGCATGGACTGAGAGCCGGTTTATTTTTTTGGCTTGTCGTAGCGGAGAATCGTCTGATAATAACGTCTGTCTGTATCGGAAATGCCGCGGTTGCCGAAGCCGAAGTATATTTTATCGCCTTTCACCTTGACGCCTTCGCTCTCAAGACAGCCATTCAGTGATATTCCCGACGCCGCCATAAAATCCTTGTCGGCAACGGCATCGATGCGTGTGCGCTCCTCAACCACGTCGCCGAAGAGATTGTAGACGGTAAGATATGCCTGCGACCCTCCGGCATAGTCATTACCCTCGACAAAATACAGCCGCTGACCGCAGACATCATATCCCTGCCAGGCATAGTATTTCGTATCCGGTTTGTCGCGCCACGCACATTTAGGCTCCGCCACCTTGCGTATCGCCGTCAGGTCGCGCACCTTTACTGTCGTGACGGTAGGATTGACCGATTTGTTGTTGCCAGTCCTGAATCCGTCCGAGCTGCGTATCTCGACAGTGCGCAGAGGCGCCTTCTTGGCTTCGGACAACTTGTATACCACAAAATTGACCGTCTTGCCGGGACCGCCGTCGTATTGAACCGCGAGCTGGTCGTGCTCGACGTCGACTGTGGGCTGCACATTGTAGTAATCGCCGATGTAATAGTACTCGTCGCACTTATCGGTCGACACTGTCTTGCCCGCCTCAAATTTCACACGACCTATAAGGCGTTCTGTCCAATAGGCTCCCTGCTCGTTGCATGTGCCGAAACACCCTGCCCATACATAATGGTCGTCTCCTGCTTTTTCTACGGAGGTGTTTGTTCCATGCCCGAAGTAGGTGAGCTTCATAACATCCTTGGAAGGCTTCGGAACGACATCCGTGTTCGGCGCGGTATTCGAAATGTAGAGCTCCGTGTCGTAAAGCACCGTATACCACACGCTGCCGTCGTCGTCGATAGTGAATCCCTGCATGGGAGCGTTCACCGCAAGCTCCACGTTACGGCTATAGATGTTGTCTTCTGAATAGCTGTCGAGCGCTATGCTCGACGCTTTCGCATCGGCCTGCGGATGGTAGATATACGTGGAGGACGGCTCTGACTCGCCGCAGCTCCCCGAAAGAAGCATCATCGGCAACGCCAGAGGAAGGATTAAGGCAAAAATTCTGCTTTTCATCGCGCTTCCGTACCGAAGATTCTGTCGAGCCATGCGTCGAGACGTCCGATGCGCACGGCGATGTCGAGAATCGTGAAGCGCCGGCGGATGTGCTGGGCGCGTATGAAGCTGTCGCGCAAGCGCTGGCGTGAGATGCCTATCTGCTCGGGGTCGACGGGTGCTCCTACGGCGGCAAGACGCTCTCGTGCCTCGCCGTAGGGTATGATCTGCGCTACGAGCCGCCGGCGTATCTCCGCCCAGTTGGATTTGAGCGTGTTGAGTTGCTCGCGCAGTGCGTCGGCAGTGATATATTTCGCTGAAATCTCAGTAACGCCGATAGAGGGGAAATCTGTTCCGGCAAACATCGCCGCAGCCTTTTTCTGCGCCTCTTCGAGCGAGGGCCACGCGGCGACACATGCCTCGACATCGAGATTTTCAATATCTTCGTTGATAAACTGCTCGTAGAGCGCCGTCGACATGAGCATGCCGATGCTCACCTGGAATCCGTGCGAAGGCATAGTGCCGTCAGCCATCACATGATTCTCCATGTTCCAGAGATGGGAGAACTGATGGTCGGCTCCCGAGGCCGGGCGGCTGCTCTTATGCGCCTGCATGGCAAAACCGCTGAGCACAAGACCCTCTATAAGTTTCTCTATGCAGTCTTTTTTACCTTTCCTGGCACCCTTGGGGTCGCTCAGGGCAAGTTTGAGACCGTCCTGCACAAGAGCAAACGAAAAATCGTCGACCGGCTCCACTCCGAGGGCGTCGGAGATGATCCAGTCGGCGCCAGCAGGCACCTTTGCGAAGAGGTCGGCATAACCGCTCGCCGTCATGTCGGCAGGAGCTTTGGCAATGACGCCGACATCGGCGAGCAGAGCCAGCGGCGCCGGACAGCTGAATGTCTGCTTGGCACCGTCTTTGGTGATGGAAGCGCCGTAAGCGGTGTATCCGTCCATAGAGGCGGCTGTCGCAACGGTCATATAGCGTTTGCCGCAGTGATGCGAGCTGAGCTTGGTGAGGTCGTTGATTGTGCCCGAACCTACGGCTATGGCAACAGCGTCGGTGGCGGAGAGCACGCCGTCGAGCTCCTCGATATATTTCCATTCGGCATGCAGTCCGGGAGCGTCGATGATATGCGGTTCGTCGGGACTGAGCCCTGCGGCGACAAGGCTTTCATGAACACTTTTGCCGGCGACTGCCCATGTGGAAGGGTCGGCGATCACTACCGGACGCTTGCCCGGAAACATCTCGGCGAACATAGCCGCAGCCTCGGCGACGATACCGTCGCCGATGCGGAGTTTCTTGGTATCTGATGCCCTTGAAAGGGCTTCTTCGATTGTTATCATACTTTTAGGAATATCTTTTTCTTATACAGGAAATAGAGCAGCAGCCAGCACGTCGCGATGTAAGCGGCGCTCTCTACCGTGCCGTGCGCGCACTCGGGGAAAAGACCTATGACACCGCCGAATATGGCATTCGTTGTGTTCCACATAGACACGAACTTCTGCAGGAGATAGATTGTGATGGAATTCATGCCTATGACAACGAAGAATGTCGTCCAGCCCTTCCATCCGCGGACGTCTACGATGTAGTAGAACAGAGCGAACAGGGAAAGCGATATCGCGCCGAGGACGCATACGAACGAGCTGCTCCAGAGTTTTTTGTTGATCGGGAAAAATTCGTTCCATATAAGTCCGGCAACGGCGAGCCCCGCCGCTACGGCAAGCATGACGAGCGTCTTGCGGTTGCCGTCGGCGAGAGCGCCACCACGGCGCACATAGACGCCCGTGAGCATTCCCATCATGGCTGTGGCAATGGCGGGGATGGTGGAAAGAATGCCTTCCGGATCGAAAGTTCCCTTGCCGCTGATGAGCACCCCCGGAAGCAGGAGCTGGTCGACGCGGGCTTCGAGAGTCCATGCAGGCGTCATCCATGTGGCATCGGCAGGACGGTCGACAGGCACGTAGCGCATAGCCAGATAGTAGCCCATAAGAAGCACAGCTATCCACACCACACGCGCCGCATTGCGTGTATGAAGGAAAATAAGAGCAGAAAACATCCATGCCAGACCAATACGCCCCAGCACGCTCATCCAGCGCATCTCTGCGATATTGAACTGGAGTAAACCATTATATAGGAAACCTAAAAAAAGAAGGATGAGCCCCCGGGAAATCACCTTGCGGTGGATTTGCCCTTCGGTGCGCCCGACGGCGCGCTGTTTGGAAAGCGAAAAGGGAAATGAGATGCCGGCGATGAATAGGAAAAGGGGGAAGATACAGTCGTGAGCGCTCAGACCGTTCCAGCCCACGTGCTCATTCTGTTCGGCGAGCATCTGCAGAAAAGGAGTGGGAAACCACTCCGCGAGTTTTATGAAAAACAGAGCGCCGCCCATGATGAAAAGCATGTCGAAGCCTCTGAGGGTGTCGAGTGAGCGCAGGCGCCGGGATGTACTGTTGTCTGACATGGTGTTAGTTATTTATTTCTGCAAAGATACAAAAAGATACAGTTATTTCTTCATATCCAGGTCCATAAGGATGGGCAAATGATCGGAGGGATGCCAGAAATGCTTGAATTTCTTGTCCTGAACCTGCTTTGTATAGCCGTCTCTGACTACTTCGATGTCCTTGAGACGGTCGTAGAGCGGGCGGGTGAGATAGATATAATCTATGCGTGCTCCCGGACCGCCTGGACATGTGCGGATATCTTCGCCGGGGTGTCTGAGCCACACAGCGTCTAAGTAGGGAGTGTTTTCAAGCACATAGTCGTTCACCCAGTAGGCGGGAGTGTCGGCAGGCATCTTGCGCCAGCGGTTGTCTAAGCGCGAGAGCGAGTTGAAATCGCCCATCATCATCCACATCTCATTTTCCGAGCCGGGCTGGCTGAGGATGGTGTGACGGCAGATATACTCCATTTCCTTACGACGGTACTTGAAGCCTCCGTTTGCATCGCTGTCGGCTTTGCGGACGCTGTCGGGCTGCTGGCGCACGTCGAAGCTATAGCGCTGCGGCCAGGTGTGGAGAGATACGATGTTGACAGGATGACCGTTCTTGACAATGCGCGCCCAGCCGGCTCCGTGGCTGACGATAGTGTCGTTATTGCCGACAATCTGAGCGAGCCCCTCGATGGGGTATTTCGAAGTTATCACCTGAGGATAGTTGTCGCGGAAACCGCCTAAGAACACATATTTGTGTCCGTAGCGTCCGGCGAGCTCGTCCCAGTGAGCCGGCAGATAGCATTCCTCCTTAGGGCGCTTCGTGTAAGTACCGTCGTGATAGATGGTGGCTGCTTCGCACCATACGCATACGTCGGGATTCTTCTCCTTGACAAAGTCGACAAACTCCTTATAGTCTGTCGGCTGACCGCACCACATGCCGTTCTGGATATTCCAGTAGAGCACGCGCAGATTGTCCTTGCCGGGCTTTCCGGCAAACGACAGCGATGCGAAAGCAAACGCGATGAAAGCAAAAAAGAGTGTACGTTTCATAGAAAAGACTTAAAAATGGCGGAGCCGAGCAGACGGCTCCGCCATAACCTAAATAATATCAGTTAACCTAAAACCAACAATCCTTAGAGAATGACCTTTGTAGCCTTGCTGCCCTGGCGCTTGATGAAAATGCCGTTGGTGGGATTGGCAACGCGTATGCCCTGAAGGTTGTAGTATTCCACGGGAGCATTGTTGTCGACAGCCACTCCGGCTACGCCTGCATTGTCGCTGACAAAGACTACATGAACTTTGTCTACGTAGCAGTCCTTGGCACCGTTGATCTTAACCTGAGTAACCTCCTTGGAATCGGTGCGCCATATCTGACGGGCCTTGAACCACTGGCTTGTTTCGAGTACGCCCTCAGTTTCGGAGTTGAGTGCGAATGCGTCGCCCTTGGCAGCTGTGTTGACACAGCTCTGGAGATATACGGCAACGATGTGGCAGTCGACGGGAGCATCGAATACCATTGTTGAACCTGCAAGCGGACGGAGCTCTGTAACGCCGCCGAACGAGTTGGAAAGGCATACGTTGCAGTTTGCGCTGGCATTGGGATCATTGTAGAAGAAAACGCCGTTATTGTAGAGCGGGCGGGGACGGAAACCGTCTTTACCGGGTTCGTCAGTTTCGTCTTCGAGCTTGATGCGGCAGTTCTGAGTGGTACCCGTGGAGATTTCCGTGTCGACGATAGGATAGGTATTGTAGACAGGCACAACTTCGCCGTTCTCATCCTTGAGGCTGGTGTAGTCGTTAAAGTCGAAGAGGGCTACGCCGTCGAATTCGTTGATGAGATAATATTCCTTATAGATGGGGAAGCTGTTTGCAAGACCGTCCTTGACAGCGATAGCACGAACAATGGCGTCTTTCTCAAGAGTGATGGGACCGGTGTAGAGAGTAGCGTCGGCGAGGTTTTCGGGGAAGAGAAGAGCCTCGGGATGGTTAAGGCTGGGATATACGCCCTCGTAGTCGACAGTATAGTAAATCTGAGCGCCTTCGGTGGGGCAGCTCAGTTCAATAGTCTTGCCCTTTGCGAGGATGTCCTTATCTTCAGAAACTACGGGCAGGGCGCACTGCTCGGGTGTACCTTCGGTAGTGACGGTGATATAGAAGAAACGACCGCCATTATCGACAGTCTGGAAGAATACGAAGGGCTCAGTGCGGCTGCCTTCCCAGCTCTGGAGAACATCACTGTCAACTTTGAAATCTTCAACTTTCGTGTATGCATCCTGAAGCCAGCCTGTAGCGTTGCTGCTGCCTTCAACGGGCTCTACGATAGAGAACTGTTTGTTGTATCGGTTGTCCTGTGCGCGGATTTCGATTTTCTTTACAGTAACGCCCTTGGCGGGAATAACCTGGTAGCCGCGGTTTTTGTACAGACGGAAAGAACCGCCGAGGCTGTAGTTGCACGATGAATTCCAGTTGTCAGCATTGTAGAGATACTGCTCGTTCAGCTGCACCAGAGTTCCGGTCATTGCCTTGCGCTGGTTGTTAGCGGCACGGTTGTGGACGTCGGATGCGGTGATGGGGGTGAAACCTGTGGGGATTTCGATAACTTCACCCTGCTCAAGGTATGGGCAGTAGACGCGGGGGGCGCCGTTGGTGATGAAGGTTGTCACTTCGGCCTGAGCGCAGAATGCAAGCGCTGCAGCGCACATTGTAAGTAGTGATTTTTTCATAAGAAATTAGAAATTAAAGTAAACTGTATTTTGTTGACTGATATTATTCTGTTCAAAGCTGTAACTCCGGAAGAATCCATCTCCTTTTGCGGAGATGAATTCATTCCGGAACCAACCAGATTATTTTCCGTAGACCTTCAGGTGTGTGGCAGCCCAGAAAGCCGATGTGTTTGCTTCTCGGAGGTCAGCGTCGCCCGTGGAGCCTGCTTTGATAACAGCCCAGCGTATGTAGCTGACAGCCTTCGATGAGCAGAAATTGCCGAAGGAAGCCGTCTTGCCGGCACCGGTGAATTCCTGCTGCATGTCTGTGATTTCTGCGAATTTCTCCCAGTTCACACCGTCGGTCGAACCATAGAGATGCACTTCGTTGGGATTGCCGGCTGCGGAGTAGCTCGAAGCGGCGCTGGTGAGGTCGAAGGCAAAATATGTCATTGCCGACGGAAGCTTGATGTCGACATACGAGCCATAGACGGGATCGCCGTCGTGCGGGGTGTTGGCAGAACGGTAGAACGATGTCACGCGACCGTCGAAGAGGTTCTTGATTTTGTGTGTGCCGTCATCGTTGTTGGCGCTGACGTTGGCGGTGGCGATTTTCACATTTGCCGGTTTCACTGCCACAGCGAAGATGCTTGCCGATTTATCGGCGGGCACTTCTGCGTTGATAGTAAGGTCGGTAAGCTCAAGAGCCATAGCGTCCATCGGCAGAAGCTTCGAAGGATTCATGCGTACACTCAGCGATTTCGAAGTGACACCGGCAGGGAAGTCGAGCGTCATGTCTGCCCAGTCGCTCCAATTCTCGCCGTCGAGGCTGTATTCGAGAGCGCCGGGCTTGACAAGCTCGTAAGTAGTGCCGTTGGCAGCGTTGTAGCTGTCAAGAAGGCTCTTACTGTTGGAGAGTCTGACGGTGAAGCCGCCGGGATTGTCTTCGGGTTCGAGGCTGATGGCGATCTCGCGCACGTATGGGTCGGAGCTTGCCGAGCAATATGCTTTTTCGAAGCCGGCATGACTCATGCTGAGCACTGGGCTTTTATATGTTACATTAAGGATGAGGGAACGGTTCTCCTCTAGCACAGAGCCGTTGTCGGTAGTGAGCACAAGAGGAAGCACCATCACATCGGATGCCGTCTCCGTTGTCTCTATCTTTTCCTGAAAAGCCTTGACTTCGGCGGCGATGAGCTCAACGGTGAGATCGCCCGATATCTGTCCGGCAGCGAAGGGCACGACAGCCTGCTTGCTGCCGGCTTCGCCGTTGTAGCTCACACATGCGTCGGGCATTACGTTGTAGCTGCGCATACCGTAGGTAGCTGCATATTCCTCCCACTCTTCGCCTGTCATTCTGCGGAGAACGGCATTGGTGCTCTGCGCAATGTTGTGACCGCTGCGGAGAATCTTCACATCAATGCTGGTCTCGGGAGCGGTGGACCATACGGTGACAGCTTCTTCGCCCGACTGGTCGAGACGGACCACCGACGCATATTCGGGCGTATAGCGGTCGTCATATTCGTCGCAGGCAACAAGCGCCATAGCGCCTGTCGCAACTGCGAGCATTGTCAATATTTTGTTCATAGTTGATTAGCTTTGAGAATTAATAACCGGGCGACTGTACGAACTGCGGATTGGAGTACAGCTCTTCAGCGTCGATAGGATAGAGGTACATGCGGTCGGACCACTGGTAGACATGCGAGCTGTTGACCGGTGTGACTTTATTGAACTCGGCGAACGTGGGGTTCTCGACGTGAGCGTTCAGACCTATGCGTTTGCCGTTTGCAATGACTTCGCCCTGGCACCAGCGGCGGATGTCGAAGTAGCGGTGCATCTCGTCGAACAGCTCGACGGAGCGTTCGTTACGTGCCCATTCCACGAGCGACTGTCCGCTGCGTGTCACCATGTCGGCAGTGAGCTCGGTGGCGCCGGCACGACGACGGATGATGTTGATGTTGTCGAGAGCCTTGGTAGTCTCTCCGAGCTCGGCATAGCATTCTGCAAGGTTGAGGTAAAGCTCGGCAAGGCGTATCATCGGACGCGGAGCATAGAAGAAGTTCTCTTTGCCAAGAAGTGTCACATTCGCCTTGGGGTCTACCCATTTCTGGTTGCCGATGCCGGTGGGGCAATAGTCGCGCGGAGTAGCGGAAGTATAGCCCTGGTCGGTACGTGAAAGGTAGTTGATGTATGCGGGGCGCTCACCGTTATAAAGAAGTGTACCGGCTGTGCCGCCGTCGAACATGAGCCATGCGTAGAAGCGCGGCTCGCGATTGGCGAAGAGGCGGATGATATGCGAGCGGAGGTGTGTGCCCTGGTCGGAATATCCTGCCGACTTGAACCAGTCGGCTTCTTTGGTGAAATCGGGGTCATTGGTAGGCTGGAGACCGTTCACGGTTAAGAACTTGTTGGAGAACGGAAGTGTCACACCGATGTTGTTGTAGCCGTAGATATAGCCTTCGGGAAGCGACGACGACTTAGGAACGACATTGTGCGGAATGCGGTAGCGGTACATGGAAGCGGTACCGGCAGTAAGGTCGACACATGTCCAGATGTGCTCGTGGTTGCCTTCGCTTTCCTTTGCGCATATGACGTTGCGCATCACAAGTACTTTACGGATGAAGTTTTCGTCGATGTTGTCCACGGGGAAGTCACTGGCACGTACCATTGCACCCTGCTCGGCGCTGCCGCCTTCATAGAGCGAGCGCTGACCGTCGCCGATAGCAAGGGCGAGGGCTTCCTCGCTGGCCTTAGCTGCACGCACCCACTTCTCGCGGTCGTATTCCTTGCTGACGAGCTCATAACCGTATCCGGGAGTCTCCACCTTGTTCTTCCATGCCGGGAAGGGGAACTTACCGTTAAAGAGTGGCGAAGCTGCATAGAGGAGGATGCGGGCTTTGAGAGCCTTGCATATTGTCGATGTGGCGCGACCCGTCTCGGAACCGCTGCGGCGTGCGGGCAGAACTTCGGCAGCCTCGTCGAGCCACTTGCAGATTTCGTCGACGCAGTAGTCGTAGTGCATACGGCCGGGGAACTGGCTGATGGCAGTGTTCATCGGCAGACGCTCGGGAACTATGGCTATAGGACCGAAACGGCGCAGGAGACAATAATGATAGTAGGCGATCATGAACTTGCACTCTGCCTTCCATTGATTTGCTTCCTCGATTGAAACAATACCGCGGGGAATGCCCAGCTGGTCGAGCTTTTCAAGGAAAAGGAAGACATTGGCGAGGCGTATCGAGTAGATCTTATAATCGTTGAGATTGTTCGAGCTCGATATTGAGTTGGCGTAGAGGGCGCGGGCAAGGGGTGCCTGGTTCATCTGTACGTCGTCGAGCATCCATTCGTCGGTGCTCGTGGTGAAGTCGTTGAGGATATTGCCGGGCAGAGGCTGACCGTAGGTAGTGTTGAAGCCCTGACGCCAGTCGGAGGCCATAGGCTGAGTGATGCCGCGATAGCAGACGTAGAGTGAGCCAAGAGCCTGCGTGTAGTTGTCCATGGTGTTGTCGACCGAAGGAGTCTCCACAGGCACAACGTCGAGATAGTCGCACGACGCGGTGCCCATGCCCATTGATGCGGCAACGGCGGCTGTTATGATTATATTCTTGATTTTCATATAATGTGCTTATTACAGGTGTTTGGAGAGATTAGAGATTGAACTGTACGCCGAGGTTGACGGTCTTCTGCAGCGGATACTTGGAGGGGTTTGCAAGCTCGGGGTCCCAGATTTTGAAACCGCTGAAGCAAAGGAGGTTCAGACCGCTTGCATAGATGCGGCCGTACTTGAACGACCATCCGAGTTCTACGCTACGCAGGCGCAGGTAGGAAGCATCGCGGAGCCAGTAGGTCGACGGCTGGTTGTTGTTGGAGATATCGGCGTCGGTAATGCCCGGCAGAGGATATTCAGCATCGAAGTTGCCTTTGGCAGGATTGAACGCATGGTCGTAGGTCCACTGGTAGATATTGAGGTTCTGCATGTAGCTGTTCATCTTGATGTCAAGCTTGTCGCGCAGAGTGACGTTGCGCAGAGCCGAACCGGTGAAGAAAAAGCCGAAGTCCCATTTCTTATAGTTGATGGTGGCGCCGAAACCGTACATCAGACGGGGATTGATACCGTACTTGGAGATGAGGGTCTTGTCGTCGCTGTTGATCTTGCCGTCGCCGTTAAGGTCGCGGTATTTGATATCGCCCACCATCACCTTGCCGGAGCCGAGCTGCTGCTCGGGGCTGTTGGCGATTTCCTCTTCCGACTTGAAGAGTCCTTCGGCAATATAGCCTAAGCGGCTGTAGTTCTCAAGGGGAGTGCCCGTAACCTGCTGCCAGGGATATTTATAGTTGGGCTCGTCCTTGTAGATATATTTATTCTGTGCGTAGGTGAGGTTAGCCTGTACTGAAATCGACAGATCTTTATTGATGGGCTGGTTGTAGTTGAGACTGAACTCGACGCCTTCGTTGCGGGCTTTGCCGATGTTTGCCCAGGGTATAGCCATACCGTAGCCGAGTGCCCAGGGCCATGATGCACGCTCCATGAGGATGTCGTAGCGGTTCTCGCGGAAGTACTCGAAGGTCATGTTCATGCGGTTCCACAGAGTGATGTCAAGTCCGATGTCGAGCTTGCGGCTCTTTTCCCATTCGATGTCGGGGAGTGCGTACGCACGGATGAGAGGACCGGTGCCGGTGTAGGAGTTGTCGCCGTCGCCTGTTACCCACGACCAGAAGTTGAGATTGTTCTGATAGATAAGGTCGCGGTAGAGGAAGTATGTTCCGTTAGGACCTACGAGGTCGTCGGAACCTACCAGACCGTATGAACCGCGGATCTTGAGGTTCGAGACTGTCTTCTTGATAGGTTCCCAGAAAGCTTCGTTGCTGACAACCCAGCCGATAGATGCTGCGGGGAAGAAACCGAAGCGATGTCCCTTTGCGAGACGTTCGGTGCCGTTGTAGCCGAAGTTGAATTCGAAGAGATAGCGGTAATCGTAGTTATATGTGATACGGCCCGAAAGACCCTGGTTGCGGTTGGGGAGCACCTTTGCACCGCGATATTCACGCATACGGTACATAACCATGGCTGTGAAATCGTGGGCGCCGAAGCGGCGTGCCCAGTTGAGGTTTGCCTGGAACTCGAATGTCGACTCATTCTGGCGAGTAGGACCGGCCTCATTAATAAACTGATTAGCATCGGGATTCTGGATTGTGGGTTCGAACTCTATGTCGGGGTCGACGCCGTCGACAACATCATAGTACCACATATAGGGCTGGATGCTCTGCTGAATGTACCGTTTGGCGTAAGTCTTCCAGTTGACCCATGCGTTGAGCTTGAGACCTTTGGTAATGAAGTCAAGCTGCTGGTCGAGCTTCACGACGGAGTTGACGGTGCTGGTGTTTTCCTGATAGTGTGTGCGGCTGATTTCGCTCTTGGGGTTGAGCAGCCAGCCGGAGCTCACGCGCTTGGAACCATAGCGGCGTTCGCCATCTGGACCTGCAGGGTAGTAGACAGGGAAGTCGACAGGATTACAGTTGTTGCGCAGCCACGCGAAAGTAGTCTCAGAACCGAAGTCAGGGTTAGATTTCTGACGGATCTGCGCGTTCATGTTCAGCGACAGATTGGTCGTCGGGGTGAGTTTGTAGGATATGTTGTTCTGGAAGGTGTAGTTGTAGACCTGCTGGTTGTTATTCCACGATTTGAACTGGTCGGCTTTCTGCAGACCGTTCTCATGCTGCACGTCGAGCGACATATAGTATTTTGCCTTGTTGCCGCCGCCGCTCACGTTGAGATTGGCGCGCTGACGCCATGCCACATCGCGGAGAAGCTCGTTTTTCCAGTTTACATCGGGGTAGAGGTACTGATTCACGCCTGCCGCCGTGCGCTCGATTTTCACCTGGCTGTACATTGGCTCGGAGCCGGGGTTACGGGCAGCGTTGACCCAGTTGTATGTGTTCATGAAGTCGACGGCACCGACAAATTCGGGAGAGTTGCTGATGAAATTGACAGCAGACTCGACGTTGACGTTGATTTTCGTTTTTGTGTTGAACTCGCCGCCCTTGGTAGTGATGATCATAACGCCGTTTGCACCGCGCGCACCATAAATGGCGGTAGCGGAGGCATCCTTGAGGACAGTGAAGCTCTCGATATTCTCGGCAGGGATAAAGTCGAGGTCGGACGACGAAATCTCGACATCGTCGAGAAGAATCAGCGGTGTAGCCTTACCGCCGAAAGTTGAGATACCGCGGATATAGAAGTCGGCGCCTGTACCGGGCTCGCCTGATGTCTGGCGGGTGATGACACCTGCTATGCGGCCGCCGAGCGCACGCGAGAGCGTCGTGGTGGGCATCTTGAGTTCGTTGCCGGTGACAGTGGAGATAGAACCAGTCACGGAAATCTTTTTCTGCGTGCCCGAACCGACGACAATGACCTCGTCGAGAGTGTTGTGCGCGCCTGTCATGTTGACGTCGATATAGCTCAGGTCGCCGATGGGCACCTCACGCTGGTTGTAGCCGACATAAGAGATTTCGAGCACGGGCGCCTTGCCGTCTTTGTCTTCGACATTGATGGTGAAGTTACCATCAATATCGACCATGACGGCATTGCGCTCGTCACCCTGGACACGAACGACGGCGCCGATAAGCGGTTCGCCGTCTTTGCCATCCTTAACAGTACCCGAAACAGGGCGCTTGCCGCCTTTTGTCTTGGGCTGTGCTGTTGCTTTTTTGGTAATTGTGATGTTGCGTCCCTTGAGCTTCCATTCCGTATTCGTTTCTTTCGGGAAAAGAGCCTGAAGGATCTTACTCGTGGGCGTCTTGACATAGTCGAAGCTCACGTTGCGCTTGATGTCGACATCTGCCTCGTTGTATACGAAGAGATAGCCTGTCTGCTGCTCGATCTGGGAGAGAACAGAACTTATCGGGGCGTCGCTGACCTTGAGAGTCACCGGCTTATTCTGCGCCCGGAGTCCTGTCGCTGCAAAAGCCAGAAGCATAAACAGCAGGAGTCTGGTTTGATGGATGGATAAAGACATAAGGTTTATTTATGTTGATAAAAATGTTTGTTGTTCTGTGTGTTGTCGTTTAGATAATGATTGTTTTAGGAGCAGGTCAGTGTATGATAAGTTGTCGTGTGTCGGGATCCCATTCGTATTTGAAGTCTCTGATGGTCTGCAATGTGCCGAGCATGCTTTCAACGCCGTCCGCCTCGTGGAATTTGCCTGTGCACCTCTGGGAGTGCGCCCATTTGCCGCGGACGGTGAGACGGACATCGAAAACGAGACTCATCGTGCTCAGTATTTCGGTGTATGTACTGTTCTGGAATGCATGGATACCGCGTATCCATAGCGGCGAGCCCTCGATAGTGTCGAATTCGTTGACGCAAAAGTCTTTCGGAGTAAAACAAACTTGCTGCCCGGGGACAAGTGCCACGGTGCGCGCACGTGCTGAGTCTGTCACTGCGACAGAACCGCGATAAAGCTGGACACTCATCTCGTCGGAACCGGGATAGGAGCTGACATTGAATTCTGTGCCGTAGACTGTGACACTTCTTCCGCCGGCATCGACTATGAACGGATTCAGACTGTCTTTGGAGACATTGAAAAATGCTTCGCCGCGGAGTGCCACACGGCGCGAGTCGCCGTCGGGCGACAGGTGAAGTTTCGAGTTGGAACCCAGCCAGACATGCGTGCCGTCGGCAAGGGTAAGTTCGGAGCGCTGACCGGGACCGGTAGCGATAACATCGACGCTGCCGCGCGATACGACAACGGGCTCCGGACGGTTGAGATACATCTGTGCCGACAGACCGGCGAAGAGCGCCATAACCGCCGCAGCCGCCGCATATCTGAGGCGGCGGGCAAAGCGCGACGGGCGCCTGGTGACCTTAGGGTCGAGTTTCAGATCCTCTTTTCCGCACAGTATGGCGTCGTAGACGCTCCGGAGGGTCCGGAATGTCTGCATGTTCTCAGGCGAAGCGTTGAGCCAAGATATGATTTGCTCACGCTCTGCACCGGTGGTCTCACCACGTAGATACTTGTATAGTCTTTCCTGTGTCATGGCATTTATTGGGGTCGCCGTTTAAATAAGTTCCACAAAGCTGCGGCTACCCTAAAGCAAACTTAAAAAATTTTTACACATTTTGCCCAAAAATATCAAAAAAACAGCTGTCAGTCGCCGAAACTGACAGCTAATATATAATTATGTTTATTTCAAAACTGCTTTTTATTCCACCTCTTCGAAGGGGGACGAGGCGTCACCGGTCCAGCGGTAGAGGCGCAGGCGCGATGCCTGACGGCGGTCGATTTTGTAGTTCTGCGAGATGTAGAAATATCCGCCGCCTATGGGGCAGATGCCGGTAGCGCCATAGCGGAAGCGCCAGCCTCGCAGACCGGTCGTCTCGTCGAGCAGACCGGCGTCTTTGAGCAACAACTGTTCGCCCTTGCAGGTTTCGTAGCTGCCCGCAATATTCTTTTTTACAGCCTTGGCACTGCCGTCGACAACATAAAGGTCGTAGTTGGGCATACCGCGCTTGACACCTTTATAGACAGCGGCAAACCAGTCGCCGCTATGCGGGTCGTAGGCAAGATTCTGGATTCCGTATGTGGTATTGCCTGTGTAGACAAAATATTTGTGCGCAGGCTTGCGCGGACCGTTAGTGTGCGGACGGCTCTGATTGAGCGGTGTTTCATACCGGCGCCAGTCGCGCGTGTCGTAGGCAAGAATCACCTGATGGTCGTTGTCGGTGCGCGTAGTATCGGCGTAGATGCCATAAGCGACATGAAGGAAGAGCTTGTCGCGGTTCTTGCTGCCCGGAGCGGGCGCGAAAGTGACGCCGTCGATGCCCGAGCAGCCCCAGCGGTGCTCTACCGTGCGTCCGCCGGCATCGACTGTGGCAAGATAGTCGTCGACGACTTCGCGGAGATAGACCGTCGTCATCACGCTGTCGGCTTCCGCATCCATGTCCATGCGGTTGATCTTAGAGGCGTCGAAGATGGCGATATAGAATCCGTCGCGGTTTGTAGCTCCTTCTTGCGATGTGTTGCGGAGGATACCTTTTCCGATGGCGTCGTTTTTATATTCGAGCGAACCGTAGATGCGGTTAGCACCGCGGTCGAAGGTAAGGCAACCCAAATGCCCCGTCAGACCGTTGACACTCCCGACGGGATTGCCGTTGAAATCGGTTTTGAGCAGGAAGGTGGTGAAAGAAAAATAGACAGCTTTGTTCTCCGTGTCGACCACGATACCCTGCACATGACCGTGGCTCTGCGGACCCGAAAGAATCTCGCGCGGCAGGGAATCGATACTGAAAGGAAGAGCTTCATCGCCGCTGGCGCGGACGCCGAGGCACAGAAAAGCACATAGTAATAGAATAAGGAAACGTGACATGATGTGTTATAGATAAATAATGAATGAGTATTCCTATAGAAAAAACGCAAGGATAGGCTGGTAGTCGCGCAGGTCGTGACGGAGACGCTTTAGCGCACGGGTGATATAGTATTCCACACCTTTGACGCTTATGCCGAGTTCGGCGGCTATTTCGGCATTCGTCATGCGCCGGAAGCGGCTCATCTCGAATACATTCCTCGTGCGCTCGTTCATGTTTTCGAGCGATCGGTCGAGAATCTGCTTCACTTCGGCATAATAGAGTTCTGTTGGGTCGCACTCCTCGAGCGAGGACAGGCGCAGACGGAGTTCTGCTTCGGAGTCGCTGCTGACATTGTCGATCATCTGACTCTTGAACATCTCGCGGCGCAGATATTGCAAAGTCTTGTTCCGGACAACACGCATGAGGAAAGGCAGCGGCAGCTCTATCTCCTCACCATCCTCCAGACGCGTCCACAGCACCATCATGGCTTCTGCCACAATGTCCTCGGCGTGCGCTTGCGAATGAGTGTAGGAGCGGGCGAAAATCACACACTTTGCATAGTATAGCTTGTAGGCGCGTGTGAAAAATTGCCGGTTTTTGTCATTGGTGTTGTTGTCCTGACTGTGCATTTTGTTAGACTGATATGCCGAGCGTCCACTCAGCGACGGCAAAGTAACAGAATAATTTCCGAATGTGCAAATCATATCGCAGAAAAAGCAAAAAACGGCAACGACGGCGCTGATGAAATTTTGAGAAGTCGGCAAAAATCGTTTTCTTTGCAGGATGAAACGTCCGCAGCCGCGGACAGGCTCAATTATCAACATGCGATTTCTTAAGAATATCAGACAACACATATTAATGACGGTAGCCGTAGCGGCTGTACTGCTGACACCCGCCGGATGCCGCATAAGCTATAAGTTCAACGGCTCGGCGCTCGACTATACCGTCTACCGCACTGTGCACGTATCGGAATTTCCCATCCGTGCGGCGCTCGTCTATCCGCCGCTGCAGCAGATGTTCGAAAATCAGCTTCTCGACTATATCACCAAGAACACACGCCTGCAGACAACCGATGGCAACGCCGACTTGCAGCTCGAAGGCGAAATAACAGGCTACAACCTTTCGCCGCAGGCGGTGACGGAGAACGCTCTGGCATCCATGACGCGCCTCACCATCACCGTGCGCCTCAAATACACCGACACCAAAGCCGAAGGCAAAGACGTCGACCAGACGTTCAGCGCCTACCGCGACTTTCCGTCGACAGAAATGCTCACCGATGTTCAGGATCAGCTCTGCGAGGAAATATCGAAAGAACTTGTCGAGCTCATCTTCAACGCTACTTTAGGAAACTGGTAATGGAGCAGAGCGAACTCACAGAACTCATACGGCGCGTAATGTCGCTGCCTGACGGCGCGCCGGCCGATGCCGCCGACACGGAAGCGTTGCATGGACTTCTCGCGCGCGAACCTTATTTCGTCACCGCCGCAGTGCTTCTTCTGCGCCACGGCGGCGACTCGCTCGACAACGCCAGACGCAAAGAGCTGAATCAGGCGGTGGCTCTATGCTCTTCCGACAGGCGCACAGTGGCATTCGCGAAATACGGCGATGACTGGGCACGCTTCTATCCCGAGGCAGAAGCGCCCGATAAGCAGGACACGAACGACGTAATCGACATCTTCCTGCGCACCTACGGCAACTGCTCCCCGGAAGAGGAGCGCCAGCTCGAGCGGATGATATTCAACCCGACTCCCGACTATGCCGAACTGCTCGCACGGCAGGAGCAGACAGAGCTCCCCGCCGCCGACGAGGCCCCGGAAGGCTCGCACGAGGCCCTCATAAATGCCTTCATCCGCGAAAATCATCCGGGAGCGCAGCCCCTTGTCGCCGATACCCCTCCGGAGCCGTCCGACACCCCGGTAAGCCGTCCCGAAACTCACGACGACAGCCTTCTGTCGGAAAGTCTCGCTAAAATATTCATCCGCAAAGGGCGATATGAGCGCGCTTTTGAAATTATCTCGGGTTTATCCTTGAAATTTCCAAAAAAAAGTGCTTACTTTGCAGACCAATTGCGTTTCCTGCAAAAATTGATTATAAATCAGCGCCGACTGCAGCAGCTCGCTGCCGAGGCGGCTATCAAAAAATAATAAAAGTATGTTTTACATTGTCATAATCGTTTTGACAGTAATCGTTGCCCTTCTTCTCATCGGCATCGTATTGATTCAGAAATCCAAAGGCGGCGGTCTGTCGTCGCAGTTCGGCGGCGCCGGCGCAGTAATGGGCGTCCGTCAGACCAACAGCTTCCTTGAGAAAGCCACATGGACACTCGTAGGCACTCTGGTAGTGCTGTCCATCCTCTCCGCCTTCACAATGCCCAAAGCGAGCAATGCGGCAGGTCTTCGCACAAAAGCTCCCGTCGAGGCAGCTCCCGTGGCTCCCGCCGGCGGTTTCGACACTCCCGCAGCAGAACTTCCCGCAGCAAGCGAAGCCCCTGCAACAGAGACACCCGCAGCAGAAGCTCCTGCCGAAACTCCCGCACAGGGCGAATAACAAGCAGCAAGAATACAGCAGCATTCCGACCTCCCCTTACGGAAGGTCGGATGTGTTGTGCTTATATTTGAACATCCTCCCATGACCTACCAGAGAAGCGATTTTGAAATCATGGCTCCCGTCGGGAGCTTCGAAAGCCTTGCCGCCGCCATCAACGCCGGCGCCGACGCAGTTTATTTCGGTGTAGAAGGACTCAACATGCGCTCACGCTCAAGCGCTAACTTCACCCTCGACGACCTGCGCGAAATTGTAGGGCGATGCAACGAACACGGCGTGCGCACTTACCTGACAGTCAACACTATTGTCTACGACAACGACCTCAGCCGCATCGACGCCATCGTTTCTGCCGCCGCCGAAGCGGGCATCTCTGCTATAATCGCTTCCGACATCGCGGCGATAAGCTGCTGCCGCCGTCATGGAGTAGAAGTTCACATATCCACGCAGTGCAACATATCCAATACGGAGGCTGTGCGCTTCTACGCACAGTTCGCCGACGTTGTCGTGCTCGCCCGCGAACTGAATCTTGAGCAGGTGCGCCACATCTACGACACCATACACTCCGAAAACATCACCGGTCCCAAAGGCGAGCCTGTCGGCATTGAGATGTTCTGCCACGGCGCGCTGTGCATGGCGGTGAGCGGCAAATGCTACCTCAGCCTTCACCAGATGAACTCCAGCGCCAACCGCGGTGCCTGTACACAGATATGCCGTCGCGGCTATGAGGTCACTGACCTTGAGACCGGCGACCAGCTCAAGGTCGACAACAAATACATCATGTCGCCCAAGGACCTCAAGACCATCCACTTCCTCGACCGCATGGTCGACGCCGGCGTGCGCGTGTTCAAAATCGAAGGGCGCGCCCGCGGTCCGGAGTATGTGGCTACTGCTGTCGAATGCTATTCGGAAGCCCTCCAGGCTATCTGCGACGGCAGCTACGGCGCAGAGAAAGTTGCGCAGTGGGATGCACGTCTGGCAAAGATTTTCAACCGCGGCTTCTGGGACGGTTACTATCTGGGGCAGCGTCTGGGCGAATGGTCGGGCAAATACGGCTCCAGCGCCACGCGCGTAAAGCAGTATGTCGCCAAAGGCGTCAAATGGTTCTCCAAGCTCGGCGTGGGAGAGTTCCTGATGGAAGGGCATGAACTCAATGTCGGCGACGAGGTGATAATCACCGGTCCGACAACAGGCGCCGTCATCATAAAAATCGACGAGCTGCGTGTCGACGGCAAACCAGCCGAAAAAGCCGTCAAAGGCGACAACATCTCAATCCGCGTGCCGGGCAAGATACGTCCCGCCGACCGCCTCTTCCGCTGGCTTCCCACAGGAGCGGAAGGTTAAATTTCCTCACGGCGGCAATTAAGGGTCCGCCGCCTGTACCGTTGCTGTATTTTTGCGGCTCAGCAATATATACAGCAATGGAAATCAACAACATCAATCTCAGACGCGACGGCGATGCGCTCGTGCCGTGCGCCAATCCTCTGCTTCTTGCCGATTTTAAAGGCTGGACGCCTGTAGCAACAGTCGGAGGCAGTATACTCGCTTTCAAAGACAGGGAAGTAGCCCTCGGCAGCCCCGACAACTCAACGAATGTCGGTGCGACAGTGCGCTGCATTGTCGCAAAAGACGACAGTACGTTTATTGTTATGACCGGCTCCGGAGCCGTTGAGCTGAGTGTGAAGGGGAACGTGCTGTACACCACCCGACCGGATGCCTCATTCCCGGCTGTCGGCATGCGTGCCGTGGCGGCGAACCGGCTGAGTGCCACAGTGCCCCGGCGCCACCTCTCTTCCGGCATCAGCTCGGGCGCGCTGAAAAAGAGCGACGAGAAAGCTCTGACCGACGATTTCTGCAATGCCTACCGCAGGCTGTGCTCGCAATCTTCCGCCGCAGGGAGCGCCATCCAGCCGGCAATAGCACGTTACAGGCTGGCGGGGCACGACGGCAGTACACTCTTCGTGTCGCAGCCTGTTCTTCTGATGCCCGACGGCGGCGCACAATTCTGCGACTATCATGCAGTCTATTCCTCCGACGGTCAGACAGTGAACGAATATACCGTCGAGGCGGCGACATGGAAACTCGCCCTGTCGCTCCGCGCCGACAATTCCGCGAGGCAGCGTGCGGCAAAACTCGATGTGCTGCTTACACCGCTATTCCATCCGTTCGACACAAATCTGCCTTCACCGGTGCTCTACGGACGCTATGCGTCAGCAACAGACGTCTTCGCGCGCATAGCCCTTCCCGGACGTCAGCGTGGACTCGTCAAAGCTTTCAGTCAGAATTCACAGAAAACTGTACGCGACGCCGTGGCACGCCTCGACAGACTTGAGACATGCATAGCGTCGGTGAACGACCCCTTTGCCGAAAACCGCGAAATCACGCTCGACATCCCCTCGCAGCCCGACCCGGAGACAGATGCAATGAAAATTGCCCGGACTCTCGCAAAGCCGGCTGAAAAGCTACGCCGCGAATTCGTCCTGACAACGATGCCGAACGCCTTCACCGCATCACATGGCGCTGCCGGCGCATCAGCAACGATGTGGGCAAACATCACCGCCATTCCCTTCGGAGGCTATATGCCGTCGTCGTTCGCAGCAAGGATCGTCGCAGGGCAGGCGTGGACGGCGACTGTTGCAGTGCGCTTCCGCAACGGCAAAGGCGTCGTGCGCAGCGAGAGCGGCACATCGGGCGCTTTCACAGCGCTGTCGCCCCTGCTCTGCTACCCGTCGCCCGACGCCGTCGGGATGACAGTGCAGGTTGTCAGCGGCGGCACTGTGCGGCGTGGAAGTTTCGCTCTGTCGCCTGACGATTCGGGACGGTTTTCAATATATGTTTCGCCCGATCTTGACGCGACGGAGCTTCCTGTAGTGTCGTCTGAACAGACATTAACATTTCCGGACGCCTCGGAGGCACTTTCACCAATGCTGGCGTTTGCACCGTCGGCAAATCCGCTTGCCATCGCAGCGCTTAGCGAAGCCCCGGGATATGTGACAGCACTCGCTGCAAGGACGACGGCGGAACAGTCGTGGGAGTTCGGACGCTCGCGTTTCATAGCCGCAACGGCGTCGGAAATCTTTTCGGCAGGAGTGTCGCACGACTTCCGCAGGATATCGCTCAGAACACTCAACCACAGAGGTATCACCGGTACTGGCTGCATCTGCTCCGACGGTAAAGACGGCTTCTTCGCCATCGCCGACGGCGGTCTCCTTCGTTTCGGCTCGCGCGGCGCCACTGTCATCGACCCGGACAGACGCTACACGTCGGTGGCGTGGAACGTCCGCCGCAACGAACTGTGGGCACGCACAGCCGAAGGCGACACGCTTGTATTCGAAGGCGGGTCCACCGACTTTGTATCTATGCGGAAAGATCTTGGCATCAGCCGCTTCGCACAGTGCGGCGACGCGGCATGCGCCGTGTCCGATTCCGGCATCTACCTCATCGGAGAAGAAACTACCGGCAGTCGCCAGCAGATTGAGCATCGACGGATAATCGTCCCCGCGCACTATGATCTGTGCCATATCAACAAGATCCGCATCGACATGCAGGCGTCGGCGTTCGACGGCGAAATAACCGTCGAAGGCATCGCGGCAGGCACGGCGCGTCCGTGGCTGATAAAGCGCTGCGCCATCAGCGGAAGCGGAAGCGTCGCCGGTCCTCTCGTGCTGCCCCTGCTATCCCGTCCCTTCCGCGCCATCCGCCTCACAATCAGCGGCTCCGCCTCATCCGACTTCCGCCTGCATTTTTAAGTCGGATCAGACAGCTATCCATATAAGCACATAATAATTAAACTAAAAGCAAAGAAACACTAAATGCCAAGGGAAAACGTTGTATACCAGCAAAAATGTATAACTTTGCGTATTGGCATATACAAGATATCTGAAATAATGACAAAGATTACAGTTCAAAATACAAATATAAAAATTATCACCGTCAATGGGGATGATTATATTTCGTTGACCGATTTGGCACGACATAAAAGCGATGATCCTAACGCCGTGATTGCAAACTGGTTGCGCAATCGCAACACAATAGAATATTTAGGTATTTGGGAACAGCTTTACAATCCGAATTTTAAACCCACCGAATTCGAGGGGTTTAGACGACAGGCAGGACTGAACGCGTTTACTCTCTCCCCAAAGAAATGGACGGAAGCGACAAATGCCATTGGCATAATCGCTAAATCAGGGCGTTATGGTGGAACATATGCGCATAAAGACATTGCGCTGAAATTCGCAAGCTGGATTTCTGTTGAATTTGAACTCTACATCGTCAAGGAATTTCAGCGGCTGAAGATGGAGGAACAGCGGTTATTGGGTTGGTCGGCGAAACGTGAGCTATCGAAAATCAACTACCGTATACACACTGATGCCATAAAGAAGAATCTTGTTCCTGCGGAGGTCACGCCATCACAGACGAGTATGATTTATGCCAACGAAGCCGATGTGCTCAATGTAGCGATGTTCGGAGTAACGGCAAAGCAATGGCGCGATGCTAACCCCGAAATAAAAGGCAATATACGCGATTACGCATCAATCAACGAACTTATCTGCCTGTCGAATATGGAAAACCTCAATGCGGTTTTCATCGAGCAGGGCATGACGCAAAGTGAGCGGCTTGTGAAACTGAACCAAATCGCTATCCATCAGATGAATGTATTGGAAAGTGGCGATAACGATAGAAAATTGCTGAAATGAAAAACTCAACTTTCTAAACCAAAGTTTGAGTTCTTCAAATACATTCAGCAATTTTTTACTTGCTTGTGCCGTGGAGATGCGGTTTTTCTTGCCCGATTATAACCGGATTACGATTTTTGTTGTAACTTTGCGTATGGCAGACAATCGAACATTTGAGAAACAACGAGCCAAGATAATAGGCATTGCACGTCACCGCCTGACAACCGACGGCGACGGTGTGACGACGCTTGTGGCTTTTCATGGCTGTCCTCTTCGTTGCCGGTATTGTCTTAATCCGCAGTCGCTGGGCGACGGGAGCCGATTCAGAGAGTATTCGCCGCAGTCGCTTTATGATGAAGTGAGGATTGATGAATTGTATTTTATCGCCACAAACGGCGGCGTGACATTCGGCGGCGGCGAGCCTTGCCTGCGCCCCGATTTCATCCGCGACTTTCGTGAACTTTGCAGTCCGGCATGGCAGATCAATCTTGAAACATCGCTCAATGTCCCGACTGCCAACATCGATGGGTTGCTCCCGGTAGTCAATACTCTGATTATCGACATCAAGGATATGAACCCCGACATTTACCGCAGCTATACCGGGCAGTGCAACGACCCTGTTATTGACAATCTCCGCCTGATAGCAGAGGCAGGACGTCAAGGCGACTGCATTATCCGCATACCCCTGATACCCGACTATAATACCAATGCCGACCGTGATGCAAGCCGCAAGGCTCTTGAATCGCTCGGCTTCAAACGATTCAATTTATTCACCTACCAAATCCTAAAACACTGACTATGGCACGAGGAAAACAGACCTGTAAGATATTGAAAGAAATACGGCGGCAGATTGCCGAGGCTAACGACATCGAGTTCGTGACATCGGAATGCCGCTACAAGGGCGACTGCCTCGGCACATGCCCCAAATGCGAGGCCGAAGTACGCTATCTGGAGCAGCAGCTCCGCGCCCGCTCCCTCGCCGGGAAAGCCGTAGCCCTCGCCGGTATATCGGCGGGCATGATTTTCATGTCAGGGTGCAGCGGTACAACATCATCGAATCAGTCAAACGAGACATTGCAAGGCGAGCCTACGGCGCCCGTTGAGCAAATAGAGACTTCTGACCGCATTGAGAAAGATGTCGAACTGCCGATAAATGAGGATTCAGTTGCTATCAAAAAAGAAAAAATCGAGGATAAAGATTTTGACCTTCTTATTGCGGGAGACATTAAGCCCGAGCAGGAAGAGGACCGGTTGAAAGAAAACATTCCTGTTGTGGCTGATACGATAACTGTCGGAGGTATCGTACTGAGCAGCGATACATTACCCGACGGCACTGTTTCAAAAGAACCATTAATCGGAGCGATTATAACCAATAGACGCACTGCATCAAAAACTTATACTGATTTAGAAGGTCATTTCGGTTTACCCGTCTGCGTAGGTGATACATTGACGGTGGAATATCTCGGTTATGACCCGCAGACGATTGTCGTAACAAAAGATATGAGAGATACCACGATCACACTTGTACCCAATTCCGATTTATCGGATGAGGTATTTATCCAAGGGTAACGCCGGGACATAACGACAGTACATAGAGCAGAGGCGTGTTCAGAATTTTGCCGCGTGGGAGAATTTTCGTAATTTTGCCATAAATATACGGTAAATGAAAAATATACGTAACTTCTGCATAATAGCTCACATAGATCATGGCAAGTCGACCCTCGCCGACCGCCTGCTTGAATATACAGGCACCGTGGCTGCGAAAGACATGGAGGCTCAGGTGCTCGACGACATGGATCTTGAGCGCGAACGCGGCATAACGATAAAAAGCCACGCCATCCAGATGGACTATAATCTTGATGGCGAGCACTATGTTCTGAACCTCATCGACACTCCGGGACACGTCGACTTCTCCTACGAGGTGTCGCGCTCCATCGCCGCCTGCGAAGGCGCGCTGCTCATTGTCGACGCATCTCAGGGCGTACAGGCGCAGACCATCTCCAATCTCTATATGGCTATCGACAACGACCTGGAGATTATACCTGTCATCAACAAATGCGACCTCGACTCCGCCAAACCCGAAGAAGTGGAAGACGAAATAATAGACCTTCTCGGCTGCGACCGCGAGGAAATCATCCGTGCCAGCGGCAAGACCGGCGCCGGAGTGGAAGACATTCTCCGCGCTGTCGTAGAGCGTATCCCGGCGCCTAAAGGCGACCCCGAAGCACCGCTGCAGGCGCTTATTTTCGATTCGGTGTTCAACCCCTTCCGCGGCATCATCGCCTACTATAAAATCATCAACGGCACCATACGGACAAACGACTTCGTGAAGTTCGTCAGTACCGGAAAAGAGTACCACGCCGACGAAATCGGAGTTCTGAAGCTCGACATGTCGCCGCGCAAAGAGCTTTCGGCTGGAAATGTGGGATATATCATCTCAGGCATCAAGACGAGCCGCGAGGTACGCGTCGGCGACACCATCACCCACGTTGAACGCCCGTGCGACGCCGCCATCGACGGCTTCCAGGAAGTGAAGCCCATGGTATTCGCCGGCGTCTACCCCATTGAGACGGAAGATTTCGAAAACCTCCGCTCATCTCTTGAGAAACTGCAGCTCAACGACGCCTCGCTGACCTTCACGCCTGAATCGTCGGCAGCGCTCGGTTTCGGATTCCGCTGCGGCTTCCTCGGACTGCTCCACATGGAAATCATCCAGGAACGCCTCGGACGCGAATTCGACATGGACGTCATCACTACGGTGCCCAACGTCAGCTACCGCGTCTTCGACAAGCGTGGCACGATGACAGAGGTACACAACCCGTCCGGGCTGCCCGACCCCACACTCATAGAGCACATCGAAGAGCCTTATATCCGCGCCTCCATCATCACTACGGCAGACTTCATCGGACCGATAATGACTCTCTGCCTTGGCAAGCGCGGCGAACTCGTCAAGCAGGAATATATCTCCGGCAACCGCATGGAGATGATTTTCGACATGCCTCTGGGCGAAATAGTGATCGACTTCTACGACAAGCTCAAGAGCATCAGCAAGGGCTATGCGTCGTTCGACTACCATATCCACGACTTCCGCGAGAGCAAGCTTGTCAAGCTCGACATACTGCTCAACGGCGAAAGCGTCGACGCCCTTTCCACGCTCACGCACATCGACAATGCCGTTTCTTTCGGTCGCCGCATGTGCGAGAAGCTAAAGGAGCTCATTCCGCGCCAGCAGTTCGAAATAGCCATCCAGGCTGCCATAGGCGCCAAAATCATCGCACGCGAAACCATCAAGGCAGTACGCAAGGACGTCACCGCCAAATGCTACGGCGGCGACATATCGCGTAAGCGCAAGCTGCTCGAGAAACAGAAAAAAGGCAAGAAGCGCATGAAGCAGATAGGATCTGTGGAAGTGCCGCAGAAGGCATTCCTCGCCGTCCTGAAACTTGACTGACGCTTCATATGTTATAACCCTTAGACATTTACATAACAAAAAACATAAAAAATGGAAAACAAAGAACTTGACCGCCTGAGCTATGCTCTCGGTCTGAGCATGGGCAACAACTTCCGCAGCTCCGGCATCGAGACCATCAACGTTCAGGATTTCGCCGACGGCGTTGCCGCCGTGTTCTACGGCAGCCAGCCCAAAATGAGCTACGACGAAGCTAAAGCCGAGATACAGAAATTCTTCACCGAGCTTCAGGCAAAGCAGGAAGCATCCGCCAAAGCGATGGCAGAGGTCAACGCCAAAGCAGGCACTGAATTCCTCGAAACGAACGGCAAACGTGCAGAGGTGAAGACAACGCCGTCGGGTCTGCAGTACGAAGTACTCACAGAAGGCACAGGCGCACAGCCCAAGGCAAGCGACACCGTCAAGGTGCACTATACAGGCAAACTCATCGACGGCACCGTCTTCGACAGCAGCGTAGAACGCGGCGAGCCCGCCACTTTTGGCGTCACTCAGGTGATTCCCGGATGGGTTGAGGCTTTGCAGCTGATGAAAGCCGGCTCGAAATGGCGTCTTTTCATTCCCTCGCAGCTTGCCTACGGTCCCAACGGCGCCGGCGGCGTCATAGGTCCCAACCAGACGCTTATCTTCGACGTTGAGCTTCTTGAAGTAAACCCCAAATAATTGAAAAATAACATTTAACCCATACAACAATGAAAAAAATCTTCATGGGAGCGCTGGCAATAGTTACCGTCGCCTCCTTCTCATCCTGCAAAAAGACCGAAGCCACGGCAGCTGCCGGTGAAGGTCAGCCCGAAATTCTTGTCCAAGGTACCGCCGAAAACGATTCGCTCGTCTACGCTTACGGCAACTATGTAGGCTCTATCGTCAAGAGCGAGGTCGTTCAATATAATCCCGAGCACAACGACGACGCGTTCCTCAAAGGTTTCCAGACCGTCATAGCCAATGCCACCGACAACCAGAGTCAGCTTATGGGTATGCAGGTTGCCATGCAGCTGATGAACGAAATCAACCAGATGAAGCAGAACGGCATCGACCTCGACCTCAAGGCTGTGGCTAAAGAATTCAAGAACGCATTTGTATGCGACAGCGTCAATTCCGCAGTCACCACCACTGCAACCGAAGCGTTCCGCACTCAGATGGACAAAGCCCAGAAAGCAGCCCGCGAATACGAAGCCATCCAGAAAGCAAACTCCCCTGAGGCAAAAGAAAATGTCGAAGCCGGCGAGAAAGCCATCAAAGATCTCCAGGCTTCAAATGCAGATGCAAAAGTGAGCGACACAGGTCTCGCATACGTCATCGAGAACGCCGGCGAGGCTCCCACGCCTGCAGCCGACGCCACTGTAGTGGTGAACTATACCGGTAAACTCCTTGACGGCACTGTATTCGACAGCACCGACGGCAGAGGCGCCACCACATTCAGCCTCCAGGGTGTTGTTCCCGGCTTCCGCGAAGGTCTCATGCTCCTCGGCAAAGGCGGCAAGGCAACACTTTACATCCCCGGAGCTCTCGCCTACGGCGTTGAGGGTCGTCCTCAGGCAGGTATCGGTCCTAACGAAATGCTCGTGTTCGATGTCGAGCTTGTCGACATCAACCCGGAAAGCAAATAAATTCTGATTCAGAAATAAGCACACAATACCGGAGGCTGCTGCGCAGCCTCCGGCTTAGCAATGAAAGAAAAGAAAGCGACGCGCAAAGTCAGTTACGACAGCTGTCCCGAAGGCATGACGCCGGACGGGTGGCAGAAGTCGCTTCGCCGTCAGGCGGCTGAAAAAGCCGATTTCATCATCACACCTATTCCGGAGCACTGGTCGACAGGTTCATACAATGTCACAAGTCCTCGTTCGCGCAGGCATTACACCACGATTTATCACGGTGAAAAATCGCCTTACAACTCATGTCAGTGCATTGATTTCCGCACAAACGGACTCGGAACATGCAAGCACCTCGAGGCGGTAGCGCTACGTATGACCCGACAGGGATGGTACCCGGAGAAAGAGCCCGAACGTACCGTGCTCGACATCGACTACAGGCACGGTCGCCGGCTGCGCCTGCGCCTTGCCGACGTAACGCCGCAGGAGGTTGTCATGGCAGCGATGCGCTTCTTCGACGACGATTTCTATGCTGTCGGAGGCATGGTGAGCGAGCTGCCGTCGTTCATACGGCAGACAAAACGGCTCGACAGCTCCTTCCACGTCACCAGCGACGCGCTCACATTTATCCTCGAAGAGCGCGACAGGCTGCGGCGCGAACATCTGGCAGAGGTATTATCCGACGTTGAGATAGACTCCGTGCTGCGCACAACGCTATATCCCTATCAGACCGACGGAATACGTAGGGCTTTTGCTGCCGGACGCTCGCTCCTCGCCGACGAGATGGGGCTTGGAAAAACCGTTCAGGCACTCGGCACCGCCGAGCTGCTGCGGCAGCGCAACATGGCTGATTCAGTCCTTGTGGTCTGCCCTACTTCACTAAAATATCAGTGGAAAAAGGAAATAGAACGTTTCACCGACGCAAGCGCCACCATCATAGAAGGTCTGGCGACGGCGAGACGGGAACTGTACGGAACTTCCACGCCGTATAAAATCGTTTCGTACCACACACTTGCCAACGACATCAAGACTCTCGGAAAGCTGAGCACCGATGTGCTGCTGATGGACGAGGTGCAGCGACTCAAAAACTGGAATACGCAGATCTCGCAGGCGGCACGTCGCATCGACTCCGAATATGCCGTTGTCATCTCAGGCACACCGCTTGAGGACAAGCCAGAAGAGCTATACTCCGTGATGCAGTTTGTCGACCAGTATGCTCTCGGACCGTTCCACCGCTTCATCAGCGCTACATCCGTTAAATCGGAAACAGACGACGTGGCGGCACGGCTGCGCAAGCACATGATACGCCGCCGCAAGAGCGACGTTGCCCAGCATCTCCCCGAACGCACCGACAAGACGCTTTTCGTGCCTATGACGCGCGAACAGAAAGAGCTGCACGACGAGGCTATGAACACCGTGGCACAGCTCGTCAACAAATGGCAGCGCTACCGTTTCCTGTCCGAAAAAGACCGCAAGCGGCTGCTGCTCCAGCTCAGCCGTATGCGCATGGTATGCGACAGCACATACGTCCTTGACCTCAAGACACGTTTCGACACAAAAGTAGGCGAAGCCGTGCAACTCATCAGGACAATGACGGAGAGCAACGACGACAAAGCGGTGATATTCAGCCAGTGGGAACGGATGACACATCTCATCGCCCAGGAGCTCGACAACGCGGGAATACGCTATGAATATCTCTGCGGCAGCGTGCCTGCCTCGCGAAGAGGCGAAATGACCGAGCGCTTCATACGCGACCCCGACATACGCGTCTTTCTGTCTACCGACGCCGGAGCAACAGGACTGAACCTGCAGTGCGCTTCGACAATCATCAACCTCGATCTTCCATGTAATCCGGCAATGCTGGAGCAACGCATCGCGCGCATACACCGCACAGGAAAGCGACGCAACATCCAGGTCATCAACTTCGTTGCCGCCGGAACTATCGAAGAGCGCATGCTCACGACTCTTAAATTCAAGCAGGACCTTTTCTCCGGCATAATGGATGGCGGCGAAGACAGCATAACTCTCGACGACGCACAGCTGAGCCGAATCGCCGACAGCATCAGCTTAGTGATGTCCACTCCGGAAGAGCCTGAAACCCAGAGCAAAGGAACTGTAGCAGAAACAGAGGAGGAAGAACCTCAGCCGAAAACAAAGACAGACGGCACCGACGGAGCGACTACAATAACGCCCGACGAACTTATCCGCAATGAAATTAGCTTTATCTCAGGTCTTGTAAGCACACTCGAGTCGCCGGAAGCAATAGAACGGCTGCTCGACGAAATCGTCCATACAGACGAAAGCACCGGAAAATCGGAGCTGCGCATTCCTGTGCCCGACCGCGAGTCGGTCGGCAAACTATTATGCGCATTCGCCGCGCTGATGGGGAAATAATTAAATTCTTTCGATCAAAGCCGTCGCCTGCGCGGCGATACCTTCTTCACGCCCGGTAAAACCAAGGCGTTCGGTAGTTGTCGCCTTGACACTCACGCAATCTAAGTCGATACCGAGGTCTGCGGCAATATTGGCGCGCATAGCGTCGATATAAGGGCGCATCTTCGGTGCCTGAGCTATGATGGTGACATCGACATTGCCGGGACGGAAACCGACCTGCGCGATAATATCGACGACAGCACGCAGAAGCACGCGCGAATCGGCGCCTTTCCAGCGCATGTCAGTGTCGGGAAAATGCAGTCCTATGTCGCCACGGGCGGCAGCTCCAAGCAATGCGTCCGACAACGCATGGAGCGCCACATCGGCATCGCTGTGCCCTAAAAGACCTTTGTCATGCGGTATATCTACTCCGCAGATGATGCAACGACGTCCTTCAACGAGACGGTGTACATCGTAGCCGTTGCCTATGCGGAAATTCATCATCTTCTGCCGAGAAGGTCGCGCAGACCGTCCATATCGAATGTCAGAGAAAAACGCAAGGTCTGATCCAGCGGAGATGTCTGGGCGGTGGAAAGCATATACGAAGCATCCAGACGCACCACATTGAGCGAGAAGCCGGCACCGAGACCGAAGTACTGGCGGTTACCCTTGAACTCGTTCTCATAGTAGTAGCCGCCGCGGAGGAAGAACTGGTTATTATACGAATACTCCGCACCGAACGATACATTTATTTCGCGGAATTCTTCCTTTGCTCCGCCGGGAGCGTCGGAGAACGACTTGAAAATACCTGTGATCGGCGACATGCTTTTCCAGTCCTCAAGCTTCCTGATATATTCTTCCTCGCCCTCGATGCCGTCGACAAAGTCGCTGCGGCGCGGACGCGTGGGCACCAGAAGCTTGTTAAGGTCAAGGCTCAGCGCAAGAGTGTGATAGTCGGCGAGCGGGAAAAGGAAGGTCGTACCAAGCTTGAGATTCGTAGGCAGGAATGCCGGATTCTCGCCGCCGTCATAGCTCACCTTTGAGCCGATGTTGGAGATGTTCCATCCCCACGACCACTGGCATTCGCTGCGTCCGATGATAGGATAGGTGGTATAGTAGCCCGATATGTCGGCGGCGAAAGCCGAAGCACCCGTATTCTGGTCGCCTGCATACGATTCCGAGAATCCCAACGCCGAGTAGATATAGCGGAAGACAACACCCATGGAGTATTTCTCCGAAAGCTTGCGGGAATAACCGATGTCGAACGACATTTCGTAAGGATTCAGCGTCTGACCGACAATGCCCTCTTCCTGGCTTGTCGTCACTTCGCCAAGAGAGAAATAACGCAGCGAGGCACTCACTGCCTGATTGTCCTGATAACCGATTTTATAATATCCGGACAAGTCGGCGAGGAAAATGTCGTTCACAAGTTTGCGTAGCCACGGAGTGTAGCTCAGCGACACAGACGCCTGACTGAAAGCGAAAGCATATTTCGACGGGTTCCAGAACTGAGAGTAGGCGTCAGGGTCGGTAGCGGCGCCTATATCGCCCATGGACGCGCCGCGCGCGTCAGGAGCAATCGACAGCGACGTCACACCCGTCTCGACAGGATTGAATTCGTTTTTCTGCGCCAGAGCGCCTCCGACGCAGAACACGACGGAAAGCAAGGCAACAATATAGCGGTTAAAATATCTCATTGTAATAAATTCAAAGTCCATCCGGACAACACGATAAATATATAACTCAAAAATCCCCTTTTTATTGCCTCCACCGCAAAGCTGCTTATTAATACAATGAAACGTGGGATGACAAAAATTTGGGAGGGTGGGAGAATTTTGCTAATTTTGCAATTATGAGTAACTCTGTCAGACCCAAGAAAGCGCTCGGTCAGCATTTCCTGACCGACATGGGCGTAGCCGCACGCATAGCAGCCACACTCGACAGCTATCCCTCTCTGCCTGTGCTGGAAATAGGACCCGGCACGGGAGTGCTGACGCAGTTTCTCATGGAAAGCCATCCTGCCGACAAGCTGTCGCTGATAGAGATAGATACAGAAAGCGTGGATTGGCTTAGAACGCACCTCCCCGAACCACAACCAAGTATCATCGAGGGTGATTTTCTGACAATGCCCTTCGAGAAGATGCTGCCCGGCGATTCGCCGTGCTGCATCATCGGCAATTATCCATATAACATTTCTTCCCAGATCTTCTTCAAGGTTCTCGACCACCGCGACCGAGTAGTATGCTGCTCCGGTATGCTCCAGCGCGAGGTTGCAGAACGTATAGCCGCCGCACCGGGCACTAAAGCACGCGGAATACTGAGCGTGCTGCTTCAGGCGTGGTACGACATCGAATATCTGTTCACCGTAAGTGAGCACGTGTTCAACCCTCCCCCGAAGGTAAAATCGGGAGTGATACGCATGACACGCAACGCTGTCACCGACCTCGGATGCGACGCTGACCTGTTCCGCACTGTCGTGAAAACGACCTTCGGACAACGGCGCAAGACAATCCGTAACTCCATCAGAGGACTGCTCCCGCCGGGCGAGCACGCCGTCGACGACAAGCTCGGGTCTATGCGCCCGGAACAACTTACAGTAGGACAATTTGTCGAACTAACCCGCGCTGTGCAAAGCGCACGCGGACTGTAACAAGGCACGGATATGAAAGAATTCACAGAGGAGGACATCACGAATATCGAAAACATCATCGCGCAGAACGACAGCGATGCTGTCCGCAAAGTAATCGACGACCTTCATCCCGCCGATATCGCCGAGCTCATCCAGAAGCTCGACGAGGAGCAGGCGATGTTTATCTTCACACATCTCGATGAAGACACCGCCGCCGACGTGCTCATGGAGCTCGACGAAGACGAGCGTAAGGAACTCATCTCGGACATGCCGGCCGAGGAGATTGCCAAACAGATCGACCACCTTGACACCGACGATGCCGTCGACCTCATCCAGCAGCTCGATGAAGAAGACCGCGACGAAGTGCTGTCGCACATCGACGACGTCGAACAGGCCGGCGACATCATCGACCTGCTGAAATACGACGAGGACACTGCCGGCGGCCTCATGGGCACGGAGATGATTGTCGTCAACGAGAACTGGTCGATGCCCGAATGCATCAGGCAGATGAGGCTCCAGGCGGAGGATATGGACGAAATCTACTATGTCTACGTCGTCGACAACGACAACAAGCTTCGCGGCACCCTGCCGCTGAAAATGATGCTCACCCATCCATCTGTGTCGAAGATCAAGCACATCATGGAAACGGATCCCGTGAGCGTCAAGGCAGACACGCCTATCGACGAAGTAGCGCTCGATTTCGAAAAATACGACCTTGTGGCTATGCCTGTGGTCGACTCTATCGGCAGACTGCTGGGACGCATCACCGTCGACGACGTCATGGATCAGGTGCGTGAGGCGAACGAACGCGACTACCAGCTGGCGTCCGGTATCTCGTCGGACGTCGACGCCGACGACTCCGTATTCGCCCAGACAAAAGCACGCATTCCGTGGTTGCTCATAGGAATAGCGTCCGGATTGCTCGCCACTGTCATCCTGAGCTCCTTCGAGGCACAGCTGCAGGCTGTGACAGCGCTGGCGCTCTTCATACCGATTATAGCCGGCACCGGCGGTAACGTAGGCGTACAGGCATCCGCTATCGTCGTACAGGGTCTTGCAAACGGCAGCCTCGACATCAAACATTTCGCTTCGCAACTCGGCAAGGAAATTGTCATCGGACTGCTCAATGCCACCATAATAACGGCGGTCGTTCTGGTGTACAACCTGATTACAATGCCAAGCGACATCGCCGTGACGGTGTCGGTGGCAGTATCACTGTTCATTGTGGTGATGTTCGGCTCTCTCCTCGGCACCCTTGTACCCCTGACCCTCGAAAAACTCCACATCAACCCTGCGCTCGCCACAGGTCCTTTCATACAGATATCCAACGACATCATCGGACTGATTATCTACGTCCAGATTGCCACCTTCTTCCTGCGGCACATGAGCGGAATCACAATCTGATCAGTCCAGCCGGCGATCTATCCTGTTGCCGGGACGGATGTTGAGCGAGAAAGCCGCACTGCGCCCGAGGCGTTCGCTGACATAATGGAAATGATAGCGTTCCGCGCCGAAGCAATCGAGGCGAACCGTAGCGGCTGTTGCCTGCGTATCGGCAGGATTGCCTTCTGTAAGACGCTCATTGACCGTTACATCGAAACCGACAATGCTGACGGCAATACTGAACGCTCCCGACGCACTTACGCCCGAAAGACCAAAACGGTAGATTGTGAGCACACCGTCGTCGCCGACAATCGCCACGATACCGGGAACGGACGGCGACGCATCGAAAACAAAATCTCCGGCGTACAGAAAATCTCTTGCCGCCGCACGACGCGCCGGCATGGCAACAGCAGCAATCACGGCAGCCGCCACAAAGGCTGTTATAACATAGAATTCTACTGAATCAAACATATCTCCCAAAGTTAGCTATTTATACCGACAGGACAAAATGATAAGTCAGATACTCGGCAAAATTCGCACATTCACGCTTGACACAATCGCTCCACGCACTTGTCCGTCGTGCGGTAAAGTGCTGCTGACGACAGAGACCGCCATGTGCATCGACTGTCTCACAGCACTGCCGAGGACAGACTTCTGTGGCACGCAGACACCGCTGCGCGAGCTTGTCGACAACGGCGTAGCGGAACCCGGAGCGTGTGCTGCATGGTTTTTCTACGACAGCGCAGCGCATTCTGCCGAGATTATCCGTACTGCCAAATTCCGCGACCGCCCTGCCCTCGCCCGGGAACTCGGAAGACTCTTCGGCAAAGAGCTCCTGACAAATTCCAACAGCGGAATCGAACGAACTGATGTGCTCCTTCCTGTGCCGATGCATTGGATCAAGCGCCTCCGGCGCGGCTACAACCAGAGCGTTGAGATAGCCCGCGGCATTTCCGACGTTACAGGCATTCCTGTGATTGACAATCTCGAATCGCGCAAGCCGCACCGCACACAGAGCCTGCAGAGCGCACGCGCACGTCTCGGCAATCTTGAAGGAAAAATGGTTCTACGCTACCCGTCGGAACTCGACGGTCTCAACATCGCCGTCGTCGACGACATCATCACCACCGGCTCGACCATACGTGAGTGCGTGCGCGCTATCTCCTCCTCCGGCGCCCGTCCCGCCTCGATAGGCGTCTACGCTATCGCCATGGTAAACAGATAATCAACTTCCTACAACAGAAATATAGGAATCGCCGTAAAACCGGCTTTCAAGCACTCTGAAAGCACGTCCGTCCGAGAGACGTATTATGCCATCTCCGAACGGCAATCGGATGTCGAGAAGCGAAAGCCCGGGCGTACACGCCGCCTTGTACGTCGCTTCTTTGAGCGTCCACGCCTTCAGCAGAGCGTCATCGTCTGTATATGCCACAGCCTCGTCGGGATTAAGGAATTTAGGCACAACACGGCGCAGAGCCGGACGGAATTCCTCAATATCTACCCCGACAGGCGTTCCGTCGCAGCTCACGACGAGAACGGCTTCCTTTGCCGAATGGCTGATGGACACTGTCGGACTCCCGCCGTCCGGCAACTCAACGACAGGCTTACCGGAAGGCAGATTGCGCTTCACTGCTCCGGTGCCGAACACACGGCGGACAAGATCTTCCACCGCAATGGTCTCGCGTATTCTGCGCGGACGCTCATCCTGCCCGATGGCAGTTAAATAGAGACAATACGACGGTTTCATCGGAGACTTTTGAGAAGATTTACCATGTCGTCGTAAATCGCCCCGTAAACAGGCATTATAGAGTCAGCTGGTTCGGTAGAGCCATCGAAAACAGCTGCTCCGCTAAGCATTGCAGTGTGACTGCCTCGCCGCACTGCGATGATATATATCGGCGCCATTCCCGCATCCGGACTGCCGGAGATGAAGCATTCTATGCCCTCATTGTTGGTAAACGTCCTGTTTTCGCATACCGCGTCGCCGAAATTCAGACTCATGCGCTGTCGGCGGTTGGCGAGCGAGGCGGCGAGCGAAGCTTCGTCGGCAAAATCGTTAGTGCTCAGATTCACAGTAACACCCAGGCGGGGATAAACAATGTCGAGCCACCCCTGCCGTGGCACAGCCGTGTCCGCATCGGCGTTATATCGCAGACTGAAATCGCCCAAACGTGCTTCCGTCGTGACAGTATCTGGCAATTCGATACGCGGATAGGCATATCTGCGCGGCACAGCATTGTCAGAAGCGCTGTTGCGGCAGCCGCCGGCAACAGCCGCCAGTATCAGAGCGGGAATGATAACTTTCATTTCGTATCTTCTTCTGGCATCACCTTCACACGTACCTCGGCAATGCGGTGTTCGTCGATATCCAGAATAAGGAAATGGCAGCGCTTATAGACCAGCGGTTCTTTTTCCTTGGGGAAATCGCCCTTGATGGCAAGAAGCATCCCCGCCAGCGTCTCGACGTCGGCAGTTACATCTTCGTAATCTTCCGGATTGAGATCCGTGATGCGGAAGAAATCGGTCAGCGGGGTGCGTCCTTCGAACATATACGTGTCGTCGCGCAGACGCTTGAAAGTGGTGTCTGGTTCATCGTATTCGTCGTCGATGTCGCCGACGATTTCCTCCAGCACATCCTCCAGAGTCACAACGCCCTGCGTGCCGCCATATTCGTCGACAACTATCGCCATGTGTATCTTGAGCCTGCGGAAGTCTTCAAGAAGATCGTCGATATTACGCGACTCCGGAACGAAGTATGCCTGACGGAGAAGTTTCTGCCAGTCGAGGCAGCTGCTCTGCTCCGTACCTATATATGGCAGCAGATCGCGCGAATAGAGGATGCCCTTGATGTCGTCCTGATTCTCGCCATATGCCGGAAGGCGGGAATAACCGCTGGCAAGAACTATTTCCAGCACTTTGTCGAAAGGCATGGATGTAGAGATATCGGTTATGTCGACACGCGGAGTCATAACCTCCGATGCCGTCGTATCGCCGAATTTAAGGATGCCTTCGAGCATCTCCTTGTCGTCGCCGGAGGCGCCCTGTGTGATTTCAAGAGCTCGCGAAAGCTCGTCGGTGCTGATATCGTTGGTCTGCTTAGTCACCACTTTTTTCACTAACGTGCCCGACTTCACCATCACCTTAGTCACTGGCAACAGCACCTTGTAGATGATACCGAGGGGACGCGCCGCAAAGCAGCTCCACCCCACACTGTAATTGTTTGCAAGAAGCTTAGGTATTATTTCGCCGAAAAGAAGGATAAGGAAGGTGAGCAGCACGGTCTGCAGAATGAAGCTCAGCACCGGCGACATTCCCGAAAAGACCGGTCCGAGAGCAAAATTGGTGAGCACAACGATAGTGACGTTCACCAGATTGTTTGCCACAAGTATTGTGGCGAGAAGCTGCTGCGGCTTTTTGAGAAGACTGATGACGCCGCTGTTTTTTTCATCCTGTCCTATTTCGTCGATCTGCTGGTCGGTGAGGGAAAAATATGCCATCTCACTGCCGCTGACAAAACCGGAAATGACAAGGCACAATAAAGCCAGACATAGGGCGAGAACCTGCCCTGCGCCGAATGTGGTCAAAGAAAGAAGGATGGTATCCGGTAACATACCGGCAAAGTTACAAAATGCGTCCGATAACGGCAAAGGGTCTGTGTCCAAAATGAGAAAGAATTAGATGATACTTATCGGTCATGAAGGTACGTTTGTCGACAGCATATAGCCGTGACCGGTTCGGCTGATGAGATGCGGAGCTATGCTGCCGAGCTTTTTCCGCAGTCGCGATATATTTGTGTCTACGATACGTTCGTTGGAGCCGGCGCTGTCGCCAGCCCATACGCTTTTGAAAATCTCAACACGTGATATGAAATTGTCGGCATTTTTAAGCAGCATCGCCGCGACTGCATACTCTTTGGCAGTCAGCGGCACAGGAGCACCGTCGATAGTGATGGTCTGGCGACGGAGATCGGCGACCATAGAAAGGAAACTTATAGTCGATGACGACCGCGGAACTGCCGCATGGCGACGCATCACCGCCTTGACACGTGCCATGAGGACACGGAGAGAAAACGGCTTGACAATATAGTCGTCTGCGCCGGCTTCGATGGAGTCGACAGTTATATACTCGCTTTTGATGTCGCTGAAAAGAATCACCGGGATACCCTCGGTGTCCGGATTGTCCTTGATGTCGTAGAGAAGATCCATGCCGCTGTACGGCTGTTTCATGGCGTCGGCGAGGATGAGGCTCACACATGTGAGATCGCGCTCCATCACATTTTCGGCAACAGGCTCGACGGTGATGCAGTATCCTTCGCTCCCCAAATTCACTTGTAGGAGTTCGCAGATATTCTTGTCATCGTCGACAATGAGTATATTTCCTAACGAGTCTGTAGTAGCCATTCAGAATACTCTAAGCCAGGTTTTCTTTGCAAAAATACCTCAAATCTATGGTATCCACAACGACTGTAACCGTATTGTATGACTTTTGTGCCCGATTTTTATTAAACTTACACCGTTTCACCACCTATTTGGCAGCCTTGTGGAAGTTGTCGCGGAGCGTGTCGACGACATTTATTATATAGTCGCCCGTTTTCTCAAGGTCTCCTATGATATCCATGTAGTAGATGCCGGCCTGGTACTCGTAATGCTTCTCGTTGATGTTCTCTACGTTCGTACTGCGGAGTGTGTTGCGGTAGTTGTTGATTTCGCGCTCCTTGTTATAGGACTCGATAAGCGACTTGCCGCTGACACTCTCCATGTCGGTGAGCTGAGCCATCATAAGCTTCATAGCCTGCTTGACGTAGGCATACATGGTGTCGATATTGTCGTATATCTCCTGTGTGAAAACCGCCGCAGCCTCTATCTTGCGGTTCATAATCTTGCCTATGCCCATGCAGCAGTCGGCGATGCTTTCTATCTCGCTGATTATGTTGAGCATGGCGGCTATCTTCAGTTTGCCTTCGTTCGAAAGACGCCCCTCGGCACAGCGGTTGAGGTAGTGGGCTATCTCCAGCTCCATGCGGTCGGATATATCCTCATATTTTTCCACGCGCGACAGAAGAGTGTTGTATTCTTCCGATTTTTCCTTGGTATGTATGAGGGTCTGCGCCATTCCTATCATCCTGTCGACACGCTCGGCATAGACCGATATCTCTTTCTCGGCAGTGGCAATATTGAGCTCGGCGGCATTCATAAGACCGCCGGAGATGAATTTGAGCGTAAACTCTTCATCGTCACGGTTTTTCGATGGTACAAGCCATTCAACAATCTTGACATACACATTCGTCAGCCATATCATCACAACGACATTGACTATGTTGAACGTTGTGTGGAATATAGAAAGACCGAACGACACGCTCATCTGCATGGCGGCGATGTTTTTCAGAACATCATGCCCGGCTGGAAGGGAATTGTCAAACAGATGGTTGTAAATCTCCGGATTGGTAGCTTCGAGATTGTTGACATAGGCATAGAGCGCGTTGGGGTCGCCCTGACCTATAACTTCTGTAAGCCAACTGTTGAGGTTGGCGAACGGAATGAAGACGCATACGCACCACAATGTGCCGAGAAGGTTAAACAGCATATGCCCCATGGAGGCACGCTTCGCCGCAACATTGCCGCTCAGAGAGGCAAGGATAGGCGTAATGGTGGTTCCTATATTTGAGCCCAGCACAAGGGCGCACGCAAGATCGAATGTTATCCAGCCCTTAGAGCACATTATCAGCGTGATGGCGAATGTCGCCGCCGACGACTGGATTATCATTGTCAGCACCATGCCGACGAACGTAAAGATGAGTATTGATGCCACACCCATCGAAGCATACTGCTTGAGGTAGGCAAACATCTCGGGATTGTTCTGAAGGTCGGGGACATTCGCGCTGATAAGGTCGAGACCCATGAAGAGGAAGCTGAAACCTATCAGGAATTCACCGATACTCTTGGTTTTGCTCTTGTTCATCAGCAGGAGTACAACAGCAAAACCGATCAGAGGAAGCATGTAAGACGAAATATCGACTTTGAAGCCGAAGAGGGCTATGATCCAGGCAGTGAAAGTCGTGCCGACATTGGCGCCGAAAATTACAGCCATCGACTGACCCAGCGACATAAGACCGGCGTTGACAAAGCTGACCACCATGACAGTGGACGCTGAAGAACTCTGGATGAGAGCGGTAATCGCACAGCCGGTGAGAAGACCGGTGAAGCGGTTACGGGTCATGGCGGAGAGTATATTACGCAAACGGTCGCCGGCCGCTTTCTGAAGGCCTTCGCTCATCACTTTCATACCGTAGAGGAACAATCCTACGGCACCGAGCAGACCTAAAAAGTTGAGTAGACTGTAATCCATGTATTGTTATGGGTTTTCTACTGCAAAATTAATAAAAACCGCAAAAAAATAGAAAAAAAGATTTCACAAAGATTTCACAATCCCGCAATTTATCCGTAAGAATCTTTATCTCAGCCCGAGCGAGGCAAGGATGTCGATTGCCTCGCTGGCTGTGAGCGTGCGGCGCTCGGCGAGGGTGCGTGCGAAGCTTTCGGCTATCGGCAGGACGCCCTGATGGCGGAATATGCGGTCTACATAACCGAGGCATGAGTCAAAAAGGCGGTCGGATTCGTCACTGTCAAGACCGCAGTGTTCCTCGGCATCGCGCCGGAGAGCCGAACGGAGCTCAGCCTGGTCGGAAGAGGTGAGACCGCGGTGGGCGAGCACATACCGGCGGCACGCCACATTGCCGAGTGCCATCGACGTCCACAGACGCAGATCTTTGAGCGTCTGTTCCCACACTATTTTCGCCGACATACGCGGGTTACCTTTCGAGGCGAAATCATGACTCATAAGAATATGTTCCCCCGGGTTGCCGTCGAGATTGATGCCGTCGAGATAGTCCTCCGCATCGAGTGCCACTATAGTGATTGCCATTCCTGCCACGCCATAGGTCTTGTCCCTGTCGTCGGCGTAGCTCAGTTTGTTATGAGTTTCCATCAGAATTCAGTTTATTTCAAAACAGCTTCTTAGTTTACTACAAGAATTTTCGTTACCGCACCGCTTGTCGGCGTGCCTTCGCCGCCCTGCGAGGCGAATACATAGTACACTCCCGTGCGTACTCTGCTGCCGGAGGCATCACAGCCGTCCCAGGCTATCATTCCGCCTTCGGAGCGACCCTGGAAAAAGACATTTCCGGCAGCATCGGCGATCTTGACAAGAGAGCCTTCCATAAGTCCTGCGATAGTGATCCATCCGGAATATTCAGGTCGCACAGGGTTCGGATAGGCATAGACATCTGAAAAATCTTCTGCCGCCGGTGATGAGTCGCTGTCGAAGCATACTGTGCCGAGCTGCGTGCCCATATAGACCTTATTGCTGCCCGGATCGGCGGATACAGTATAGACGCAGTTGGATGGCAGGGCGCTGTTGGACGTGTTGTAATTGGCTATTATCTCCGTGCCGTCGGCGCTGACGAGGTACACGCCGGAACTTTCGGTAGCAATCCATTTGCGGTTGGACGGATCGACGGATATCGCATTGATTTTCTCAGTGCTCAGAAGATAGTCGCCGAGCTGCGTACCGTCGTTGCGAGGCACAATGGGGCGGCGGACCGTCGTGTTGCCGCTCATGGCTCCGGCGGGATTATCTATCACGAAGAGCCCCTGACCGGTGCCTACCCAGAACTTACCGCCGGCATCCTCTACCGCGCAGGTTGTATAGTCGAGAGAGAGGACGTTGCCGTTCTGATCGGTAACACTCGAATAGTAGGCGAATTTATCGTCGCGGAAATTGCTCGGAGTACCGTTGTTGTCCATAATCAGGAAACCGATACCCCAGAGTCCGCTGGAGATGATGTTATAATGGGAACGTTTTCCGAAAGTTACGAAATAGTCGCGATTGGGTCTCTGGAAAGATTCGGGAAGCTTGACCGTCGTCCAGTCCGACTCAGTGAGATTCTTTATTTTCGAACGGCGCTTGGCGGCGGGAAGGACGAAGATGCTCGCCGGCGTTTTATAGCTGTCGGCAATCCACAGATTGTCGTCCTGATCGATAGCGGCGAGGAAACTGTTCTGCGACCAACGGTTAGCATCGGGCTCATAGGGCGCATTGTCTGAATTGATGAGCGCTACAAATTCTCCGTCTCTGACAGCAAACACACCGGCACGGCGGACGGGGACATATATAAGCGACGGATCGTCCGGATCGACGGCAATGCGCGAAGGACCGCCGATGATTTCTTCGGTGCCTGCACGGCGCTGCGCATCCGAGAGTTCGGGGCTGTTTTCGAGTTTCACCGACGACGGCATTACATTGCGGATTACACCGCCCTCGACGCTGCACACGCGGGCGACGACATCATAGCCTTCGCCTTTGATTCCGGCAAGATGATGCGAAGGACCGATGTTCGACACATAGAGACGGCTGCCGTCGCCGCTCCACACCATAGCTGCCGGATTGATCATGGTGAAAGCTTCCGGCTGGAAGGGCTGCATCGTGACCGACGGAGTAGACTTGCTGAGGTCGAGACATGCCACGCCGTCGCGGTTGTTCGTCCATACCGATTCGAGACCGCTGCTTACATAGGTCTTTGAACCGGCGAAAGCTTCGGGAAGCGTCGCTTTGGCAATGCTGTTGTCGGCGCCGTAGATATAAATGTCATCACCCTGATAGACGGCGACACCGCTGTCGGCGGCGGAAATATCATTGGCAATGTTGTTGCCTATTTCGAGAGCCGCCACGCGGCACGTTCCGGCATCGAAATCCAATGTTCCGATGTAAGGACGACCGGATGTATGGATATAGAAAAAGTGATTGTCGTCGAGCTTGACAACCTTATTGTACCACAGATTCTTCGATAGCGCCACGAATCTGTCGAGCTGATTATGGCGCACATCGAGCGGAGCCGACAGCACTTCGTGCTCATGGATAAGAACAAGATTATCGCCCATTACAAACACATGCACAATCGGAGAATTATAGATTCCCGATTCTATCACCTGATTTTTCTCTGCGTCGAAGACAACAATTCCGAAATCGGTGGCGACGTATATGCGTCCGCCGGCAAAAGCGACGTCGTTGATGGTTCTGCCGAAAGTAAGCACCGCATCCTTGATATCCGCCATGTTGCAGACGCGTCCGTCGTCGTAGATGATGTCGATGTTGCCCGACTCGTAGGCGACAAAAAGATAGCGTCCTTCCTTGCAGTACCAGATACCGGTTATCGCGGAGGTGTCGGACAGTTTGTTGCTCGGGCTGTAGCTGTAGAACTCATTGTCGTCCGACAGCGAGAAAAGCGATGGTCCGAGGTGCATGTAGACCTTGTCGGAAGCCTCGGCGATTTTGCTCATAGTACCGCTGACGGCATAACTTGTCCAGCGGCCTGTCTTCATCTGGGCGACGACAGTCACCGAGCACGCAAGGCACAGGGCGAGAGAGAGAATATGGAGAGTTTTCTTGAACATACTTTATTATGGCTTGTTGTCGTTTTCCTTAGCGATGAAATTGCGCAGAGCCGCCACAGCCTGCCCGCGGTGACTGACAGCATTCTTTTCTTCCGCCGATGCCTCGGCAAAAGTCTTTGTCCAGCCTTTCGGCACGAACAGAGGGTCGTAGCCGAAACCGCCGTCGCCGCGCGGCGCTTCGAGAATGTCTCCTTCGATTTTTCCTTCGAAGAAGTGAGCGCCGTCGCTGTCGCGTAGAAGAACAAGAACGGCGCGGAATCGTGCCGTACGGTCAGTTACGCCTTCCATGCGCTCCAGAAGCAGCCTGTTATTGGCTCCGGCATCATGACCCGGACCGGCATAGCGGGCGCTGAACACGCCGGGAGCACCGCCGAGAGCGTCGACTTCCAGACCGGCGTCTTCCGCTATGCAGTCGTATCCGTAGCGATCCTTCACCCACTGTGCTTTTTGCAGGGCGTTGCCTTCGAAGGTGTCGGCGGTCTCCGGGATGTCGTCGTGGCAGCCTATGTCGGCAAGACCTTTCACTTCGTACGACGGACCGAGGATCTGGCGCAACTCGCGGAGCTTATTGGCATTGCCTGTGGCGAATATAATCTGTTTCATCAGAAAAATAACGCTATATTGCCTGGCTTATTGCCGTAGAATGCTCTATAATATCTGTTAAACATCAGCCCACGACAATGTTGACGATTTTACCGGGCACCACGATGACCTTGCGCACGGTCTTGCCGTCGAGCCACTTCGCTGCGGCAGGATCGGCAAGCGCTGTCTCCTGCGCCACTTCGGCGGAAGCATCTGCCGGAACACTGATGTTGAAACGTGCCTTGCCGTTGAACGACACAGCCATCGTCACTGTCGACTCCTTGAGGTAGTCTTCGTTGTACTCGGGCCATGCGGCATCGACGACACTCGTGTCGTAACCGAGAGCCTTCTGCCACAGCTCCTCGGCGATGTGGGGAGCGAAAGGCGCAAGAAGAACGACAAGCGGCTCAAGAACTTCGCGCGAGCTGCATTTCTGCTGTGCGAGTTCGTTGACACATATCATAAACGCCGCAACAGACGTGTTGAACGAGAACGCCTCGATGTCGGCAGTCACCTTCCTGATGAGCTTGTGGAGGCTGCGCAGGCTCTCTTCCGACGGCTTGCTGTCGTCGACAAGGAGAGTGTCGCCCTTGTAATAGAGGCTCCAGAATTTCTTGAGGAAACGGTAGACACCGTCGATGCCGTGCGTGTTCCATGGTTTGCTCTGCTCGATAGGACCGAGGAACATTTCGTAGAGGCGGAGAGTATCGGCGCCGTAGCGTTCGACGATGTCGTCGGGATTGACGACGTTGAACATCGACTTCGACATCTTCTCAACCGCCCAGCCGCATACATAGCGTCCGTCGTCCTCGCAGACAAACTGCGCGTCAGCAAACTCGGGGCGCCAGGCGCGGAAAGCATCCTGGTCGAGCACATCGTTGTCGACCATGTTGATGTCGACGCGTATGGGTGTGGTGTCGTACTGATCTTTCTTTCCGGCAGTGACAAAAGTATTGGTGTCCTTGATACGGTAGACAAAGCTTGTGCGACCCTGAATCATGCCCTGGTTGATGAGCTTGCGGAAAGGCTCGTCCTCGACCACATAGCCGTAGTCGAAAAGGAACTTGTTCCAGAACCGGCTGTAGATGAGATGCCCTGTGGCATGCTCGCTGCCGCCGACGTAGAGGTCGACGCTGCGCCAGTAGCCGTTGGCTTCCTTCGACACAAGAGCACCGTCGTTGTGCGGATCCATATACCGCAGGTAGTATGCCGACGATCCGGCGAAGCCGGGCATGGTATTGAGTTCGAGCGGGTAGCCTTCGGGAGTATGCCAGTCTTTAGCACGTCCCAGCGGCGGCTCGCCCGTCTCGGTAGGCAAATATTTGTCGATTTCGGGCAGTTCGAGGGGCAGATTTTCGTAAGGCTGCGGGATGCCGTCGACGTAGCAGATGGGTATGGGCTCGCCCCAGTAGCGCTGGCGGCTGAAAATGGCGTCGCGGAGGCGATAGTTCACTTTCACGCGTCCTATCCCTGCTTTCTCGATATATTTCTTGGCGGCGGCGATGGCGTCTTTCACATCCATGCCGTTGAGGTTCAGCTCCGGACCGGCCGAATTTATCATCTTGCCCTCCTTGGCATCAAACGAAGCCTCACTCACATCGGCGCCTTCGATAAGAGGAATCACCGGCAGGTCGAAATGGCGGGCGAAAGCGTAGTCGCGGCTGTCATGCGCCGGCACTGCCATGATGGCGCCGGTGCCGTAGCCTGCGAGGACATAATCGCTGATCCATACCGGAACCTTCTTGCCCGACAGCGGATTGATGGCATACGAACCGCTGAAAACGCCTGTCACCTTCTTGTCTATCATGCGCTCGCGTTCGGTGCGGTGCTTGATGGACTCGAGATATGCGTCCACAGCGGCACGCTGCTCCGGAGTCGTAAGCTGAGCGACGTATTTGCTCTCCGGTGCGAGAACCATGAATGTCACGCCGAAGACTGTGTCGGCGCGGGTGGTGAATATTTCAAGATCGATGTCGTCGCGACCGTCGATGCGGAAATGCATCTCGGCGCCTTCGCTGCGGCCTATCCAGTTGCGCTGTGTCTCTTTGATGGAGTCGGACCAGTCGATGCGGTCAAGACCTTTGAGAAGACGCTCGGCATACGCCGACACACGCAGGAACCACTGCCACATCTCTTTCTGCTCCACAGGGTAGCCTCCGCGGACAGAGACGCCTTCGCTCACCTCGTCGTTGGCAAGCACTGTGCCGAGCTTCGGACACCAGTTCACCATCGAGTTGCCGAGATAGGCAAGACGGTAGTTCATCAGCACATCGCTCTTCTCCTTGGCGCTCATCGCATTCCATTCGGCAGCCGTGAAATGCAGTTCCTTGCCGCAGGCGGCATGAACTCCGGCGCTGCCTTCTTTCTCAAAGTGAGCCACGAGCCCGGTAACAGGCATGGCGCGGTCGGCGGCGGTGTCGTAATAGCTTTCGAACATGCGCAGGAAAGCCCACTGCGTCCATTTATAGAACTCCGGATCGCAGGTGCGTATCTGGCGGCTCCAGTCAAAGCTCAATCCTATATTGTCGAGCTGCTTGCCGTAGCGCTCCACATTGATGCGCGTCGTCACTTCGGGGTGCTGCCCGGTCTGGATGGCATATTGTTCGGCGGGAAGACCGTAGGCGTCGTAGCCCATCGGGTGTAGGACGTTAAACCCGCGCAGACGTTTGTAGCGGGCGAAGATATCGCTTGAAATATAACCTAAGGGATGACCGACGTGCAGACCGGCGCCCGATGGATAGGGAAACATGTCGAGTACATAATATTTCGGACGCGACGGATCGATGTCCACACGGTAGATGTCTTTGTCTTTCCAGTACTGCCGGACGCGCGGCTCGATTTCTTTATGATTATATTCCATAGCTGTGACTGATTTCTGTGGATGCTTTAAATATCTATTAATCCACAAAATTACAAATTTTTTCTTATTTGGGCAAACTCGGTGATTTTCAGAGGGGTTTGGAGAGACGTGGGTACTAATCGTGTACTTTTGTGGAAGTTGACGGAAAGCCGAGTAAATTGAATTTTAGATTTTTGGCTTGTGTTAAGGATTTTTAACTATCGTAATTTGCCTGTTTTTACCTATGACAACACCGGAAAGTACACCTCTCGCAGCCCCATAATCGGGGTCACTATTAAGTAGCCGTAACTCCAATTCGTAATTTTGCACACAAAAGTACTCATAATTTTTGATACTTAATAATGTCAGATGACTGAATCTGAAATATACTTCGCTGGACTTCGCTGCGATGCTGGACATCGAATAGCCGTGTCGCCGGAAGATGTGCAACCGGAGACGGTTGTCCGCATCTTACGACTGAACACGGTCATTCCATGTCCTGCAGGTAATTCAATCCACGGGGATAAAGACCGTCATTTGCCCTGCGCCTGCGCTGCTCTCCGGCTTGAACAAATGCCGGACATTATCCTGTTCCGGGATTGCATACTCCATTATTTTTCTTATTGCCTGATTGTTGTCCTTGACAGGACGGTTCCGGATTTCTACATTGCCACACTGCGATGCTGGACATCGAATATCCGTGTCGCCGAAAGATGTGCAACCGGGGACGGTTGTTCACATCTTACGACTTAACACAGTCATTCCATGTCCCGCAGGTAATTCAATCAACGGGGATAAAGACCGTCATTTGCCCTGCGCCTGCGCTGCTCTCCGGCTGAACAAATGCCGGACATTATCCTGTTCCGGGATTGCACTCTCCTTTCTTTTCTCTTTCTGCCATTTTCTTGTTTCCCCAGATTTTTCAATATGATGCCGTTCAGTAAAGTCCGGCATTTTTGATTTCAATGTCGTCCTGTGGCTTTCCTGTATATCGGGGAGGCCATTTTCATCTGATGCGTACCTGAGTCTTGTGGGTCTGTTGGAGTTGCTTGCCAAAATAAACGTGTGGCAAAGGGACATTCGCGTCGATCCGGAAAAATCTCCACTCTGCGAGTAGTATTTTTCCGTCTTGCCGTGAACATCCCTTCTTTTGTGCCACACGCCTTTCAGGTGTCAAGCAACTCAAACAACCACACTGTCTTTGGACGCATGAGGTTAAAAAAAAGCCCCCACCGATATGAAAGCCACAGAACAACATATAAATAGGTCAAGGCAAGCTCACCAATCCTCCTATCAATACCGCATAAGCAAGGCGGTTGCAAAGGTGGCAAAAGTGATACTGATTGTCATCGGAGCAATCGTTGGTCTGACTATCGGTTGGCTGATTAAAAGAATATTCCGAGGCATCGGGTGGATAATCTCAATCCTCTCCGCATTAGGGATAATCTATTGGATAATGAATACACTCTAAAACATTTACGACTATGGCAAGCAACACGATGAAAGGGACACAATCGTTCCAAGACACAATCAAGGCTTATCTTGAAGCTATGGCGGAGAATGACGCTCTGTTCGCTGTCAAGTATGCCAATCCATCAAAGTCAGTATCCGACTGCTGTACTTTTATCATCAACCAAGTGCAGAAAAGCGGTTGCAACGGCTTCGCAGACGATGAAATCTTCGGAATGGCAGTCCATTACTATGAAGAAAATGAGATAGAGGTCGGCAAGCCTATCAACTGCCAAGTGGTAGTGAACCATACGGTAGAACTCACCGAGGAAGAAAAGGAACAGGCACGGCAGGACGCCATCAACAGACTCCGTGATGAGGAAATGGCTAAAATGCGCAGACCCACGCAATCCAAGAAGGTGAGTGAAAAGAAAACCCAAGTTGAACAACCCAGTCTATTCGACTTCTAATCATTACGGCTATGAAACCCAAGACAGCATTACAAAAGCAAGTGGCAGCACTATCCGCCACACTGCGCCCCATAACCGCGACACAAGAGAAATGGGCATACCGCCACTGCATTGAGCATTTCGCCTATCGCACAAATAGCGGAACAATGACATGTTCAGACTGCGGACACGTTTGGAAGGGAGAGAAAGGCAACCTTTGCGACACTATTGCCGGTTGCAAATGCCCTCACTGCGGTACTGAACTGAAAGTGAAGGACACCCGCAAACGCACCCATAAGGAAACCACATATTTCAGTGTCATAACAGTACACAAGGGTTTTCAAGTAATCCGTGTGTCGCTGATAACGAGCGAAAGCCGTAAGGGGGAGGTCAGACAACTCTATTGTCAGGAGGTCGTGCAAAGGTGGATTTCTCCGGAAGGCAAAGTTACCGATATGGCATTGCTCCGTGGATTTACTTTCCATTACTGCGACTGCTGGTCTTATTGGAGCGACATGGAGATACGCCCGCACAACCCACTGTATGATGATGTTGTCGCATGGAGTGAGGTATATCCGAGAATTAAGGTAATACCCCAACTCCAACGCAACGGCTTCAAGGGCGATTTCTACGGAGTATCCCCCGTCAGACTTTTCAAGGCTCTGCTTGCCGACCCAAGAATGGAGACGCTGATGAAAGCCGGAGAGATTGAGGAAATGAAATACTTTCTCTCCAATCCCTGCAATGCGGATGAATTTTGGGCATCGTACCTTATCGCCAAACGCCACCGCTATCATATCAACAACATCGGAATGTGGTGCGACTATCTGCGGATGCTGAAGAACATCGGCAAAGACCTCCGCAATCCCAAGAACATCTGCCCAGAAGATTTCATAGAGGCGCACGACAGATTGAGCCGAATGATAGAGGACAGACGCAGACGGGAGCGTGAGGACGCCGAGCGTAGGAGAGCCGAGGAAAGACTGCTCCGAGAGAAAGAGCAGGAGGAACAGTTCAAGGCTCTAAAATCCAAGTTCTTCGGTCTGGTAATCTCCGACAATGAAATATCGGTGAAGGTGCTTGAGAGCATAGAGGAATACTGCCAAGAGGGTAACACACAGCACATCTGCGTATTCTCATCGTCCTACTACCTTAAGAAGAACACGCTGGTATTGTCGGCAAGGATTGGCGATACCATAATAGAGACGGTAGAGGTTGACTTGCAGACACTCAAAGTTGTGCAGTGCCACGGCAAATATAACAAGGATACCGAGTACCACGACCGCATTATCGACCTTGTGAACTCAAACGCCCGACTAATCAAGGAGAGAATGACCGCCTAATGTCTAACACAACCTGCGTCAGCAATGGCGCAGGTCATAAAACCCACTGATTATGAACGTAACATTTGAACACCCCACTATCATCTTTGATGACAAGATAGCCGAAATCATCATAGAGTTTGTAAATCACATTCTCTATGCCGACAACGAGGAAACGCTACGGCAGATAGTAGCCGACTTTACCGACAAGTACGACCTTGACCGATACTTTGTCTATGGCTACGGGAGCCACCACCTATGGCTGAAACAAAGAAAGATAACCAACCCCGATATTACATTTGAATATAGGATACTGATTGTAGAATACTAAAACCGCAATACTATGACAACGAGAATGACCGTCAACGGAGTAAGCACAACCACTACTCCCGGCACTGAACGATACGAGGTGTTCTACACCGGATATGGTACAAGACGAAAAAAGCTCTACCAATACGACTATCGCCACACCGACGGAGAATTATTCTCCTGCGTAGCCCCCACCATCAAAGAGTGCAGGCAACACCGTGATGAATGGCTTAACAAGAAAATCAACAACTCTAAATGACATAATTATGGACAATCTGATTGCAAAAACTATACTCCAACAAATCGGAGGACACCGCTTCGTCGCAATGACGGGAAGCCACGACTTCATCAACCTCGGCAACGGGTTAAGAATGAGCCTCAGCCGAAACAAGACATCGGCGAACCGCCTTGAAATCATCTATGACGAGGGCGCAGACCTCTACAATGTGCGGTTTTACCGCCAGTCTATGAACCACAAGACCTTTGAGGTATCGACAAAGGACATTGAGAAAATTGAAGGTGTCTATTGCGATATGCTGGAGGACATTTTCACAGACGTGACAGGTCTTTACACCCATTTTTAACGATATTAGCCAAGTCGTAATATAGACATAGCGGAGCGACCTCGTGATGAAGTCGCCCCGCTTGATTTTGCTAAAAATTTCGGCCGCCAAAAGGCGGCGTTTAAGTCTTCCTATTACGGAATTATTACTTGTCCTGAACCACTGCATTTTTGACAAATAGCTTTTTTGAGCGATTTGATGCCATGACACTTTGGGCAAATTCCTACAGCCGCATCCGGGCCTCCCTTTGGGTTTGGTAATACGTTACCTGTTCCACCACATTTGTAGCAGTATATAACACCTTCTCCATTACATTCCATACACTGGACTTTATTCTCGATATTTCCATTAAGTCCAACTCGATTGTAAAATAGAGTATTACCTTGGTGATTATCGACTTGTAGTATAATGGAGTCTTTGGATATCTTCATCCTTTTGTTAGCATTAGACGCTCGTGAGGGTCCACGATATATCTTCCAATTATTCAAATTCGTGCGGAACAAGAAAGTATCTGTTCTTTCCGAATAATGAAGGTATGCACAAGTATCAATTATTTCCAAGATTACACTTGTGTCATTAGGTTCATATCCATCATTGGTCAAAATTTTCACTCCTTGATATTCCGCAGAATAATTTTCGTTTGAAAACGCAATGGAAGAAATAACTACACACGATAATATTAAAATCAAATATCTCATAGCTACTTGTGTTTTAAGCCGAAGAAACATAATTCAATAATAATTGAATATTTGTTCCCTCGGCTTTTATGTTACTTATCTGGGATTTTGCTCTACCAATGGGTTATTATTTATAACAAATAACGGTATTGGCAAAACATAATGATTATCATCAGGTTCCAAGCTGTAAGTTTCTCCCTCTAATTCATGGGTTATGGTTTTTCTAAAACGAGGTTCCTTATTCAGTCTTTTGAGGTCAAACCATCTTATACCCTGTTGAATACATTCACGCCTCCTTTCATCAAGGATGAGTGATAGGAGTTTATTAGGATCTCTTTCTGTCACATCAGAATATGTACCGGTTTTATGACGTTTAACCCCCAATTCGTTCAGAGCAGAAAGTGCATCATCTATTCTATTCAAACGAGCAAATGCTTCAGCCCCCGTTAAATATAACTCTCCAACATTTAGACCTCTGTTATTTGGGAACGTAAAAGCGGTCCTCGGACTATCTCCTTCGGGTTCTTCTCCCGCAAAAATTGGATAAGTAGTCACAAATACATTCCAACGTAAATCCGTTTCCTTATTGAAAAGTTGAATCAGTTCATCTGAGAGATTATAATCTTGGTCATCGTTAGGACCATATCCAGACCCTTTATAACAGATTACATCTTGGACTTCCCATCCATAAAACGGGAATCCATTTATTCCAAAATCAGGATTAACATCGTCAAGAGCGTAATTGTTAAAATCGTATGGCTTAGGGCATATCGCCATTGCTTTAGATGCGTAGTCGGCACATTCTTCATAATTACCTTGATACAGTCTTACACGAGCTAACAGTGCTAAAACAGCCGTTTTATTGGGCCTAAATGAATACTCTGGTATTTCTGCATTAAGTAAATCCTTCGCGATAGATAAATCTTTATCTATCTGATTATACACCTCCTGAACTGTTGATCTGCCAAGTTGTAATTCGGGGTCAGCATCGAGTATCAGAGGGACACCGAGGTCCGTTGACGCTGATGAAACGTCATAATGCTTTGCATAGAGGTTGACAAGAGAGAAATAGGCAAACGCTCTATGAAAACGCGCCGCACCTTCAACATACTCGCGTGTAAATTTTGTTCCATCCGGTGCGTCTGCCAAGTTATTTAGGATATAATTACAGATATAGATTACATGGTAGAAATTATTGTAGCAATCATCATCCTCCGATGCGCTATAGATAAAATCTTCCCACGTATATCCATTGAGGCCCCACGAGGAATACTTCCAAGATTTATCTTCAGGAATCGTCACGTCATCTGTCATCATCAATGTGATAAACTGTCCGTAACCGATGCAGTTGTCATAGTCGTAGTTGTCAAGCATCATTCCGAAATCATTTACGGTTTTCGGAATAAGCGTTCCTTTTGGAGTCTCGTCAAGAAAATCTTGACATGAGGTTAGCCCTAATAGAGCTACTATCATACATATGATGTAATGTTTCATTTTATCTGATATTTAGAAGTTCAAGTTAAGACCAACTACAAGTCGAGGTTGCTTGCCAAATGTGCAATATGTATCATAAACCTCACCACTTACAGAAATCTGGTCGGGATCGAGATTATATTTATTTTTGGCCCAGAAACAGAGGTTTTCACCACCGATGCTTACGCTTCCACCTTTGATGCCAATTTTATTGAGGATTCTTGATGCGTCATACATAAATTTAATGCTTCTAAAATAGATTGCATCTCCACTATCTACCATCTTATCGCTGAAGAGCAAACACTCATCACGGTTTTTCGGCGACCAAGGACTTTCTGTGTACTGACTGGGAACCCATTTGTTGTCATTGTTGGCACCTTCGATCCAACGGTATTCCTCTCCAAACCATTCACTATACATGCCGGTAGCTGTATTCTTTGGTGCTGGTAATCTGAGTTTGCTGCCAAAACGATATGTCAACATGAAACTTAAAGAGAAATCACGATACCGCAATAAACTGGATAAGCTGCCAAATACTGGAGGATTTGTTGAACCTACATATTCAAGGTCATCAAGACCAAGAGAATTTAATTCAGAGTAATGGTACTTAGTATCATCACCTTTTCTCATAAATGTGGGGTCACCAAATTCATCGAGACCTCCGTATCTATGTACTGCAATACTTCCAATAGGATAACCTTGCATAGGATTCCCTTTGCACGCCCCCTTTCTACTTGGAGTATAATTCATCTCTGTTACCTTATTTTTATTATACGATAGATTCAATGTAACATCCCACTTTACAGGTGTATCAGTAAGAATACGTCCGTGTATAGACCAATCAAAACCGGTATTGCATACAGTCGCGGAATTTTTGAAGAACTTACTCCAGCCGATTGTAGGGTCAACGTCAACATCTGCTAATAGCCCCTTAGACTTTTTATGATAGAAATCAAACGCACCTGAAATACGACCATTGAAGAACATATAATCAACACCGACATTCCAACTATAGGTCTTTTCCCAGCCAAGCAACGGATTTGCCGGATTGGTAATCATAATATAGTTTAAGTTCGGAATATTATAATCGGAAGATGCTTGTCCAACAATATCTGGACCAGTTCGCTTGTCAATATTTCCTGTTAAGCCATATGATACTCTCAGTGCCAAATTATCAATCAATGGAGAATGCATGAAGGTCTCTTTATTGAGGTTCCATTTAGCACCTACTGACCACGAAGGATTATTTCTAAACTTGCTTGAGTTGGTTAGCAGGTTAGTTTGATCCAAACGAATGCTTCCAAAGAGGTCATACTTGTTGGCATAACTGATATTAGCAGTTCCAAACCAAGAAACATATCTTTCAAGTCTTTCTATGTATGATGTAGAATACTCATCTTCATCAAGGGTTTGAATTCTTCCGTTGTAACCATACACTCCACTTTGTAAAGAGGCTAAATCCACACTTTGGTAGGTCAGAAGATCCGGGTCAAATCCCCAAAGCCAGTTGGAATATTGATTACCTTCAAGAGAATAAATCTCATTGCCTACCATAGCGCGATACTCAAAATCCTTGAAAGCATTATTGTAAGAAATCATGTTTCTTATTGAATAAGACTGAAGATGGGTTTCATTGAGGCTTTTAATACCTCCGCTGGTAGGCAGATGATTTGCGACAATGCCTACAGGATGTCCATCTTCTACGGACACTTCTGTAAAGCGATTAGTCAAGTTGCGAGTTTTATAATGATCCTGTGAGAAGAACTGAATCCCTTGAGTATTTCCAAACTCATATGTGCCTTGTGATGACAGCGTCAGTCCTGAAATTGGTTTCCAAACCAATCTTAAAGATGATGAAAGATTATACTCCTTGCTTTGATTATCATTCATTCTCATGATTTCCAAAGAATTCTTATGCCAGTCGCGCATACCTAAAGCATAACATTCCTCGGCCCATGATTCGGAGATTCCATTATATTCATTGTAATATGAACCATCATCATTAAGAATTCTCATCCAAGGCTCATATCCGGTCATATCAACACCATTATTTTTTGAATTTTGATATGTTCCCCTAATGCCAAGAGTCACTGTAAATGTACGATGCAGCCTGAAGTCATTATTTACCAATAGATTAAACTTATTATACTCATTGCCGCGTAGTTGCATCTTGTTTTGGTCAAAACTTAACGATGCGTAAGTAGAGACACGCTCGCTATTTGAAGACAACGAAACATTGTGTTGTTGCGTGAAAGCATGTCGATAAAAATTATCGGAAATTTGTTTGGCATTATTGAAGCGACCAAGCAGATTCACTTGATTCCATGCTTCGTCAAGTGAATAAATGCCATTATCATACGATTGATAGATTTTTTCCAATTCATTAAGACCTCCGTAAGCGGATGAACTGATTCCTTGACCAAGAATATTGGCAAAATTAGCACTGACATATTGGTCTGAGGATAATATATGCAAATCTGACCATTTAGGCTTTGCGCTTGATGTAACAGTACCGGAGTAATTAACATTTACTCGACCATTACCATTGCCTTTTTTAGTGGTCACCACAATAACGCCGTTTGCTGCACGAATACCCCAAATCGAAGCAGATGCAGCGTCTTTAAGAATACTGATTTGTTCAATATCATTAGGATTTAGGTTAAGCTCAGAACTTTCTAAAGGGAACCCATCTACTACAATAAGAGGCTTTGTGCTTGCATTTAAAGAGCCTAATCCTCGTATGGTTATGTCATTATTCTTATCAACAAACAATCCGGGGACTGCACCTTCAAGTTTTTCTGTCAAACTTGTCGAATAAATATTGCTCATGTCATCCTGATCAAGAATTGAAAAAGCACCAGTGGCACGTCCTCTTTCTATGGATTGGATACCTGTAACTACCACCTCATTGAGCATTTCACTCGAAGCGTCTAAGAGAACATTGAGAATGTTGTCCGTCCCTAATTTTACCTTGCTTGGAACATAGCCTACAAAAGAGACTGTGAGTTCCTTTGTCGATGGAGTAACCTTAATGGAATACTTTCCATCCAAGTCTGTTGTGGTGCCAGTGTTGGAATTGGCATCCTTTATAGTGGCACCGATTAGAGGTTCTTTAGTCTGTGCATCAAGAACTACTCCACTAATTGTACGAGCCTCGGCTTTCTGCGCCGGGGAACTGGCATCTCTACTTTGTATGGGCGTAACGCCGGCATTAGCAGGCAATGCCGAGCAAAACACAATTAGAAGTAAAGATACACAGCAAGCGATTGGTTTAAGAAATGTTGCTTTCATATCTGTTGTTGTTATTTGTTGTTTCTGATTGGTTTAAGTGTTAGAATGTCATTAAAATAAGATGTCTCATTATCTCTATGTGTTATGATTATTATGGTTTTCCCTTTACACGAAGTGAAAAGTCGGTTATAAAAAGTTTTCTCAGTCTCTTTATCAAGAGCAGAAGTCGGTTCATCAAGTATTAAAACTGACCCTGATTTCAATAAACCTCTGGCAATTGATATACGTTGAGATTGACCTTCACTCAAAGAGAACCCCCTCTCTCCAATGACTGTATCAAGTCCTTCTGGAAGTTGGGTATAAACAAAATCTCCGGCAGCCACCCATAAAGCATGACGCATTTCTTCATCAGAAGCATTTGGATTACCCAATTGTAAATTATACCGTATGCTTCCACTGAGTAAATTATTACCTTGTGGCACATAGATAAAATTACATCGAGTATCATTACTTACCGATTCGGTTCTATCATTTTCCGTACTGTAAATTTTAATAGTACCCTTATCTGGATATAGCAAACCTAATAATAGTTTAACTAAAGTGCTCTTGCCAACACCTGTTTCTCCCATTATTGCAGTTATTGAACATGGTTTGAAATCCCAGTTAAATTGTTCCAATACTTGTGTCTGATTATTCGGATAAGCAAAACTTACGTTTTCAAAGCAAACCCCAAGTTCTCCATTCAATATCTTTTTGCTTCTGCTAAAATCTTCTGGCAAATTAAATATCTCTTGAACACGTTCAGTAGAGGCTAACGCTGAAATAAATGATGGGTACTGGTCCTTAAACATGAAAACTGGACGCTGTAACTGACCTACAAGTTGAAGGAATACAACGAAAGTTCCGTATGTCATAAGACCATCAGGAATAGAGTAAATACCCCATATAAATATTGATAAATAACTTATTGCAAATCCAATTTCAGTTATAGAATCTGCACCTACGGTTATTCTAATTTTCTTCAGGAGTGAACCAATAAATCTATTCTGAATTGCTTTTGCACTGTCTTGAACAAATTTATGTTGCTCTAATATTGCAATAAGTTCTTTATGTTGTATATGCTCCTGAAGATATTGATTTACTTCACTGCCATGTTTTCTTACAGTTTTGCTAACAGGTGATAAAATCTTGGTATAATAGTATGTTGCAAGTATTATAATCGGGCCAATTAGTACCAAAAGAACAGTTAGTCCGGGTTGCATTGTCATCAGATAAATCCAAGTGGCAAACAACTGAACAACCGAATAAATCAGCATGGGCAATGTATATGATATGCCTTCTGCAACGATACCAGCATCAGAAGACAATCGGTAAATGCTATCACCGGAATGAAAGTTTGTAGTATGATAAACAGGACTATTTGTCAACTTACAAAATAAATTATATTCGAGATGATTTTCAAGTCTTACTCGATTACTACTTCGTAAGAAAATTTCACACTGTTCGCATATTATCTGACCGCCCTTAAATCCAATCAAATATAGTATTGCAGAAACGAATGAAAAAACTATTTCGTTAGATATATCATCCAATAGTCGCTTTATCGTCTCCACGAATAAAAGCGAAAACATGACGCCAAAACAGCTTAGGATTATAGTAGTTAAAATCCTAAGTCTAAAACCTTTTGAGTATTGCCATAAACACGTTAAATCCGAAGCAATCATTGTTCGTTGTTCCTACTGAAAATTTGCGTTGATAAGCCGAGTTTAATGGCCTGTTCGGAAGATATTATTTCACCCTTCTTCATTAACCTTCTCCAATAACTTAGTGATGGGATAGTATTCTCTGTTAATATTTTGGTTACACGATCTGTGTTTAATTTTAATTCTTTTGCTTCCCTAATAAGCCTATCAGCATCAAAAACACCACGTAGTTTTTTTGTGACAGAGTGAACGTAAAAAGTTGAGGTATAATCACAATATCTTTCAGTTCCAGCAAGGTATAGAATTATTGCAGCAGAATTAACCACTGATATATTATTGGTTATGATGTAACAATCTAATTGCTTTAAGAAATTATATAGTTCAATAGCCACATCAATATCTCCGCCCGGAGAAGATATATTTATCCTAATACAGTTTGCTTCCGGTTTTCCCAATGAACAAGTCTTCAGGTTTTCAATAAATACTTTCGCAGAATTCGTATTGATTGAATCCAAAAAATCGAGCTTAATCACATCATTTGATTCCATCATACTCCTTTACGTATTTTATAGCATTTGATAAACCATCTCTTATATCACTGTCATTCAAATCTAACGTGCCATTCATTGCTCGTTGCGTTAACAATACAGCCGACCAATAAGCTGCAATTTTGTGTGCCATACAACTCAATCTACGGTTCGCATTTTTCTTGAAATCTTTATAAAGATGATAATTAAGTGCCATGCAGTTTACACAGCACCATCTTATCGGGCACGTTACACATTCATCATCACATAAATCACAGGCAACATCCTCATAGTCTTCGATTATAGCTTTTCTACCTTCTTTCCCCTGAACTAATGAAGAAAACATATGACAAGGAATTAGCTCAAGATCACAATCGTAAGCATGCACAACATCCCTGTCCCAACATGGCTTCTCTGCTTTTGTTAGATTATATGGGTTGTATGCTTGATTGAAGTCAATCGAGAAAAGAGGCTTCGGAGGAACCAATGTACTCTCTTTAGAATAATGATCGGTAAGCTTTTCAAGCTGATTTGACAACTCAATACATGCTTTCTCTGACCATTTTACACCTTGTGCGATTCCGCCTATAACATTAAAACCCTTTTCATGAAGAAATAAAACAGACTCATATAGCCTATCTACGCTGTCCGGAAACACGGTAAATTTAGCTGGGACATCAGGCCAATTTTCTTTGAAGAAGGCTAAGTCAAGGTGTTCCACGCCTCTATTGAAAAGATTGTTTTCCGGAGTGCCATCTACGCTAATTCCTAATCCAACAAGCTTGTTGTTGGCCTTAAACCAATTCTTCATTGTCTGTGTTAACAATGTCCCGTTGGTGCGTATAAATACCTGCATTGTTGGTATTTTATCCCAGATCCATTCACATAAATCCGGTATTATATCAAAATTTGACAGAGGTTCTCCTCCGAGCAAATCAACACATGTAATGTCTTCTGGCGATGAAGAAAACTCCTTGCTTAGAATTTCAGTAGCCTCTTTATACGACATCTTACGGGCATCCTTAAAATGCTCGTAACAATATTTACATGATAGATTGCAGGAATGACTTATGAGGAGTAAAACAGATCTTTTCATATTCTAATATTAAAGTATGGTGTTGCAAAAGGAAATAGAGTTAATCTAAAAACTATTGCAACACCATATTCTGTGTTTGTTGACCGTAAGGGTCGAGCGATTTTAGCGACCGTTGCAAGAACCGCCACAAGTTCCTCGGCAAGTTCCCTTGCAAGTCGAGTTAGTGTAACAAGAGTCACAAGTGTTTGTGTTCTGAGACATATGCTCAGCGATGGGGCCATTTACGCTGCTATACTGCGCGAGCTTGGCTTCAAGTGCCGCAAGGGCTTCGAGATTCATTTTCATATGAATTCCTCCTGAATTTAAATGTTAATAATTGATTTATTTGTGTAGGCATTAGCCTCTTTCTATTCTTGTTAATATGTTATAAACTCATCGTATTTTCCGGATGTAACATCTCGATAAAATTGGATTACGTTCTGCCGACTATTGACAATAAGACATTGCTCATCCCATGAATATACGGAATATCCTGAACGATATTTAGTAAACACATATCTTCCGGAACTTGAAGGTAAGTTATATCTCTGTCCAGATTTTGTGATTCCTTGAACTTTAAGCCAACTTTGATTAGGAGACTGATACGGAGTGACAATCAGAGTTGTATAATTAGTTTGTTTAGAAATCTGATTCCCATTATAGTCATAAGAGCCACTATATATAAATCTACCCTTTGGCTGTGCCATAACAGGGAGAGCTGTTAAAACTATTAACGATATTGTTATCATTAACAGTTTTATCAGGTGATTATTAGTATTTTTATTTTTTACAAGTTTATGTTTCATAATATCTTATCAATTGGATTATATTTTCCAACCTCCACGACCATTGCAGCCTGCACATTTACCCGTACCACGACAAACTCCGCATCGACCATTTTTAGCATACTCATTTTTTCCTGAGCCACCACAAGATTTGCATCTACCAGTGCCACTGCACGAAGAACAGTCATGCCATTCTTTTTCTGTAGAGGCAGTTGGGGTATAAGTGCTTGTAGAATAGTTTGATGCAGGTGTAGTATAGTAAGTAGAGCCAGACAAGCTATTGCCTACTGCCTGTAATCCTTGTGACCATTGTTCTAAACTACCACAAGAAACGAGACAGGAGCTTATCAAAGTGATAATAGTCACTATGAATGTTGTTCTTGCTTTCCGTTTATCCATGATATATGTAATGTCGGTTTAATTTATGATGTAAGGGCTTGTTGATCTGTCAATATCAAGGTGTTTTAATATTTCATAGGCCTTTACTGCGACCTGAGCATGTTCTGCATCTTCTGCGCTTAATGATTCCATCATAGCGATTCGCTCAATCTGAAATTCGCAGGCAGTCATCGCTTCAGCTAATACTAATGCGCACCATCGTTGATCTCTTTTTGCGAAATCACCACGATATTTATAGTTGAATCCCGGGCAGGTAGGACAAAACCGTCTCAATACACATGTTTCACAAAATTTATCTGCCATCAAATCAGGTTTATCCCATTCAACTGCATCCACTCCGATTGCGTTATTCTCGCCTAACACAATGGGCGTAAACATGTGGCACCCATACGTTTTACCATCAACATCATAGGTTATCATATTTAATCCGCTCCCACATCCATGAATTTGCCTTCTCTCAGATGGGGCAAGATTAAATACATCGACATATCTTGTCAATCTGTTCAGTGGACGTAATGTGGTGTCTTTCAGATATTCATCTTTCAATAACGATAATTGCTGACGATATATTTTTGCATCATCAATTGTCCAATCAACACCTTGAGCAAGAGACGCATTAAGCTCATATCCTTTCTTCTGAACATACAGAACCCCATCTGCCAAGTTTGGCAGAGTTTCCTTAGATATAGTCATTTGAAAGGTTTGTTCAGGCCACAAATCATGGAAAAAATCTAAATCAATCTCAAAACCATCAGTTCCTCGATTCTTCGATTGCATGCTTCCATTTCCATCATAACTTGCTCCCAAAACAATATATTTCTTATTCTGACGTAGCCAATCTTTTATTTCAGGGGTGAGTAATGTAGCATTAGTTGAGGCAAAACAAATCCAAGGAATATCAATTCCGCCATTTTTGAGCCACTCAACGATTTGTTTAATAAGCGGAAAATTCATAAGAGGTTCCCCTCCCATAAAGTCAACTTGTATTTCGTCAAAGCGATCACTCTCTGCGACCATATGAGCTTCTTTCAAGATGATCTCTTTTGCCATCTCAAAAGACATATATGAGTTCCGCTTAAAGGATTCATAGCAATAGCTACAATTTAAGTTGCATGCATGTGTCACCATAAGCATACACACTCTCCTTCTACCAGAATGCTCGTTATCCCATATGGATAATTTATTTAAATTCTCACTCATTGAAGATGAATAGGTTTTATCGGTTATCACAATCTCTTGCTAAGAGATTTGGATGAATAATAACGCTCTATGGAGCAGGCTTTTAATGCAATATAGATAGACTTCTTCCAAAACAAAGGCCGCCCAGTTATTGTTAGGCAGACATTTTTTAATCTTAAAGATGGGCCTAATTCAAAGATTTTTCGTAACTTTGCACTGGCATAATCATCTCTTAGCAAGAGATTTGGATGAATCCTCAACGCATCTCTTGCTGGCTCACGTCCAAATGGAAGAACGTATTTGATAATTGGGGCTATCACAGTTTTGTCGTTATTTGTAAGTATCTCTTAAATAGAGAATTCAACTTATTTTAAGCATCTGATATAGTGAGATATACCGCATCGCAACAAAATGATTTGCTAAACAACTTGCTTCACATTTAATTATCATGGAGAAAATAAAGGTCCTTATTGCTCTCATTTGCAGAAAAATAATTATCTTTGCAAGATATTAAGGCTCTCTATTTAAGAGAGTTGGACACATGCTTAACTTAAAGCCTCAATCTCCCAAAAGGGAAATCGAGGCTTACACTAAAGGCTATTAAGAATAAGAGAATTCGCTTTATCTACAACTGAGATGTCGAGACTGGCAAGGTAGATTTGGGTTGTTGCTTCGTTGTCGTGACCTAACCCTTCGCTGATTACGGACAGGGGGATACCCTTTGCTTTGGCGGCGGAAGCCCAGCTGTGTCGGGCAACGTAGAGGGTCAGCGGTATTGTTACGCCGACCATTCCGGCTATGGTTTTCAGGTTGTGGTTGATGTTGTAGCCGACATTGCGGTATGTGCATCGCTCATTGGTTCCGGGATTACGGATGATGGGTAGCAGATAGTCGCTTTCGTTCTCGGGGTACTTGTCAAGAATTATCTGCATTTCCTTAGTCCATTCGATGATGAGTTGCTGACCGGTCTTGCGTCGGCGGTAGGTGACGTAACCATTTTTTAGGTCTGTCTTTTTCAGAAATGCCATGTCGATGAAACTCATGCCTCTGAGATAGAAACTCATAAGAAACATATCTCGGGCAAAGTCCAGTGATGGTGTCAGTGATAAATCCAATGCTTTGATTTTCTTGATGACAGTTAATGGCAACGCCCTTTTGACGGTCTTGTCAATTCCTGTATAGACCTTCCGGAACGGATTGCGATTCTCGATGATGTCGTCCTCGACCGCATGATTATATACCGCGCGAAGGATTCTGGTATAGAATGATATGGTATTGGGGGCAACGCCTCGCTTGTGGTGCCATGCCTCGTATGCCTCCATTATTTCTGAGGTCAGACAGTCGAGCATTATATCTTCATCCTCCCGGAATTTTTTGAAACTGCTGAGGGTGGATTTGTAAGTCTCCGATGTCCTGACTTTACCGTTCTGTTTCAATTTGGCTATAATGCTCTCCATATAGTTGAATAGAGAGTATTCATGCGCATAGCGATTGAACTCGTCGATAACATCATCGGCAGTATATGATAGACCGTTGGCATCAAGTTTTCGGTCAATTTTAGTCAACCGCTCCACATCCCAGCGGATTCGCTCTCGAATTGAGAGGATGAACGATTTACGTTCACTTTTCTGTGTGGTGGTTACCATTGAACGGGATTCATCCCATTCAGCCGAGAAAACTTTGTAGTCCGAAAGAAGTTGTCGCACTTTTCTTTCGTGGATAATCTGATAATAGATTGTGCCCTCGTGGTCTGCGACAGTCGAGGGCCGGAACTTTACTTTTATCGAAGCCATTTTGTATGTTATTTGATTTGCCTATAAGATACAGTGAGGGGACACACTCCGAAAAGAGCGTATCCCCTCGGTACGATATTAGACGGTAATTTTACGGAATGAAAAGAGCAGCAAGCTCCTGACATCGGCGCTTGTAAAGTCCTTTATGGAACCTGCCCTTATATTTACAGTGGGCAGTATAGGCTTTGAATATGTTTCGGTCTCCGGCTTTCAGTTTCCGATATACCGAGCTTTTCTTTACCGCTCCCGGTCCGATATTGTAGGACAGCACCCCCAAAAGCAGCGCATCCATCGGTTTGAGGTCATTGAAGATACCGATAAACTTATTGAGGTCTTTGCGCAGAAGCATATCGGCCTCCCGTTCACTCATCTTATAGCCTCGGAAATAGTTTTCACCTGGGAGTTTTCTATGACCGTAGCCCAGATATGGCCAGTGCCGACGGGAATCATGCAAGGTCTCGTGGTGCTTGATAATCAGAACGGCTCTCTCATACGGAGGCAACTCCATTATTGATTTTTTCGCAGCGAAAGCCGGCGAAGTGGCGGCCAGCGCCACTATCGCCATAAACAGGATAAAAATCTTTCTCATCGTAAAATCGGGGTTACGGGTCCGACAATCGGGCCGACAATTCCCGGAGTGTCGCCACCGTCATCGTCGCTGTCCTTGCCGTTGAACTCAAAGGTCCGCTCCCACGGGGTAGAATTGAAGTTGTCCTGCACCACAACGAGGAACTTATGGGCATCGGCACTCTTGGCGGTGTATGTCAGTCGGAAAGTCTTGTTTTCAAGAAGTACACGGTCATTGTTGACCAGCACCGGGCCGTCAACAAGTTTAAGTGTTCCCTCTCCGTCATACTGGAAATAGCGGATGGTGTAGAGAGTGTTGGAATAGTTGCCTTCCGGCTTGATCTCGAAACGCAGTTCCACAGACTGTCCCTTCACTATTTTGTCCGTATGGGGCATAACCTCCACCGTGAACGGATACGATTGCTGAACATCAAGTTCATCGGAGCATGAAGTGAGCGCGAGAACTATTGCGAACAGAGCAATCCAGAACCCGAAGAACCGAGCAGGAGTGAGGCGCATCGCGCCGATTTTATTGAGAATTGTATTCATAATTCAGAGTCTTAATTTTGAATTGTTGGAGATTTTAGGCTGTGTAGCCATCAGGTAATCATTCAGATCCTTGTAGTCTGGATAAAGAGCCGACTTGTCAGCCACTTTGTCGCCGAACTCCCGGCGAAATCTTGAAAGGGCGTTTCGCCCTGCATCGTCATTGTCGAGATAGCACAGAATCAGGGAGTAATCCGAGAGAGGCGCAATCGCCTTGTCGACATTGGCAACCGAGTTAAGCACCACCGAATCCACATCGTCATTGAAGCCCAGCCTCTCAGCCGAAAGAAAGTCGATGAACCCCTCGAACACGTTGCATCGGGCATTTCCGCCGGAAATATGAGATATTGCCTTCGGAGGATAAGAGAGCTTGGCAAACGGATTGCGCAGCTCAAATCCATGTTCGACGTTTTCAAAACCGACGGCATAATAATCCCTGCCGTGCAGACGGTAATCTACCTGAACACAATACCGTCGGGCCAGATTCTCCGGGATTCCGCGCCCCGCGAGATAGTTCAGCAACCTCCGGGAACACAGCGGCCCCACCTCGATATTCTCAAATGCCGGTTCCTGTCTGACTTTCGGCATAGGCTCCGGCCTGTAACCGTCGGGCATCGGGACTTTCATGACCTGCGAGATATATTCAGCCTGCTTGATGAAATCGCCACTGCCGATCATCTCCCCGGCGAGAGTGAAGATGTCGCCGCCCTTCCCTATACCATAGTCGTACCACAGATTATTATAGCCTATATGCAGGGAGGCGTTTCTCTCACTGCGGTACGGAGCCAGAAACCAGAAACCCTTACGGTCTTTCCCTTTCATCTCCGCGCCTAAATGCAGCATGAAATCGAGCAGGGATATTCCCTTGAAATATTCCTTGTCCATGCCTCACATACGGAATTTTCGTTGCGGCCTCGGCACATCCGGCTCATGACGAATGTCAACCTTGCGGATGGCAGACATTTCAGAGGCGATGAACCGGGTCAGTTCCGACATACTGCAACTGCCCGTAATCTCGTGCGCAAGGTCATATATTCCGCCATAAGCGCCTGATTTTGTATCACGCCACAAATTTGTTTCAGTGTTTATGACCATCGTCGCGGCGTGATTGTCATCGTATGGAGCATTGTAAACGCGCAGATTGCCGTCGGCTGCCACCGGGTGTTCCTGTCCAAGAGCCTTCATAAACTCCGTAAGTTGAATATTCTTTATGTCAAGATCTACTATTGTAGGCATGGATTATTCGATTGTGAATTTAACGTGTACCCCGAACTGGGTCAGGAAATGGCCGGTGTCGTTGCCGAACACAAACCGTTCCTTTACATGGGCGCCGAGCGCCAGCCTGTCCGAAAGATAAAAATCAGCCGACAGGGTTATCGCACCGCCATAGATGAAGGCGTCGCCGTTCTTGATTGTGGAGCCGTCGGAAAGGGTATGCTTACCCCAATTGACCGTCTCATATCCGCCGAGAGCCGACACACCTCCGTAGAGATGGAATGTCTGTGAATAGTCGCTGACGATATGGAGATTATATCCGACCTCTCCCGTGAACTGCGCCACAGGGATGCGACCCTTCTCACCGTAAGGGCTGTAAGTCTGGAGATATTCTCCTCCGAAGCTCCATGTGTTGGCATTGCCCTTGAAAACGGAATAGAATACTCCGAAATCATAGCCGCAGTTGCGTGAGTTGCCGGTGTAGAAACCGTTTACCATATCTGCGCGGACTTCGACAGCCGACATTCCGGGGAGGCATCGCTGGGCCATTGCCTTCCCTCCGTAGAGGGAAAGCATGGCAGCGATTATCATTATCGCTTTTCTCATATATTACTGTATGCTTAATTCGTCAATTACATTCGCGCGGACAATATCGCCGTTCTCGACAACGAAAGACTGATTACGGCCCCCTTCCTTCTCCGCGACCTCGATGACAAGCTGTTTGTCGTCGGGGATGGTGAATTTTTCAAGGGCAAAGACAGTCCTTTCCGATTTCTTGCCGCTGACCACCGTAACATAGTTCTGGGCGCGGAGCGGTTCCAACACCTGCTCCTGCATGGCGGTCCGCTTGACAACCTTCTTATCGACTATCTTGAACGAGATATAATCAATATCGAAAGCGATGTTCGATGTGTTCTTCAGTTCAGTGTGAAAGTAGAGAAGGCCGTTGTTGGTGTGTATGCTTTTCAGAATGAACTGTACCCCGAAACGCTTTGAGCCGATATGCTTTATCTCGCGTTTATTCTGCTTGTAGATTGACTTCATGATCAGCTTTACAAGCATCGGCGACTCCTGACCCAGACGCTCCAAGTATATCTCCTGCGCATTGTTGGGACGGTTGACCGCCTCCCCGTCGTGGATAAAGTCGGTCATCTCTATATTGAGCAAAAGAGGCTCCTTTGCGAATTTCACATTAAAGGTGAAGAAACATCCGTCATCGGTGATGACCGTGAGATTCGTCTCGGACTTGAACGACTTGACAGCCGACTTCACACGCAGCACGTTCTTCGCGCCGTCGGCCAGCCCCGCGACAAGATTCTCGTCGCCCAAATCGACGTACACGATTTCCGACGGAAAAATGACATGAGTAGTCTTGTTGAACGCCACTTCCAGAGCGTGAGGGGGAATCATGCGGTCAAAACCGACCTTCCGCGTCAGACCCTCGAACTTGTCCCCGTCAGTGTAGCCTGAGCCGTACACGTTGATGTCGTGTTCCGCCACCTGTTCAGTGTCGGACGACACACTGTTATCGGTGTTTTTGACCGCTTTGTTTTTGGCAAACGCCGGGGAAGCCATGCCTATAACGGCGGCAAGGGAAAGAATTATAGTCTTGAAATTCATAATGGATTTCTGTTTTTAGTTACACATCTTCGGGCTGATGAAGCATTACCCGGTATCCGGATTTCAGGTGGACTTTCACGGTCCGCATTTTCTTTGTCAGATACTGGCTGACACCGTTGATAAGTCCTCGCCCCACATCGGAGGCAATCTGCGCACCGGCATCGGTGGAGATATTTATCGAACTGCCCATCGTTGACCCCATGTTGGCACCAATCTCATGCAGGGCATCCGACTCCATTGAGTTGGGGATGTTGATCCCCTCCTGTCCGTCGGTGTCATACACCGTCAGCTCCACCTCATACACCGAGCCGTCGCACTCCACCGAGGACACAGCAATCTCAAGCCTCTCGCCCTGCAATCTCGCGGTACCGACTACGGCAGTGTTGCGTGGTACGAGCCGGCTGCCTATCCACATCGGTTCCACTATCCGGAGTCTGACGGTCTGCCCGTCGGTAACGCTCTGGTTACCTGCCACGACAGCGGCGATGGTGTTCTTCCGGGTTGAAGCCTTTGCCCCGACAGAAGTATTGAAACCGCGACCGGCGGCAGAAGATGAAAGCGTCGATACGACATTTCGCTTTACTTGCGCGACAGGCTGGACATTCCTTTTACCCTTTTCCTCCACCGTCTGCGCCGGAGCGGGATTCACGGCAGTGCCGTTGCCCATATACTGCGCAGCAAGCTGATAGGAGCGTTCCAGAAGCTCCATCTGGTCCGGCTGCGCCGCCTGCTCAGCCGCCATAGCGTTCTGCGCCTCCAGCTCGTCAATACGCTCCTGCAATTCCGCCATACGGACGGCATCGGAGTTTTCCGGCACATAGAAGTCATCGAGCGAAGCCTGTACCTCCTGATACTGCAAGGCAGACTGTTCAATCGGGGAAGGTTCAGATGCAACCATCGTGTCAGTCGGTACGGAATCCTGCCTTATGGATGCGGCACTCAAAATGCTGTCCTGTCGGGCCTTCTCCTTCTGCATCTCCGCCTCGGCAAGCGCTTTGAGCTTGTTGCCCTGCAACTTGTCGCTGTCTCCGTCGGGCAGCTCCATGTTGGCCTTTCCCTTTTCCGCACCGTCATCAGACATATACGAGCCGAAGATAAGCCACATCGAGCCGAGGAAGATGATTGCCGCGCCGGGAATGACAAGCAGGTATTTCTTCATTTTCTGCCTTTCGGTAGCCGATTTTGACTCAAACCAGTCATTGATTTTCGTTCTCAGTTCCTGAAAGTTCATATTCGGAATCCTTGAATTGACCAATATCCGGCGTATCGCCGTTGCCGAGGGAAGGAAGTTTCAGACCCTCTATGTGTTCCGGCTCGATTCTCTCCATCAGGGCCTGTCCGCGCCCTATGCGGTAACAGGCGTTGCCGAACACGAAGAAAGCCGTGATGATGAAGAGGGAGAGCATGACAGTTATAAGTGTAAGCCTGCGGTTTGCCGGGATGCCGTCGCACTTGCGGCGCAGATACGCGCCCAGAGCCGATTTAGGTTTGCCCCACACCTTATTATATATGGCGGAGCGCATTGATTGAAATTTATTCATCGGTTATCGCTTTACCGTTGATATGTCCTTGTTCTCAAGGATATTGAAATTCTCGATGATGAATCCGTTGGGATTGTCGTCAGAGCGAGAGGAGTTAGTGAGGCGGCACACCGTCACGAGGCTTCTCTGGGTCACGTTACTCTCGCGGATTATCATCTGGCGGGCATAAGTCCGGGCCACATAGGGGTAGTTGTTGAAATCGCACACCACGCTGTCAACCTGACACACCTGATTGATGTTTCCCGAAATTATGCGGTTGTAATAGCCCTTCTCGGAATAATCCGAATAATAGTTGTATGCGCTTTTGTCGGAGAGGATCAGCGCACGGTTGATGTTATGCTCGATTGCCGACTTGTCCGGGGAGAGCGAGAAGAACAGCTCATGGAAGCGGCGCACGTGTTCACGCGCCTCCGCCGGACGGTTCTGGCTCATGTCCTGCGACAGAGCCAGCATCAGGCTCTTGCCGTTGTCGAGGACATAAATCTTTTCCCGCTGCTTCTCGGCGAAATTGAAAGCCGCCACCAGCGCCACCGAGACCACCACCGCGCACATCGCCACGAACACTATTCCGAACAGGCGTATCTGACGGAAGGATGTCTCGATGTTTTTTAATGACTTGAATTCCATTTAATCCGTATCAGAATTTTATTTCAATAATTTGCCGACACGACCGGCCACATTCCCGGCAACCGCGCCGCCGACACTTCCGGCGGCGGAACCTGCCTGCATAGCCGTATTGTTGACCGCACGGTTGTAGCTGCCCATGCCTCCTGCCTGTATGATCCATCCGGCTACCGTAGGGATTGTGAAATATCCTATGATTCCGATTATCATAAACAGGATATATGCGGTGTTGCTCCCGTCAATATCGACATTCGGGTTGTTGGTCAACTCGGAAATGTCGTTCTGCAACATCAGCACCTGTATTTTCGCCAGAATTGTCGAAAACAGGTCCGCCACAGGCAGCCATAGATAGGTCTGTATATAGCGGCATATCCACTGGACAAGGGTGTTCTGGAATCCGTCCCACACCGAAATCGCAAAACTTATCGGTCCGAGGATGGCAAGGACAATCAGGAAGAAAGTCCTTATCGTGTCAATGGTCAGCGACGCAGCCTGAAAAAGCAGTTCCAGAAGCTCCCGAAAGAAATTTTGGATGGCTTTCTTCACTTTATACATACCACGCTCGATATACATTCCGGCGGCGGTGCCTACCTCAGTTACGCCAAGTTCGTCAATCTGACGGTCAAACTCCGCGTCATCGACAAGATACGCAGTTGATGGATCGCGCATCATTGCCTCGTATTCGAGCCTGTCCTTCTCCTCACGGTATTTCTGCATATCGAGGGTCTGGCCCTCCAGCATACCGGCGGTTCCCTGCACGATAGGCGACATCACGGAGTTAATCGTGCCAAGCACCACCGTCGGGAAGAACATGATGCAGAAGCCGATTGCAAACGGGCGCAGCAGCGGGAACACATCAATCGGTTCGGCCCTTGCGAGGGCCTGCCATACCCGGTAGGCGACATAGAACAGCGCGCCGAGTCCGGCGATTCCCTGCGCGACACCGGCCATGTCGGAACACAGAGGCATCATCTCGTCATAGAGCGAGCGCAGAATCGTATGGAGATTCGAGAAATCAATCGCGCAGAGCATAATTACCAGTATCTTTCGGCACCCTTGCCGTAAAGGTTGATCACACGCTGCGTATCAGCTTTCTTCTTCGCGCGGAGATAGGACACGGAGATGTTCTTGTTGGTGAAATAGGAAGTCAGGTTACGGTAGCGGCTCATCTCCTTATAGCACCTGTCAACAATATCCATGCGGTCCTTGTCGGTCATAGACATGGTGGTGATGTTCACCACGTTCTTCAGCTCACCCAATACCCCGTTGGCTTCTTCGAGAAGACGGGTGTAGCCGGAGGCGATAGCCGACAGTTCCGAGGCAGTGAAATTCGGGTCGGTCAGCATCTTGCGGAAATTCGTCACATAGGTTTCGCTTATGTCGCCGAGCATCAGGACTGTCTGCTGCACCTTGCGGGCGTCGCGGACAAGATTGTTGACCGAGCGCAGGGCGTCATAATATTTCTTGCCCTGTTCGTAAATCTTGACCGTCTCCTGAAACGACTTGACCATGTGCGTCGCAGTCTTCGACTCGTGGACAAGCGACTTGGAGTTGTTCACGATGCTCTGCGCTATGTTGGAGGGGTCGATGACAGTCCACTGCGCGTGTGCTTTGCCGGCACAGAGGAACATGACCAGCGCGACAACGGGAATTATAAATTTAAGTCTGCTCATTGTAATGATTATTTATGTCAGTAAATTCTGGAGGCGCATCCTCCGATTAACCTTACTCCCAAAGAGAGAAGGCAGAGTGCCGCGCGCAGGAGGAGCGCGGCAACGGCGATAACAGCCGTGATTATAAGAAGCAATATCCGTAAAACCGTCATACATCATTCATTTGCGAGTTGCTTTATCGCGGCTTCTATGTCGCCGCCAAGTCTCCGTGCCGTATCCAGCACCCTGATTTTCTCCGTTTCCTCGGTGGTGTAGCAAAAATATTCTTCCTGGCTCACCTCCGTAGCATATACGGCCGACTGCGTTCCGCCGAGTCCGATCCAGACTTCTTTATACAGCCGGTTCGGGTTATTGGCGAGATTGATGCTGAGTATCTGCGCCTTCTCCTTGTCGGTCAGGCCTAACAGGGACTGAATCTGGTCAAAGCGGTTCATATACTTGCGCTGGTCAAGGAGTATCTTGCAGTCGGAATTGTTGATGATGGTCTCCTTGACAATCGGGCTGGAGATTATATCCTCGACTTCCTGCGTCACCACTATCGCCTCCCCGAAATATTTTCGGACAGTCTTGTACATATAGCGCATATACTCGGCCATGTTCGCGGTGGACAACGCCTTCCACGCCTCTTCGCATATAAGGACTTTCCGGATACCCTTCAGTCGGCGCATCTTGTTGATGAAAGCCTCCATGATGATTATGGTGATAACCGGGAATAATTCCTTGTTATGTAGGCTAAGCACCCAACGCCTTGCCATATTACTATGGCAGGTTTTCAAATGCTCGCCCCCGAACCGGACTTACACCTTTCAATGTATCCGGCTCTCCATTAATTCAATCAGTCTAATGTGCCGTTGTGAATTTTCCTATGGCAACTTTGACAGAGTGCAATGGTCTTTCTTCTTCGTGCAATCATGATACGTTCCCAATCCTCTTTTCCTTTAAGATTCTTGAGTTTACGGATATGGTGCATTTCGAGCATGACGTTCTCACAGCCGCATAATTCACACCGATTGGCTTTAAGCCTGTCTATAAGACTTGTCGGTGTGAAATAGTATGGTGCTGGCAATCTGTCATGGCATTGCACATCTTCGGACTTTCTGCGCTTGAACCCATCGTGATAGAATTTGCGTTCATGGATTTTGCCTTTCTTGTCCTTGTAAATCACAGTAAACACCTTGTCTTTCTTGTATTTCTTGCAGATTCGCACGACCGTACTTCTGTATTTTCCTGCAAAAGTCTTGTACATGCTATATTCCATGATATACTTGAAAGTGTGAAGTGTATGGCAGTTGTTTGCAAGGGCATAGAAATTGTATAATCCTCTTATCTCCGCATTGTACCTTTCCAGGATTTCAAGGTCATCATTACTGATGAGGTAAGAGCGGTGTTTCGGTTTATAAAACTCTTTTCCGTTATGCACTTTGATTTCAAGGGCATCGTAGTCAAGGAGTTTCTTCCTAATCACCTCTGTCGGCATCCTCAGATAGACCTTGTTATTGTAAGGTCGCGTGAGTTTGCCTGCCTTGTTTCTCTTGGTTTGGGTGGATTTGCGGACATAGATTTCATGACCGAGGAATTTTGCTGGTTCAGTACCATGTGTAATCAGGGTCTTTTCATCCGAAAGTTCAAGTTTCAGCTTCTCAGAAAGGAAAACCTTGATGTCCCTTTTGATAGCCTCTGCTTCCGCTTTGGTTCCAATTACTGCACATAGGAAATCATCAGCATAACGGACATATTTAAGCCGTCTGAAATCCTCGTCCATTTCAACGCCGCAGGGAATCTGTACTCGTTGTCTGTCGAAATTTTTGATTTCTTTGACGATACGCTTACGTTCCTCTGTATCTGTCACTTTCTTGAGTTTCAGCACAGCAAGTCGTTTGCCATATTCAAATTTGATTCGCTCTGGATTATCCTTTCGTTCTTTCCCTTTGTCGAACCTTTCGATGTACTCTCTCATATAGCGGTCAAGTTGGTCAAGGTAGATATTAGCCATTATCGGGCTGATGATGCCACCTTGCGGCGTGCCGCTATATGTCTTGTTGAACACCCAATTTTCAACATATCCAGCGTTAAGGAACTTTCTGATTAACCGAAGAAAACGCTCGTCAGAGATTTGCTTGCGCAATATGGCAATCATAATCTCATGGTCGATATTGTCAAAGAATCCCTTGATGTCTCCTTCAATAAACCATCTTGCTCCGTTGAATGTCTTTTGAATTTGGCGCAATGCAGTATGGCAGCTTCTTTTGGGTCTGAACCCATGAGAGTTGCTGTCAAAACAGCCTTCATAGATTGCTTCCAAAATCATTCGGACAACCTCTTGGAGCAGTTTGTCATTAAACGTTGGTATTCCGAGGGGGCGCATTTTCCCGTTCTTTTTGGGAATGTACACCCTCTTGGAGGGAGTAGGCTGATATGATTCGTCTTTCAACGATTCTATCAGTCTTTCGATACGAGATATACTCATGTTGTCAATGTTGCAGTTGTCTGCACCTTTGGTCATGTTGCCCTCTTTCGCATAGATGCGTTGGTAGGCAACGAAGTACATCTGTTCGTTGAACAATAGGCGATAAAGCCTCTCAAATTTGTAGTCAGGCTCACAACTGTGCTTTGCCAGACTGTTTAATACTCTTTCTGAATTTCTCATAATGTCTCACACATCATTCATTAATTGTATTAAAATGAATTAACTGCCTCCCTTCGCCATGTACGAGGCTTTCCCTCGCTCGGACTACTACGGAGGCTCCGTTACCATGTCGGATATTCAGAAGCCTTAGCCCCATAGCCAACCTCTGTTGGCGTTCCGATTTAGGTAATCCCCGTTTGCTTGCATACTAACTATTGCATGATAGATAGGAGGATACGACTTCCGTCCTTTTCTGCTTATTGCAGATGCGTCGTGACCAGTACATGCTCAATCTCCTAAAAGACGGGAAAATGAGTGTCACGATACAACGAGTATAGCTATCTTACGTTGCAGGTACAGCGTGATACCGCTTGGACTATCGTTGAATCAGTTTGGATTTTATCCTTTATCTATCCTTTTATCCTGTCATTCAGTCGCAATCTGATAGCTGATTGACTTATGACGTTAACCCACATGCGATACTCCCCATCGTCTTTCGTTGAATGGATAAGTGGGCGGATAATAGGTCATTTTCAATGTACTCTTGCCTAATCCCTTGCTAATGGGATAGTTTTTATGCAGCCTTTACGGGCGCACCCTTCACATTATCAATCTCGAAGACAACAAAGCGCTTGTTGAGAAGGTCGATGTTCTCCTTTGAGTTGAGAAGGAAATCGAACCTGCCGCCGTGGTAATACTGCCGGAGCGTGGTCAGGAAATTGTCTATGTCGAAATCCTGCCGGTGTATCGGAATCGGGCGTTTCGCCATCTCCTCGCGGTACTCGTCGCGCATGAACTCGTAGAACGAGTTGAAGCAGGGAACGATGTCGCGGTCTTTCTTCATCCGGTCTATGAACATTGACAGAGCCGAACCAAGCTCACCCGATTCCGTCTTCGTTATCCGGTCGTCCTCCGACTTCCAGAGCGTGAGAAGCAGTGTCTTTATGCTGTCCTTCTTCTCCACATCAAATATCGAATCGTCCGTATAGAAGGGATTGAAGGAAATCGGACTCTCCTCGGTATATGTGTAATATATGCCGTCCTCCCCGTGGGTACGGTTGTGGATAAGGTTGCACAGACCTTCGTAGGAGTTGCCGGTGTCTATCAGCAGCACATGGGCGCCCTGCTCATAATACTGGCGGACCAGATGGTTGGTGAAGAACGACTTGCCGCTACCCGACGGGCCGAGGATGAACTTGTTGCGGTTGGTCGTTATTCCTCGCTTCATCGGCTCGTCGGAAATGTCGAGATGGAGCGGTTTCCCGGTCAGACGGTCCACCATCTTTATTCCGAAGGGGGACAGCGACGAGCGGTAGTTGGTCTCGCCCGTGAAGAAGCACACCGCCGGCTCTATGAAGGTGTAGAACGATTCTTCCGCAGGAAAATCGGCCTCGTTGCCCGGCATCGCCGCCCAGAACAGCGTCGGGCAGTCGATGGTGTTGTGGCGTGGCATACAACCCATAGTCGCAAGCTGACCGCCGACATCGTTTTTGATGCGCCGCAGTTCCTCGGCGTCGTCGCTCCACGCCATGACATTGCAGTGCGCCCGGACGCTGGTCAGTCCGTAGGAATGGGCCTCGTTCAGGTAACGGTCTATCCATTCCTTGTTGATCGCGTTGCTGCGGCTGTACTTGGAAAGACTGTTCATGTTGCGGGCCGTCTTCTCGAAGCGGGCAAGATTCTCGTCGTGGCTGTCGATGAACACATACTGATTGTATATGTGGTTGCACGGCAGGAGCAGCCCCACGGGAGAGGCAAACGACAGGCGGCAGTCGGAGCGGTCGGTGGAAAGACGCTCGTAGCGGTTGTCCGTGCTGACCTTCGCCGGAAGGTCGTCGGTGTCCGAAAGGGTATGGAGGCAGAGCATCCTGTCCCCGACGCGCATCTCCTTTGCAGAAAGGTCAATGTCCTCCAGACAGGTAACATCCGACATGGAGAGGGACATATATTTCTCGATGATGCCCGATGATGTCTCCGTTCCCAGAATCTCATCGTCAGAGAGACGGCGCAGGCCGATACAGCCGGTGTCGTTGATGATGCGCTCGAACTGTTCCACACTCTCCAGAAACTTCACCACCATCTCGTGATTCAGTTCCTTCGGGGTTATGCGTCCCCGGCACAGGGTGGAGAAATTGCTCTGCTGGCGCATCCGCTCCTTCGTCGTCTTGGTCAGGAACAGGCAGCACCTGTGGTCAAGGTACGGACGCTCGTTGAAATGGCGCTCGAAAGAGCGGTCAAGGAAGCTCAGTCCCTCCTTCTGCAATTCCGGCCGGTAATTCTCCGATATGAATATGTCCTGCTTGTGGACAACCGAAAAATGCGGCAGAACCTTTATCGCCTTGCACCATGCCGAGTGCATGGCCTCGTATTCGGCTGACGTCACCGTGAACAGTTCCGGGAGCCTCACCTCAAAGGCCACCGTGATGTCGGCGTCCTTTGAGATGATGCAGCCGTGTTCAACGGCAAGGAGGGGGAGTTTCGATTCAAGAGTCGTCGCTCTCAGGGTATTTCTCATTTTTATCTATATTGTTTCCTACACGTTTTTATCAGGCGTGTCATTCGCAAGCGGTTGATTATGTAGCGGGGTCTGTATCTCACGGCGCCGAGCTTCATAAGTCCGTATTGCCCGAACTTGGAGTTAAGCCGGAAAGTGAGCCATACAAGGGCCGATGCCGACACTGCGGCGAAGCCGATGCAGAACCATTGCGGGATCCCCGCTACATACATTATCACGAACAGGACGAACAGGGACAGAAGGCCGATGGCGAATATGAACAGATATTGCGCTTTCAGACCCTTGTACTCCACACTGCGCCCCACGCCTTTGTTGATGGAATACTCGGACATCAGAGGAAGAAAGACTTAAGGATTGTGGCGGCCACGATAAGGAAGATGCAGGCTCCGAACCATGACGCGGCGGTCTTGCTGGTGTCGGGGTCTCCGCTCGACCATTTGGAGTAGCATTTCACGCCTCCGATAAGACCCACGACCGCCCCGATCGCATAGATAAGTTTCACTCCCGGCTCAAAGTACGATGTCACCATCGTCGTAGCCTCGTTGATGCCCGAAAGACCGTTGCCGGCGGCACTGACAAACTCGACAGAGCAGAGAATCATAAGAACGGCGAGGACGACACGTCCTTTCAGAATCATAAACTTGTCTTTTACAGTTTTCATAAGAATCAGTGTTTGAATGTGGCCGGGATACACACCCAGCCACGGTAACGCCTTTTTTCGGCTTGTGTGGTGGATGGTATGACTCAATGCGGTCAGCCGTAATCAATCTTCTTCATCTTTTTCGCTGTCTTTGTCAGTATTCTCCGGTCTCCGGAGCGAGCCGTCAACATCTATCCCGCGCCCTTTGCGGCGGGATGAAGACTGGCTGCCGATTTTTTTCTTGCGCGCAGCCCGCACACTCTCGGCGATGCAGTTCATTATCCCGGCGTTGATTCTTTCGTCGGTCTCCATCATCTTGCCGATGAACACCACATCGCGCATACCGGTCAGGACTCTGCCTGCCTCGGCTTTCTGTTCGGGAGTCGCCGCCGGGTTCGCCGCCACGGACACAGCAGCCTCAATCTCGTCGATTGATTCCCCCTTTGCGGGAGGGGAAACACTCTCCGGCTCGAAGTCATCCATGTCCGGGGTCTCGTCAGCCGTATCCGAATCGGTGGATGCGTTGCCGCCATTATCGTTCCCGGAGGAATCCGTGTCGGGATTCTTGAACTCGACATCCTGCGGACTGACATCCCCGATTTTGGTTTTCAGGACATAAGTGATTGCGGCGGCCACTGATTCGGCAAGCACCTCACGGAATCTGTCCAGATCAAAATCACTCTGCGGAACGACGGTAACGGTATTTTTCTTCGGTTCCCCACCGTCGCTGTCCGGCACCGTTTCCTGCGCTTCCTTTTTACCGTCGGTTCTGGTGTCGGGCTTCTTGCCCTTTCCACGGAACATCCATGTCACGAAGGCGAGATAGAGGAAGGCGCATATCGTCAGGATTGATACTGTGTTCATAGGCGCGTCTTTTTCTTCCCCTTCTCCATAAGGGTGTTGAGGATGTCGGCGTTTCCCTTCAGATGGTTGAGAAGAATCCTTGTTACATATACCCCGATTGTCAGCCCCTCCACATCAAGGAGCGGTACGGTCATTTTGAGCCTGTCAACCAGTTCGCGGGGGACGAATATCCCTTTTCTTGCCCCGACTTCTCCCGGCTCCAGAAACAGAGTGCGGTAGGAATCCGTCTCTTTTGTGGAGACTGCGGCGGATTTTTTATTTGTCGCGGCGGCGCTATTGTTTTCAGTTGCCATATCTATCAGAATTTTAATGAATCGTTGAACATCCTTTTTATGATGTCGTCATATTCCTTGAAATGCTGTTCCAGCACGTTGTTGACATATTCCGTAATCGAGCCTCCGTCGGAGAAGAAAAGCATCATCTTCTGCATTTTGAGCTTGAACTCCTCGCTTATGTACACCTGTTTCCCTTTGCGGCTTATGCGCCGGTACTTGTTTTTCAGGATGAAGCTCTCCATATACTCCAGCTCCCGGTTTGACAGCGGTGTGCCGTCAGCCACGGTCCTGTCAGGCACCGTTCTTTCGGGCGGAGCTGTCGTTTCGGGCGGGGCTGTCGTGTGCGATGCGTTTTCCTCGTATCTGTCAAGGAACTTGTCGGCATCGAAGCCCGGTTCTCTTTTCCTTGCCATAGTCAGTCGGGTTCTATGGTTGCCAGAATCTCGTCCACCAGTTCCGGGAGCTGACTGTTGCGCAGGAGGCTTTTGTCAGGGGGCATGAATGTGGAGCGGAATATCCCGCAGCGGCCCGATGTGTCGCCGTCTTTTGTGTATTTCACACTCATGGGCAGAATGGTGTCAAGCGATTCGATGCACAGCGAGGCCACATAACGGTTGATGATCTGGCAGAGGTTGTTGCGGTCTTTCGGCTGCACCTTGTTCCAGACAAGAAACAGGCCTTTTACATTGCAGCCTTCCTTGAAGAGCATCTGTTCGTTCACGTTGTGGGCGAATCCGATTGAACTTTTCAGGTCCCCGGTCTCCGGGGTTATCGGCACAAAGAGATAGTCCATCGCTGCCAGAAGGCTCACCAGCTCACGGTCGTTGACCGTACCCGTGATGTCGAAGAAGACATATTCGGGCGGTTCCCCTTTCTGTATCTCTTTTTCCGCATAGTCGAGGGCGGTGGCCGGTGAGCATTTGACAATCTCGTAGGCGTCTCCACGGAACTGTTCCATGAATCTGGCGAAACGCCTCTTGACGACGGGGTTCTCCCGTATCAGCAGCTTGTCCTTCTCGCGGTATTCGACCATGCTGTGCTGTCTTGGGTCACAGTCGAGAGCCAGCACCCTCTTTCCGAGGACATAGTGCAGGTAGCTTGCGACAAGTGTCGTAAGGGTCGATTTGCCGGCTCCCCCTTTCTGTGTGGCGAATGCCACATAAATCGGGTCTTGCATTTATAATATGTGGGGTTGGGTAATGTAATACGGCGTCAGCCGTGCGGCACTTGTCCCGTGCCTTGTGGAATGTCCGGCTTGATAACCATGTCCGGCTTATCCGTGGAGTGAACTGAAAATCGCCAGCCCGTTCACTCCGGCATACTATTCTTAATCAGGTCTGCAATCTGTCAGTACATCAATACATCAATACGTTAGTACATCAATACGTCAATACGTCAGTATTTCCTTACGTCAGTACATCAATACATCAGTACGTTCATGCGTCTGACCATTCAGCCATTCAGATGTTCATACAGTCATACATCCGTATTTCCGTATGTTCAGGCATACATCTGAATGAACTGCCGTTGTGCCGACCTTCAATACACACAGAAACACATTCATTCATCTGTCCACTCGTAAGGAAGTATGAACTTACTGCCATCATAATGACCGGGTGGAGGTACAGCCGGAAGTCTGTTCATCTTTACTTTCATATTTATGTCCGCATGACCTTTCAGTCATAAGGATGACTTTCAGCACATCCTTCCTTCGGAGTGGATGACCGGCCGTTTGACTGACCGGAACTGCAATCATAACGACGGTCATTCAGAAAAAGATTTGCAGTTTTCCGAAAGTGCCGACGATTGCCGACCGATTGCCGGCGATTTCCACCCTCGGCAAACCAACCGCCCCCGATTTTGTTACGCAGATACACGCAACACATTCCCGAATCACGCTTTTCAGCCGCACAAGAAGACCGCTTTTTTCTCATTGCGACCCTATCCGTCGGCTGATTGTTACTCTCGGTTCCGGGATTTTACCCTCAGAATGCCGGAATTTCATTGCAAGCGCACGGACACATTCGCTTCATCTGATTTTTACCGATTTACGATGCCAACATTGGCATGGCAAGGTATGTGATGTGCTGCACCAAATGGAATTTGCAGCACATCACCCTTGCCAAGCGAGCTTGGGTTGGGATGGCTCCGAAGTCGCCCTCCCCATTCTCGATTCTGCGCTCCGCAGATTTGATTACCCTTTTTATTGCACGACTTATGACTGACAATAGAAAGAGGGCCGGCAGAAAACCGAAAGCCGACACCACCGTTTTCAGATGTTCCGTCAACTTCACTGCCACCGAACAGGCCACACTGATGTCGATGTATGATAAGGTTCAGGTAGAATCCATGTCGGCGTTCATCAAGATGGTACTGTTTGAAAAGCCGTTCAAGGTCTTTTATATGGACGAGAACACACGGGTGTTCATAGATAAGCTATCCTCATTTAACTCCCTTTACCGTACCGTAGGCGTCGAATACGCCTTGATCGTGAAGACACTGAGAGAGAATTTCAACGAGAGAAAGGCGATGAAAGCCCTGTATAATCTGGAACAGAAGACCACCGAGCTGGTAAGAATCAGCATGGAGATAGTCTTGCTGGCCCGGCAATTCGACGAGGCATGGTCGCAAAAATCTCGTTAGGTAACTCCCTTTACGGCGCAATCTGCTATAACGGGGAGAAAATCAACAAGGAAAAAGGCCGGTTGCTTGATACTAACAAAATATATAATGACGGTTCCGGCACGGTGAACATCCACCGTGTATATGAGGACTTCATGCGCTGGATGCCGTCGCATACGAAGACAGAGAGACCGATGATGCACATTTCCCTCAATCCACATCCAGACGACCGTCTGAGCGACACCGACTATACTGCACTGGCTCACGAGTATATGCAGAAAATGGGTCTGGGAGATATGCCTTATCTGATTTTCAAACACATGGACATAGACCGGCACCATATCCATATAGTAGCCCTCCGTGTGGGGACTGACGGCAAGGCAGTATCCGACAGAAACAACTTCTACCGAAGCAAGGATATATGCCGGGAGCTGGAGAGAAAATACAACCTTCACACCGCCGAGCGTCAGAGAATCACTCCCGATATGCCCATCAGGAAAATCGACCCTTCCGGCGACATCAAGCGGCAGGTTGCCAACACTGTCAAAATGGTGGGTATGCGCTATAAGTTCCAGACCATAGGAGAGTATAACGCCATACTCGGACTGTATAACATCAGGTGTGAGCAGACCGACGGCATGGTCAACGGCAGGGAGTATCACGGTCTGGTGTATTTCGCCACTGACGACAACGGCAATACGATAGCTCCGCCGTTCAAGGCATCCCGCCTCGGCAAGTTCGCCAGTCGCGCGGCGATAGACGGACGGATGGAGCGGGCGAAAGACAACATCGACATCCGTCCGACCAAGCAAGCTGTATCGGAGGCAATGGCTGAATCTTCGGGCAAGGATGATTTCATCGCCAAGCTCAAAGAGAGGAACATCGACCTTGTCCTGCGCCATACCAATACCGGGCGCATATACGGCGCGACATTCATAGACCACAATACAAGGACTGTCCTTAACGGTTCGCGTCTGGGCAGACAGTTTTCCGCCAACGCTCTTGAACAGTGGTTCACAGCCGGAGAAAGGCCTTCGGTTGTACCCGTTCAGCCGGATACGCGGCAGGAACAGCCGCAGCCAGACATTCAACAAGCCGGTTCGGGTAATTCCCAATCCAATCCGGTAGGGCAACAGACATCAGGAGGCGCGGGAGCATCCGGAACATCGCAGGGTCAGCAGCACGGTCAAGGTCAGTCGCAACAGCAATTCCGGCAGGGCAACACATCGTCTGATGATTATATGCCCACAATTCCCGGTCTTGACCTTTTCCATACCGGGCCCGGATTCGATGCGGAGGAGGAAGCCTTCTACCGCGCCATGCAACGGCGAAAGAAGAAAAAACGCCGTGGTCCCAAACTGTAATTTCAACATTAATATCAATTTATTATGAGCCAACAGGAAGACGACCTCCGGGCGTTAGCCAAAATAATGGATTTCATGCGCGGCATAAGTTTTGTGCTTGTGGCCGCGAATATGCTGTGGTTCACGGGCATAAAGACCGTGGAAAGCGGCTGGTTCTATTCAACCGCATACAAGATACTGAACAATCTGGACAATGCCTGCGGGCTGTTCCACAATCCCAACAACGCCAAATGGTTCGCCCTTCTCCTTCTCGCCCTTTCATGTTTCGGCACGAAAGGGGTCAAGAAAGAGAGCATCAGGTGGAAACATATAATAATCGCCATCACCGCAGGTATGTTCCTCTATTTCGGTTGCTGGTGGATGCCGGCGAAGGAATGGCTTTACTCCTATATAATATGTACCGTCACGGGATATGTGGCGTTGCTGTTCGGAGGCGTGTGGATGGGCCGTATGCTGAAAGGCAACCTTATGGACGACCGTTTCAACAACGAGAACGAATCCTTCATGCAGGAGACAGAGCTGAAGGCAAACGACTATTCCGTGAATCTTCCCACACGTTTCTACTATAACAAACGGTGGAACAAGGGATGGATAAACGTAGTAAATCCCTTCCGTGCCACTATCGTCCTCGGCACTCCCGGTTCCGGCAAGTCATACGCCGTGGTGAACAATTATATAAAACAGTGCATAGAAAAGGGTTACAGCGCCTATATCTATGACTTCAAGTTTCCGGACCTGTCGGTCATTGCAATGAATCATCTGAACGCGCATACGGAAAAATACAACGGTGTTGTGCCGGAGTTCCGTGTGATCAACTTCGACGACCCGATGCGCTCACACCGGTGCAACCCGATTGCCCCGGAGTTTATGACCGACATTTCGGACGCATACGAATCGGCATACACCATAATGCTCAACCTGAACAAAACTTGGGTGAGCAAGCAGGGCGATTTCTTTGTGGAATCACCGATAATATTGCTTGCCGCAATAATCTGGTTTCTGCGCATTTACAAGGACGGCAAATATTGCACCTTCCCCCATGCGATTGAGTTTCTATGCCGTCCATACGAGGATATTTTCCCGATACTCACATCATATCCTGAACTTGAAAATTATCTTTCCCCGTTCATGGACGCTTGGCTCGGAGGGGCGCAGGAGCAGCTCCAAGGCCAGATAGCGTCGGCGAAAATTCCTCTCACGAGGATGATTTCCCCGCAGCTCTATTGGGTAATGTCGGCCAGCGAGTTCTCGCTTGACATCAACAATCCTGAGCATCCGAAGATACTGTGTGTAGGCAATAATCCCGACCGCCAGAACATCTACGGCGCGGCACTCGGCCTTTACAATTCCCGTATCGTCAAGCTCATCAACAAGAAGAACAGGCTCAAATCAGCCGTTATAATTGACGAGTTGCCGACGATATATTTCAAGGGACTCGACAATCTGATCGCCACCGCGCGAAGCAACAAGGTTGCCGTCTGCCTCGGCTTTCAGGACTTCTCCCAGCTCAAGCGCGACTATGGCGACAAGGAGGCGGCGGTGGTGATGAACACAGTCGGCAACATCTTCTCCGGGCAGGTCGTCGGCGAGACTGCCAAGACGCTTTCGGAGCGGTTCGGAAAGGTATTGCAGAAGCGTCAGTCAGTGTCGATAAACCGGCAGGATGTGAGCCATTCCTTCAATACCCAGATGGACAGCCTGATTCCTCCGAGCAAAATCTCGACTCTCACGCAAGGTATGTTTGTCGGTGCCGTCAGCGACAATTTTGACGAGCGCATAGACCAGAAGATCTTTCATGCCGAAATTATGGTTGACAACGACAAGGTCAAGGCGGAGACCGCCCGGTATGCGGAGATTCCGGTCATAAACCCATTCATCGACAAGACAACCGGGGAGTGCGTGATGCAGCGCACCATACAGGACAATTACGACGGTATCAAGAAACAGGTCAAGAAAATCGTTTTCGATGAGATACGCCGTATCGCGGCGGACCCTCTGTTGAAGCATCTCCTAAAACGCCGCTGAGTCGTCAGCGGACATTATCTTTTCGGCGGAAATGTACCATGTTGCATTTTCGCCGAAAATATATTTGTAAATACCGAAACCATACGACATTGCCGCTTTTTTATTAACTTTGTAGATTATTATGGAGATTGAACAAAGAAGGAAACACTATACGCTGTTCATAGACGAGTGCGGCGACCCGAATCTGGAAAAGTACGACAGGACTTTCCCGATGTTCACATTGTGCGGCATACTCGTGTCATCGGATAAACTGAAATGGCTGGAGAATGAAATCAACGGTCTGAAAAGGGAGCTTTGGCAGGACGAGAGCGTAATTTTTCATTCCAGAGAAATCAGGAATCACAGCCGCGCTTTCGTCAATCTGCTTGACACGACCGTCAAAGAACGGTTTTATGAACGCATAAATGAGATACTCGGCACCGAAGACATCTATGTGATAGTTTGCTGCTGCATACTGAAAGAGCCGTTTGTAGAAAGATTCAATACCGGGGAGGATGTGTATGGTCTTTCACTCAAATATCTGATTGAACGTGCCATTTTTCACATGGACGACTGCGATAACGGCAACTGCAAGCTGTCAATAGTTGTCGAGCGCCGCAATCCCAATCAGAACCAGATGCTGTTGAAATATTACAACGGACTGCGTGTAACAGGCACTAAATGGATAACACCGGAGCGACTGACGGACCGAATCAAGAACTTCAAGTTCCAGTACAAAGCCGACAACATCATCGGATTGCAGGTTGCCGACCTCATTGCATATCCCATAAGCCGGTATGTGCTTAATCCCGAAAGACCGAATCCGGCATTTCAGGTAATCGCCAAACATATCTACACATACAAGGGGGCGAGATTGGGATTCAAGATAATACCCCATTAACCCTACCCATTAAAACTTTTTCTCCGAAAAATGCGTTAGTTATTTGTGGGATAAAGATTTTATTCTTAACTTTGTATCCACAAAGGGTAGTTTCCTCTTTAACGAAATACTTCGAGTGCGAAAGCAACGATTTTAGAAACCGACAGTAGTCGATTGGAAAGAGCGGCAACTCGCCGCTCTTTTTTCAAACCCTTAAAGATAATAAGCTCCTCAGGCGAGTCGCAAGACAGCATACTTGAGGAGCGTTCTTCATTTTATAAGGCAGGGGGCATAGCGGATTGACCGTATGCCCCCTGTCTTTCTTTTTACATCCTTCTGCCGGCGTGCCTCGGTATTCCTGTATCCGACGCGGAACTGAATCTGCGCGGAACAGAATAGTCTGTAGCCGGTTCCGCGACCATGCTCTTTTTTGCATCTTCCGATTGAGAAGGCGCATCGACCGTCTGAGCGGAAGTATGGCTGTTCTCAACGCCGTCTTTCTCATCATGCTTTGGAGCAAGTTCAGCCGTAATCTTACGGTCAAGCGCGGAAAGTTCGGATTTGAGCTGTTTCAGTTCATCCTCCTTGCCCCACGGCTTCGAGATAATGGCTTCAAGTTGCGGAACATCGGCTTTCAGTTTGGCTGTCCGTTCCTCGTACTGTGCGATGATACCCGGTATTTTCTCCAGAGCGTTGACGAAATTCATGCAGGCGGCATGGGTGTCGGACATGGCGATGAAGCCGTTGTTGAACTTGTATTTATAGTTGCCTTCTACAACAAAGCGGTTCTGAACGGTCTCTTTGCCGTCAACGAGGGTACGCTCCGAGATAATGGAAATCGGGAAGCCATAGACCTCGCCGATACGCTGATACTGTCCGTGCGTGTCGGTACGTTGCGCCAATCCTTGGAGGTGGATGCCCATATTCTTCTCATCGGACAGGTTGCAGGTGTAGATTGTGAGATTGTTCAGGGGGTTACCGTCTTTGTCCCTCCTGACAACCGCCTCGTAGCGGGCGACATCAGCCTTCATCCTTTCGATTGCCGCCTCGTTGTTGGCAATGTCGTGGGTGACTGTCTGATAACGGAATCTGGAATCGGAGATGCCCTTATTATGCGCCTTGCGACCGCTTTCAAGTGCCGCTATGCGCTTTTCGAGCTTCGCCTTTTCCAATAGGTCTGTGTTGCCGGACAGAATCGCCATATATTCCGAAAAATTCATGCCGTTCTTCTCGTCCATTGCGCCCTCGTCGATGGTTCTCGCTCCGAGCGCGCCGGATTTGAGCTGTGCAATGAATGTAGCCTTGCAGTGGAGAAGATTGAACTTGTAGGAGTCCAATGATTTCTCAACCGCATAGATTATCACATCCACCTTGTTGTCGGCATAAAGTTTGGCTACCTCGTTACCGGCACGGATAGCGCGTCCCTCACGCTGCTCCAGATCGCTTGGACGCCACGGACATTCCAGCTCATGAACCGCGACAGCCCGGCGTTGGGCGTTTACGCCTGTTCCGAGCATACTTGTCGAACCGAACAGGACACGGACATCACCGTCATTCATAGCCTGAATGACAGCCTTTCTTGACCTCTCGGTTTTACACTCCTGTATAAACCGAATCTCATGCGCCGGAATACCGTAGTCCTCAATCAGCTTGCGCTTGATTTCGGAATAGATATTCCACTCGCCGGGCTTATATGTCGATAAATCGCTGAATACAAACTGTGTCCCTTTCTGTTCGTCATATCTACGGTAATACTCGGCTATCATACGGGCACAGTGGCTGGCCTTGTTATTCGGGTCGTCTCCATATTCAGGGTCAATCATACGCATATCAAGAGCCATTTTGCGGGCATAGTCCGTGGCGATAAGCATCTTCGCCTTTTCCTCGGTTTCAGACAACGGCGCTCTGCCGAGAATTGTAGCATCTCCGGTTTTGGCAAACTCCATCAGCTTTTGGATAAAATCCTCCTGCGCCGGTGTCGGAGGGATATTGTGGAGTATCTCATTCTTATGCGGCCGGTCAACTCCTACATCTTCAGCCGTTCTATAATCGGTAATTTCATTATAGAAAGCCGCCAACTCCGGCACTTTGATAAAGTACCTGAAACGCTCCTTTGCCACAATATTATTCGTGACATTGAACTCGAAGTCGGTTGTCTTTTTGGCGAAGATTGCGGCCCACGCATCGAAGCATCGAATTTCCTGCCTTTCAAGCTCATTCGGACGCAGATACTTGAACAGCAGATACAACTCGGTAAGCGAGTTACTGATTGTAGTACCCGACAGGAATGTAGCGCCGAGGTCTTTGCCTGTCCGTTCCTGAATAGTGCGTATCGCATACAGCAGATTGAGCGCCCTCTGGCTTCCCTCGCTGTTGCCCAATCCTGCCACACGGTCATGTCTGGTATTGAACATAAGGTTCTTAAAGTTCTGTGATTCATCAATATAGATGTGGTCTATGCCCATCTGCTTGAAATCAACGACACTGTCCTTGTTCTGTTCCATCTGATACTGGATGGTTGCAATCTTGGCGGTAAGGTTCTCCTTCCGCTTGATAAGACCTTTGAGCATACCACGCGACACATCATGCCCCTGTTGCTTCACCACTTCGAGATTTTCCTCAACCGTGTCAAGTTCAGCCTGAAGAATCTGCTGCTGCATTTCGGGTGACTGGGGAATCTTTCCGAACTGGTCATGCGACATGATGATGCAGTCATAGTCGTTGTTCTTGATCTGATTGAAGAAATTGACACGGTTGTCTGCCTTGAAACTCTTTTCATCGGCATAGAGAATCCTTGCATTGGGGTAAGCGGTCTGATAGGTCATGGCGATTTCCGCCACATTCGCCTTCATGCCTATAATCATGGGCTTGTGGGCGAGGCCGAGACGTTTCATTTCATGTGCCGCCATGCACATTATCAGCGTCTTGCCGGTTCCTACCTGATGATCGCATATCCCGCCGCCGTTCTGAAGGAGCATCCAGACGCAATCTTTCTGCGACTGATAAATGGAGCTGATGCCATAACGGTCTCCGAGCATCCTCATGTTCAAATCCGGGAATGTCTGATGGCTTCCGTCATATTGAGGTCTGACGAAACAGTTGAATTTATCGTTATACAAATCCACCAGCCGTTCCTTGAACTCCGGCGATTGAGCCTCCAGCCATTCGGAGAATCCGTTTCGGATTTCATCTATCTTGGTGTTGGCAAGCTGTATCGCCTCACTGTCCGGCACCTTTATGTCATGTCCGTCATCATCCTTGCCGATTGACTTCTTGATGTCTGGTACAGTATTGTGCAGGGCGTGTCTGAGAAGGCTCATGCCGTCGTAAGTGCGGTAATACCCTCTTACGCAGAACTCCTCCCATATCTTCATGTTCTTGCGGGAGGCTTCGGCCGAGTATTCATCCATAGAGGAAGAATAGGCTATCCTCACATCGGTTTCGTAGAAATCAGACATATAAGCCGAGTATATTTCTGCCGGAATCCACCTCTCCCCGAAGTTGAAATCCAGCTCGTCGAACTCGATGCGGCGGGGCCGGGCTTCCTCCAATGCTTTGAGGGAATCTTTCGACATGGCGATGAACGGCTCGATGCCGTCATAGCCCGGAAATCCCTTTATGCGTTCTTCCTCACGGTCAATCCATGCCCTCACGGATTCGGCTTTGGCAACGACATTGCCGGCGATGAAGCGGTCTTTTATCTCGTAGTTCTCCACAAGCGGATTATAATATATGTGTCCTTCAAGATTCTGTATAATGGAGTCTTCATCCATGTCCACCAGTGACGACATATATTCGAGATTGACACCGCCGTATTTGTTGAGCGATGCTGTCAGTGCCTCCATCGGAGTATCGACGGATGCGACTTCATCAACGGAGAAGGAAACGGGATGGTCAAATATATCAGCCTTCACAATCGTGCCGTTCTCGGTTCGCTCCAGACCCAGCGCGTCGCGCCCGTTTGCATCGCCCATGATGAACCGGACATTACGCTTATCGTTTAGATTGCCGTATCTTTCGACAAACTCATCATAATACTGATTGAGGTGTTCGCGCAGATGTTCGCTTGGCTCATGGGTCTCTGCCTCATAATTGTAAAGCTGCTGGTATGTTTCTGATATGGTTATGTAAAGCATGGCGCGTTTCTCCTGTTCCGGTTTCATTTCAAGTGGGTTGAATGTCGCGCCGGTCTTGCGGACATCCGTAAGGACTCCGACCATACCATCCTGTACCACCATAGAGCCGTTCTTGTGAAAGAACTGAATATCCTCCGAGAAAGGACGGGGAGACATATCGCGCTCTGCACGCTCTATCGGGATAGCCGTGACTTTAGAGGGCCTGTTATGACCTCCGGGGATGAAATCTCCCTCTGTCTTTTCAATATATGTTTCGCCGGAAGCTATCCCGGCGGCCTGTCCCGCCTCCTGTGCCTCCCGCTCCAGACGCATTTCCTCCATCTGGCGGTGGGCAATCGACATCATGGCCTCGTAAAACCCGTTGATAGGAGGATTGTCATCCCAGTTCAAGGCTCCGTAGAACTCCAGCTCCTTCTCGTTCAGTTTGCGGAATGCCGGGGTCTTTACAGGCTTGTCTTCAGCACGTGGCGCAGGTTTGGGCTTTTCTTCCGGCTTCTCTTTATACTGCCGGCGGTTGTTCTTTTTCTGTATCGGCTCCAGCTCCCCGAAAAGATTGTACGCGAAAAGACGAGGGTCAGGATTATCGGTATAATCCGGACTGCCGTCGGTTTCAATCTCTTTAACCGGTTCCGGTTTCGGAGGGTCGGCGGGATTCTTTGGCGCTTCAGTATTCGGCTCCACTTTCATTTGTGCCTTATCTTGCGGAGTGACAATCTCAGCAACCGTCATCTTATGAATGTTGTCATTGGATTCCTCGCAGAGAGCCACTGTTTTGCCGGCAGCGATAAGTTTCGGGAGGTAAGCATCAAGCGCGTGCTGCGGAAATCCCGCCAGCTCGATGGTATCAGCTTTCCCGTTCAGCCTTCTGGTAAGGGTAATTCCCAATACTTCGGAAGCTTCGACCGCATCCTTGCCGAAAGTTTCATAAAAGTCTCCTATTCTGAAAAGCACCAGTGCATCGGGATGTTCTCCCTTTATTTCCTTGAACTGAGCAATAAGAGGCGTATCTGTTACCTTCGATGTCTTAGGTGCCGGTTTCGGAGCATCGGCTTTCTTCTCCGGAGTCCTTTTCAGCTTAGGGTCTTCCAACTGCTCACATATTGCCACACGTTTTCCGGCCCGCACAAGTTTGGGCAGATACACATCGAGGGCATGATGGGGAAATCCTGCCAGCTCGATGCGGCTGTCAATCCCGTTCTGCCGTCGCGTGAGCGTAATACCGAGAATATCCGAGGCTTGCACCGCGTCTTCGCCGAAAATCTCATAGAAATCCCCGACACGGAACAGTAGAATTGCATCAGGATGTTTCTTTTTCATTTCCTGATACTGTTTAAGCAACGGTTCGTTTTTCTGCTCAATTTTTTCGGCGAGTGGCTTTTGTTCCGGCACTTCCGGTTTTTCCTCCGGCTTTGTAGCCGGGGGTGTCGGAGTCGGCTTGACAGGGTCAGGTGTCGGCGGCTTTATCCCGTTGGAATTATACAGTTCGAGATTCAGACGGAGATGTAGCGATTCATCAAGTGCCTTGCGCAGATCTTCGGCAATACCGTCAACACCACCTGTATGTGTATAGACGATAGCCGGTTTCCCATACTGGTCTGTACCTACTTTGGCATCCGTGCATATCACATTCTGCGGAAAAGCCTGAAAGAACTTGTTGCCCGGTACCTTCGTACCACGGTCAACTACCGACTGGATGAAAAATTCTTCGTCTGCCGATAACGCTTTCTTTCCCGTGTGCTTCTGGAGTATGATCAGGTCAGAACCCGCATCAGTTCCGGCATTGTCGGAGAAAGTATTGTTTGGCAGACGCAGAGCCGCCACAAGGTCTGCGCGTTTCACAAGCTCCATCCTCACGAAAGGAGAGGCAGCGTTCATAACGCCCTGTGACGCGATGAATGCTACAAGACCTCCCTCGCGTACTTGGTCGAGAGATTTCAGGAAGAAATAATTGTGAATCGTCTTTGTCGCCTGACGGTAGGCGATCTCCTTGCTCACCGCATACGCAGGGTCTGCAACCGCAAAATCCCCGAAAGGAATATTTGAGGCCGCCACATCGAAATAGCCGTTGAAATCACGCTCAATCTTCTCGAATCCCTCTATCCGGGTCAGGATTGACGGATGCAGTGCCGAAAGGATTTTGCCCGTAAGCAAATCCTTCTCATACGCCAGCACTTCCGTACCGGGATAACGGTCATTTCGCAGGAAAGAGTCGATGAAAGCACCTTGTCCGGCTGACGGTTCAAGAAAACTTTTTACCTCCACACCGGAATATTTCAGGGCATCAGAGATTGCATCCACAACAGGCAACGGCGTATAAAACGCAGTCAGCACCGAGGTTTTGAGGGATTCCATGTACTGCGCAAACTCCTTGTCATCCTTAGAATAATCGTGGATAAGGCGGCGTAGTTCAACCGTAGGCATGAACAGCTCGATGTCGGATTTGCTCCACTTGGCGGCATCGGCTAACTCGTTGGCATCGTTGAGAATGCACTTCAACCCGCCGAATCCGGCGTACTTTCTCAGCACCTCCCGTTCTTCGGGAGTCTGCGCTGTGCGTCCGGCAACACCGAGGTGCAGGGCGAGCCTTATAGCCTCGATGTTGTCACGCATTGTCTGAAGGCGGTTATAACTCATATCCGTCCAGTTTCTCGTTCAAGATGCCGAGAAGCTCCAGACGCATCGCCGGGTAACCCTCCTTTTCAAGAAATCCGCCGTCAACGCCATACTTGTCAAGTATCGCGTTTATATCCCTGTCTGACGCGAAGTGCAGAGCCGTCACTTCCCATACAGACGGGTCAAGGCGCAGCCAGCAGTCTTCCTCTATAATATGATATACTATGTCGAAGCGGGAGACATACAGTTTTTCAAGCAGTGTCCGCATCGCAAGTTCATGGCAGATATAAGGCGGTCTGCCGGATGCGAACTCTCCGGTGTATGTGTCAAGTGCGTCATTGACGCGGTTCTCTATGAATTTCTGTGTATTTTCTTTGTCGAAATGATGTTCTTTAAGATGTTCACGGAGATAACCGGTGTAGAAATCCGGCTCACCGTACTTTTTCGGTGTTTCCATTTCAGTGTGGATTTTCCGATGGCGTTGTCCTCCTTCTTATTCTTTACGGAGGGCATGGCCGGCTTATGCGCCGGTAAAAGAGTAGGCGGGTTTCCCTCCCGCCTACTGCCACTTTATCCACAGCCAAAACGAAAATAACCGTTTAACGACTGTGATTCAGTGGCTAAATTAGTCATTTATCCGCAGAACGCGAAATAAATCCGGGATTTTCAGTTGTCATTCGCTCTTTTCGGGGCTGAAAACATCGAGGATGTGGTCTGCGACGACAATATAGAGCATTTCTTCCTCCCGTGAGAGGTCAACGGGATAGAGTCCGGTTACCGTTACGGCATGGAGCGCGTCAGTGTCGTCGGACCATACGCTTTCGGTTCCTGTCACTGACACCGAAGAAGCCTTCTTGCCCAGAACGGGATGATGTCGCAGGTTGGCGAATGTGTCCCCGACGGTTGCCGCCAGCGATAGGGGGAGTGTGGATGTGTTGTCGGAAGGATAACTGATGAGGCCCTTGTTATAGAGGGCATACGCTACACCGGCTGTTTTTGCCGGCGCCCAGCCCCATAGTGTCAGGGCTGCGGCTTTGAGGTCCGCCATAGACCACACTCCCTGCGAGGGTTCCAGCCCGGCATAGTCGGGTTCTATAGGACGCGCACCGATTGTATGTTCCGCAATCGCGTTGTCATGGAATCCGGCATAATATTCGGGAGTGTTGCCGCCGTTTTCCAGTGATGCCACAATCTCCTTGCGGGTTATGGATGTCAGCCACATACGCACGACGGGACGGTCTATGCCGATATAGTTGCTCAAAGAAGTGAATATCACTTCTCCGGGAGCGGAAGGCTTCATGGCGTTGACGATTGTAGCGGCGTCGCGCCACAGGCGCTGTATCACGCCTATCTGGGCCTCGTCCTTCTCGCTGGCGCGGCGATTGCCTTTACCCTTGCTGTCCTTGCGTACAGAGAAGTCGAAGTTGGCGGCAAATGTCTCGTCAGCCGTCATGTCCGAGGACACGGTGAACTGGAACTTGCATTTGGGACGCGAGGAGATGATGCCGCCGCCTGTCCATGTGACGGCAATCTGTCCTTTGCCGAAGTATCCTTTGTGGAGTACGTTGGCGCCAAGCGCCTGTGCGATTGTCTTTGCCACGGTGCGGCTTTCTGTGATTATAAGTATATTATTCATTTTACGGTTGTTTTTAGTTTTGGATGTTGGATAAAGTGGACGGGGCTGTGCGGGAGGTCACATCTTGCGCCCCTTTGATTTCTTCTGTTGGTTCTCGTCCTTCGGACCGGTCTGTCCTCTGTCGAGAGGCTCCTTGATTTTCTTTGTCGCCTCGTCGGTCTTTCCGTCGTTGTTTACAGCCATCTGAGTGCGGCTTTCGTTGGCGGGAGTTATCGACTCCGCCTGACGCGGATCCTTGAAGGAGGTGGTGGGACGCTGCTTGTTCATGTTGAATGTCAGATAGACGGTGCAGGGTTTCCCCTCCTTGTCAACCATATTGTCGAGGACCACGGTCTTGCCGGCGACATAGTCCGCCTGCTGCTTCTCGGTCATCGGCACCCCGGCCCATTTTGTGATAGGCTTGATTTTACCGTCCTGAGTGAGCCATGTGGATTTTTTCTGACCGTTGCTTTCACTCTGCGCCTGTTTCTGAGAGGCGTATGAAGGCACAAACTCCACATCGCGCCTGTCCGCGCTTACCTGAAGAGTGACGGTATATTTATTCCCCTTGCGGTCAACAATCTCCTTGTCCGGAATGGCTTTGCCGCTTTTGAGGGTGTTGATCTCTCCCATGTCGAGCTTTGTCTGCCCGATGGTGTCCTTGACGAATACAGACTTAGCGGGTACACTGAGTATCTCGTTTGTCTGGCGGTCGATGCTGATGAACGAGGGGATGACCTCTCCGGTCTCCTTGTCAACGACATCGGCGAGCCTTCCGAGGTTGCCGGAGGTACGGAGGTTCTGCTTGTCCTCGTCCGTGAACTTGACTCCGTTAAACTCCTGATCGAGATTCGGCTCCTTGCGGATAAAATGGGGTACGACCTTGATATTCCCGTTGGCGTCCTCGCGGAATGACAGACGCGCTTCCAGCGAATACTTCTCGCCGGCGAATGTCGGGGTAATGGTTACCAGCCGGGACTTGCGGTTGTAGAGCATCTCCTTGAGGTCTCCGCTTTTTTCAAGCATTTCGCGGTCTATGCCCCAGCGGTCTTTCAGACCTTGCCAGTCGATTTTGGATTCGTCAATAGCATGGCTGTTGCGGTTCGCCGCCTTCACTTCCACTTTAGCCTCGGAAAGCATGGCTTTGTTCGCCTCCGGGTCTTTAAGCGCGTCTTCGACGACCTGCCCGACACTGTTCACGTTGTCGGCATCTACTTTGAAGAAACTGAACATCGAAGGGTTCTTGCACTGCCTCACGAAGTTGGAGAGAAAAGCCTCCAGCGGGTTCTTGTGGATATTGAATACCACGAGATCGCTCAGTTTGGCGGACTTCGACGGCGTCATGTCCGGTGTGCCGTCCTGTTTCAGACCTTTTACAGCACCTGTTTCTCCCGTCTCGTTGTTACGGGCGATAAGCACCTGGTCTTTCTCGTTAGTCTGGTCTTGTGCCATATTGTAATTTTACTTATGGTTGTTTTTGCGGCGGAACTCCGCCGTCTCCGAAATAGTAGTCAAGAACATCGGCCGGGAGATATGAAATCGGACCGTTGGGAGTTTTCTGAAAGTACGGCAGGATTCCTTTGGCCCTCAGGTTGTACTGCTGGCGAAGACCGAGGCCGAACCTGCGCTCGACATCTTTCGGTGTCCATCTTCTCGGCTCCTCCTGCGGACAGTTTCCTTTAAATGTTATCTTCCGTTCAAGAAAGTCCATTCTTTCCAGAACTGTCTGAAGAAGGCCGAGGACGGTTTTCTCAAATGTCCGGTTCATGCCAGTCGTGTCCTTGATTTTATGGAGCGTCTTGACAGTATCCTGTCAAGGGCGGAGGGGTGCCAGCCGAGTCCATGATGACTTATAAGGTCGGCGACTTCTCCGAGAATGAACCTCGCATCCCCCTTCTCACGCAACACTCGGAATCCGTAGTCCTTTATCCTGCGGTATGCGGTCCTCTCGCTTACGCCGAGGAGTGCCTGAAGCTCCTGACGGTCGATTCGGTATTCGCGTTCCGCATCGGTGAGTGAACGGTGTTCATCATCTTTGTCCTGTCTGATGGCTGCCGGCGAGTGAACCATTTTATGAATGATTGTCGCCAGCGATGCGACAGTGCCCCGGAGATCCCTCAGTTCGGCTCTCATAGCACTTAATTCGCTGCTTGAAACGGTTACTGTTTCAGTCATTTGAAGTAGTGATTAGGTGTTAGGGAGCCTATCTGACGATTTCGCTCCAATTATGTTTATTGTTTTTTCGGAGTGGCACAGTATCTATGCCTTTTTAGGATGGCTTTGCATCCGGGAGGGGGTCTCTGATTATTTATCATTGTCTGTACTGATTTTAATTATCTCTTATGACGATTTTCAGTGATAAAACGCTGTATATGTGTGAGATTCCCTGACAGGTGTCTGCCGTTGTCCTGCCAACTTTCTGCCACCGCGCAATATTCGCTTGTCATCGGCGTTTGTTAAACTTGCCGTTGCAGTAGTACCCCACGGAATTGCCGTTCACCAATCGTGTTTCCGCCCATTCCCGCAATTCCGATATTTTGAAATGCAGCCGGTGCCCGAATTTGTGATATGGTATGTTTCCCGCCGATGTCTCCTTATAAAGTTGCCCTTTGGCTATACGGTAGCCGTTGGAATTGAGAAACTCCAAAGCTCCCTCTATATCAACCGATTCCGACTCATGTCTGGGTTGCAATGCGGCAAGTACCTTGTCAAAGCAACCGGACACGGCAATCTCTATCATCTCCTTGACCTTTTCGACAGGGAGAATCACAAAACTTGTATTATCCATTTACCGTAAAAGCGGACGCTGCGGTGTGTTTTTATAATAAATCCCACGTTCCTATGTGGTGAATGTGTCCAATCAGGACTAATATGCTTGTATAGTTTACAGGGTTTGGCATACCCGCGAATCACGGGGTTCCCGCAGCACAATGAAAACAACAATGTCAACGACTGTTTTGATTATATAAATATGCTTATGGCAGGAGATTGGCATTATATTGTCATTCGCAGGGCATATATATGACAAAAGAACCGACAAATCATTACGATTCATCGGTTCTTTCAGACTATTGAAGTATAATTTACTCAGCTGCCTACGGCACTGAATTTGATTTCTCCGAGCGAGTCTATTGCATCCTGTTTCAGACTGTCAACGACATGGAGATACCGTTCTGTCATCTTTAGCGATGTGTGGCCGAGAAGACTTGATACCGTCTTGATGTTGGCTCCTCGGTTAAGTACATTCACTGCAAAACTGTGGCGGGCGCAGTGCCATGATATTTTTTTCTTTATTCCGGCCCTCTTCACCCATTTGCCGAGATAGCGGTTGCAGGTGTCATAAAGAGGCACCTTGAATATGCGCTCGTCGTAATCGTCGCTTCCCGGCTGCCCGATAAGACGGATTAGCGTGTCGTTCAGCGGAACTATAACCCAGCTGCAATTGCTGTGCCCCTTTGTTTTCTGCTGCTGGAAACGCAGGGTCTTTGTGGTATAGTCCACATTGCGGTAAGTCAGTTTGCTTGTGTCGCACCAGCGCGCCCCGGTATAAAGACCGAAAATGAAGGCCCGGTGTATCTCGATTTTCTCGCCGTCGAAACGTGTCGCCACAAGACGGTCAATTTCTTCGGGTAACAGAATCTCCTTTTGCAGGGTCATGTTGTCGTTCTTGATGACGAAGCCGCGACAGGGGTTCTTCTTGATGAGGTCTTTGTCAACAGCCGCAGTGACCATACGCTTGAACAGCCGGAAATAGGCTTTCGGCCCGTCGCCCCGTCCGTTGGCTTTCAGGTATTCCACAAACGCTCCCACCATTTCAGGTGTAAGCTGTTTCATCTTCAGGCTGTCCTTGAATTTCTCGTATCTCGGAGTGGATTCAAGGAAACGGATGAATTTCTTCAGCCCACGGCTCTGAACATCCTGAATGTGCTTGGTAAGCGTAGGGGATTTGCAGAACTCACGGCAGAACTCGATGAAATCATCGTCCATTTCCTTGCGAAGACGGTATCCTTCGCGGTCTTCGAGAAATGTCTGCTCACGCTCGAAGCGTATCTTCTCGGCAAGCGCGAGTGTGTTCCTGTTCTGCAACCGCTCCTGCGGTGTTCTGGGATGAAGCCAGATGTAGAGGTTGAGGTTCTCCTTCTTACGGGTATGCTTGATTTTGAATTTGGGTTTCCCCGCCATTGCCCCTTCGGTGTAGAACACCTGCTCACCGTTCTCGTCAAGCACGGGATTCTCGGTTCGTCCTACATAGTATTCCAGATAGAGGCTGGCGCGTCCGTCGCTCAACTCGGACTGTTGGAGCTTGGGATTCTGTTTCTTGCGATTTTCTATTTTTGCCATAAATCATGAATTTTCCGCAAAGATAAGCGCGGTCATAAGATTTTGAAAATCGCCGTTTACAGTCCTTAACACTTCACATATCCCGAATGTTCTTGAAACAGGGTACAAAAGGTGTACTTTTTGAGAAAATCGCCCCATTTGCAGGCAAATCGCGGAAAACCAGCCTCTTGCTAATCCGTTTATTTGCTTGCATTTAATTTTATCCCCGTTTTTCCCGTTTTATATCGCGGAGAATTACAAATTTTCTGCCATATACAAAAACTAAAGCCACGGCGGCACTGTGAGTGGCACCATGGCTTTTATACTCAGGTTTATATATTCGTGTGTTATCTTACTACGACTTTCGCCGTTCTGTCGCCGGCGCGGACAACGTAGAGACCAGGCGCACATGGTACGACCATGCCGTAGCTGTGCTTCCTGCCGGCGACGGGGATGTTTTTGCCGTCGGTGGTGCAGATAACAACATCGTCCCCGGCGCGGTCGTCGACATATATCGCTCCGCGCATACCGCGGGCGATAGGAAATTCCGGCGTCACAACGTCGCTTACACCGGCACGCGGCTCGCTGTCCCACCCTGTCGTGATATGTCGCTCGTTGAGCAGGCGCGCCAGACGGTCCATGATTTCCTTATCCTTGGGGTTTCCCGAATTTTCAAACTCATAGACCGCCTGAAAGCCGGAATAGTAGGCTATCGGAAGGCAATCGAACACGGCGCCGTCTTCGAAAGCGTCGATATAGTCGACCAGACGCTGATAATAGACATGGTTGCCGAAATCATACATGCCGGTGTTGCCGACAGGATAGCGTGTCCTGATACCTGTCTGCGGATTCCATCCGTAGGCATAGCCCTCAAATTCCATTTCCAGCCCCAGACCGTTGAGCCACGCGTAGTCTATAGCCTCCTCCAGACGGGAGTACGGGGTGGTGCTCTGGAAATAGTAGTTGGGCTGAAGATATGCCACATCCATACCGAATTCTTTCCAATCGCCGCGTCCAGAAGCAAAAAAATACGGAATCCAGTAGACGAGCAAGCCTTTTTCCTTATAGTATCGATTCATATATTGCAGAAGTATTTTGTCGTCGGCGCTAAACGCTTCCTTTGTCCAATATACTCCGTCGAGTTCAAGATGCTTGAAGTCGCATTGCTTCCATAGCTCCATAGCATAGTCGATATACCACATCATAGCCTTCTCGCGGTCGAGGCGGTTTTCAAGATTAAGCGGCTTGCCGTTGACAGAACCCCATGTATCGCCCGACTTCGCTTCCGCCACCGGCAGGGTTAGCACAACCTTATGCTTGTGCCCAGGCTCGCCGAGTTCGGGAATGAGTTTGCCGATAAGGTTGTCGAGGGCGCGGCAGCCGTTGCCGCTCTCTATGCCGAGCTGAACCTTGATAAGGCGCTCCAGGTCGACTTTCTGTGCGCCCTGGGAATTCGATTCACCGAACGACACCACCTTGCCATCGCTGTTCCAGGCCTGGAACTCGATGAGAAGGAAGCCGTCGAACATCCAGGACGACTTGCCGTCGGGATAGGTATGCTTCACATAAGGCAGAAACTGTTCTTCGTTCCAGTCGGGCCGGTGCTGACTGCCTATGTATATCAGCGCGAGATCGTCGATATCGGTAGCAGCTGAAAACTGACCGCGGGAGAAAAGAGCGCTGCAGAGAAGGATTGAGAGTAAAAGAAGTTTTTTCAAAATAATAGAATTAATAAGCTGTTTCTGCAAAGTTACACAAAGTTACTGATATTATTGCATAAATATACAAAAATTCCGAAAACCCGGCAAAAATTATTGCCGGATTTCCGGAAGATTAATTTTAGATATGCCCTTACTCGACCGAAATTGCAGCGGAGCCGGAATGGGCTGTCAGTTCGGGGGCGAGCTGACTCTGGAGAGTAGCGATACCGGAGGTGAAAGAGCCTGCGACATTGGCTGTCATGTCATAAGTGATATGATATGAGCCTTTGCCGAGCCATGATATGAACAGACGCGTGCTTGCGTCGAGGTTCTCGCGGTAGAAGCTCGTTCCGCCGTCCCATACATAGCCGGGAAGCTGCTCGACAGGCTCGAACGTGGCAGGACGCTCGTCGTCGATGCTCACATATTCGAGGTCGCGCTTGGCAACTATGGTGAGCTGCACGCGCACGCGTTCGCCGAGGGCAAAGCTGTTTGTCTCTACCCACTGTCCGTCGCGCTGTACAAGCACACGCTTCTCAATCGAAAGGTCGCGGCCGGCACGCGCCTTGACTTTCGTCATTGGCTGGCGGCTGATGGCGATGACAGAGCCGTAGGACGGCGTGACACCGTTTGGCTGTACACTCACGGTGATCTTGCTGCCGGTGCCGTTGATAGGCTCGCAGAAATAGCCGGTAGAGCTCTCGACAGCGCCTATTTCGAGCGGCTTGCCGTCGACTGTGACATTCTGTGCCACAGGAACGGACGTCCACTCGCTGCCTGTCATAAGGAGCGCGGCGACGATATAGTCGGGATTATAGGTTCCGAAATCATCGTTTGCCTGAGCCTGGACGATTACCCACTGACGCATGGCGTCGATGTCGGCGGCGGGAGCTTTCATCAGGGAGTATGCCTGAATGATGGTGGCGTAGCCGCGGATGTCGCTGATGCTGGGGAAGCACATTCCCTGACCGGACCGGACGACACCGAACTGGCGGATGGACTCAAGAATCTCTGCGGCTACAGCAGGCTGTTTCTTTTCAAGAAGAATAACCGACCATGCCTTGTCGACGACATTGCCTTTCTTCCAGCTGGCAGCGACATCGGCGAGAGTGCGGTCTATCAGTGCTGCGGCGCGGTTAGTGTCGAGCTGCGGCAGAAGTGCGGCAATGAGAGCGAGGCTCCTGTCGGTGTCGGGCATTCCATAGCGCTGAACCTCGGCGGCGAGGTAGTTGAACGCAGGCTGGAGAATATCGTTGAGTTTCGAGTCGGCGGGAAGCATTCCGAGAGAATTGGCGATGCCGAGAGTTGTGAGAATATTCTCGGTAGACCATACCGACGACTTCTCAGCCCATGAAGTCCATGCGAATCCGCCGTCGGCGTTGCGCAGCTTCAGCAGAGCCGTCACGGAGGTGCGGAGGGAGGCGTCGGTCTGAACGGGGTCGAGAAGCTGGCAGAGCGCTGCCATGCGCTGACTCTCGTTCGACGCTGTCTGGAGCCACGGTGTCTGATCGAGAAGCAGACGTTTGAGAGCTTCGTTTCTCTCAAGCATGGATGTTAGGGCATGTTCCGACGGATTGTCGCGCCACTGCGCGATGGCGGCGGAAATGTCTTTGTTACCGCCCACTATCTTCTTCGCGGCGAGAGCCGAGAATATTTTCGAAACAAGAGCCGACGATGTCGAGGGTTGCTGTCCGGCGATGCCGCGCATTGCCTTGACTGCCGTCCATACAGGATTCTGGCAATACTGCAGGGTGAGCGACGCATCCTTCGGGTTTTTCATCGTGAATTCGAACGGACGCTTGTCGCCGGGGTTGAGATAGAACTCCGTGCTTTCTATGACCGTTGTCGACGACGACAGGATAGGAATAAGCGTCTGCTCGCCGTCGGCAAACTGTCCCGCCTGACTGCGCACGCGGTAGCCGAGCGAAGACGCGTCGACAGGAGCCGTGACATCAATGGCGGCAAGGGCGGAGCCTTTGGCGGCTATGTGTTCAGTGCTTGTTGAAGTGCCGATGACATTGCCTGTGGCTACGTCGAAAATCTCGACTGTCGTTGTCACATCGGTTGCGGTGTCGCTGTTGTTGTATACCGTTGCGAGAACGCGAGCCTTGTCGCCCTGGCGCAGGAAGCGCGGCAGATTGGGCTGAACCATGACTGGCTTGTTGGCAAGGCATTCGCCTATGAACCGTGCCGCGTCAGTATTCTTCGACCAGGCGAAAGCGTTGAGACGCCACGAACCAATGGCATTGGGTACGGTAAATGTGATGTCGATATTACCGTCTTTGTCCGACACGAGCGATGGCTCCCAGAAGCCCTGAAGTGCCTCTCCCTCGCGGTATTCGAACTGCCCGGCGTCCTGCGGCTGTGCGCCGCCGTCAGCGTTCCCCTCCTCGACGCTTTCGGCTACCTCGCTTTTCATTAGCGCAGCCTCATCCTCGACTATGAGAAGGTCTGGTGCGGCATTGGCGGCATATTTAGCCGTCGCCCGTCCCAATCCACCGATGCGGATACTCCCCAACGAATAGTAGTTCTCGAAAAGGAATGTCGGATAAACAAAATAACATTTGATGCATCTATTCAGCAGTTTGCGTGCCGATGCCGTCACTCCGTACGGCATAGCGGTGTTGAGCCAGATGTTGTACGACGGTTTATAGAATCCGAAATTAACCGGAACCGACGGTTTTTCAAGCTCTTCGAGGGCGCGGTTGTAGAGAGTGGCAACCATAGCGGCATCCAGAGCCTTCCCGTCGGCATCGAGAAGACGGAAACGCCACGTCTCGGAGGCACCGGGAGTGAGACGGTCGCGGAAACTCTCTGCCTTTACTTCGGGAAGCTTCGTTTCCGGACGTCGGATGTCGATTTCTGCATTTTCCACTTTTTCGCCAAGAACCCATGTCAGAAGAAGCTGGGCATTCTCGGGGTCGCCGATGACGGCGGGAATTCTGTTATAACCGCGCGACAGGGTGTGCAGACGTATTTTTTCAAGTTTCTTTCCCTGGCGCTGGACGGCATAGATATATGCCTTGTCGACATTGACACCTACAAGGACATCTTCGCCGGCACTGATAGTGGTGACGGGCACGAATATTTTGCTGTCGGCAGGAATCTGCCCTTTATCGACATTGTAGAGCGTCAGGATGAGGTTGTCGGTGGGATTAGCCAATACAGTATCGACGGGCTCCACAGTCATGCGGAAGCGTCCGGCGCCGAAACGGGAAAGATCTATTTCCAGAGGCTTGCCGGTGGTGGCTACGCCGCGCATTGCTTCGCCGTTGGTGCTGCCTTCTCCGCGCAACGACCAGTTAACTGCAATGTTCACTTCCTTGCCGTTGGCATCGTAAGCCTTGAAATTGACAGCTGCGGGAGCGGATGTTTCAACCGTAGTCTGCGGAGCGGAAACTTCAAGAACATACGGTTTGCCTGTCGTGAAGTTTTTCATTGTTTCGGAAGCTGAACCGTCGGCTGCCGTGACGATGACACTTGCAGAGAAATCGGTGTAGGGTTTTCCGTTGTCGAAGGGCTGAGCGAGAATATCGGCAGAGATATCGAAGATAAAGGCGCCGGAAGCGTCTGTCTTGGCATTCAGGGTGCCTAACTCACGGGTGGGATAGAACCAGCGCCAGCGCGAGGCTCCGCTGACGGTTATCTTGACATCAGCGCCTGCGACAGGCATACCGGAATAGGTCGTGGCAGAGCCGGACAGACGGACACTGCCCTTGGCGGGCACGTCACGTTCGACACTTGTGACCTCGGCGGAGAAAGTGGGTACACGGAAATCGCTCACCATGACAGTGGCTGTTCCGCTCTTTTTTCCATCCACAGCGGTAAGACGCCAGTAACCGGTCAGCACGCCCTTCTGTGTGACGAACTTGCCTGAAACACGCCCGTAAGCATCGGTTACAGCCGTCGTTGTGCCGGCGATCTGTCCGTTTGCATCGCGGACGGTGACTTTCAGTGAGCGTCCTTCGAGTGTCTTGCCGCTGACGGCGGCGACAGCAGCCCAGGCTATTGTGTCGCCGAGATGGTAGATCGGACGGTCGGTCAGAACAAGAATACGCTCGTCGTTGTTGCCGCTGCCGTCGTAGTTTTGGCTAAGCTGTATCTCGTTACGGAATTTATAGGTGCGGTTTCTGTATTTGAACGTCAGCGTCTGGTTCTGCCATCTGTCATCGTCCTCGCCGGAGAACATGAGCACACCGTCGCGACCGGTATTGCCGAGATATTTCGTTTTCTTTTCCGTGCCGCTCCGCCAGCTTGAAAGGTTGAGGTCGACAGCGGCGGTAACAGGAGCGCCGGTGATGAAATCAGCGACAATAACGCCCTTGCTGTCAACGCCGTTGACAAGAACAGGGATTATGGGAACAGCTTCAAAGTAGATCGCCGCAGGACTCTCGCACTTGATTCCCGGCAACGACGGAAGCAGGGCGTAATGACCGGGTGCACTGATTTTTATGCCGACAGTCATTGTTGTGTCGGTGGCGCTGATGCTTTTCTTTGTCACCGACACCAGACTTCCTTCCGACGCAATTTTTTTAACCGGGATGTATTTACCGGAGGAAGTCAGGCGATAGAGCGTAAGGGTATAGTCTTTGACAAAAGACGTCTTGACACTGACATTATATATTTTGTCGGGCGCACACAGCGAGGGACCATGAATATCGATTATGGGGCGTGTCAGCGAGGCGAGTTTTTCGCTCAGTGTTTCGTTGCCGAACCAGTCGGGGAAACGGACGAGCGAATTTTCTATGAAAGAAATTATCTTGTCGCGGAAAACGGTTCTGGTGTCGTCAGGTACTTCATAGTTATAATTCAGAGTTTTCTCGCATAGATCCATAAGGACATAGCGGGCAGCCTCGTTGTCGCTGTATTCGTCATACAGCCTTACGAGTGCGGCAGGCGTATCGTCGTATTCGCAGCGCCAGTAGAACCACGGCGCGGTAGCTTTTCCGTAGAAGCCAGAAGCCGTCTCCGCTAAAGCTTTTTTAGACTCCTGAGCGTACGGTTTATTAAGACTGTCGAACCAGTTGAATGTGCGCAGAGCAACAAAGCCACGCAGGTCGGGAATGTACGGCAGGATATAGTCGTTATAGTTGAGACAACGGGTGTAGTCGGTCAGCGGCGCGTTGTCGGCGGCGGCAAGCGATGCTGCCGACGCGTAAAGCGTCTCTATTTTCCGGCGGAACTGCTTGCTGCTCCACAGGCTGATGTCGGCTGGGACAGGCTCGTCGGGGGCATCTACATTATTGTATTTGAAACGGTTGTTATTATAGATGTTTCTGAAAAGCTGCGCTTCATAGGCAGTGAACATCGCTTTGTCGGCATCGGTAAGCCCCGGAGCCTCCATCTGTGCCTCTACGAAAGCCGGAAGAGCGAACATCGAGTCGGGGTCTATGGAAGCCTTGGCAGCACATATCTCAAGTACGGCGCGCAGGCGGTCGGCGCCGTTTGTAGCCTCGGCGAGCGATTTTGTGGCGTCGGAAATGACTGTCTGCGGGTAGGCGAAATCCGGCGTATCGTCATTTTTCGCACCGGAGATCGACATGAAACTCGTCATCATAAGAAGAAAGACGGATAGTAAATATTTATAGCGCAGCATAATCTGTTTTTTTTAATTCAACACACTCTTGGGAGATAAGAAAAAGTCCCCGGAACGGGAGTGCACCCGTCCCGGGGCATAATGACTCAGGACTTATTTGTTAAGCCCGCAGATTTTGCATTTTTCGTTTATCTGGGTGAAGAAGTCGTTGCCCTTGTCGTCCACGAGGATGAATGCCGGGAAATCCTCCACTTCGATTTTCCAGATAGCCTCCATGCCGAGCTCGGGGTATTCGAGGAGTTCGACACTCTTGATGGAGTTCTGGGCGAGGACAGCGGCGGGACCGCCGATAGAGCCGAGGTAGAAACCGCCGTGCTTCTTGCAGGCATCGGTTACCTGCTGGGAACGGTTGCCCTTGGCTATCATAATCATAGAGCCGCCGGCATCCTGGAACTGGTCGACGTAGCTGTCCATGCGACCTGCCGTTGTCGGTCCGAAAGAACCGGAGGGCATTCCTGCCGGAGTCTTGGCGGGACCGGCATAGTAGATGGGATGGTCTTTGAGGTACTGAGGCATAGGCTCGCCCTTGTCGAGACGTTCCTTAATCTTGGCATGTGCTATGTCGCGGCCGACGATGATTGTGCCTTTGAGCGACAGACGTGTGCTGACAGGGTATTTGGTGAGTTCGGCAAGGATTTCAGCCATAGGACGGTTGAGGTCGATTTTCACAACCTCGCCTTCGCCGGCCTTGCGGTATTCCTCGGGAATGAGTTCACCGGGGTTGCTGTCGAGCTTCTCGATCCACAGACCCTCTTTATTGATCTTAGCCTTCACGTTGCGGTCGGCGGAGCAGCTTACGCCCATTCCAATGGGACAGGATGCGCCGTGACGCGGCAGACGGATTACGCGGATGTCGTGGGCATAGTACTTGCCGCCGAACTGAGCGCCCAGACCAAGCTCTTCCGATGCCTTCTTGAGCTCTTTCTCCAGCTCAATGTCGCGGAAAGCATGACCGTATTCGTTGCCGTGGGTGGGCAGAGAGTCGAGGTATTTGACAGAGGCCTTCTTGACTACCTCAAGGTTTTTCTCGGCTGAAGTGCCGCCGATGACAAACGCGATATGATAGGGAGGACATGCAGCCGTGCCGAGAGTGCGCATTTTCTCGATGAGGAAAGGCACAAGCTTCTTGGGGTTGATAGTTGCCTTGGTCTCCTGGTAGAGATAGGTCTTGTTTGCGGAACCGCCGCCTTTGGCAACGAAAAGGAAATGATATTCATTGCCTTCTGTGGCGTGTATGTCGATCTGAGCGGGAAGGTTGCAGCCGGTGTTCACCTCGTCGTACATTGTCAGAGGGGCATTCTGGCTGTAACGGAGATTGTCGGTGGTGTAGGTGAGATATACGCCGTGCGAAATTTTTTCTTCGTCGTTGCATCCTGTGTAGACATTCTGACCCTTGGACGCATGGCAGATGGCGGTGCCTGTGTCCTGGCAGAAAGGCAGATGACCTTTGGCTGCCACTTCGGCGTTGCGCAGCATCGTGAGAGCGACGAACTTGTCGTTCTGGCTTGCTTCGGGGTCTGCCAGAATCTTGGCTACCATAAGGTTGTGCTCGCGACGCAGCATGAAAGCGTTGTCGTGAGTAGCCTGGCGCGTAAGCACTGTAAGAGCCTCAGGGTCTACTACAAGAAACTCGTGTCCGCCCCAGTTTTCGGTATGGACATAATCGGAAGTGAGATGATAGTACTCGGTCGTGTCAGGTCCGAGGGGGAACATCTCCTGATAGTGGAAAGGTTTTGTTGCCATATATGTTTTCTGTATAGTGTTTTACATTATCGGGCGCACCACGCGCTCTAAAATGCAAACTTACAAATACTTTTCCAAATGTCCAAACCCTCGCCCATTTTTTGCACCTTTTGATTATTGGGTAAGGGGTGTCAGTGGGCTTCGAGCCAGTTTGTGCCGGTGCCGGCGGCTACTTCGAGAGGGACGGTGCCGTGATAGGCATTTGCCATCAGGCGCGGCACAAGTTCCTGCATGACGCCGAGCTCGGAGGGGACGACATTGAAGATGAGTTCGTCGTGAACCTGCATTATCATGCGCGAGCGCAGCCCGCGGCGGCGTATTTCATCGTGTATGCTCACCATCGCCACCTTGATTATGTCGGCGGCGGAGCCTTGCAGCGGAGCGTTGACGGCATTGCGCTCGGCATAGCTGCGCACGGTGTTGCTGCGCGAATTGATGTCGGGAAGATAGCGCCGACGACCCATAATGGTGGCGACGAAACCATTTGTACGTGCCGATTCGATGGAATTCTTAATATACTCCTGCACGGCAGGATATGTGTTGAGATAGCCGTCGATGAGCTCCTTCGCCTCACCGCGAGGAATGCCAAGGCGCTCCGAGAGTCCGAACGCCGATATTCCGTAGATGATGCCGAAATTGGCGGTCTTGGCATTGCGGCGCTGGTTGTCAGTGACTTCCGCGATAGGCAGATGATAGATTTTAGCCGCTGTGCTGCGGTGTATGTCCTCGCCGCTCAGGAAGGCGTCGATCATTCCTTTGTCGCCGCTGAGGTCCGCCATAAGGCGCAGCTCAATCTGCGAATAGTCGGCAGACATCATAAGGCATCCCGGTTCGGGCACGAAGGCGCGGCGTATCTCGCGTCCGTCGTCGGTGCGGATGGGAATATTCTGCAGATTAGGATTGGCGGAAGATATGCGTCCGGTAGCGGTGACGGTCTGATTGTATGTGGTGTGTATGCGTCCGGTGACTGGGTTGATGAGCTTAGGCAGAGCGTCGACGTATGTTGCAAGCAGTTTCTTGAGCCCGCGTATGTCGAGGATAAGTCTTACCAATGGCACTTCTGCGGCGTATTTTTCGAGCACATCTTCGGCTGTCGACCACGAGCCGCCCTTTGTCTTCCGCGCCTTCGGGTCTATAGCCATCTCGTCGAACAGAATCTGCCCCACCTGCGACGGCGAACTGATGTTGAACGGACGACCTGCCATAGCGTATGCCTCTTCCTCGAGCTTGCGGAGACGTCCCGTGAGTTCGCCGGAGAGCCGGCGCAGTTCGTTGACGTCTATGCGCGCGCCCTCCCATTCCATTGAGGCGAGCACGCCGACAAACGGCTCCTCGACCTTCTCCAGAAGTTCCGTCATGCCTTTTTCGGCACATTCTTTTTCGAGCAGCGGCTTCAGGCGCAGGCACGCCGTGGCAAGCGCCGGCATATCGTCAGCGGCAACATCAATACCGAGATAGCTCATGGCTAGCGACGGCGTGTCGTGACGCAGATCCGGATTGCAGAGATAGTGCGCCACAGCGGTGTCGAACCACCGCGCCCCGTCGAAGACAACTCCCATGCGCCGCAGCACGAGCATGTCGCGCTTGACATCGTCGCTGCAGAGTGTCACGCCATGTGCAGTGAACACAGGTTCAAGCAATTCGGCAATACCGGCGCGCCTCGAGGGATCGTCAGGGAGCAGCACAGTGCCGGCACGATAGCTGTCGGAGCCGTCGGGCATATAGGCAAAAGAAATCGCCGACGCACGGGCTGTCATCGCTTCCGCTCCTTCGATGCGCATTGCCATGCCGCCCGTACCGGCATGGATGAGCCCGCGCATGAAATCTGCGATTTCCTCATCGTTGCCGAGTATGTCCGCGTCAACGTTCACACCCGGTGTCGCTTCAGGCGCTATGCTGTCGAAAAGGCTCGGCTGCGACTGCGGCTGTACCGGCGCGGCGGGTTCAGGAGTACGCATCGTTTTAAGCTTCGCCATGAAGGAGTTGAATTCAAGTTCTTTATATAGAGCCATGAGTGCCTCTGTGTCGGGCTCGCAGCGGCGCAGAGAATCGGGCTCGAAGTCGAGGGGAACGTCGGTGACAATGGTGACAAGATGTTTCGACAGACGGATCTGATCGGCATTGTCGACAATTTTTTTCTGAAGAGCGCCCTTGAGACGGTCGGTGGAAGCGAGAAGATTCTCCACACTGCCGAATTCGGCGATAAGCTTGGCTGCCGTCTTCTCTCCCACGCCGGGACATCCAGGAACGTTATCGGAGGCGTCGCCTTCGAGAGCAAGAAGGTCGATGACCTGACGTGGATCGCTTATGCCGTAGCGTTCGCACACCTCGCGTGGACCGCGCACCTCGAAACCCTGACCCTTGATGGCGGGACGGTACTGGAACACATGTTCGTCAACGAGCTGTCCGTAGTCCTTGTCGGGAGTCATCATATATGTTGTGAATCCTTCGGCGGTGGCGCGCCGTGAAAGCGTGCCTATGACGTCGTCGGCCTCGTAACCCTCCACTTCCACAACGGGAATGTGCATCGCCGCAAGGATAGACTTTATGTACGGTATTGCAAGCGTTATATCTTCGGGCTGCTTGTCGCGACCCGCCTTATATTCGGGATATTCATCGTGGCGGAAGGTCTTCCCATGCGCCGGGTCGAAGCACACTGCGATATAACCGGGATTCTCCTTGCGCATAAGGTCGTCCAGCGCCAGACAGAAGCCGAAAATAGCCGAAGTGTTGAAGCCTTTGCTATTGACGCGGGGCGAACGCATCAGGGCATAATACGCCCGGTAGATAAGGGCATACGCATCGAGTAGAAACAGTTTTTTTTCTTCCATAGTAATATAACGCTCGTGTTGCTCTGCAAAGTTAACAATTTCCGCGTTTTGAAAAGAATTCTATTATCTCATAATCACCTTGCGGACGCTCTTACCGTGCCTGCGGATTACAAGACCTTCGGGTTCCGCCAGACGTACGCCCTGAAGGTTATAATACTCGACAGGCGCACCAGTATCTTCCACCGTTATGTTGCCCACACCCGACATAGGCTCGCTGTGGAGCATCAGATTGTCGATGTAGTAGCGGTGACGACCGTTCTTCTGCCTGTCGCCGAGCGCGCCGAGGTAGAAGCTGGTAAATCTGTCGAGCTGAGGCCGCACACGGCGGGAGCCGTCGATATATTCGGTATTATACAGGTCGATTTCCACATGTATCCAGCGCATCGGCTCGCCGTCGTGAAGGTCGTGCCTGATCTCTGTGATGTTGACTACGTCGCCGGGACGGGTTTCGAGCCGGAGCTCCGTAGGATCATAAGTTCCGTCGGCTGCTTTGAAGGGACACCAGTCGAAGGAAAAGTAACATTCGTCTGGGTTGTCCATTTCATTCCAGTTGTTGAATTTACCGGGATTCCAGCGGATACCGCCCCACTCTATGCCCTGGTTGTGGATTTCGTCGCCACCGATACGGATATAACCGTCATAACCGAAAATCTCATAGCAAGCGGCGTCAGGAAAAGCTCGAGCTGTATAACCTAAAGTGTTCCAGAAATATCCGAAGATGGTGTTTTCATTGCCGTCGACAGCTGGCTTGCCCGTAAACGGTAGACTCATTGTATCAGCATTGTCCGTGCCCACAGGGTCGCCGCAGCCATATTCTGCAGTGAACTGTCTCGTCCAGCCAAAGTCGTCCCTGCCGAAGATTATGCCTTGTGCATTGGCACACAGCGCTCCGGAAACGGCAAGAGCAAGAGAGAATATGGTCCTTCTCATAAAACAGACATCTACAGATAAATACATAAATAAAAGTTATACAAAACACCTGTTATTAGCAACTTGACGACTTTTCAAACTACTAAGAACTGTTACTCAGCTTATACTCAACTTTATAGCAAAGTTCGCCAGAATCCCCGGAATATGCAAGTATTTCGCTGTAAATCGTGTGAATGAACTCGAATATTTAAAGTTCATGGCACTTTTTAGGTGCGAAGACAGTAGACTTTCGTCAGATACTTACTTTTAAGGGCTTTTTTTTATCCTAAAAGTAAGCACCTGACGAAAATTATGTATAATTTTGCAGCATGAATAAGATGAATAGTGGTATTTCCACAACATTAATTGGCAGGAAGGAGCCTCAGAAGGAGCTTCTAAGCGCTCTGCATTCCAACGAATCAGAATTTATAGCTATCTATGGACGACGCAGAATCGGAAAGACATTCCTTGTGAAGAAGGTATTTGAAAATGCGTTTGCATTCTCTTATACAGGAGTCGAGGAGTATAATACTCGTCAACAGCTTGGGGAGTTTTATAGAAGTATGTTAAGTCAAGGATTGCATAAATGCGCAAAACCACAAAATTGGTTTGATGCATTCTCATTATTGAAAAAATTGTTGGAGACGAAATCGATTGAAGCGAAACAGTCTGATAAGAAAATTGTTTTTCTTGACGAACTTCCATGGATGGATGCGAAAGGGTCTGATTTTTTAAAGGCATTAGGTCATTTTTGGAATGACTGGGCTGCCTGGACAAATGATATTGTTTTGGTTGTCTGTGGTAGCGCTACATCGTGGATGATTAATAAAGTATTCCGTAACCATGGAGGTCTATACAACAGGGTTACCAGACAAATAGAATTAGCCCCTTTCTCCTTGCATGAATGTGAAGAATTTTGTGAGCTTAATAATTTCGGATGGTCCCGATACATGATAACTGAAGCATATATGATTCTGGGTGGAGTTCCACACTACTGGAAAATGATCGACCCGTCACAAAGTCTGTATGTGAACATTGACCGAATGTTCTTTTCAGAACGAGCTCCAATGAAAATGGAATATAGAGCCTTGTTTTCATCAATGTTTTCTTTCCCTGAGAGATATGAGACAGTAATAAATGCTCTTGTGCATAAGAAAAAAGGATTGACTGCTAAAGAAATATCAGAATGCTCTGGGATAGGGATGTCTGCAAGCCTCACTACAATTCTTGAAAATCTCAGCATGTGCGGGTTCATAAGACAGATTTCACAACCTACCAAACAGAAACGCGGAGCCATATACCAACTGATAGATAATTATACTTTATTTTATCATGAATATATTTTAAATCGGAAAGAACAATCTAATTATTGGACTATTAACCACAATTCTGGAGAACATCAGGCCTGGAGAGGGATTGCTTTTGAGAGAGTTTGTATGCAGCATCTGTCCCAGATCCAAAAAGCATTGGGAATATCGGGTGTCTATTGTAAGCAATTCTCTTGGAATGCTCCCAAAACTGACGAATACCCAGGTATGCAGATAGATATGGTGATTGATAGAGCCGATAATATGGTTAATCTATGCGAAATCAAGTTTACAGACGAAGCTTTTGCAATTACTCCTGAGTATATGCATAGATTAAGGCTTAGGAGAGGACGTTACCAACAGGAAATTGCTCCTAAGAAGGGTATTCATCTGACGATGATTACTTCTGCCGGAGTAGTTCAGAATCCACAGAAGCTTGAGATAAACTCTTTTGTGATCCTCGATGATTTGTTTGCAGAATAAAATCAGATACAACAGATTTAACTTACCTTCTGTATAAATACATCCTGTCAAAAGTGGTATTTTAACCACTTTTGACAGGATGTCAGTTTGCTGTGTCTATAAAAAATTTATATCATTCAGCCGACGTAGTCTTTCATCACAGTCAGGAGCTGCTCGACACGGTGGACGCCTGTTCCGCGCCATATCGGCTCACCGCTCTTGAAAAGGATAAGAGTGGGCACGGACTGAACATTATACTGTGCGGCAAGAGCCTGATTGTTGTCAATATCTACTTTAACAATGTTAGCTTTATCGCCTATTGTTTTTTTCAGGTCTTCGAGAATGGGACCCTGCATCCTGCACGGACCACACCACGTGGCGAAGAAATCGACCAGAGTGGGTTTCTCCTTACTGATAAGATCTGTAAATTCGCTCATAATATTTATGCTTTAGATGTTGTTTAATTATGCCTACTGTCTATAACACGACATTGCAGGACATTGTTTAAAAAAGCCTCCCCGTCGCAGGAGAGGCTTCATTATTGATGATATTTTTGCTTATTTTACAACGACCTTGCTGACGGTGTTGCCCTGCTTGCGGATAACAAGACCCTTGGGATTGGCAACGCGTACGCCCTGGAGGTTATAGTAAACAACGGGAGCCTCTGCATCAGCAGCGATTTCGCTGATACCGGTGCTCTGTGTAGCTGTCACCTTAATGTTGTCGATGAACCAGCGGTGCTGACCTTTTGCACGCCACTGTGAATCTTCCGGACGGATGATAAGCTTGGTGTCGGCATTGATTGTAGCATTTTCAAGAGTCACTGAAGTGCTTGTCCATGAAAGAGCAGCACCGTCTTCGATATCAAGAGTAGGAACAGCAAACTGTGTCTCATTCTCGCCGTTGACAACTATAACAACAAGCTGAGTGGGATCGAACTTGAATCCGGCACTCTCTCCCTGACGCTGCTTTGTCCAGTCGAAAGCGACAGTAACGGTAGTGCCGGCAGCAGGGGTTACAGAAGGCAGCTTAACACCGCTCTGATAGCCGCTTTTGCCGAATTTGAGATAGTTCACCTGAAGATAGCAGCTCTGACCAGCTTCACTGTCATCCTTACCGTTCTGAGCAAGAAGGATATCATAGCCTTTTTCTTTCAATGCGTCAAGAGAAGAGACTCCGTCGATTTTCGAAGTTGTGATAAAAGGACAGTAGACATCTGGATTATTCTCTCCTACAGTGTCGCCTACTTTCTGACCCTTGTCGTTTTCATAAGCGGACCAGGGAGCGAGCCATTCAAAATCGTCTTCAAAAAGAACAGTCTGTGCCTGCATGCAGAAAGCTGCGCCGAGGCACATTGCAGTGAGTAAAGTTTTTTTCATATAACTGATATTTAGGGTTAATGTGTCCGTGATAAATGATTCTTTAAGGTGATGCGCAAAGTTATACACAATTTTCGTCATGTCAAAATTATTAACTCGAAACTTTCGGCTTTCGATATAAAATTCACGAAAATTTTACGCAGAGGAGACAGACAGGACCTTTATGCCGTCAAAAAATATTTTTTGAGGTGACTGAACTATTTTCACGGCGCGGTGTTTGAATAGTACATAGCAAGATTACTTTTTCCATTGCAAGAATTATGATAATGATTGGTTTAACCACCGCAGGGGCACTGTGAAGCGCCCCTGCGGTGGTGTTCGGACTGTTGTTAGATTCTGCTCCGGCAAAACTTTCAGGCTCTTCAGTTCGTTGTTCTTGCGGGGGCAGAGAAAGAGAAAGCACTATTAAATTTTATTAATAAAGAAATTTTTCCATAATTATCTGAACTCATCAAAATTTTTTATACCTTTGCACTCGGTTAACAAGGCAAACCCTTCGTCAACTCCGAAAACGAAACATTAATATATAACTACCAAATAATTCACAGAAATTATGAGCGAAGACATCATCAAGGCCCGCGTGGCCGAAGTCAAAGCCGACCTCGCCAAATATGGCATTGAAGGCACAACTGAAGTGATTTACAACCCCTCCTACGACGAGCTCTTCAAGGACGAGACCAATCCCGACCTCACCGGCTACGAGAAAGGCTACGTAACAGAACTCGGCGCTGTCGACGTTTTCACAGGCGTCTACACCGGTCGCTCGCCCAAAGACAAATTCATTGTCCTTGACGAGAAGTCCAAAGACACCGTATGGTGGACAACTCCCGAATATAAGAACGACAACAAGCCCGCTTCGCAGGAAGCATGGGCTGCCTGCAAGGAACTCGCCCTCAAAGAGCTCTCGAACAAGAAGCTCTATGTAGTCGACGGTTTCTGCGGAGCAAACAAAGACACCCGCATGGCTGTCCGCTTCATCGTTGAAGTAGCATGGCAGGCACACTTTGTGAAGAACATGTTCATCCGTCCTACCGACGAAGAACTCAAGGACTTCACTCCCGACTTCATCGTCTACAACGCTTCCAAGGCTAAGCTCACCAACTATGCAGAACTCGGTCTGAACAGCGAGACAGCTGTCGTGTTCAACATCACATCGCGCGAACAGGTAATCATCAACACCTGGTACGGCGGTGAAATGAAGAAAGGCATGTTCTCCATGATGAACTACTTCCTTCCCCTCAAGGGCATCGCTTCCATGCACTGCTCCGCCAACACCGACATGAACGGCGAAAACACCGCTATCTTCTTCGGTCTCTCCGGCACAGGCAAGACCACCCTTTCCACCGACCCCAAACGTCTCCTCATCGGCGACGACGAGCACGGCTGGGACGACAACGGCGTCTTCAACTTCGAAGGCGGCTGCTACGCTAAGGTCATCAACCTCGACAAGGAAAGCGAACCCGACATCTACAACGCTATCCGCCGCGACGCACTCCTCGAAAACGTTACTGTCGACAAGGACGGAAAGATCGACTTCTCCGACAAGAGCGTCACAGAGAATACCCGCGTAAGCTACCCCATCTACTTCATCAAGAACATCGTCAAGCCCATCAGCCACGGTCCCGCTGCAAAGAACGTCATCTTCCTCAGCGCCGACGCATTCGGTGTTCTGCCTCCCGTATCTATCCTCGACAGCGAGCAGACAAAATACTACTTCCTCAGCGGATTCACCGCTAAGCTCGCCGGCACAGAACGCGGCATCACCGAACCCACCCCGACATTCTCGGCTTGCTTCGGTCAGGCATTCCTTGAGCTCCACCCCACAAAATATGCAGAAGAACTCGTTAAGCGCATGGAGAAATCAGGCGCAAAAGCATATCTTGTAAACACCGGCTGGAACGGCACAGGCAAGCGTATCTCTATCCGCGACACCCGCGGCATCATCGACGCCATCCTCGACGGAGCCATCCTCAAGGCACCCACAAAGAAACTGCCGATCTTCAACTTCGAGATTCCTACCGAACTTCCCGGAGTCGACACCAAGATTCTTGACCCGCGCGACACATACGCTAACCCCGAAGAATGGACAAAGAAGGCAGAAGACCTCGCAGCCCGCTTCATCAAGAATTTTGCAAAATACGAGAACAACGCAGCCGGCAAAGCTCTCGTAGCAGCAGGTCCCCAGCTCTGATAATTCAGACATACGATAACGAAAAGCACCGCTTCCGGCGGTGCTTTTTTATTTTTTTGATGACATGCTATGAACTTTTCTACAGTGCGCTTGTTTCAATAGTACATAGCAAGATTACTTTTTCCATTGCAAGAAATGTGATAATGATTGGTTTATACCACCGCAGCGGCACTGTGAAGCGCCGCTGCGGTGGTGTTTTATCATCTCGTTTCCGCGATTAGTCGGCGCAGGCGCGGGCAATGATGTCGTCGAGGATGCCAGCTTCGGAGAGGATAGTCTCGACAAACTCGCGGAATGCTCCGTAGCCGCCGTGAACCTGCCCGGCATAGCGTACTTCGCGCCTGATGAAAGGCGCGGAATTGAGCGGACAGCCGCTCCAGCCGACAGCGCGCAGAAGAGGCACGTCGTTTATGTCGTCGCCGATGAAAGCGACATCCGCCAGAGTGATTCCCATCTCGGCGCACACCTCGCGGGCAAGACCGAGCTTGTCTTTCACATGAAGATAGCACCGGTCGATTTTCAGCTTTTCGGCACGCCGTGCCACCACCTGCGAGTTTTCTCCGGTCATAATCGCCAGAGGTATTCCTAACTGACGGAGGAAGAGGACACCCCAGCCGTCTTTCACCGAGAAACGTTTCATCACGTCGCCCTCGGCGGTGTAGTACATTCCGCCGTCGGTCATCACACCGTCGATGTCGGTGATGAAAAGCTTGGGGAGATTGCAGTTTTCGCGTTCCATGTCAGTCGATATTGTCGGGATAAATGATTTCGTCCGCCAGAAGAGGCAGCCGCAGCTTGTGTCCGAGCACCTTGTCGCGTTCCGTCCAGCGGAATCCGTCGCCGGGCGAAAGAAGGTGCACATCATCGTCGGTAAGGATATGACCGGCAGGAAGGTCACGGCGCGTTGCGAGCGAACGCTCGAGCTTCACTTTCGACGCCTGCACCGACGGATCCATGAAAAGATCGTCGCGTCCGAGCCAACGTTCGGCGATGCGTATGTCGCGCACCATACGGTTCACTCCGTCAGGACCGAGCGAACCTTTCTGATCTGTACCTTTCATGCGGCGGTCGATGGTGATATGCTTCTCGATGATACGGGCGCCCATTCCGACAGCGACAGCCGGGGCCGCTATGCCTATGGTGTGGTCGGAGAAGCCGATGGTATACTGCGGATAGTTGCGCAGGAGATAAGTGATCGTACGCAGATTAAGGTTGTCGGGCAAAGTAGGATACTGGCTGACGCAATGCAGGATGGCAATGTTGTCGTGGTAGCGCGTAATGACGTCGAGGGCATTGTCAAGCTCTTCCTTACCAGCCATACCGGTGGAGAGAATGATGGGTATTTTCGTCTCCGCCATAGCTTCGAGCAGAGGCAGGTTGGTAAGATCGCGGCTCGCCACTTTCAGGCGGTCGGGAGTAAAGAGTTTCAGCAACGACATGCAGCCTCTGGAGCACAGAGTCTCCACAAAGTCGAGTCCGAGGCTCTTCGCATGCCTGTATACTTCCAGATGTGCCTCGTCGCTGAGCTCGAGGGCTGCGCGATGCTCGCCGTATGTCCGCCCGAAAGAGTTTGGCGAGTCGTAGATACGGTTCATCTGCGAAGCGGCAAGTTCCTCCTTGAGGTCACGTTTTGTCATCTTGACGGCATCCATAGGCAGCAGGTCGATGTCGGATGCTTCGTCGCGCACAGGGCGCGCCACAAGGTCGACAATGAGCTTTGCAATGTCGGTAGAGCCGTTATGGTTCTGCCCTATCTCGCCTATGATGTATGTATGGTTCGGATTGTCCTGTATCATTTTTCGTTCTGTGCGATGTTCTGTTTCATGATTCTGCCATATTCCGGATTGGCGTCGACGAACCTCAGCATAGCCTCCGGCGACATGTCACCGCTGGTGCTCAGAGCGGAATAAAGCTCGTGGAGCAAGCTGAAATCCGACGGAGTGTCAACAGTCAGCCTGATGTCGGTCCGCTGACGGAGCACAGGCGGAAGAGGCAGGAAATAGAGGCTGAAATGCTGCGGATGAGTGTAGAGATATATGGTAACATGCTCACGGTAGAGCTTCTCGTCGGCATCGCCTGTACACAGCACGGCTGCACGGCGCAGCGCCCCGACGGTAGCAAGCTCAGCATACAGCCCGAGATGCGATTTTATCGTAGGACGTCCGTCGGGGAAGGCGAACGCCACATATCCGGCTTCGGGGTGGCGGTCCGACTCGGCGAAGAGTGCGGCGAAAGAGCCTGTCTGCAGCAGAGGGTTGTCGGAGCACACGCGGACAATACGGTCGAGTCCGAAAGCGTCGGCAGCGCCTATGAAGCGACTGAGAACGTCGTCCTCGCTGCCGCGGAACACCTCTACCCCATGCTTTGCGGCGACAGCGGCTATGGCATCGTCGGCATCGCGCGTGGTGGTGGCGACAACGACAGTCTTGCCGGGGTTGTCACGGCAGATATTGTCGATGATAATGTCGAGAATCGTCCTTTCGCCGTCGAAAGGACGGAGAATCTTGGCGGGCATCCTGGTGGAGCCGCTGCGTGCCTGTATCACTATTCCGTCGTTCATTGTCGGTCTGATAGATTCATTCTCGGGAAAGCGTCGATGTAACTTCCCGGGGTGATGTTGATAACTTCCTTTCCCAGACTGTGAGCATAGTCCAGGAGGATGAAATATGCTTTGAAAGCAGTGTACATGTGGAAAAGGACGGTGTGCAGCCGAGCAGTCTCCAGATTTTCCTGCTGTACGCCCTTGGCTTCTGATTTGCCCTGGTCGTAGAAATGCTTCTGGTTCATCAGCACCTCGTTGCGGTCGTTGACGGTGATTTCGGGCAACCACGAGTGGTCGGCTCCGGCGAGGTATATCTTTCTGAACGGCATCCGCAGCCCCTGGGCGATTGCGGGAATGAGCACATTGTGCGGGCGCGGCACACCCATGCCTGTGCGGTAGAGCATCTCGGCAAACGGACGGAAGCCTTCGATAGGCGTTGTATTGTAGATGTGGAGACTGATATTGCCGTTGCCGGCTATCATCTTCTGCCAGCGCTTGTCGCCGAGTGCCTTCGACGGGACGAAGAGATGAAGCGGCCAGTCGGTCTTCTCTGCCAGCGCACCGAAAAGGGTATCGCGCTTTTCGTCCACAATCCAGAACAGCGGGTCGGCAATGAGGTAGAATGCCGGACGCAGAAGGGTATACATAGGCGATGTAGCACAGAAATTCACCGCCATAAGCGCCTTGCCTTCAAGAAAACCGGCATGGTCGGCGACAGTGGCGCTGAGCGACGGACCGTTGGCGAGAATCACGAGCTCAGCGGGCACATCTTTCGGCAGCGACGACGGTATGCGCGACTGCAGCGCAACCTTCACGACGCTCATCATACTCTGCCCGAGAGCCGAGCACCAGTCTTTTATCTTGTCTAATTTTGCCATAGTCAGCAAAATTAACAATTTTTGCTGAAAGCGGTCTTTAAGAGAAGTTAAATAGTCTGTTTATTTGGGCTATTGGCGGATTCTGTGTAATTTTGCAATATGGGTAAGGACACAAAAACGGGCACTGTGCTGAAAGGCATCCTCAGATATGCCGTTCCGCTGGTAGTCAGCATAGGACTGTGCTGGCTGCTGTTCACCGGCATCGACTTCGACGAGATGCTCGCCATCATCCGCGAGCAGTGCGATCTGCGCTGGATAGTGTTCGGCATGATCTTCGCCATCGGCGCTCAGGTGTGCCGCGCCTACCGATGGCGCATCCAGCTGCGTGCCATAGGCGTCAATCCTCCCATTCATGCACTGATATACAGCATTTTCGGCACCTATGCCGTCAACCTCGTGTTCCCTCGCCTCGGCGAAGTGTGGCGCACGGGTTATATAGCCCAGCGTCAGCGGGCGCCGTTCACGGCAGTGTTCGGCTCCATGGTGGCAGACCGCCTTGCCGACACAGTGGCGGTAGCTCTCATTCTCCTTTTCGCATTCATCGTGGCATCGAAAGCCATAATCGGCTATCTGACAGAAAACGCGGGCGCATACAACCCGCTGATATCCTTGCTCGAATCGCCATGGCTGTGGGGCGGAATCGCCGTCGTCGCCGCCGCTTTCTTCGGCTTTATGAAGCTGCGGTCGGGCAACAGCGCCGTGACAAAGATTCAAAAGGCTTTCCGCGAGCTCTGGAAAGGCTTCGCAGCTATCGCACACATGCGCGGCAAAGGGTGGTGGCTGCTGCTTACGGCGGGCATGTGGGCGTGCTACTTCACACAGCTCTATGTGTCGTTCTATGCCTTTCCATTCACTGCCGGGCTTCTTGCGTCCGACGGTCCGCAGGTTGCGCTTGTAGCATTCACCCTCGGCAGCATAGCCATGGGCGTACCCTCAAACGGCGGCATCGGGCCGTGGCAGTGGGCTGTCATTTTCGGACTCGGCATCTACGGGCTGCCTGCCGCGCAGGCTGGAGCGTTCGCAAATCTGTCGCTCGGCACGACGACGCTTCTCACCATCTTCTTAGGAATCATAACATTCATCGGCATAGCCATCGACAAGAGAAACAACAACAGAAAACACAAACAAATAACAGAAAAATAGAATGGCAAAAGTCATTATCATCGGCATCGGCGGCGTAGGCACTGTAGTAGCCTACAAATGCGCCCAGCACCCCGAAGTGTTCAGCGAAATCGTGCTCGCTTCGCGCACACTCGCAAAATGCGAGGCACTGGCAAAGAAAATCGGAAAGCCTAACATCAGCGCCGACCGTGTCGACGCCGACAGCGTCGAGGAAGTTGTGGCACTGTTCAAGCGCCACCAGCCAGACATGGTTATCAACGTCGCCCTGCCCTATCAGGACCTCAACATCATGGAGGCTTGTCTGCAGTGCGGTGTCAACTATCTCGACACTGCCAACTACGAGCCCAAGGATGTGGCTCACTTCGAGTACTCATGGCAGTGGGCGTTCCGCGAGCGCTTCGAGAAAGCCGGACTCACCGCCATACTCGGCTGCGGTTTCGACCCGGGCGTGAGCGGCGTTTTCACAGCATACGCCGCTAAGCACTGGTTCTCGGAGATGGAGACACTCGACATCGTCGACTGCAACGCCGGCAACCATGGCAAAGCTTTCGCCACCAACTTCAACCCCGAGATCAACATCCGCGAAATCACACAGAACGGACGCTACTGGCAGGACGGACAGTGGGTTGTCACAAAACCGCTTGAATTCCACAAATCGCTGACATATCCCAACATCGGACAGCGCGACTCCTATCTCCTCTATCACGAAGAGCTCGAATCGCTCGTGCAGAACTACCCCACTATCAAGCGCGCCCGTTTCTGGATGACCTTCGGACAGGAATACCTCACTCATCTGCGGGTGATACAGAACATCGGCATGGCACGCATCGACGAAGTGGAATACAACGGTCAGAAAATCGTGCCTCTGCAGTTCCTCAAGGCTGTCCTTCCCAACCCTCAGGATCTCGGCGAGAACTACGTAGGCGAAACAAGCATCGGATGCCGCATATCCGGCAAAGACAAGGACGGCAAGCCGCTCACATACTACATCTACAACAACTGCTCGCATCACGCCGCATATCTTGAAACAGGAATGCAGGCTGTGAGCTACACCACCGGCGTACCTGCCATGTGCGGCGCCATGATGTTCCTCACAGGCAAATGGAATCTCAAAGGCGTGCGCAATGTCGAAGAGTTCGATCCGGATCCGTTCCTCGCTGCCATAGCCGAGAACGGTCTCCCATGGCACGAAATCGTCGGAGGCGACCTTGAGCTATGAAGAAAATACGGCTCTTCTGCAAGAACACCGGCGACTACGTTGACGTCGACGGCGGCACAACACTTCTCGAAGTGGCGGACATGCTCGGCAGCAAGCTGCCGGCACGTCCCATCTGCTGCCGCGTCAATAACAAGACCGAGCCTCTCGACTATCCCGTCTATATGCCCAAACTCATCGAGTTCCAGGGCATCACTGAAGGCTCCGGACCGCGTGTCTATGTGCGCTCTCTGTGCATGATGCTCTACTGTGCCGTACGCGCAGTACTGCCCGGCACGGAGCTGCGGATAGAGCACTCGCTCGCACACGGCTATTATTGCCGCCTCAACGGCATGGACTCTGTGCCACCCGAGACTGTGGAAGCCATACGCGCACGCATGAAAGAGCTGCACAAAGCCGATGCCGTCTTCGAAAACCACACAGGACTCACAAGAGACGTAATAAAACACTTCGAAGAACAGGGACTTAATTCAAAAATAGCCCTTCTGCGGACATCGCGCGAACTGTACACGAAATATGTTGTCCTCGACGGCGTCTTCGACAGCTACTACGGCGCTCTGGCACCGTCGACAGGCTACATCGGCGTGTTCGACCTCCTGCCGTACAAACAAGGCTTCCTGCTCATGTCGTTCGACCCTGCTGAACCGTCGCGTCCGGCGCAGTACGTGGCACAGGACAAGATGTACAGGGCTTTTACGGAATATATCCGCTTCAACAACATCACGGGAGTCAGAAACGTAGGAGAGCTCAACGAATGCATCATCCACAATGCGGCTCCGGAGCTTATCAACGTCACCGAAGCGCTGCACGAAAAAGCGCTCGCGCACATCAGCGACGACATCAAGGAACGTTACAAAAATGGCGGCGCACGCATCGTACTGCTGTCCGGACCCTCATCGTCAGGCAAGACTACCACAAACAAGCGACTTGCCATCCAGCTGATGACGAACCTGCTGAAACCGCAGATGATTTCGCTTGACGACTATTTCGTCGACCGTGAGCGCACGCCGCGCGACTTCACCGGCGACTACGACTATGAATCGCTCTATGCCCTCGACCTTGAGCGGTTCAACGCCGACCTCGCCGACATCCTCGCAGGAAAAGAAGTGGAACTGCCGACATATAACTTCGAACGCGGCACGCGCGAATACAATGGTAAACGGCTGCGCCTTGAAGAAGGCAACGTGCTTCTCATCGAAGGCATTCACGGATTGAACCCGGAACTCACGAACATGATTCCGGAGGAGATGAAATATCGCATCTACGTGTCGGCGCTCACGACACTGCAGATCGACGACCACAACTGGGTGCCGACGACCGACAACCGTCTTCTCCGGCGCATCATCCGCGATCATAAATACCGCGGCACTTCCGCCGAGGAGACAATACGCCGCTGGCCGAGCGTGCGGAGAGGCGAGGAGAAATGGATTTTCCCCTATCAGGAGAATGCCGATGCGATGTTCAACAGCTCGCTCATCTTCGAACTCAGCGTGATGAAAGATTATGCCGAGAACATACTGCGCTCTGTGCCTGCCGACGTCCCCGAATACGCCGAGGCATACCGTCTGCGCAAGTTCCTGAGCTATTTCCTGTCCATCGACCTCAGCAGCGTGCCATCGACAAGCCTTTTGCGCGAATTCCTCGGCGGCAGCTCGTTCAAATACTGAGCCAATTATTAATTAGAAATTAGTAATTAGCAATTAATTGAGTTGTGAGTTTTAAGTCGTTATTGCGCATTATGCATTGTGCATTATTAATTCATAATTCCTAATTACTAATTGCTAATTACTAATTGTCGTAAATTCCTAATTACTAATTGCTAATTACTAATTGTCGTAAATTACTAATTAAAAAAAGTGAAGCTTCGCGTATTATTGGTTCTGATGCTGTTTGCCCTTACGGCAGATGCACAGCTGCGCGTACGTGCCGAAAGAGCCTACGAAGCCCGTGAATGGCCCAGCGCACATGCTTTATATATGCTTGTGAGTGAGGAAGAGCCTACCGACGCCACTCCGTATGGCAGAGCCGCCGTCGCAGCACTCATGCAGGGCGACAGCACAGTGACAGCCGGACGAATAGAAACGGCGATGAGCCACGGTGTGCCGCTCGACTCCGTCCTGGCAGTCATAGAACACGAAACAATAGCGCTCGGTCAGAGCACGATGTACGAACGCGAGCTTCTGCGCACAGCAGCCGCACTGCCATACCTACAGCGCCCGCTGCAGTCGCGACTGCTTGCCCACTATCTTTTCCGGCGCGATGCTGCGAATATCATCCGCTACGCCACGGTGCTCCTGCGAGGTATACCGGACAATACCACGTGGCTCAACAGTCTTGCTCAGGGCTATCTTCTCGCCGGCGACATGCAGGCAGCAATCGACACATGGCGCCGGACGCTCAATGCCGACCCCGATAACATAGAAGCACTCATCTGTCTTGGCAACGCCCTCCTGCCCGACGACCGCGCCGCCGCCCTACCCTATCTCATACGCGCAAACGAGCTCCAGCCTTCTGACTACCTGAGAAACATCATCAGCAAATAGGTCTTTATTTTTCCTCCTAATTGTTCTTCTCCTTCATCTGAAGATAATAGATCGCCTTCTGCCGTTCGATTTCGGCGCGGAGTTCCTCCGGACTCGGCATATAGGTCATATATTTAGAGGCAAAAAGATGGTCATTGTCGTGCAGTACCGAGTATCGGGCAATATCCTCATCGGTATCTTCACATAGCAGTATGCCGATAGTCGGGTTGTCATCTTTTGCACGCTTCAACTCATCATACATTCTGACATACATATCCATCTGCCCGACATCCTGATGCTGAATAGCAGAAGTTTTAAGGTCAATAAGCACAAAACATTTCAAAATATAATTGTAGAAAACAAGGTCTATAAAATAGTCTTGTTTTTCGGTATGTATATGCTGCTGTCGCGCCACAAAAGCAAAGCCTTTGCCCATTTCGAGAAGGAATTTTTCAAGATTATCGATTATAGACTGTTCAAGGTCTGATTCTCTGAATGAACTGTCGGCAGTAAATCCCAAAAACTCACCGATAACCGGATTCTTGATAAATCCTGCGGGGTCAGCAGTCTGCAACGTTGACGTACGTTGTAGCATTTCTTGTTCTACAAGGTCCTTTCGCTGCGAGGCAAGCAAGCGATGATAATATTGAGAACTGATGTTACGCTGAAGAGTGCGGACACTCCAGTTCTGCTCGGCAGCCTCATGCTCATACCAATGTCGTGCATCTTCATTAAGTTCTTGAATAAGCGTGCGATAATGGGTCCATGATAGCAATAATCCCGATTTTCCACTCAGTGAGTGGAAAATCTGAGGAAAATATTCATAGAATCTTGCAAAACTGTATAAATTAGTCTTGGTGAAGCCTTTACCATATACAGCGGTCAGACGTTTTGAAAGCCACTTGATGATCTCAGATCCATAAACGGCTCTATCCTTCCCTTTGAGTTCTTCCTCAACAATAAGTTTTCCCAAGAGCCAGTTCCTCCGAACAAGAGTTTCATTTATCTGAAGGTAAGCAGTGTTCCGTGCTTGTTCTACAAGTTCGGAAGCCCGATTAAAAATGTTCTCAAACGAGAACGGTAATTTGGTACTATCAGGGGATGGCTCCATGACTAAGCAATTATTGATAAGAACACAAAGTTAATGAAATATCTCTATGTTTGCCATTCTCCGTTTCAATTTCTCACTCAAAAAAATTAGTGAGACTGCCCTGTTTACTTTTTTTTACTTTCGAAAAGTGCTTCTGTAGCGTTTATATTTCTGTAACCCGCGAAAAAAGAGTATTTTTGCGCAAAATTTCTCAAGTAGTATGAAAAAGATTCAAGTAGTCACTAAAGATGTGCAGGGCTTTGTAAGCCAGGCACAGATTGACGCTCTTGCACCTGAAGCAAAGAGCGGTTTTGCAAAACTTACCGACGGCTCCGGTCTCGGCAACGATTTCCTCGGATGGGTAAAGCTTCCCGAAGAAATCACTCCCGCTCTCCTCGACGACATCAACGCCACAGCAGCCTCGCTGCGCGACAACTGCGACGTTGTTGTATCCATCGGCATCGGCGGCAGCTATCTCGGCGCCAAGGCTGTCATCGAAGCCATGGCAAATCCGTTCATGCAGCAGAAAGTTATCTTTGCCGGACAGAATATAGGCGAAGACTATCTCGCCGACCTCTGCGATTACCTCCGCGACAAGAAATTCGGCATCATCGTAATATCCAAATCGGGCACTACCACCGAACCCGCCATCGCCTTCCGCATCCTTCGCGAGCAGCTTGAAAAGCAGCTCGGACACGAAGAAGCCAACAAGCGCATCGTCGCTGTCACCGACGCCGCACGCGGAGCCCTGCGCACGCTCGCAACGACAGAAGGCTACAAGACCTACGTCATTCCCGACAACGTAGGCGGACGCTTCTCCGTCCTCACTCCCGTCGGTCTTCTGCCCATCGCCGTGGCAGGCATCGACATCCACGCCCTCGTAGAAGGAGCACGACAGATGGAAAAAGCCACTCTCGACGGCACATCCGACGACGCATACGTCTATGCAATCACACGCAACGCACTCTACCGCAGCGGCAAAAAGACTGAAATACTCGTCAACTTCAACCCGCGTCTCCACTTCTTCGGAGAATGGTGGAAACAGCTCTACGGCGAAAGCGAAGGCAAGGACGGAAAGGGCATATTCCCCGCTTCCGTCGACTTCACTACCGACCTGCATTCCATGGGTCAGTGGATCCAGGAAGGTGAGCGCACCATCTACGAGACCGTACTTTCCGTTGAAAACGTCGACCGCGAGCTCCGCATACCCTTCGACGAGTCGAACCTCGACGGACTCAACTACATCGGCGGCAAACGCATCGACGAAGTAAACAAGATGGCAGAACTCGGAACCCGCATAGCACATGTCGACGGCGGAGTGCCCGTTATGCGCGTAATCCTCCCGGATGTCAGCCCCGCCACTCTCGGACAGCTCATCTATTTCTTCGAAGCTGCCTGCGGCATCAGCGGATACATCCTCGGAGTGAACCCCTTCAACCAGCCCGGCGTTGAGGCATACAAGAAGAATATGTTTGCCCTGCTCGAAAAGCCGGGCTACGAAAAAGAAACCGAAGCCATCAAGGCAAAACTTTGATGATCAACGCACAGCGTGACGCCATACAAGCCACAGCCGGACACCCCGGTCCTATCGGGGTGTTCGACTCGGGCTACGGCGGTCTGACAATCCTGAGGGAGATACGCCGGGCATTACCCGACGCCGACTACATCTACCTCGGCGACAATGCCCGCGCTCCGTACGGAACACGCTCGTTCGACAGCGTATATCATTTCACTCTCCAGGCGGTAGAATATCTCTTCGCACAAGGTTGCCAGCTTGTCATCCTCGCATGCAACACCGCTTCCGCCAAAGCCCTGCGGACCATCCAGCAGAGAAATCTGCCTTCCATCGACCCGCAAAGGCGCGTCTTAGGCGTCATACGCCCGACGGCGGAAAGCATCGGTGCGATAACACGAAACGGACATGTCGGACTCTTCGGTACCCCCGGGACAGTGGCTTCCGGCTCCTACGACATGGAGCTCGCCAAGCTGCACCCGCACATACACCTCACCAGCCACGCATGTCCCATGTGGGTGCCGCTGGTGGAAAACCGCGAAGCTGACGGCGACGGCGCCGACTACTTCATCCGAAGCGACATAGAAGCACTGTTCAGCGCCGATCCAGACATCGACACCGTCATACTCGGATGCACCCATTACCCTCTTCTCCTCGACAAGATACGCAAATATATCCCGGAAGGGACACACATTTTCAATCAAGGTGAGACTGTCGCACGATCATTGCTCGACTATCTGCGACGCCATCCCGACATGGACCGCCGCATCACACGAAACTCCAGAACAGAGTATCTCACCACCGGGCAACCGGGCGAATTCTCGTCGCTCGCGACATTATTCATCGGCAACGATGTCGACAGCCGCATGATAATATTATAACCATATCACATGAATTTCAAACACATCGCATTTATCGCAGCAGCATGCCTTGCACTAACATCCTGCAATAACGACGACCCTGTCATTCCCGAACCGGAAGGAACTGTAATTCCCGACGCCAAGCCCAATCAGGGCGGTTCCTACCGCGGATTCTATATCCTTAACGAAGGCAACATGGGATCCAACAAATGCACCCTCGACTATTACAGCTACCGCAACTGCACCTACACCCGCAACATCTATTCCGCCGCCAATCCCAACGAGATTCTTGAACTCGGCGACACCGGCAGCGACATCGCCGTACACGACGGACGTCTCTACGTCGTCGTCAACGGAAGCCACAAGGTAGAAGTTCTCGACGCCGCCACAGCTGTCAGAATAGCAAAGGTCGACATCAGCTCGCCACGCTCCATCGCTTTCGACGGTGACTACGCCTACGTGACAAGCTTCGTCGGCGGCAGCGGCGACAACGGAAGCGTCGTACGCTTCAGCACACGCGATTTCAAGCCCGCCGGGACTGTCCCGGTAGGAAAGATGCCCGAAGGTCTCGCAGTGCGCGACGGGAGCCTCTACGTTGCAAATTCCGGCGATTATACCAACCCGGAATACAAGAACTACATCAGCGTCATCGACCTCGCCTCGTTCACCGAAAAAGGACATATCGAAGCACCGGTAAACCTTCAGTACATCTCATTCGATGCTCTCGGAAACCTCTGGGCAAGCTCCAGAGGAAACTATGCCGACAAAGCCTCATGCCTTGTATACTATACTCCCGATGAGGCAGGAACTACCGTCGCTACACAGTGGAAACAGAGCGGCAGCGTCGACACACCTGTCTCGAACATGACAATGCGCGGCAATTCGCTCTACTACATCGGCGCAACATACGGTGCAGACTGGAAAGCGACCTACACCCTCGGCACCGTCGACACAGCATCCCCGACATCACCTGCCCGGAGCTTCATCACCGACGGCACGCAGAGCCGAATCACCACGCCCTACTGCCTCGCTGTCAACCCGGACAACGGCGACATCATTGTCACTGACGTGAAAAACTACGTATCGTCCGGCACGCTGTTCTACTACAGCGCCGACGGCAAGCTCCAGTGGACCGCCACAACGGGCGACATCCCAGGACACATCGCTTTTGTAAAATAACCGTCTCTGAGACGCGCTTCATGCCGGAAGCGCGTCTCAATTTTTCCTGTTCGGATAGTTTATTGGTCTTTTTGACTCGTCAGTTTCCTCATCCACATAATAATTCGTAAATTTGCACAAAACTAAGAGTGCATATAACAAGAACGAACTATGTATAAACCGACGGAACTGAAATTTCTCAGCGAAGAGCAGACATCCCATTTCAAATCCATATCAGAGGAATTCAACGAACTTCCGGGAAAATGTATCTACGCACATCTGACGAGCGACTATTCCCGTCAGCAAGGCATCTCCCCCGGCAGCACCCCTCCCATGCAGGTATACGGAATTGTGGTGCTTCTTGTCATCAAAGGCAAGCTCTACGCAGAGCTCAACACACGCAAACTGGAAATCGAGGGTCCGGTTCTTCTTGCACTCGACTACGGTTCGATCGTGCGCATACACCCGGTTGACGATAATGATAATATAGATGTCCACTGCCTCTACTATTCACCTGATTTCATCCACGATCTGAATCTTTCATATTCGGCATTCTCCGGACAAGCTTTTATTGAGCACGACGACCCCGTGATGCGGCTGCCCGAACGCGAAGTTAGCCTTCTGATGCGTTATTTCTCGCTTATGAACACAGTGATGAAAGACAACTACGACACCCAGATCAGCTGTCACATCATCAATAGCCTTACGTCGGCTCTTATCTATCAGCTCATGAGCCTCATCTACCGCCGCGCGCGCCTGACAAACAGTAACCCGGCAGTACCGCGGCGCAACAACTACGTTCAGGACTTCCTGCGGCTCGTACACGTCAATTACATCCGCGAACGCTCTGTGAGCTACTACGCCGACCAGCTGTTCATATCTCCGAAGTATCTCTCACTGCTCGTAAAGGAAGCAACCGGACGCTCAGCGGCACGATGGATCGACTTCTTTGTCATCATGGAAGCCAAGAATCTGCTGCGCTACTCCGGAAAGAACGTGCAGCAGGTGGCATACACCCTCAATTTCTCAAACCAGAGCGCCTTCGGCAAATATTTCAAGCACATCACAGGAATGTCGCCCACAGAATATCAGAAATCATGAAAAAAATTTTTGCGGCAACACTGCTTGCTGCAGCGGCGCTGACTGCGCAAGCGCAGGAACTCACCTGGAGCATCGACTTTCAGAGCGTTTTCGACAACCGTGAGGGCGATCACGACTATACTCCGACAGAAACATACTTCTTTACCTCTCTCGCGCCTGAAATAGGGCTTAAAATGGGCGAGAACGACCGCCTGTCAGGCGGCGCGGTGTGGAATCAGCCCATCGGACGTCAGTGGCACGGCGCAAGAATATCGCCGACACTCTACTACCGCCATCAGGAAAGCCGCTGGGCGCTGTCGCTCGGCATGTTTCCGCGCACTCAGCTCAGGGAAGAACTTCCCAATTTCCTGTGGAGCGACTCGCTGCTGTATTATCAGCACAATATCCGCGGAGCGCTCGCGCAATATAACGGGGGACGCTCCTTTGTCGATTTCTATCTCGACTGGCGCCAGATGCAGACAGAAACCGAACGTGAGGCTTTCAACATCGTACTCCACGGTCAGTGGCATCCGCGCCAGGGCGATTTCTTTATAGGCGGACACGCGATGATGAACCACTATGCGCTGACGAAAAGCAGCGGTCCCGACCAGCACATCGTCGACAATTTCGTCGTCAACCCGTATGTCGGCGCCGACCTCAGCCGCAGCACGGCGCTCGACAGTCTGTATATCCGCGCAGGAGCACTTATGACGATAGAACGCAACCGCGCCACCGACTATTGGTCGAAACCTGTCGGGGCGTGGTTTGATGTCCGTGCCGAATGGCGGTGGCTCGGCATATATAATTCGTTTTATTACGGCGGACGGCAGCAGCCGAGCCGCGCAATGTTCGGCAGCCTGTTATATCAGGGAGAACCGTTTTATGCCGCGAAATGCTACAACCGTACCGACATCTATGCACGTATAGTGCGCAACAGATGGGCAGACCTTGAAGCATCGCTCGACTTCAACATCGCCGGAGGCAGCTTCATCTTCTACCAGCGGCTGATGGTGAGGGTAAGGATCTGATTATTCTTTTGTACCATACGCCAGATCCCCGGCGTCGCCGAGTCCAGGGACGATGTAGCTGTGCGCGTTGATTTCGTCGTCGATAACACCAACCCACAGCTCTGCTTCGGCAGGCATGACGCTATCGAGATATTCAACAGCCTTACGGCTTGCAATGACGGAAGCCAGGCAGACCTTTGCCGGCGTACCCTTTGTCAGCAGCGCGCGGTAACTGAGCTCCATGGAAGCGCCCGTAGCAAGCATGGGGTCGCAGAGAATGAGCGTCTTGCCGTCGAGGCGCGGCGATGCGAGATATTCGATGAGGATATCGAACTGCTCTTTTTCCTTATATTTGCGGTATGCCGACACGAAAGCATTCTCGGCATTGTCGAGGTAGCGCAGAAAGCCCTGGTGGAAAGGCACACCGGCACGGAAGATGGTGGCAAGGACAATGTCTTCGTCGATGACATTGCAGGCAGCGTCGACACCTAAGGGAGTACGCACCTGATCGACACGATAGCGGAAAGTTTTGCTCATTTCGTAGGCGAAAATCTCGCCCAGACGTTCAAGATTGCGGCGGAAACGCATACGGTCGTTCTGCATGTCGATGCCGCGCATCTCGCGCAGATACTGGCTGACAAGCGACGGGGTATCGTCAAAATTATAGATTTTCATGTTATATGGTGCTGTTGGTTTCAGAATATGTAGCCGAAGCCTAAGTTGAGGTAGATTGAATACATGGAAAAAGTGATGGTCTTGAAAGACGATTCGAAAATGCCGTTAAGCCCCCATGCGAGGTTTGCATTGACATTGAGATGCTTCAGCGCCTTCCATGATGCTCCCGCCTGAGCGCCCCACTGGAAATGGCGCAGATTCGACGAGAAGTTGTATGTCGCCTTGGCGCCATCTTCGAATGTCACCTTCGGTCCCGTCGGACTTCCTTCACGCAGATAGCCGTCGTATACTTCTCCGTCGAAAGTGTTGCTGAAAGCATAAGAGAGATATACACCGGCGTTCACCTTCCAGCGGTTGCTGAAACGATAGACGCCAGTTATAGGGAAGGTGAGCTGGCTGGAATGATATTTTGTGAGGACGTTGCCCGTCCAATTGCCGCTGACGAGGCTTCCGCCGTTGATGATCTCCATGCCGTAATTCTTGACACGCGCACGCGTAGTCATGCCTTTTGTCTCCAGTTTAAGACCGACAGAAACGCCCCATGCGGCGGCATCGCCTTTGTCGAACCACTTGGTAATGGTAGTACCTATGATAGGATTGAGATTGGGGCTGTAACTCTTTATCTGCCTTATTTCCGCGGGCAACGGCAGCGGTGAAGAGCCGCCGATATTGACACCCGCATAAACCTCGTATTCAAGTCCGTGGAGAGTAGAGCTTAGGATGCTTGAGGGACGCTCGTTCTGCGCCGAAAGTGTGGTGAAACACAGCGCTGCCGCTGCTACAAAAGAAGCCTTTAGTATCGTGTTCATAGTTCTTGTCATTCTTCAACACCCACGCAGGTGATTCTGAGATTATCTACTTTCAATGTGCTTCCGACAGCGCCGGAGAATCTGCCGCCGTCGGCACTCGATGTACAAACGATGGTGATGCTGTAGCTTCCGTCGAGGAGCTTCTGAATATCGAGCTTCTTGCCGGGACGATAGACATATGGGATTGTAAACTCGCGCCACTCGTCGGTGGCGATACGCTCTTCCATCGGAATCTCTGCCACTGCGATAATGTTAGGATTATCCTCAGAAAGGGCATTGCTTCCGTCGAGCATCTGCATGTCGGCGGTCACCTCGAAGAGCACGGAATAGATATTGAAAACATCTGTACGTCCTTCTACTGGTCTGAGTTTGCCGTCGACAAGTTCGCAGTATTGTTCGCCTGGAGCGAACTTAAAGAATCCTGTCAGCGACCGCGGGATATTATAGAACGGTGTGCCGAAGCGTGTGGCTTCAAGCGGACGAGCGACAGCATTGGTGGTGTCGAACGTGCCGATGAAAAGACTGCCGGCTGCCAGAGGCATACCTACCTGCGTTCCGAAAAAGCCGGTAGAACGCGTTACAAGTTCGAGGCATTTCCCCTCCAGTCCGTCTTCCGCCTGGAAAGTAGGAAAGCTTTCGGGCGTGGAGCCTGTGCCGGTGAGGGCAAAGCCGGGATTGCCGCTCGCCCATGTGAGAGTCTGGTTGCCGGCGGCGTCTTCTTCATAGAAGATATCGTAGGAATAAGGACGGGTGAATTTACCATCGTATACCCGGACGTGTTCGAAATTATATTCGAGATTGATGATGTTGTTCATCTGCACTTCGACGGTATATGTCTTGTGCCACTCGCCGTCTTCGGAAGTAACGGTGTATTCCTGCGGCTCCGTGAAGTCGCGTACTGTACCGGACGGCGGCTCGATGGCTGCGCCAGGCGTAATAGTGAATTCGGGAGCAAGGACAGTGACGTCGGTACCTCCCTTGACAACGAAGACGACACGGTCGTTCGAAATCTGTGGAGCTCGGTTGAGCACGTTGCCGGGGATAGTGGCGGAAACAATGTCGCACTCGGCGTTGAGCGGTTCGTCTTTAATGCACGAGCTGGCGACAACGGTCAGAACAGCGGCAGTTAGCCAGAATTGAAGTTTCATGTTCAAATATTATTGCGTATGCAAATTTAACACTTATCTCGATACAAAAGTAATGTGCCGGTCAGAAAGTTAAAAAAAGTCCTGACGGAAACATCCGCAGGACTTTTACAACACGACTATATCATTGATTATCTGATGATTACCTTTGTTACCTTATTACCTTGACGACGGATATAAATACCTGATTCGAGGGCATTTTCATTGACGCGAACGCCTTTGAGATTGTAATATTCGACAGCTGCCGGATAATCGGTCGTGATTTCTGCAATGTCGGAGGTCTCTTTCGTACCGTTGAATGTGCAGGTGACAGGTATACCCATCCACACAACATCAATCTGCATGGCAAGCTTGCCGTCAGCGGTACCGGTGCCGTTGACTGTGACGTCGACCTGAATTGCACCTTCGAGTAACTGAAGTCCCTTTACCTCGCCTTTATATGTCGTCGTCCCGTTGTCGGTTATCATAGAAACATTTTCTACATTGATATCACCGATAGCCATTTCGCCGAGAGCGAAGTTAGGAAGAAGGAAGTTGCATGTTGTCTCGGAAGTAGGAGTGATTTTGATTGTGGCGTCATCGCCGCCTTCGCCGGTGAGTTCATCACCGTTCATAACGACAACAAGCTTACCTGCATACACGTCAGCTTCCGGGGCGGGGTAGACGGCACAAATATTGTCGACGGTCAGTGCGTTGCCGGCGGTCACTGTAGTGGTGAAATAATCGTTGGCGGAGAAAACAACATTAATCATCTCAGGCGTGGCATCCGAAAGATATTCGAACACAATCTCACCCTTAGCCCAGCCGTCGGTGACGTCGCTGATTGTGACACTGCCTTTGGCTATAAGCTCGAAGTCGTCGCTCTTTGTCACCTCGCCGCCCTTGGAGGTTTCAATACCGAGAATGTTGCGGTCGCGGTTAGTCATTGTGACAGTGGGCGATTCGGACATGAAACCTATGCCGGCTGGCACTTCGACCTGAGTTGTTGTGCCTTTCCAGAGATATGCCACGGCGCTGGCGGGGTCGGTATTTTCGTTTGCACGCTCATATTTATACATGAATGTGATCTTCTCGGGACGACCGGTAAATTCCACACCGCCGAACGAACCGCCGTCGTTTTCATTTCCCATAATAGAGCAATTCCACGAGGTTCCGAGCGTTATATATCCTGGCACTATCTGGCTTGACATAAGGGAATTGGCAGTGTTGCGAAGGCAGACGGCTTTTTCAGATTCATATCCGGCGACCTGCTCGCCGACCTGGGTCGCGCCGAGACCTGCTATGCCGATAACATTGCTGATAGTCCAGGGCGACGGAGTGGTTCCTTTATAAATATTTTCGTCGGTTGCCGTCTCGTCAGGAATCTGGCTTGTAAAAGGACGGCATTTCTGCCATTCATCTTCGAAACCGCTGTTTGGGAGCTGCGGCTGCTGAGCCATAACGGGAAGAGCTAAAGCCGCGAAACTGAGGATTGTGTAGATTTTTTTCATACCTTTATTCTAAAATATTCTATACAAATTTTTATTTCAACTGCAAAGTTAGACATTTTAACCATTCCAAAGATTAATTCCGCACCGATTTTATTCGTCTATAATTCTCCATTTCGGGCAAAATGTACTATATTTGTATCACCAAACAGCTTCTAAGTAAAATGAAAAAGAATGTACCCGTGCTTCTGCTGACGGGATACCTCGGCAGTGGCAAAACAACTTTACTGAACCGCATACTTGCCAATAAACGCGGCATCCGCTTTGCCGTAATCGTGAACGACATCGGAGAAGTGAATATCGACGCGTCGCTGATAGCTAAAGAAGGTGTAGTAGGAAAGAAAGATGAGCAGGACCTCGTCGCACTTCAGAACGGCTGCATCTGCTGCACACTGAAAATGGACCTTATCAAACAGCTCTGCGAGCTCGTTGCCACAGGCAATTTCGACTATATAGTCATAGAAGCCAGCGGAATATGCGAACCCGAGCCTATTGCGCAGACAATCAATTCGATACCCGGTCTTGTCTCTAAATATCACCACGGTGCGCTGCCCGAGCTCGACTGCATAGTGACGGTTGTGGACGCCCTCCGGCTTCTCGACGAATTCAACTGCGGAGACGCGCTCACAAAAAGCGATATCGACGAAGAAGACATCGAGAATCTTATTATCGAACAGATCGAGTTCTGCAACATCATTCTGCTGAACAAGATTTCGGAAGTGACCGACGAAGAGGCGGCACACATCAAAGCGATCATACGTGCCATACAGCCGAATGCTGAAATCATCGAATGCGACTACTGCGACGTAGACCTCAGCAAACTGCTTGACACGCACATGTTCAATTTCAACAAGGTTTCCAACTCCGCCGCATGGGTCAAACATCTCGACGCCGCGCCTACAGAAGATGAAGAACGTGAAGCGCACGAACTTGAGCATCATCACGAACACCATCACGAGCATGAGCACGAGCATGAGCACGGACACGAGCATCATCACCATCACGACGACGAAGGCGAAGCAGAGGAATACGGCATACAGACCTTCGTCTACTACCGCCGCCAGCCTTTCGATCTCGGCAAATTCGACCACTATCTTGCAAAGAGCTTCCCTAAAAGCATCATCCGCACCAAAGGCGTGATCTATTTCAGCCACAACCGCGATATGAGCTACCTCTTCGAACAGGCGGGAAAACAGAAAAAACTCACCGAAGCCGGCTACTGGTTCGCGACAGCACCCGAGGAGGAACTCCGTCAGTTCATGAAAACCGAACCCGGACTTGCCCGCGACTGGGACGAGAAATACGGTGACAGAATGATTAAGATTGTCATCATCGGTCGCAAGATGGATAAAGAAGCCATCACCGCCGCCCTCGACGCCTGCCTCGCCAAAGCATAAGACAAATTATGCCGTTTCTGCGGCTCAAAGTAAAAAGCTGTGTCATAAATATTATGGCACAGCTTTTTTATGGTCGCTCGGTCGTATCCGAGCGTCTTGTATGCCCATTAGCGGGCACAACGGATGAAATCAGTATTTGATTAACGAAGTCACTTCCACATCGTCGGGCAGAAGCGCGCGTCCGCCAAGAGCGGTGAGTTCGATGATAAAATTAACGTAGATTTTCTTCGGATTCAGAGTCTTCACGAGCCGTATGGCGGCTGCCATAGTACCTCCCGTAGCAAGAACATCGTCGTGAATAACTACGATATCATCAGGTGTAATGGCATCGCGGTGTATTTCGATGGTATCTGTTCCGTATTCTTTCTTGTATTCCTCGCGGATAGTGTCGGCAGGCAGTTTACCGGGCTTACGGCACGGCACAAAACCTGCTCCCAGCTCAAAGGCAAGGATAGAGCCGCCGATAAAACCACGTGACTCGATGCCTACCACTTTGGTGACGCCTTTGTCGCGATAGAGCTGAGAAAGATCCCAGCCAATAACATGAAGAGCACGGGCATCCTTGAATGCCGTGGTCAGGTCCTTAAAGAGAATGCCTTTTGTAGGGAAGTCTTGAACGTCGCGGATTTTAGATTTAATGTATTCCATTTCGTGCTATTAAATGATTGATATTTCAATTTATACTTGCGAATTGTTTCACGTGAAACAATTCTCGCTTCTGATTTTTCATTCAAATTGTTTCACGTGAAACAATCAGCGGTTAAGAAGAAGCAGGAGAATATTCACATCACTCGGAGATATCCCGGGAATGCGTGAAGCTTCTCCGACTGTCGACGGACGGTGCTTTTCAAGTTTCTGACGTCCTTCGGTAGAAATAGCCTTGATATCTGCAAATACCATATCTTTTGGCAAGCGGACATCTTCAAGACGGCGAAGCTTATCGGCGACAAGCTGCTCGCGTGCTATATAACCGCGGTATTTAATCAGAATCTCAGCCGCCTCGACTATCTCGTCACTCCTGTCAGATGGCAAGGACGAAATATATTCTTCAAGCTTGGGAAGGACAGCAGAGAGCTTTTCAATGCTCAATTGCGGACGCTGGACAAGGTCGGAAAGCTTAGTTCCCTGACGCAGGGGAGATGTTCCCTCAGATTCGAGCAGACTTTGTACATCCGCCGGATGTACCGTAAGATTGTCGCACAGCGTGATTAATCCATCGCGAAGACGCTTCTTTTCCTGCATAAGCCCGTAGCGTTCTTTCGAGGCAAGACCGATTCGATAGCCGATGGGAGTGAGACGCATATCGGCATCATCCTGTCGAAGAAGAATGCGATATTCGGCACGGGATGTAAACATACGGTATGGCTCATCGACGCCTTTGGTGATAAGGTCGTCGATAAGGACACCTATATAAGCCTCATCGCGGGCAAGGGTAAACTGTTCGCGTCCGAGAGCGGCAAGCGCCGCATTAGCGCCGGCGACAAGCCCCTGCCCTGCCGCCTCCTCGTAGCCGGTGGTACCATTGATCTGACCGGCAAAATAGAGACCTTCGACAAGACGCGTCTCAAGAGTATGATATAGCTGCTGAGGATCGAAGAAATCATATTCGATAGCATAACCGGGACGAAAAATGCAAGCATTCTCAAGCGCCGGCACAGTACTCATAGCCCTTATCTGAATATCGAGCGGCATTGATGAAGAAAAGCCGTTGAGATAATATTCAGTTGTAGTCTCGCCCTCCGGTTCGAGAAAAAGCTGATGTTCGGTCTTATCGGAGAATGTTACAATCTTGGTCTCTATCGACGGACAATAGCGGGGACCTATACTTTTGATTTGCCCATTGTAGAGCGGGGAATCAGGCAATCCTTCGCGAAGGATGGAGCATGTTTCAGGATTGGTGTAAACAGTGTAGCAGTCGCGCTTCTTAAGCCCCGTGGCAATCCCAGGCAGATAGCTGAACAAATGATCGACAGGGTCGCCGGACTGAGGCGTTGCCTTGGTAAAATCAATAGTTCTGCCGTCGATACGGGGCGGAGTGCCAGTCTTCATTCGGTCAGTTACAAAGCCAAGATCGCGCAACTGTTCAGTAAGACCGTACGACGAAGGTTCGGAAATACGTCCGCCTTCCATCTTACATCTGCCGATGTGCATAAGACCATTCAGGAATGTTCCATTGGTAAGAACTATCTTCTTAGCGAAGAACTCGGCGCTTTCGTTGGTGCGGACACCGGCAAGCTTACCGGAGTCATCGAAAAGCAGCGAGGTCACACTACCCTGCCACATTTCAAGATTTTCGGTGTTTTCAAGAGTCTCACGCCACAGATTTGAAAATTTAGTTCTGTCGGCTTGCGCGCGCGGGCTCCACATGGCGGGACCTTTGCTGGCATTGAGCATACGGAACTGAATCGCTGTCCGGTCCGTTATAATACCCATCATACCGCCAAGTGCATCTATTTCTCTCACTATCTGACCTTTAGCGATACCACCTACAGCAGGATTGCAACTCATCTGCGCAATCTTGTGCATGTCCATAGTAATCAGCAGAGTCCTGGCACCGATGGTAGCCGCAGCATGAGCTGCTTCACATCCGGCATGACCGGCGCCAACAACTATAACGTCGTAATTGAAAACCATAATGATCTTATTTAAAGCCGGTCGAAAAGCGCAAGTGCCTCATTTTCGGCACGCTCCATAATCTCTCGTTCCCCCGGTCCCTTATCGTTGATGCCGCACAGATGAAGAACACCGTGAATAATAACGCGAAGCAACTCGCGCGAATAATCACACCCGAGTCCTTCAGCATTGCTTCTCACTGTATCAAGGGAAATATAAATATCTCCCCTCAAGAGGCTGCCGGAACAGTCGTCGAAGGTAATAATATCTGTAAAATAGTCATGCTCAAGAAATTGCCTGTTCACACGGAGTATCTCATCATCATCGCAGAAGATATAGTTCAAAGTATATGCAATACGATTGTGAGAATTCGCAACTTGAGCAATCCATTGTTCAAGCAGCTGATAATCAAGAGCCGGGCGTTCGACGCCCGATGACAACCATTGTATCTGAGGTTTCATAGCATCGAAATGAAATGCAAATTTAATAAATAATTGCGAAATAGGGATTCGCCAGCCGCTAAATGAAAGAAGACTCCGCCTCCTTTTACATTCTTTCACTAATCATAATTATCTCGACGCGAAAGCTGAAAAGCGAAAATTCTCTTTAGTGAATGTATATCAGGAAATTAGCACACATATAAACGCCGTGAGAATTAAAAAATGAAAAGAATCCTGACAGTCTTACAAGTTTTTTAAAAGCTCAAGATACGCACCAGCGACAGACTCAGACGAAAAACGTTCAGCGACGAGCCTGTGCTGCTCCTCGCGCTGACAAGGACCATCGAGCGCACCGTCGATGGCATCTGCAAATGCAGAAATATCGTAAGGCTGCACAAGATAACCTTCCGAAACTTTTCGTATGATGTCTCTCTGTCCGCCCGAGTCAAATGCAACAGGCGTAGCACCTCCAGCCATACCCTCGATTATAGTACCGGGCAAGGTCTCATAAAGAGACGATGAAATCACAACGGAAGCATGGGCACACAATTCGGCAACAAGAGAATTGTCCACCGCTCCCATGCATACATGAGGGAATTTTAAAGGTGCCAAAGCAGACGCATCGCGGATTGCGCCGTAGAAGACGGCGACGGTATCCGTTCGCTTCAATCTGTTAAGAGCATCGACGGCGTATGGCAGTCCCTTTACCGGATCGTCGAGGCGCGCGGCACCCATCAGAATAATCTTTTTATCAGCCGGCAAATTAAGCTCCAGGCGCGTTTTCTTCGGTTCGATATAGAATTTGTCCACCGGGAACGCATTCGGTATCACAGCGGGCTCAAAATGCGTGAAAAGCGAACTTCTCCGGCACTTCTCCGCGAGCCAGCTGCTGACCGCGACAAAAGATAAAGGAACGCTATCATACATCCTCTTCTTCCGCTGCCATGTCCGTTCGCCGAAGCTCTTGTCGCAAACGAGAGGACAGTCGGAACACGTCCGTTCATATTGGGAACAGTTTCCCGCATGATGGCACAACGATGTCAGATTCCACATGTCGTGCATCGTCCACACTACCCTCCTCTCTTTCGCCATGAGCGCAATTTCGTCAAGCGAGAGCATTCCCTGGTTGACCCAGTTTAGAATAACAGCATCTGCCGACTTTACGAGCGGATGATGGGCAAGCGGCAAACCGTCGGTGGCAATCGAAATCTTAAACAGGTTTTTCCGACTGAAATCACAAGCCTTGAAAATACGCAGATGTTCCTTCAGAAAAGGTAATTTAGCACGCAAGCCGGATGCTGCAACGTGAACATCGGGGTCGTCGGTAGCCTTATGCACAACGAGCATAGAAGCGTCATGACCGAGAGCACGCAGTGCCTTCATCAGGCGATATGCCACCACCGAAGCACCGCCTCGCGAATCACTGTGATTGATAAGAACGATATTCATCGGCGTATGAAGCGGCGCAGAGGAGAAACAAGAGTAGAGAAACGTATGCGCATGCACCGGCAGAAGAACATTACGAACAGCGCAAGCAGCAGAAGACGCACGGCGCTGTTGACAAGCGAAGGCAGAGCTGCAAGCGGAAGCAACCACAGACCAGCGGCATAAAGCATAGCGGCAAAGGCAAAAAAGCCGAGTATCTTACCTACCGGATACGCGACATATTTTCTCGCTCCGATGAAATAGCTTGCGAGCATCATAAGTCCCGAACTTGCAATAACAGCGACAGCGCAGCCCATATAGCCGATATGAGGAACAAGAACGATGTTGAGAACCAGCGTCACAGCAAGTCCGAAAATCGAGAAATATGCTCCCCACTGTGTGCGGTCGTTGAGCTTATACCATACAGACAGATTATAGAAAATGCCGAAAAACAACTCACCGAGCATAATCAGCGGAACTACTTTCAGACCGACGAAATAACGGGGATTGATGAAATACCGGATATAATCGAGGAAGAACATCACACCGAGAAAAATGAACAGCGAGAAAGCGATGAAATAGGTCATCGAATCGCGGTACGCCGCCATTTTGTCTTCCTTCTTGTCCTTGCTGTGCGCGAAAATAAAAGGCTCGTACGCAAAACGGAAAGCCTGAAGAAAGACAAGAAGAATGATTCCTAACTTATAGTTCGCACCATAGATGCCGAGTCCGTACATAGCTTCGGAGGGATCGGAAACAAGGTAGGGATAGAGAATCTTGTCGATGGTCTGATTCATAGTTCCGGCAACTCCGAGAACGAGTAAGGGCGCCGAATAGCGGATTATCTCCTTCCATAGTTTAGAGCAGAAGGTCCAGCGGAAGCCGCGAAGCTCAGGTATGAACATAATAAGATTGACAGCAGACGCTATCAGGTTAGCAAGGAAGATATATCCGATTCCGAAGTCGGGACGATAGAACCACGACACGGTAGCCGGCGCCGTCTCCATAAGATAGGGGCACAGAAGGATGAAGAAAAGATTGAATCCGATATTGAGCCCTATGCTGACAAGGCGGAGGCAGGCGAACCTGAACGGACGGCTGCGATAGCGGAGATAGCTGTAAGGTATCGCCATGAAAGCATCCAAAGCCACGCATACTGCCATTATCGCTATATAGGACGGATGTGCGGCGCACTCCATAAGCGACGATATAGGATTCAGAAACAGCAATACGAGCACCACAAACGCTGCAGAACTGAGCGCAAGCGAAATCAGGCAGGTGCTGTATACCTGCATGGGATCATTCCATCGCTCATGGTTCGTGAAACGGAAGAAGCCGGTTTCCATGCCGTAGGTAAGAAACACCATTGCGAATGCGACCACCGCATATACAAGCGTGACAACACCGTACTCTTCCACTGCGAACATATTCGTATAGAGGGGTACGAGAAACCAGTTGAACAGACGTCCAATTATTGAACTCAGACCATAGATGGCTGTGTCTTTTGCAAGATTCTTGATTCCGGGCATAACAGAAACTGCGAAGCCTTTCTCCGCATGCATTTATAACGGCTAAATCTCCGATTTCTTATAACATCCGTCGACTACTTTGATTTTCAGTGTCACCCAACAAGCAATGAGCATATATACAGCGGCGAGAATCCACATGGCTATAAAAGGACCGGAGACTTCCGACAGCGTCGCGGAATTGCTGTTTATGCGGATGAAACCTTCCACGCCCCACGTTGCCGGAACACAATTGCCGAGCCATACCCACAGCTTGCCCATAGCATACCGCGGCCAGGTGAGACCGGAGAGGAAAAGGAATACAACCGACGTGAAGACTATGATGATGAAACCGCTTTCGCGTTCTTTCATAAAATAGTTGAGACACTGTCCGAGGAATGCCGTCGCCAGAAGCATGGGGAAGATGAAAAGGAGGTAGTCGGCAGCGGAGCCGTAGTGAGGAAGGTTGAATATCTCAGGAATAAAGCGGAGAATATATACTGTCAGCGGGAAATAGAATACCGTATATGCAAGCGCACGGCCCCACACCTTCGCAGTGGTGCATGCATGGATGCTTTCTTCTTTATCGAGCATACCTTTGCGGCGACGCTCACGGAAAGTACCGCCGAGCATACAGATGCCTAAAAGCATACTCTGCTGGAGTATCAGCACAACGATACCGGGAATGACAAACGAGGCAAAACCCTGCTCCGTGTCTCCGAGAAAATTGCTTTCGCTCTCTATGGGCATGGCACTTTCGCCGGCAAGGCTCGCAAGACCCGCGCTTGCTATCTTTTCTCCCGTCACAGACGATATAATCTCTATCTGCAGGTCGGTGAGGGCGGCGACAAAAGCACGATAACGCAGAAGAAGACTCATATCGGAGAAGAAAGAGACATGCGCCTGAGTGCCGTTGCCGAGGTTACGTCCATAGTCATGATCGATTTCCATAACGCCGAAAACCTTATGCTCAGCCATAAGCTCTCTGGCATCTGCCATGTTCGGACAATAGGCATAAATTTTGATCGACGGAGAAGCGGAAGCCTTGCGTACAAGCTCGCGCGACTGAGGAGTCATCGAATTGTCGACTACGGCGACGGGCAGTTCGCGCACAACCTCCGGATTGTATATCAAAGTATACAGCACCGGATACATCAGCGGCAGAGCAATAAAGAAAAGCATTACGCCGACATCGTGGAAAATGCGGCTGAACTCATGGCGGAAAACACGTCCTGTCTGACCCCACCAGTTGACGATTTTTTCAATTGCTTTCATGTCAGGGAAGATATACGGGGTTCTTGCATGCACGTTTCAGATTCCATAGCGCAGTGGAGCACACCAAGGGAAAGAGAAGCAAGGCGACATAGAAAAAGCGGGAATAATAGAGCGCATAGCCGTTGAGGGCTTCATTTATATAGATCAGGAACCAATAGCGCACCGGAGCAAACCAGCTCAGCACAGCAAGCCAGCCGTACATGCTTTCTACCGGGAAAGAGAATCCCGTGAAAGAGAACGCCAGGATGCCTGTCAGGGCGCAGAGGGTGAGCGACAGACGCGGGTTGGGAACTACAGAGGCGAAGAACAAAGCCAGACTCTGAGAGGCGACAACGGTGAGGAATGTAGCGAACAGCAGCCAGCCTATAGAACCGTGCATGGGAAAGTGCGAATAGCCGAAAAACAGCCACTGTATGAAAATACCCACGGCGGTGAAAGCTACAGTCATCGGCAGAAGCTTGGACGTGACGGCGACAAGTATGCTGTCGCCGGACGTCGAAAGCCACTCGCGCGACGTGCCGTTCTTGATTTCCATCGTGACAGTGAATGCCGTCATAAGCATTATCATCAGCACAAACACCGCCATCGTAAACGACGGACAAAGATAGATGGAATAGCTCATCCAGGGATTAGAAAGGCCGTTGATGTCTACCGCAACAGGAGCCATGAGACTGCGTGCCTGAGGTCCGTCGACGCCGACGCTCTGAAGTGTCTGCTGAACCACACCCATGGATGTGGCGACGGCGACAGACTTGAAACCTTTGAAAGCAAGCGTTCCCGGCACAAAATACGTCATGTTGGAATAGTATTCCAGTGTAGGCGTCTTACCGGCAAGTGTGTTTTTTTCAAAATCGTCGGGAATGACAAAGAATCCGAAAATCTTGCCCTGACGGATTTCCCGCAGCGCGTCATCGTACGACTCGCAATGGTGGTCGACGTCGATATTCTGCGTCGCGCTCAGCGAACGGGTCACGGCACGCGACATCGGCGAATGGTCGAAATCAACGACTGCCGACGGTATGTGCAGCGGCAGACCCGGATTGAGGATGCTCAGGAAAAAGACTGCGGCGGCAATGGGCACTATCAGCATACCGAAAACATAAAGCTTCCGGCTCGCCATCAGTCGGCACTGACGGAGCACACCTGCCACAAATCCTGTTTCTGCCATAGTCGCTGTCTCCTTCTTACTTACCCGGATCATCGAAAATGACACTCATGCCGGGGCGCAGACCGGCGACATCCCCGTCGGGACGTGCCTTGATCTGGAAAGTACGGCTGTCGTAGCTTCCTGTCGACTTCGTCGAGCGCCATGTGGCATAGCTGCCCATATCACGGATATAATATACCTTCACATCTATTTCCTTCATTCCCAGAGCAGGTATCTTCACAGAAATCTCCTTACCCATGGGAAGGTCGTTCAGAAGCTCCTCGCGCACATTGAAAGTCACGTATCGGTTGCCGGTCCGCAGAAGACTCATCACGGGAGCGCCGAGCGATATCAGCTCGCCAACTTCGGGATAAATCTGGTCTATCGTTCCGTCGAACGGAGCTGTCAGATAGCTGTCTTCGAGAAGGGCATTCACTTCGGCGACACCGCTGTTCGCTGCATCGACAAGCGCTGCGGCTGCTTCCTTGTCTTCTTTCTGTGCGCCCGCCCTGGCAAGCGACAGCTGGCTTTCGGCAGCCTTGCGTGCCGCTACGGCGGCATCATACATGGCTTTTGCCTCGTCACGTTTCTGTTCGGCGACAACGCCTTCGGCGAACAGACGTTCCATTCGGTCGTAGGTCTTTTTAGCTATGGTTTCGGCAGCCTGCGCCTGGGCGAGAAGGTCGGCGGCAGCGTTGACGATCTGCATACGTGTGCCGGCATCGACCTTGCGGTTCTGCGAGCTTGCCACGTCGCGCATAGCCTCCGCCCTGCCGAGCTGAGCTTCCATGAGGCTCGAATGAATGTGCACGAGCGTATCGCCGGCACGGACGGTATCGCCTTCCTCAACATAAAACTCTACCACACGCCCCGGCAGTTTTCCGGAGATTCGGATATTTGTACCTTCAACCTGCCCCTCGATATAGCTGTCGGGGCGGTTCATGAATATGAAACCGATTATGGCAATAACGGTAACTGCCACTATCACACCTGCCATGGTTATGAGCAAGGTGCGGTTTGCGCGTTTTTCGCGGCTTGTATTATCTGTCTGCATAATATGCGATGTATATTTACTTGTATAACGTTCCGAGAACCTTACTCAGGTATACCCGGCATAGCTTCACGTCTATAGCAGCGTCGATGTTCTCGCTGTGTGCCTTGAGCCATGCCGTCTGTGCCGCCATGACAATGTCGGTGGTGGCGACACCTTCCTTGAAAGCGATGTCGGCAGTCCGCAGATTCTCATCGGCCTTGGCAAGATTTGTCAAAGTCATGTTATATGTCTTGACAGCCTCCTTGTTTTTGAACGTTGCCTGGCGCACCTGCAGGGCAACCAGCTCACGCGCATCTTCAAGTTTAAGCTCCATGGCTATGCGGTCGCAGTTGGCGGCGCGGTATTTGTTGTAGTTGCCGCCCCAGTGCCACAGCGGTACTGTCAGCATGGCACCCACACTGAACGCGCCTTTGAAGCGCTTGTTGAATCCGTCGTAGGCATTCGGATTCGAGAACTGCCATGCGCCCACAAGAGCAAGCTGAGGCATCATAGAAGCTTTGGCAACATTGGTCTGCTGGCGCGCCACCTCAATGCCTTCGCTGAGGGCACGCAGGTCGGGACGTGTAGCGTACACGGTCTGCATGTCTATTTCCGCATCCGTCTCCGCCGATTCAGGCTCCGGCATACCGGCATCCTCGTCGGCGAGAGTAAACTGTGCGTCGACAGGCAGTCCGCAAACCTGCGCGAGCGCCATACGGGAAAGAACGACACCGTTCTGCACCTTCGTCAGGTCGACCTGCGCGGCATTGAGCCTGACGTCGACACTCAGAGCGTCGCTGCGTGTCGCCACACCTTCCGCTACCATTTTATGAACATTGCCGGCAAGCGTATCGAGAAGATTCACGAAACTTGCCGCCAGTTTCTCCTTCGCCTTCAGCGACACCACCTGCCAGTATGCGGCGTCGACAGCATAGATCACATTCTCAGCCTCGCTGTTGTGCAGTTCGAGGGCGGCATTCTGCGCTGCCTTGGTAATCTTGTTCATAGCGACAATCTTGCCGCCCATAAATACGGGCTGCGTCAGCGTGAACGCACCGAAGAACACGTTGTGTATGTCGTAGCTCGTCGACTTGCGCAGAGTATTGTTCGTAATGCCTATGACATCGTTAATGGCACCCATCGCCTCACCGACAAGCGGAGCTGTCTGCGGATTCTGCATCGCTCCCTGAAGAGCCTGACCTAAGGCGGGATACTTCTGCGCGACTGCACCAAGCGATGCCTGGTCGACCGGGTGGAGATAGTCGCCTTCGCTGAGCAGACTGATATTGCGCTGGTTGTACATATAACCGCCCGTGAAGTCTATTGCGGGAAGATATGCGGCAAACGCTTCCTTGTTCTGATAGCCGGCTTTATTGATGCGCTCACGCATCACCATGAGCTGCTTATTGTTTTTGAGCGCCATACGGCGGAAATCCTCAAGCGACGTCAGCCCGGGAAGGACTGTGTCGACAGGCTCCTGGGCAACCGACGGCACACTCAGCAACGCGGCGGTCGCCATGGCAAGCAATGTCGGACTTAATATGGTCTGTAATAATGAAATCAGCCTCATAGAAAGGATATTGAATAAAGGTTTATTTACATAACCCGTAAAAAATATATTGGTTCACAATTGCAGAAATTCTGGAGCAAAATTACGGAAAATCCGTGCAAACAACCAACGATATAAGCCATTTAGACCACACATCCGGAAAAAACGCACCAAAAAAGCGCAACATGTTCAGAATTACAAAACATATCGGGGAAGTCAACGTTTATAAGAAAACATAAACTGAGAAAAACTGCCATCGTCACAAGATACTTCAATAATGAAAAATCTAATCCAGTCCCTGCGCGGGATATTCGGTAAAGACCGCGTACTCGATTCAGAACTCTACCGCCGCATCTATGCCCGCGACGCCTCCTATTTCAACATTCTGCCTCAGGCCGTAGTGCGTCCCCGCACGACAGACGAGATAGCCCGACTGCTGTCGCTCGCACACACATACGGTGTCGGCGTCACATTCCGCACCGGAGGAACGTCGCTCTCGGGGCAGACACTCGGCGAGGGCATAATATGCGAGCTCCGCACCGACTGGAAGCGCTATGAAATCCGTAACGACGCTAAGAAAGTATGGTTCGAACCGGGCATCACGGCAGAGCAGCTCAACGCATATCTTCTCCCGCATCATGTCAAGATAGGTCCCGACCCGGCATCCGCGTCGGCAGCGATGATGGGCGGAATAATGAACAACAACAGTTCGGGCATGCAGGCAGGCGTGACATACAACTCCTACCACACCCTCAGCGCCGTTGAGTTCATGCTTGCCAACGGACACCGCTACAACAGCGCTTCCGCCGCCGACCGCCGCCGCTTCGAAACCGACGAACGCGAGCTATGCAAGGGACTCATGGAGATCCGCGACACTATACTCTCCTCGCCGGAGATGAGAGACAGGATCGCGCGCAAATACGAAATCAAGAACGTCACCGGCTATGCCATGAACTCATTCATCGATTTCGACAATCCGATGGATATTTTCATCCACGCGCTCATAGGCAGCGAGGGCACACTCGCCTTCATCATATCCGGCGAACTCAATACCCTTCCTGTATATCCCGTATACAGCTCCGCCATGCTCTATTTCTCCGACGTCGTGTCGGCGGCGGCTTCAGCAAAATGGCTCGGCGACAGCGGTGCGCTCGCCGTAGAGATGATGGACTACGCCGCCATGAAGAGCTATCTGGGGCAGAAGCTCGATATGCCGCCGGGAACGACAGCCATGCTCGTCGACTACGGCACCGAATCTGCAGAAGCCATGCGGGAACTGACGGAAAGACTGGTGCCGCAGTTCCACAAGCTCAGCAAGATGGCAAGGATGAGTGATTTCACACACACTGTCGCCGAACGCGCGCAGCTGTGGCAGATGCGAAACGGCATTTTCCCCTGCGTGGCAGGAGCCCGCACACCGGGGGCTACGGTGATTCTCGAAGATGTGGCATCGCCCGTCGAAGACCTCGACCGCCTTGTCGAGGGCGTTCAGAAGCTCTTCGTGAAATACGGCTACGACGGCTCCATCTTCGGACATGCGCGCGCAGGCAACATACATCCCCTGCTCACCACACCCATAGGCACAGCCGCCGAGACCGACCGCTTCCGCGGATTCATGGATGATTTCGTCGACCATGTGCTCTCGCTCGACGGCTCCCTCAAAGGCGAGCACGGCACAGGAAGAGCCATCGCGCCGTTCGTGGCTAAGGAATGGGGCAACGACATATATGCCCTTATGAAGAAACTCAAGCGTCTCGCCGACCCGCACGGAATACTCAACCCGGGCGTAATCATCAACGACGACCCCGACTGTTTCATCAGACCCATGAAGCCGATGACTCTCTTCGGAGAAGAAATGGGATATCCTAAGGCGGACAGATGTATCGAATGCGGCTACTGCGAGCATGTATGCCCTTCGCGCGACATAACCCTTACGCCGCGGCAGCGCCTTCAGGCACGGCGCATCATCAACGCCGCATCGCCCGACGATGCCCGCACACTGAGAAAAGAATACCGCTATATAGGCGAGGAAACATGCTGCAGCGACGGCTCATGCATGATGCCGTGCCCTATGGACATCGGAACTGGCGTCATAACGGACGTCGTACGCCAGCGCACATATCCGCGCGTCTTCAAAAGCGCCCTCACTACATCGGCACGCCACTGGGGAACGGTCGAGAATGTTGTCCGCGGAATGCTACGCGCAGCAATCGCGACAGAGAAAGTCGTTTCGCCCTACCCTCTCATGTGGGCTACCGACCTCATGCACCGCATCTATCATCAGATGCCGCACTGGTCCAGAAATTTCCCCATGCCCGCGCGCATACCCTATTTGGAGACGCCGGAGCCCGATTTCATCTACTTCCCATCGTGCGTGTCGCGCATCTTCGGAGCATCGTCGCTCGGAAAGGACGATCTGCTCACCGTCGTGCTCCGTGTGGCGGAGCGCGCAGGGCTCAGGGTTGCCCTCCCAAAGAGCGTACACGGGCTATGCTGTTCCCAGATATGGGACCACAAGGGCGATCCCGACGGAATGGCTGTGGAAGCCAACAGAACTATTGAGAAATTCTTCGAAATCACCGACAAGGGACGCATACCGCTCTTCTGCGACACCACATCGTGCACACATGCGATGATTGCAGACATGAAAGGCGCCCTCACTCTCGAAAATGCCGCTAAATACGACGCTCTGACAATCCTCGACATCACCCAGTGGCTCGACAGATACGTCATGCCGCGTCTTAAAGTGACACGCCCAAAGAAACGCGTACTCCTCCACCCTACCTGCGCCTCGCGCCTGCTCGGTCTCGCAGACACCATGGCGGCAATCGCCCGTAAATGCGCTTCAGAAGTCGTAATCCCCGTCAACACGCAGTGCTGCGGTTCGGCGGGTGACCGCGGGTTTATCTACCCGGAAGTGGCGCGCTCTGCTGTGAAATGGGAACGACAGGAAATCGAAGGCGACACCTTCGACGGCTGCTACTCCCTCGCCCGTACATGCGAAATCACAATGATGGAAACCCTCGCCCACCCCTACGAATCCATCATCTATCTCGTCGAAGAAACAACAGACCCGCAACAAACCGTCTGAACGATCAAGCTCAAGTCGGTTCATCATCTGCAAAATAGTAAACCGCACCCCAAAAGTCGTATTTCTGACTTTTGGGGTGCACTTCATATAAAATATATCTTAGAGGCTGTTCTGAACAGCTCCTTAATTGCCTTCCTGAATCACATTTATTTCAGCATATTCCCGACCATAATATCCTAAGATTCTTAGCTTTCGTTTCTTTTTTAAGTCAGAAGGAGCAACGATAATTTTGATATTTTCCTTTTGTGGCTCGGCAATAACTGTTAGCCACTTATAACTCATGACAGTGCTATCCTCTCTCATATACGCAACTGATTCACAGCCATCTTCAATAGATAGACCATAAAAACACTTATCTCCATGGACTCTCATCTTGCCGCCTTCTTTTGGAAAATACACGTATTCCGGATAGTGATAATTATTTTTTTCAAAACAAGAAGAAAAAAATAATAGAGAAACCATGCTGATGAAACAGAGCAACAATCTTTTATTGAGGTTTGCCATAAGTCATTATCCGTACATGAGTATTATAATTATCTTTCTCATAATCATTCGGGTTATCTTTCTCACTATTCGGGTCATTCAGCTTGAACACGTTGGAAACATAATACCCATTACAATAGGATCCCCACCCGAAATCGCAATGAACCATTTTACAAGTATCTGTCTCGGTTGTCGTTCTTTGCAAAGCCTGACCGATATATTCATTAACAGTTACAGTCCTTTCCTTTATCTTATAACCGTCGATATTCCAGCAATGGCTGTTAAATATATTTAGTCCGGGAACAGCATAAATAATTAGTGGTTTTCCATTATCAATCATATCAGTTACTTTATCAAAACTATAATTATGTCTGTGCACTTCCGGAAGACCTATTTCGCACATATATGAACGAGCTTTGTTAGGGAATGTAAATGTGCCTTTGTAAAAACACCAGCTGTCGCATCCTATTGCTATCCCTCTTAGCAGAGCAGCGACACTTCTTAGCTTTTTTAGAAATGGAATGTTTCATAGTAATAAGATTTAAATAGTTATAATTCATCAGATGCAAGCACGCCGGAAAAGACATTACCGCTCTCGGTTGTAAGTTCTATTTCCGATTCTCCAATTGGACCTACAAATATTGTGGCTGTCAGTTCTGAGGAGTCGACTATATACTGAAAAGCCATGCCGGTGTTCTCTGTAAGCACTACTTCACACATTCCCTCAGGAACTGTAAAATCTATCGTTAGTTCACCGCAGTCATACGTACAGTTTATAATCTGTCGGCTGGGCATTCCGGGACGATGAGGGCGTTGCTTTACACCCTTATTACCAAGTGTAGTTGTAATTCCATTTGGTAAAGTTGTCGCTTTGTCTGTTGCATCTGCAATATTAATCGTGGAAGAAACACATACAACTAACAAGAAGATAAAAATTTTTTGGAATCGTTTCATGTGATATTTTATTTGTAGGTTTGTTCGCAAAGTTATAGTCTGAAAATCAATAATACAGAGTTTTCAGGCAAAAATCTTTGCCTCACGCGTCTTTCTATACCACTCATTTTAAGGCATTTACACGATGAGGCAATTCGATTTTTGCCTCACTCTTTAGACAAAAATTAAGGCTTTGGTAATCAATGATTTACTAAAGCCCTAAAACATCACCTGATATATTGCTTATTATCAGGATGTTAGTTCATTTTACTTAAAAACAGCTCCTTGTGCGACGCCTCCGATTCAGAAATACGTTTGGAAAGACGCGATTTTCTGAGATAGAACAGTTTGTACTTGATGTCCAGCAACAGGCATACGGAACGAGTCGACATGCCGGCAAAAAGTAATGAAAGAAACACCAAATCATCCTTTTTCAAAAAATCGCACTCCTGCCGCAGCAACGTCATAATATTTCCCATATAAGTATCGACAGCGCCCTCGATTTCTTTAAAACTGTCATCGCTTCTAAGCTTTTTAAGCTCACTGTCAAGCTTGCGTAACATTATCGAACCGACATTCTCCAAATCTCCTTTGTCGAAGTATTCACGGCAAAGCGCATTGAGGGTGCCCCACTTCTCGCGAAAGAGATGCTCCACCACTATCGACTTTTCTGTCAGCTCGGAAGAGAGGCGTTTGTTTTCCAACCCGATTTCGTCAGCCTGCCTTTAAACGTTCATCAATGATAACAGATTTGCTTCAAACTCTGCATTCCTTGCCCTGATTTTCAGCCGGAAAATGATGATAAGCAGTATTGTTATTATCAGCGCTACGACCGCAAGCGCTACAATTACTAACAATCTCCGTTCAGCAGTCAGTTGCTGGTATTTAGCCTTCTCAGAGTAGAAATCGCTTTGAGCAGCTGTCACAGATTCGCTCAGCACATCTTCGGCAATTTTACTCTGAATCCTGAGTAAGGAATCTCCCATAAGTGCGGCTTTCTCATAATTTCCTGTGAACATCGCCTGACGGTATTCTTCGTACATTACCCTTGCACGTTGCTTTTCATCTTCCGCAAGTTGGTAAGCATCAGACAGAAGTGTAGAGGCGCGATCATTATCGCCGGACACATACGTTACTGTGACATTCATTAACGCCTCATCAACCTTTTCATCACCGGGCAATACAAAATCAGGAGCCTCCTTCAACAGCTGTCTAAGTTCATCGAACTTATTAGTTTGTAACAGAACCGACGACAATGGGAAATACATATAATCCAGCAAAGCGGAGTCGACAGGCGTTTCGTTTGTCACGACAACATAAATGCTGTCGACTAACGATTTTGCATCGTCGAGCCTACCTTCATTCACATATATTGTTGCCAGATCACACAGAGCATAGCGGTGGTTGTCGACGCGACCGGCGAGTAGATAATACTTTACTGCCTCGTGCGTACATTGCTCCGACAACCGGTAATTGTATACATGCCAGAATATGTCTGCCTTCAATTCAGCCGATTTGGCTATCCAGTATGAAGATTCCAGATCTTTGGCAATATCATAAGCCACTGCTGCATCTTTCATCGCCGACAGGAAATCATTTTTATAAAACGACACAACAGCCTTATAAAAAAAGGTTCTCATCCGCAAATCAGCCGGACCGGAATGGCTATACACACCGTATGCAACAGAAATCAAAGAATCTGATGTGTTAACAATCCTGCACTTATCCTGCGCCTGAGTGTACAGAAGAGCGTAATAGGCATAGTCGTCAAGCGAAAGTTCGTCAGCGCATATACTGTCGAGACGTGCCAAAGCCGTCGATGGATCCGAATCCATGATGCTGTCGACTTCTTTGAGCCGACTGTCGTGGCGCCCGCAGGAAAGAATAATACCGAGCAGAGCGATATATATCAGTAGTTTGATTTTCATAAAAGTGATTTATGCGGTAAAGTTAGCACATTTTCGCTAATTTTTCGCACAATTCACCACAGTCTATGCGAGAACGCATAAAAGAATCAGCAGAATACAGAATAGAGCTTTTGCCATGGAGGGGTGACTTTAAAGTAGCCGAATGCTACCGGCTGGAAAAACATTGTTGATAATTCGCCTGCAAATTTAAACAATGTTTTAAAATCACCCCCCCCCATTTGCTAATTTACGTTAATTGTACGCACTTTGTACAGTATGCACTTACTTCTGACTACCACCCCTATTCCTCCTCGGTACCGACAGCAACGGTGAGGCGGATGAGTTCGAGGCGGTTTGCGGCTTTCTTGAGTATGTCGAAGGTGTATGGCTCGGCTTCGACAACAGCGCCCTGCTGCGGGATGGTGCCCGTGATATTGAGGATGTATCCGGCGATGGTCTGATAGCTGTCGTCCTCGGGCAGATCGAGGCTGAAACGCTCGTTTATCTCGGCAATCTCGCAGCGTCCGGAGAGCTCGTAGACGCCCGGCGATGTCTCGCGCATGATAAGTCCGGATTTATCATGCTCGTCCTCGATATTGCCGCATATCTCCTCCATAAGGTCTTCGAGGGTGAGCATACCTGACGTTCCGCCGAACTCGTCGACCACGATGGCAATAGAGCGTTTCTGCTGGAGCAGACGGCGCATCATAACGTTGGCAAGGAGATTTTCAGGCGTGTAGAGAACGGGCTTGATGTGCTCTTTCCAATCGGCGGAGGGGTCGAAAAGCTCGCTGACGTGGATATAGCCCAGGATTGTGTCGATATCGCCCTTATATACAATCACTTTCGAGCGTCCCGTGCTGACAAACAGGTCGACAAGCTGCTCACGGGTGCCGGTGTCGATGTTTACCGCCACAATCTCGTTGCGCGGAATCATGCAGTCGCGCACATGTGTCGACGAGAAGTCGAGGGCGTTGTGGAATATCTTCACCTCATGCTCAATGGTCTGCTTCTGCTCCTGCAGGTCGTCGATAGATTCCTCGATGTAGTCGTTGAGCTCGCCTATCGAGATGAGGTGCACGTTGCGCTTTTCACCTTTGAAGCCGGCAACGCGCATGAGCACCTTAGAGAGCCACGAAGCAAACACCGATATGGGGTACAGAACGATGTAGATGATGAAAAGAGGCACTGCGGCAACCTTGAAGGAGCTGTTCGGATTGATGCCGAAGAGCGTTTTAGGCAGGAATTCGCCCGTTATCATTATCACACATGTAGAGACAAGTGTCTGAATGATGAGTATCAGCCATTCCTGAGTGATGAATGTCGCGAGCCACGGCTCCATAAGCGCTGCGGCGCCCATACCGTAGATTACGAGCACTACGTTGTTGCCCACAAGAAGCGTCGATATGAGAATCTCGGAATGGGAGTAGAAACGATGCAGAAGCCGCGCAAGAAGTCCTCCGCGGTTGACGTCGAGTTCCACGCGCACACGGTCGCTGGAAATATATGCCATCTCCACTCCTGAGAAAAAAGCGGAGAAAATGAGCGCTACGAGCGTTATCGTTATCCAGGTAGTAGGGTCTGACGGTGTCATTGTCTTGTCATTTTTACACGTGACTGCTGTTTTCTCTGTGTCGTCACCCCTGCCGAAGGAGCCGGCGCTCCGGCGACGTCGCCGGTGGCTTTGAAAGCATCGCCGCTGTCTTTATCTGCGGGCTTCGACTGCGGTTCTGCACCGCCAGGCTGCTCTGCCGACGATGTCGAAGCCGAGTCTGCCTGATTGCGGCGGAAACTTTCCGAAGGGAGAATCGCTGTGGGGTTGGTGACGGTATACGCCCGCATGGTCTGATCCGATTCCATACCGTAGCCCTCGATGATGCGGTCGGTGCGGACAATATGGATGAACGAATCGGTGTAAATCTTTCTCTCGTTCTGATCCCAGAAAAGCTGCTGGGTGAGAAAGCTGTCGGCCTGCGGATTCACCATGACGACATTGCCATCGAGCCGCCAGAGACGTTTGCGGGAGAAATAGACAGCTGAGTCGCAGACGACATTGGCGGTGATTTTCATCTCCGTGTCGTACTGTTCGAGCTCCAGACCGTCCGGGAAGCGCCAGAAAGGCTCTTCGGCATCCTCATACATCATCCATAGAGGAGACACGAGATGGTAGCGCGTATAGCCCGAGTCGCTGATGAGAGTGTTCACATCGCTTGTCGTCATCGTCGGTGTTTCGTCACCCGAACCCGTGTTGGGTACATATCGCTTTTTTTCCTGCGAACACGAAACGAACACAGCCGCCGCTGCGACAGCCGCTATAGCGAGCAAGGGCAGACGACGCAGACCTGCTCGCGCACGCTTGTCGGTCTTTAATAGATTTTTCTCTGATGGAACCACATCTCGTTGAAGTTGACGCCTATGGTGATGTTGAAATAGTCTTCCTTGATAAGCGCTCCGTTCCTGGCGGCACGCTTAACCCATTCGAAGCCGAGATTGATGGTTGTCTTGAAGGTGGGCACAGGAAAACCGAGACCGGCACTGAGCGAATACTGACGGAGACGGTTTCCGCGAAGCTCAAGATAGTCGTTGCTCCAGTAGCCGCCGATGCGGTAGTTCATGCGCTTGCCGTAGCCGCCGCGCCAGTCGGGAGTAAACTGCACGCCGGCGGCGAGTTTGGTGCGATCCACGTATCTCTGTGCCGACGACTCACCGGTATAGTCGGTGAATTTCGCCTTAGACCATGGCTGATAGGTGAAGTCAGCCTCGAACATCCACTGCCGGCTGATCTCGAAGCCTACGCCGGCGCCCCACGTCTCGGGGAGAGAGAAATTATTTTTGAGCGGATGCTCGTATGTTATCTGAGGTGTAGCATCCTGCACGTTGTCGTAGCGCACCTGGCGGATATGTCCCAGAAGCGTCTTGCCGGGCGTGAAGGTAACACCGGCGGTGAGCCTGTTGGCACCCAGCGGGAGGCTGTACTGCGCGCCGAAGGTCATGCGGTAGTCGCGTACCTCGAACTGGCGCTGAAACACGGAACTCTGCGAGGAAGTAATCCGGGCGTATGTCTCGTTAAGAAGAGTACCGAAGAGATATGAGAAATTCGCACCGACTGTGAAGCCCTTGAAAGGACGTCCGGCAATACCTACGTAGAGCTCGCTGAGCGAACCGCTGCCCTGGCGGGAGTCGATGCCGTTGTCGATTTTATTGCCGAAAGCATATCCTACCGAAGAGAACGGAAGAAGACCCACGGAAGCACCCATATACCGTCCGAGAGGGAACTGCATGGTGACGTAGTCAAGACTGCCGTTGAAGTCCTTGTTCGACAGCGTAGAGCCATCGCTCTGCTTCTCCGACTGCCACTGCGAGGAAAGGTCGATACCTAAGTCGAAAAGGAAGGTCATGGAGTCGATAGCAGCATACGAAGCCGGGTTCATTGTGTTTATCTGTCTGCCGGAATTCATCGCATATCCCACACCGCCCATCGAGCGCTGCATCGACGTGCCGCGGTCGTTGAGAATGCCGATACCGTATGCCGAATATGGTGTCATGGTGCCGTTCTGCGCGAGCATAAGTTGCGTGACGGACAGAAGAAAGGCGAAAATGGCTGATAATCTCTTAATTTTCATTGTTTATGATACTGTAAAGACCTCTGTGTACGAGGCAGGGGTCGAGGATATAGTCGAATGTGATTAATTTTTCGTCGGCGATGAGATGTGCGGAGCCTCCGGTCAGTATTGTCACGCTACCGTCGCCGGCAGCGGCATGATAGTACGCAAGCTCTGCGGCGACACCGCGCACGGCGCCGCTGCGCATCGCCTCGGCTGTCGTGGTGCCCCAGAGGGGTATTTCCCCGCCTTCGGAACTGACGAGCGGCAGAGCGTCGGTATACGACGCGAGAGAACGCAGACGCATGTCGATGCCAGGCGCAATGTTGCCGCCTGAATATCGCCGCCCGGGAGCGATGAAATCGTAGGTGACGGCTGTGCCTATATCTGCCACGAGAATCCTGCTGTCGGATCCTGCAACGGCAAGCGCTCCGAGAACAGCAGCAAGACGGTCGGCACCGAGCGTCGACGGAGTGCGGTATTCTATTTCTACACCGAGCCCTTCGCAGGGACGAAGCTCATGCACATCGTCGCAGACGGCGGCAAGAGATGCGGCGTCATCGTCGTGCCTGGAGGCTACGACGGTACACCAGGCTATCGTGCCGATCTCACAACCGTGGCGCTTCGCCATCTCTGATGCGATGACACCGACCGACCGCTCGCCGCTGCATTTGGCAACGTCGGTCAGTGTGCCGTCGTCGCTCCACAGAGCGGCTTTGACGGCAGTGTTTCCTCGGTCGATAGTGATTCTGTATCGCATATTTGGCAAAATTAGTAAAACATCGCCAATAGCCTGCAATTTCTGCAATTATTAAATGTTAAACAGCAGTAGATACGGCTGTCAGTCGCCGACGGGGTTAATCCATGCTTCGGGAACCTCGCGGCGAAGCTTGTAGTGGTTGCGTAGCGCCTCGAAGCTGCCTGGATTCTCTTTCAGCGCGGCGGTGTCGACGCGTGGGTCGTAGCTGGAAATAATATCGCGTACTGCCACACGGTTTGCCGGTCTCATAGGCATCGGCATATCGACTGTCACGCGAGGCAGCATGAAAAACGTCGTCATGGCATCCATCACAACCTGCGAGGCACGGACCTTTCCGTCCTGCGAATACCCGGCGATATGGGGCGTCGCTATCGTGGCGAGGCTGAGAAGCTCGCTGTCGATGGCGGGCTCGCCCTCCCAGCAGTCGATGATAAGAGGTCCGGTATACCCGTTTTTCTTAGCCTCGACAAGCGACGGAGTATCCGTTATGCCGCCGCGGGCGCTGTTGATGATGATAGGCGCGCGGCGCAGACTCCTGAAGAAGTCTATGCCGGCGAGATGGAAAGTGGCGTCGGCACCTTCGCGGGTGAGAGGTGTATGGAAAGTAATGATATCGGCTTCGCGCGCTATTGTAGCAAGGTCGGTCCAGCAATCGCCGCCTTCGGCACGCTGGCGGGGCGGATCGCACAGAAGAACACGCATTCCGAGCCCCTGCGCCCACCGGGCGACAATGCTTCCCACATGCCCCACACCCACAATTCCGATGGTATAAGAGGCTATGGGACGGTTTATGACCTGCATCAGCGATGCGAAGACATACTGCGCCACTGCGGGAGCGTTGCACCCCGGCGCGTTGACAGTGACGATGGAATGAGAGTCGCAGTAGTCCTTGTCGATATGATCCGTGCCTATAGTGGCGGTAGCGATTATCTTGACATCCGACTTGCCGAGCAGCGCCGCATCGCAGCGTGTGCGCGTGCGCACGACAAGACCGTCGGTATCGCGCACTGTCTTGGGAGTGATTTCTTCGGGTTCGAGATAGCGCACGGTTGCGTAAGGGTCGAGAAGACCTTTGACGTATGGTATGTTGTTCTCGACAATGATTCTTATATTGCTATTTGACATACGAAGAATGCCGCGTAGACGGCGATGATGGACAACACGGCGATAAACGATTTATCGGCGCGGTGTGTGGAGAAATAATGGGTTATCTGGATTGCGGCACAGAAATTGAGCAGCGGGACGTAAGTATCGATGTTATGGAAATCGGCGCACATTGCAAAGACTGTGAACAGCATCACAACAGCAAAAGCTCCGCTGAACGCGCGGGCACGCGCATTGTAGGCTATTGTCTTGAGCACGCCTAAGGCATAGCAGACAAGCATGGCAAGCGTGGTAAATCCTATCACGACGAGCGACAGGAAAATATGCTGCAGGTCAATGGAGGAGAATATGCTGCCGAGCTCGGGAAAGACTATCTCGTCAGGAGATATGATGCCGTAGCCCAACAGAAGAATCCATGGCGTCGCTATGCCCATGAGCGCTGCGCTGACGGTGCGGCCGCTGAAAATGCGCATCTGGGCGCAGCCGATGAGCATGGCGGGAATATAGATGACGTAGCAATACTGTGTGGCGCTGAATGCCGACAGAATAAAGCTTATCATGAATACCTGGCGCGTGGCTGCAGGGTCGCGGTAGCAGTTGAAAAGGAGGTACATGCATAACGGAACCACGACAGCGAGAATGGTGCCTGTCGACAGATGCAGCATCACCGACGGTGTGGCAAGCTGCATGACAAGAAAAAGAGGAGCATAGAGATACGTGAGGGCACGCAGCACGTTGTGCACCTTATTGAACATCAGCGCTATTGCGATGGTGCATCCCGAACATGCCAGAGCAGAGAAGAAATTAAGCCACCCGCTGCTGAGCCAGCTGCCGGCGGCAGGCAGCACAAAACCGGTGTCGGCAGGCAAGATGTCGTCGGCACCGTAGATATGACATAAGACAGCGCACACTAAGCACACGAATGCCGCTGCGAGGGCAAAGCCACGCGAATGCAGCAGTGCGGTGATTTGCGCGGGTCTCATCACTTCAGAACGTCCTTGCTGATATCGCGGCGGTAGTACATGCCGTCGAAGCTGATACCGGCGATTTCACCGTATGCCTTCGCGGCAGCCTCGGCTATTGTGGGTGCCAGTGCCACGGCAGCAAGGACGCGCCCGCCGCTGGTGACAACGCTTCCGTCGGGCTGCAGCGATGTGCCGGCATGGAAAACTATTCCTTCGGCGTTTTCCAGACCCTCTATCCTCTTTCCCTTTGGATAGCTGCCGGGATAACCGCCGGAAACAGCCATGACAGCCACTGCTGCCCTCGGGTCTTCGGAAAGAACGATATCGCCTAATCTTCCTTCAGCCACGCCAATGAGAGCAGGAACAAGGTCTGATGCTATGCGGGGCATCACAACTTCTGTCTCCGGGTCGCCCATGCGGACGTTATATTCTATCACCATCGGTTCGCCGCCGCAGTTGATGAGTCCTAAGAAGATAAAGCCGCGATAGTCGATACCTTCTTCAATGAGACCGTTGAGCGTTGGCCCGACAATGCGTTCGCGGACCTTGCGCATGAAAGTCTCGTCGGCAAACGGTACGGGCGACACAGAGCCCATGCCGCCGGTGTTGAGACCCGTATCGCCTTCGCCTACACGCTTGTAGTCCTTGGCGACAGGAAGAATGCGGTAGCCGCCGTGACCGTCGGTAAGAACAAATACCGAACACTCTATGCCGCTGAGGAATTCTTCGATGACAACGCTTGCCGATGCTGCGCCGAACTGTCCGGCAAGCATCTCGTCGAGCGAACGGATGGCTTCGTCGAGATTGTCGATTATGAGCACACCCTTACCGGCGGCAAGTCCGTCCGCCTTGAGCACGTAAGGCGCCTTAAGAGACGATAGAAAAGCACGTGCTTCGTCGAGGTTTTCCTTCGTTGCAGTGAGATGCCGCGCCGTCGGTATGCCGTGACGCTGCATGAAACGCTTTGCAAAGTCCTTCGAGCCTTCTAAGCGCGCTCCGTCCTTGCCGGGACCGACAATGAGAAGCTTGTCGCCGCGGGCGTCGGCGCGTTTCTGCAATTCGTCGCGCAGACCGCCGACGAGCGGGTCTTCGTTGCCGGCTATCACCATGTCGATGCCGAGTTCGGTGACTGCACGGTCGACAGCATCGAAATCGGTGGGTTTTATAGCAATATTCTCACCGTAGGCGCCTGTTCCGCCGTTGCCGGGAGCTATATACAGTTTGCCTAAAAGCGGGCTCTGGCTTATTTTCCATGCTATTGCCGATTCGCGGCCGCCGCTGCCGAGCAGCAGAATGTTCATCTTTGCTTCCATTTATCGTAGGGTGTTTTATTTGTTATCGTCGCGCTTTTTTCTCACACGCCATGCCGGACGGTTGACAACTATTTCCTTATCGGCGGAAATCGAAGGCATTGTAGGACGTTTCAAGCTGAATGGTTTCCGGCGCTCTTCCTTCACGCCCTCCTCTGAGCGTTCCGGGCGACGGTCATAACGCTTTTCGGGGCGTTCGTCACGTTTCTTGCCGGGCTTGCGGTCACGGTCGTTGAAGCGGGGCTTGCGCTCCTGCCGGCGCTTGTCCGACGGTACGTCGCGACGCTCTTCCTTAATTTTTCCGCCTTCGGCGCGGAACGATTTCTTATTGCCCGCAAAAAGCAGATATTCCCTGAGCTCGCAGTCGAGTCCGCCGTTGTTGACGGCTATCTTCTGCGACGGCGCAAGACCTATTTCGTGGAAATATTCATCGTCATAGCCTATTATCCATGCGTGATAGCCGGTAAAGACGCGTTTTAGAATAGTTCCTATCGTCTTATAGAGGGCGTTCATATCTTCGACACTGATACGCTTGCCGTAGGGAGGATTCGTTACAAGCACGCCTGCCGGCTGAGGTGCAGCCTCCCATTTTACAATGCTTTTTGTCTCGAATGTGATATACCGCTCTACCCCTGCGCTTTTGGCATTGTCGCGGGCTATCTCGACTGCCTTAGGAAGAATGTCGGAGGCGATGATGGGGCATGTCACCTCGCGTTCGCCGCTGTCGTCATTGTATATCTCCTGAAGGAGATCGGCATCGAAATCCTTCCAGTTCTCGAATGCGAAGTGCTTGCGGTAGACACCGGGATTGATGCCGGCGGCTATCATGGCGGCCTCGATGGCGAATGTTCCGGAGCCGCACATAGGGTCGACAAACGGAGTATCGCCCTTCCAGCCTGTCAGCAGAATGATTCCGGCTGCCAGTACTTCATTGATGGGTGCATCGGTGGAGCCTGTGCGCCAGCCGCGGCGGTGAAGCGATTCGCCGGACGAATCGAGCGACAGAGTAACCTGATATTGGTTGATATGGACATTTATCATTATGTCGGCGCCGTCAAGACGCACACCGGGACGACGCTCGTTCTCGTCATGGTCGCGGAACCAGTCGACAATGGCATCCTTGACACGATAGGTGACATACTGGCTGTGCTTGAACTCGTTGCTGTTCGTCACTGTGTCAATGGCAAAAGTCTGGTTCACATCGAAAAGTCCGGACCAGTCAAATTCCTTCACCTTCGCATACAGTTCGTCGGGATCGCCCGCTTCGAAGCTATAGAACGGTTTGAGAATGCGCAGTGCCGTACGGCAGCACATATTGGCTCTGTAGAGAAGAGCCTTGTCGCCGCGAAATGCGACCATACGCTTGCCCGGCGTAACATCTTCCGCGCCGAGAGCTCGTAATTCATCGGCGAGAACAGCCTCCAGACCCTGAAAGGTCTTCGCCACCATGTCGAATGTACTTGTCATATATCAGAAAATTTTCCATTGCAAAATTACACATAAAAACCGACATGACGAAAAAATGTGCATCCGCCGTCTTGCTTTTTGCAAAGTTACGAATTCGCTACCTAATTGACAGCTCTTAATCCCTGACAACAGACAACCCCGGCATCACTGCCGAGGTTGACTGTATTGTATGATTTGCTGTTATTAAAGTCGTTTCATTTCATCTTCGGCAGCCGAAGAGCCTTTATATTTGCTCTTGCGAGGCTGAAAGTTGTAGATAATATTGAGGGACACTCCCATGCGGTCATAGCTCTGGCGTTTGTCAACAAAAACTCCGTAGGTGTTCATAGTCCAGTCGTTGTTTGCCGTATTGAATATGTCGGTGGCAGACAGTTTAACGGTCAGAGATTTATTCAGGAATGTTTTTCCTACCGATGCGTCCATCGTGAACCATGATGCGCCAAAGCGGTTGGTATGCATATCGCCCTGCGAGCTACCGCTGATATTGGCTGTAATCGTCCATCCATGAGGGAAAGAGAAAGTATTGTCAAAATAATAAGAAAATATCGGCTTGTCGTATCTGTGATTGTCAAGCAGTAACCACTGCCTATACATACCGACCGTTACATTCGGAGTCCAACGTCGTACCGGTTGGCTCCATACAAGATAGAGATTTAATGCTGACACGTCGATATTTACAGGGTGCATAAGCAACTGGAGATTTTCGGCAGGATATAACTGCTTGACAAAAGCATATGTATCGAGAGAACGTGTAAAATCGGCCTGAAACATGAAACCCTTCCACATACCGAACAGCTGAATGTCGTGCATCTTTTCATCACGCAGAGTTGGATTACCCCCTTCAATTTCATGTAGTCCGGTGTAACTTAATGACCCGGTAAGCTGAGAATATGGCGGTTTCATAGTTGCCATTTTATAACTCAGACTTATCTGCGATTCATCGTTAAACGAATAGCCGAGCGACATATCAGGCGTCAGCAGATGGTCGCGGCGGCTGACATCTTCATCGCATTTACCATTAACCTTAAAGTCATAATCCACATACTCATACCTTGCACCTATCGAGAGTGAAAATCTACCGAACAGACGTGACCAAGAAGCGAACAATGCGACCGAAGTTTGCCGTGCATCCGTCAGTGAGGACGGAATATATTCGCTGACTGAGGTATTCAGCATACGGTAATCAAGCGAAGTGTGGGTATGGCTGTCCTGTGTTCCGACTGTGAAATCACCATTCCAAAGAGGAAAATTAAGATACAATTTCCCTGCCCAAAGGGTTGATGTCCGTTCGTCAGTAGAGTTTACGGTCGGATAAGACGATGCATGATAGGTAGTTGCTACGAAATTGCTCTCATTTGACCGGCGAAAATCGCCGTCAAAATGAAGAAGATATTTTTCGGCAAAAGTATTTTCATAGTATAGAGATGTGAGGTGGCTGTGTGCTCGTATACTTTTTGCAATATCGCGGCTGATGGACGGATTATCGTTGAGCCATTCGCTGCCTGTGTTATTGAAATCGCCGCGTTCGGGATTGTAACGGTAATAAGCGCCAAACGATTGTGGACCATTGGCATAGTTAAATCCTGCCTTGACAACGCCTGTTGTAGTAGGGTATGAATTGTGCTGAGAACTGCCAACTGTCGTTTTCACACCATCGTAAACGAGAGTATTGGTAGTTACTCCTTTTGCAAGAGAGTTATTGCGATTTATAGTACCATTGGCAAAGAACTCCCAATTTCCGTCTCTATAACTTAAGGAAAGGTAATCCATAACCGACCATTTGCGTCGGCATTGAAGTTGAAATTGATCGGTAAGCGAGAGCCCCTGTACGAAATTCCGGCGTGTCGTTATTTTAAGCACTGCACCTGTTGTACTTTCGTAAGCAGCTCCCGGCGCCATGAGCAATTCTACTTTCTTGAGTACTACTGGTGCGATAAAATCGCGTTAGTTTAGAAATCATCAAATAAAGAGAGTT